>NZ_JBVJPA010000026.1:0-134858 GCF_055582885.1 Streptomyces sp. NPDC107454 | reverse complement strand
TCTGGCGTTGATTTTTGGCACGCTGTTGAGTTCTCAAGGAACGGACGCTTCCTTTGTACTCACCCTCTCGGGCTTTCCTCCGGGCGCTTCCCTTCTGTGTTTCCAACCTTACCAGATCCGTTTTCCGTTCCGTTTCCGGTCGGAATTCATTTCCGGTGGCCGTTGGAGGGCCTTTGCCTATTCGATTGCCTTCCGGCTCTCTTTCGGCGAGTCCGACTTTATCAGAAGTTTTTGACCGGCCTTACCGGCCACTCAGTCCTGAATAATCGGGAGGTGCTTCTCGGGAATAACATTCACAAGAAGCTGGCAGATCCTAACTGCCACCGTCTGGACTTGTCCAGCTCTAGGCAACTGTTCGAATCTACCTCCCCACCGGCTCCGTGTCAACGGCTCCTGTGCGGCGAAGAGGAGACTAGCAGGTCAACGGGGATGAACGCACATCAGGCGGCCGTCGGAAGAGTCGCGCTGCGCTCGGACTCATCGACGTCACCGGTGTCGCCGGCCCGTACCGCGCGACCGCCCAGGACATAGACGTACGCGAGGAAGGCCAGTTCAGCGGCGATTCCTATGCCGACACGGGCCCAGGTGGGGAGACCGGACGGGGTGACGAAGCCTTCGATGGCGCCCGAGACGAAGAGGATCAGAGCCAGGCCGATCGCCATGCCGAGAGCGGCGCGGCCCTCCTCCGCGAGTGCCGTACGGCGCGAGCGGGGGCCCGGATCTATCAGGGTCCATCCCAGTCGCAGACCGGTGCCCGCGGCCACGAAGACGGCGGTCAGTTCCAGGAGGCCGTGCGGAAGGATCAGGCCCAGGAAGGTGTCGAGGCGGCCCGCCGACGACATCAGGCCTATGCCCACGCCGAGGTTGAGCATGTTCTGGAAGAGGATCCAGAGAACCGGTAGCCCCAGGAAGATGCCCAGGACCAGGCACATCGCGGCGGCCTGGGCGTTGTTCGTCCAGACCTGGGCCGCGAACGACGCGGCCGGGTGGCTCGAGTAGTAGGTCTCGTACTCGCCGCCGGGGCGTGTGAGCTGGCGCAGCTGGCTGGGGGCCGCGATCGAGGACTGGACCTCGGGGTGCGTGCCTATCCACCACCCCAGGACAACGCCGACCAGGGTCGACAGGAGCGCCGTGGGGACCCACCAGTGGCGTGAGCGGTACACCGCCGCCGGGAAACCCTGCGTGAGGAAGCGGGTGACATCGCGCCAAGAGGCGCGGCGGTTGCCCGTCACGGCACCACGCGCGCGTGCCACCAGTTGGCTCAGACGACCGGTGAGCTGCGGATCCGGCGCGCTGGACTGGATCAGGGAGAGGTGCGTGGCCGTACGTTGATACAAGGCGACGAGTTCGTCGGCCTCGGCTCCGGTGAGCCGGCGTTGGCGGCGCAGCAGGGCGTCGAGACGGTCCCACTCGGCGCGGTGGGCGGACACGAAGACGTCGAGGTCCATCGGTTCTGCTGCTCCTCGTCCTCTCGTACTGCGTGTCAGCTTGTCGTACTGCGGCGCGATGTGCCCTCAGCTTGGCAGACTGACCGTTCTCAGGGCAGGTCAGGGGAAGGACGGCGAGTGTGAGTGAGCTAGTGACGGGCGAGGCGGTGGCGCTGGAGCTGCGCCCCGCGAAACTGCCGAGCCGGGCGCTGGCGGTGCTGCTCGATCTGGCCGTGTCGATGACCGCCTATTTGATCGTCACCATCGGCCTGCTGGCCGCGACGGCGGCCATGGACGATGCGGCGCGGATCGCGGTGTCGATCGCGAGCTTCGTTCTGCTGCTGGTGGGCGGCCCGATCGCGGTGGAGACGCTGAGCCACGGCCGCTCGCTGGGGAAGCTGGCTTTCGGGCTGCGGGTGGTGCGGGACGACGGAGGGCCGATCCGGTTCCGGCACGCCCTGGTACGTGGTGCGATCGGTGTGGTCGAGATTCTGATGACGTTCGGGATCATCGCGTGCATCGCGTCGCTCGTGTCGGCTCGGGGGCGGCGGCTCGGTGACGTGTTCGCGGGGACCCTCGTCGTGCGGGAACGGATTCCCGTCGGGCATACGGCCTTCGTGCCTCCGCCGCCGCCCTGGCTGGCGGGGCGGTTCTCCGGACTTGATCTGTCGGCCGTGCCGGACGGCCTGTGGCTGGCCATTCGTCAGTACCTGACGCGGATGCGGCAGCTGGACCCTCAGGTCGGCGGGGCGATGGCGGAGCGGCTCGCCTCCGATCTGGCCTCCCGTACAGGGGCTCCGGCGCCGCAGGGGGCGCCTGCGGCCGCCTATCTGGCGGCCGTGGTGCAGGAACGGCAGGCGCGGGACGCTCGGCGGGCCTTCGGCGGCGGGAGCGCTCCGGCGGGGCCCGGGGGCCCGGGCGGGTTCGTCGCCGGGATGCCCGGCGCGGGCGGCGGCCCTGCCCTGGGGCAGCCAGGCGCGCACTCCTATCTGCAGGACCATCCGCGGACCTATCCGCAGGCGGGTGCCTCTTCGCCCTCCGCGTCGGCGCGGGACCTCTATCCCTCGGCGTCCCCGGCCTCGGAGGGCCCGGGGGCGTCGGCGCAGCAGGCGGCGCCGCCCGCGGCACCGCGGGACGAGCCGGTCGAACGCCCGTCGACCGGGTTCGCGCCGCCCGCCTGAACCCGCTCCGAACGGTGTCCCGGCGTGGTCAGGCGAAGACCGATGGCGGGGATTCGAGGTGCTCGAGCTCCACGCCGGGCGCCGCCAGGACCACGTCTCCCGCGATGTGTACGGCGTGCTGTTCCCCCGTGTCCAGGGCTGTGACCTGGTATTCGTCCACGGTCAGGGGGCCGTTGTCAGTGGCGTGTGTTTCTCTCGAGATCAAGGCCCAGGACTGGTCGACGGTGCGCGGGGCGAGGACCGGGTCGGTGAAGGCGACGAGGCGTACGCGGGTTGCGGAGGCATCGGGGGTGAGGCGCAGGAGGCGGGCGGTGGCGACGAGGAAGGCGGGGGATGTTCCGGTGAAGGCGTGGGCGCGGACATTGCCTTCGGTGGCCTCGGTGCCGGTGGGGTCGGTGCGGACCCAGGTCACGCCGTCGAGGGCGGCGCCACGGACCTGCCAGCTCGCGGCGTGCAGTTCGAGACGGATGGGGCGGCCGAGCTCGTCGAGGGCGAGGTCGACCGAGCCGGCATGGTCGCCGGAGGGGGTGGTCAGTTGCGAGACGTAGCGCCAGCCGGAGGGGCCGGGCGCGCAGTGGAAGTGTTCTTCGGCGAGGGGGGTGTGATCGTGCGGATCATGGAGCGAATATCGACCGCGGGGCATGGGCGTTCAGGTCCTCATCGGGGACAGGCCCCCGCCACGGGGGGCGAGGGCCTGCTGACATCCGTACGCCGAGCGGTGGTACCGCTGCTCGGCGGGGTGCTCAGTAGCGGTAGTGGTCCGACTTGTACGGGCCCTCGACCTCTACGCCGATGTACGCGGCCTGCTCCGGGCGGAGCGTGGTGAGCTTGACGCCGAGGGCGTCGAGGTGGAGGCGGGCGACCTTCTCGTCGAGGTGCTTGGGCAGCACGTAGACGTCGGTCGGGTACTCGTCGAGCTTGGTGAACAGCTCGATCTGGGCCAGGGTCTGGTCCGCGAACGAGTTGGACATCACGAACGAGGGGTGGCCGGTGGCGTTGCCCAGGTTCAGCAGGCGGCCCTCGGACAGGACGATGATCACCTTGCCGTCGGGGAACTTCCAGGTGTGAACCTGCGGCTTGACCTCGTCCTTGACGATGCCCGGGATCTTCGCGAGGCCGGCCATGTCGATCTCGTTGTCGAAGTGACCGATGTTGCCGACGATCGCCTGGTGCTTCATCTTGGCCATGTCCGAGGCCATGATGATGTCCTTGTTGCCGGTCGTGGTGACGAAGATGTCGCCCTTGTCGACGACCTCGTCGAGGGTCGTGACCTGGTAACCGTCCATCGCCGCCTGCAGGGCGCAGATCGGGTCGATCTCGGTGATGATCACCCGGGCGCCCTGGCCCCGCAGGGACTCCGCGCAGCCCTTGCCCACGTCGCCGTAGCCGAGGACGACTGCGGTCTTGCCACCGATGAGGACGTCGGTGGCGCGGTTGATGCCGTCGATCAGGGAGTGGCGGCAGCCGTACTTGTTGTCGAACTTCGACTTGGTGACGGCGTCGTTCACGTTGATCGCCGGGAACAGGAGGGTGCCGTCGCGGTGCATCTCGTAGAGACGGTGGACGCCGGTCGTGGTCTCCTCGGTCACGCCGCGGATCTCCGAGGCGAGCTGGGTCCACTTCTGCGAGCCGTCGGTGATGGTGCGGTGAAGGAGTTCGAGGATGAAGCGGTGCTCCTCGGACTCGGCGGTGTCGACGGACGGGACCTTGCCGTCCTTCTCGTACTCGACGCCCTTGTGGACGAGGAGGGTGGCGTCACCGCCGTCGTCCAGGATCATGTTCGGGCCGCCGGTGGGGGTGTTCGGCCAGGTCAGAGCCTGCTCCGTGCACCACCAGTACTCCTCCAGGGTCTCGCCCTTCCAGGCGAAGACCGGGACGCCCTGCGGGTTGTCGGGCGTGCCGTTCGGGCCGACGGCGATGGCGGCGGCGGCGTGGTCCTGGGTGGAGAAGATGTTGCAGGAGGCCCAGCGGACCTCGGCGCCGAGGGCGACGAGGGTCTCGATGAGGACGGCGGTCTGCACCGTCATGTGCAGGGAGCCGGTGACGCGGGCGCCCGCGAGGGGCTGCGTGGCGGCGTACTCCTTGCGGATCGACATCAGGCCGGGCATCTCGTGCTCGGCGAGGGTGATCTCCTTGCGGCCGAACTCGGCCAGGGAGAGGTCGGCGACCTTGAAGTCCTGTCGGTTGTCGACAGTCGTCATTGCGAGCTGCTCCTCGGGGTCTGGATTGGGGCGAGGTGGATACGGCTGTCTGCGCGGCGCGGGGCATACGCATGCCCGAGCAGGGCACGGACGTACCCCGCAGCCGGGCACAGGAATGCCTGGTGCGCGCAGCGCAGTCCGTCGGAGGCCCTCTCTCCCTCGGCCGGTCCGCGGTGGGACCGCCCGACCGCCATCAGCAGCGACGTCTGGCTCAGCCACCAAGCTACACCGGTCGCCCCGGGCCGCCCCAGTCCGGCTCTGGTCAAAGGTCCTTCCGGACAAGGTGGGGGGGCTCGTTTTCGGGCAGGTGCGTGCCAGGGGGTCGGCGCCGGGTGGGTCAGTGCTCGGAAGGTGTCTGGGCGGGGCCCCCGGGGGTCGCCTCGGGGTTCGGTCCCTTTGCGGCCGCCGCCTCGCTGTAGATGTCCGGTTCCAGGTAGATCACGCGGGCGATCGGGACGGCGGCGCGGATGCGGGACTCGGCGGCGTTGATCGCGGTGGCGACCTCGGCGGCCGTGTCGTCGTGCTGGACGGCGATCTTCGCGGCGACCAGGAGCTCCTCCGGGCCGAGGTGGAGCGTGCGCATGTGGATGATGCCGGTGACCGTGTGGCCGTCGACGATGGAGGCCTCGATCTTCTTGACCTCTTCGACGCCGGCGGCCTCGCCCAGCAGGAGGGACTTGGTCTCGGCGGCGAGGACCAGCGCGATCAGGATGAGCAGGATGCCGATGCAGAGCGTGCCGATGCCGTCCCAGACGCCGTCGTCCGTGAGCAGGGCCAGGCCGACGCCGCCGAGGGCGAGGACCAGACCGATGAGCGCGCCGAAGTCCTCCAGGAGGACGACCGGCAGCTCGGGGGCCTTGGCGCGGCGGATGAACTGCGACCAGGAGTGCGTGCCGCGCAGTTCGTTGGACTCCTTGATGGCCGTACGGAAGGAGAAGCCCTCGGCGATGATCGCGAACAGCAGGACGCCCACCGGCCAGTACCAGTGTTCGATCTCGTGCGGGTGCTTGATCTTCTCGTAGCCCTCGTAGACGGCGAACATGCCGCCGACCGAGAAGAGGACGATCGAGACGAGGAAGGCGTAGATGTAGCGCTCTCGGCCGTAGCCGAAGGGGTGCTGGGGGGTCGCCTCGCGCTGGGCCTTCTTGCCGCCGATCAGGAGCAGGGCCTGGTTGCCGGAGTCGGCGAGCGAGTGGACGCCCTCGGCGAGCATCGAGGACGAGCCGCTGAACGCGAACGCCACGAACTTCGATACCGCGATCGCGAGATTGGCGCCGAGTGCCGCCACGATCGCCCTGGTGCCGCCTGAAGCGCTCATGTGCTCCTGCTGTCCCTTCGTACGCCGTCCGGGCCCCGTTCGTACGCTCGTACGCCGGTCCGGGCTTTGCCCGCCCTTTGCGGTGGGCCATTGTTGCAGCCCGGCCCGACGGCGGTACGTCTGGCCGCCACAGTCGCCTCGTCAGGCCACCACTGTCGCACGGAAGATCGTGCCGGATCCGGACACCTCTGCCTTTTCGCCCGCCGGTACGAAGACCGACTCGCCGGGGGCGAGCGTGTTGCCGTCGGCGCGGACGGAACCCGACGTGCAGAGCAGGATCTGCGGGGTGTCGCGCGTGAGGTCGTGCGGGGCGGCGCCCTCCGCGAGGGCGTACCGGGAGAGGCGGAACTCGTCGATGGGGGTCGCGTAGACCTCCTCGCCGTCGGGGGACGCCTCCGGGCGCAGGACGCCGGGGTCGCTCGCCTCGAAGCGGACGACGCGCAGGAGTTCGGGGACGTCGACGTGCTTGGGGGTCAGGCCGCAGCGCAGGACGTTGTCGCTGTTGGCCATGATTTCGACGCCGAGGCCGTTCAGATAGGCGTGCGGGACGCCGGCGCCGAGGAACAAGGCCTCGCCGGGCTGGAGCTGGACGTAGTTGAGGAGCATCGCGGCGATCACGCCGGGGTCGCCCGGGTAGTGGTGGGCGAGGTCGGCGTAGGGGGCGTAGGCGCCGCCGAGACGGGCGCAGGCGGCCGCGGCCTCGGTGACCGTGTGGGCCATCTCGTCGGGGTCCGCGCTCAGCACCGCCGTCAGGACCTCGCGCAGCGCCGCGTCCTCCGGGTGGGCGTGCAGGAGGTCGACGTACGGCTTGAGGGAGTCGACGTCCAGGCCGGCGAGCAGTTCGGCGGTCTCGTCGGGGGCCCGGAAGCCGCACAGGCCGTCGAACTCGGTGAGGGCGCAGATCAGTTCGGGCTTGTGGTTGGCGTCCTTGTAGTTGCGGTGCGCGGCGGATATCGGGATGCCGCGGAGCTCCTCGTCCTCGTACCCCTCCTTCGCCTGTTCGAGGTTGGGGTGCACCTGGAGGGAGAGAGGCGAGCCCGCAGCGAGGATCTTGAACAGGAACGGCAGGCGGGGGCCGAACTTGGCGACGGCCGCGCGGCCGAGTTCCTTCTCGGGGCCCTCACCGATGACCTCGTCGAGGGGACCGCGCGCCGTGCGGGAGGGCGCGCCCGGGTGGGCGCCCATCCACATCTCCGCCTGCGGTTCACCGGTCGGCTCGACGCCGAGCAGCCGCGGGATGGCGGTGGTCGAGCCCCAGGCGTAGGGGCGGACGGTGTTTTCGAGGCGGTCCATGTGTGTCGTTCTCTCCGTAGGTGCGCTGCGCTGGTCAAGAGTCCCGGGTCGGCCGAGGCCGATCCGGAATGCCTGGCTACAAGATCAGGCCCCTGAAGCGAGCGCCAGGTAAACGGCAGCGAAATCCGTGACGGCGATCAGTTCCGCGAGGGTCTCCAGTTCGGGGCCCTCCTCCGGTTCGAGCTCGCTGAGAGCCGTGTCGTGGCTGAGGGCGAGTTCGCGGGCGGCCGGGGCGGCGGTGAGGCCGCCGGCCGGGCGGTCGCGCAGGAGCACCACGCGCGCGTGCAGGACCTGGGCCTCTTCCACGCGGTCGCGGAAGAAGTCGTCGGGGTCGGCGCCGGCGGCGAGTGCGCCCGAGAGCAGCACGCTGTGGGCGGCGAGTGCCTCGGGGAGTTCCGCGGTGAGGGCGGGGCGTCCGGCCAGTTCCGCGAGCGCGGCGGTGAAGCGGCGGCCCGCGGGGCCCGCGGAGGTGCCTTCCGTCCAGATCACCGGGAGTGCTTCGGCGAGCTCGGCGGCGAGCGTCTTGGCCGGGTTGCTGTAGGGCGCGATGGCCGGGCCGCAGCGTTCGGCGACGCGGTCGAGGCGGTCGGCGACCTTCTCCAGCGCCTCGGGCGGGGCGGAGACCAGGCCGGTGCGGTCCAGCAGTACGAGCAACGGGGTGAGCAGGGCCCAAAGGACGCCGGGGGCGGAGGCCGCGAGGGGTTCGGCCGGCTCGTACGGGGCGGTCGCCATCGGTACGAACAGGCCGTGCGTGCCCTGCACCTCCTCCACGATCGGGGTGCCGGCGGGGGCCACCGCTACGACGGAGCAGCCGCGCCGGTATGCCTGCTCGACCAGGAGTTCGAGGCCTGGTTCGCTGCCGTCGGGGGTGGCGATCAGCAGGAGGTCCACCGGGCCCGCCCAGCCGGGCAGTTCCCAGCGGAGGGCGCCGGACGCGGGGGCGACGCCGGTGGGGGTGAGCCGGATGATGGGGCAGCTGGCTCCGGCGAGGGTGCCGAGCAGTTCGGCGACGCCGGTGGCGGCCAGGCCGGGGCCGGCGATCAGGACGGCGCGTGGGCGGCCGTCCGGCTTCAGTTCCGCGATGCCGGCTTCCGTGGCGTGCCGGACTGCGGTACGCACGCGGGCGCCGGCCTCGGCGGCGCCCCGGAGCAGCTCGCGACGGTCGGCGCGGGCGAGCGCCTCTGGGTCGTCGAGCAGCGATTCGTCGAGCATGGGTCGGCAGCCTCCCGATCGCCGGTGTGTTGCCTCTGTCGCCTGATTCGCCTGTGGGGTGGGTGTCGCCGGTGAGGGTGTTTAACCGGGGCGGCGGGCCTCGTCGACGAGGAGTACGGGGATGCCGTCGCGGACGGGGTAGGCGAGGCCGCAGTCCTGGCCCGTGCAGAGCAACTCGCTCTCCTGCTCCTTGAGCGGGGCGTGGCAGGCCGGGCAGGCGAGGATCTCCAGGAGGCCGGCTTCGAGCGGCATGGGGTGTCCTTTCGAACGGGGTGGATGCGGCCTGGTCAGCGTACCGCTGTGGGGGGTGGGGTGCCGGGGTGTGTGGACGTGGTGATTTCGCCCCCGCCGCCCCTACCCGTCCCATCCCCAGGGGCTCCGCCCCTTCCACCCCGCCAGGGGCTCCGCCCCCGGACCCCCGATCGCCCGAAGGGCTCGTCCTCAAACGCCGGACGGGCTGAGGGGCGCGGGCCGGGGTGGGTGGGTGGACCGGGGGGTGGGTGGGGCATCGGCCCCCGGCCTTGTCCCCAAACGCCGGACGAGCTGGGGGACGGGCCAGGGTGAGTGGATTGACGAGGGTGGGTGGGGCATCGGCCCCCGACATCTTCAAACGCCGGACGGCCGGACGGGCTGAGTGATTCGGGCCGGGGTGGGGGTGGGTGGGGCATCGGCCCCCGGTCTCGTCCTCAAGCGCCGGACGGGCCGGGGTGGGTGGGGTTTGGCTTTTGGCCGGGTTCTTGAACGCCGGGCGAACCGAGGCTTTCAGGGGCGCGGGGAACTGCGCGGCCAGCCCCCACCCACCTGCAGCCGAACGCTCCGCAGCCGAACACCCCGGAGCCGAACAACCGTCGGGCGGAAACGGCAGCCCGGAAGGAGGTCAGCCCCTGATGATGTGCAGGATCTCGTCCCGTAGCTTCGCCATCGTCGGCTCGTCCTTCGCCTCGGCGTTCAGGCGGAGGAGGGGCTCGGTGTTGGAGGGGCGGACGTTGAACCACGAGTCGTCCAAGGTGACGGTCAGACCGTCGAGCTCGTCGATGGTGACACCCTCGCGGCCCTCGTACGCGGCCTTGATCGCGGCGAGGCGGGCCGCCTGGTCGTCGACCGTGGAGTTGATCTCGCCGGAGCCGACGTAGCGGTCGTACTCGGCGACGAGCTGGGAGAGCGGGCCGTCCTGGCCGCCGAGGGCGGCGAGGACGTGCAGGGCGGCCAGCATGCCCGTGTCCGCGTTCCAGAAGTCGCGGAAGTAGTAGTGCGCGGAGTGCTCGCCGCCGAAGATCGCGCCGGAGCGGGCCATCTCGGCCTTGATGAAGGAGTGGCCGACGCGGGTGCGGACCGGGGTGCCGCCGTGCTCGCGGACGACCTCGGGCACCGACCAGGAGGTGATGAGGTTGTGGATGACCGTGCCGCCGCCGTGCTTGCCGAGTTCGCGGGCGGCGACCAGGGCGGTGATCGCGGACGGGGAGACCGGATCGCCGTTCTCGTCGACGACGAAGCAGCGGTCCGCGTCGCCGTCGAACGCGATGCCGAGGTCGGCGCTCTCCTCGCGCACGCGCTGCTGGAGGTCCACGATGTTCGCCGGGTCCAGCGGGTTCGCCTCGTGGTTGGGGAACGTGCCGTCCAGTTCGAAGTACATGGGTACGAGCTCGAGGGGGAGGCCCGCGAAGACGGTCGGCACCGTGTGCCCGCCCATGCCGTTGCCCGCGTCGACCACGACCTTCAGGGGGCGGATGTCGGTCAGGTCGACGAGCGAGCGGAGGTACGCCGAGTAATCCTCCAACGTGTCACGCTGCGTGATCGTTCCCGGTGTCGCGTCGGAGGCCGGGAGGCCCGAGTCGAGCCAGGACTCGACGAGTTCGCGGATCTCGGCCAGGCCGGTGTCCTGGCCGACCGGGGCGGCGCCCGCGCGGCACATCTTGATGCCGTTGTACTGGGCGGGGTTGTGCGAGGCCGTGAACATGGCGCCCGGCAGGTTGAACGCACCGGACGCGTAGTACAGCTGGTCGGTGGAGCACAGGCCGATTTCGGTCACGTCGACACCGCGTGCCGCCGCCCCGCGTGCGAAGGCGCGCGACAGCCCGGGCGACGAGGGCCGCATGTCGTGCCCGATCACGATGGCGTCCGCTCCGGTCACCTGGACGAAGGCCGCCCCGAACAGCTCGGCCATCGACTCGCCCCACTGGTCCGGGACCACCCCGCGTACGTCGTACGCCTTCACGAGCTGCGACAGATCAGCAGTCACGGCCAACCTTCCAGAAGTCCATTTCGGTCGCCCCAAACTACCCGTACCGGCTGACAGCCCGCCGTGAAGGGGCCGATCGGACGCTCACCCGTCATCTGGGAGCCCCGACCGTCACCTGGGGGTAACGCACGGGGCCGAATCCGGCCGTCAGGGCAGCATCCAGTCGAGGACCGGTGAGCTCTGGCCCAGCACGATCAGACACATGATCAACAGCAGCCCGGCGCTCCACGGGAGCACTTTGCGCAGCAGGTCGCCCTCACGGCCCGCGAGCCCGACCGCCGCGCACGCGATGGTCAGGTTCTGCGGCGAGATCATCTTGCCGAGCACTCCGCCCGAGCTGTTGGCGGCGGCGAGCAGTTCGGGAGACAGCCCCGACTCGTGGGCCGCGCTGACCTGGAGGGCGCCGAAAAGGGCGTTCGCCGAGGTGTCGGAGCCGGACACCGCCACCCCGAACCAGCCCAGAACGGGTGACAAGAAGGCGAGCCCCGCTCCGGCCGCCGCCACGTAGTGGCCGATCGTGGCCGCCTGTCCGGAGAGGTTCATGACGTATGCGAGGGCCAGCACGGACGTCACGGTCAGGATCGCGAACCTCAACTCGCGCACCGTCGCCGCCCATTCCTCGGCCGCCACACGCGCGTGCACCCCGAGTACGACGGCCGTGCACAGTCCGGCGAGCAGGACGAGGGTCCCGCCGGTCGACACGAGCGGGAGCGTGAGGACATTGCCCCCGACCGGCTTGCCCTCGGGGGTGACGACGTCCAGGAAGGGCCAGTCGTACGTACGGGTCGCGTGCGCCAGCCAGTCCTTGACCGCCGGGATCTGCGCGATCGAGAAGATGACGACGATCAGCGCGTACGGGGCGTAGGCGCGCGCGACCTCGGGGCGCGGGTCCTCCTGGTCCAGGTCCTCGCTGCGTACGCCCGTCAGGACGGCCGCTCGTACGGGCTCGGCGGCGGGCCTGCGCGCGTGCGGCACGGCGACCAGGGCGGCGGCGCCCGCCAAGGACGCGCCGATGTCGGCGAGTTGCGCGGAGACGTAGTTCGAGGCGGCGAACTGGGCGGCGGCGAAGGCGACTCCGCACACCAGGACGGGCACCCACGTCTCGCGCAACCCGCGCCGGCCGTCGACCAGTCCGACGAGCACAAGGGGCACGACGAGGGCCAGCAGCGGGGTCTGACGGCCCACTACGGAGGCGACGGAATCCAGTGGCAGGCCGGTGACTTGGGCGAGGGTGACGACCGGTGTGCCCATCGCGCCGAAGGCGACCGGCGCGGTGTTGGCGACGAGCGCCACCACGGCCGCGCGCACGGGGTCGAAGCCGAGCGCGACCAGCATCACCGAGCAGATCGCGACGGGCGCGCCGAAGCCCGCGAGGGCTTCCAGGAGCGCGCCGAAGCAGAAGGCGACGACGAGTGCCTGGATGCGCGGGTCGTCGGACAGTCGCCCGAACGAGCGACGCAGGACATCGAAGTGCCGGGTGCGGACGGTCATCCGGTACACCCACAGGGCGTTGACGACGATCCACAGGATGGGGAAGAGGCCGAAAACGGCTCCCTGGGCGGCGCTGGAGAGCGTCTGGCCGACCGGCATGCCGTAGGCGAGCCAGGCGACCAGGGAGGCGGCCAGGAGGCCGATGAGCCCGGCCCGGTGCGCCTTCATGCGAACGCCGCCGAGCAGGACGAGGACGATCACGAGGGGCAGGGTCGCGACGAGGGCGGAGAGGCCGAGCGAGTCGGCCACGGGTTCCAGTTCCTGGACGTACACGGGCGCCTCCCCGGATTCCGCCGCACGGGGGGTTCCGCGATGCGGAAAGCGTTTTCTCACGGGTGAGGAAATCGTCGTGTCCGCGACAAGCCCTCGTCAATGGGCGCGCACGATTCGGTGGAGCCGGGGGAGGAAGCTCAGCGGGATCGGCCCTGGATACGGAGAGGGCGGACGCTCAGTTGTCCGGCGAGCGCAGCACCCGTAGATGGCCGCGGCGCGCGACCTCCATCGGGTCCGCCGAGCGGGCGCCGCCACCGGCCTCGGCGGCGCGCTGCTGCGGCCTGGCCGCCTCGCGCACCGCGTTGGCGAGCGCTTCCAGATCGTCACCGCTGGGGCGCGAGGGAGCGGAGGCGTCGGCGAGCCGGACGACCTCCCAGCCACGCGGCGCGGTGAGTCGCTCGGAGTGCTCGGCGCACAGGTCGTAGCAGTGGGGTTCGGCGTAGGTGGCGAGCGGGCCGAGGACCGCGGTCGAGTCGGCGTAGACGTACGTCAGCGTCGCGACGGCGGGGCGGCCGCAAGCGGTTCGCGAACAGCGACGTACAGGGCTCACGACGTTGGACGGTACCGCACTCTTGAGCGGGCCGCGACGACTCTCCCCCAGGTCACCCCACCGTGTCGTGCTGTGAGGCCGCCCACACAAGCCTTCGGACCGCCCGTCCTGACCTGGGGCGACATCCCGCGACGAGATGCCGAACAGACCTGAATCCGGTCACCACTTGGTGCAAACCACGTCAATTGCCATGTGAGCGACGGTCCCGGAGGGATACGGAATCGAGCCCAAGCTTGGCTGGAATGGTCATCCTGCGACATCCGGAACGTGTGCCGGGCTTCGTGCCCCGGGCCGCGGGCAGCCGCGTGGGGGCCGGGCACGCGGACCTCGTGGGGACTACTCTTCGTCAGTGATGGACACCCCTGTACAGCCCACCGCCGCCGCACCCGGGCCCCGCCGTCGTGATCGCCACGGAAGGGGCATGCGCGGTCCCGTGGCACCGCCCCAGGTGCCGCTCGCCGCGAGCCGCGCCGAGGTCTTCGCGGACCTGGTGCAGGACTCCGTGGAGCGGCTGGAGCGGCGCTGGCCCCAACTCGCCGACATCGACTTCATGGTCCTCGAAGTGCCCCGCCTCGACGGCTCCGGCGAGGCCTGGAGCGACGAGGCGGTGCCTCTGGGGGGCACGATCCCGGCGCACGAGGGCCATCCCGCGCGCGTGGTCGTCTACCGTCGCCCGGTCGAGATCCGCACCAAGGGCCGCGACGAGCGCGCGGCGCTGGTGCACGAGGTCGTCGTGGAGCAGGTCGCGGAGCTGCTGGGGCTGACACCGGAGACGGTGGACCCGCGCTACGGCGAGGACTGAGGCCCGCCCGAGCAGTACCGGGAGCACGGTCACGGCGCCACCGGGTCCCCCTTGCCACCGGGTCCCCCTTGAGGACCCGGTGGATCACCCGTACGGGATCACTTCTTCAGCAGCACCGACAGATCCTGGTCCGCCTCCGGTACCGCCACCGTCCCGCGGTCGTCCGGGAGGGTCTGGATCGTGAACCCGGGGACACCCTCCTGCGCGGAGGCGAGGGTCCGGGAGGCGTAGACGGGGCCTCCGGAGACGGGCTCGACCGTCAGGGCGTACGTCCCCTTGAGACCGGCCGGGACCGGTGCGTCGACGTCCTGGGTCGTACCGCCCTTGATCGTGTACGTCTTCGTCACCGCCGTACCACCCTCGCTGCCGGCGGACGCGGTGACCTTGACCTGGGCGCTCTCGCCGGGAGCGGACAGGGCGAGCGTGGTGCCCTTGGAGCTGTTGTCGGCGACCGTCGCGCGCGCGCCGACCGGGCTGGTGGCCGGGATGAACGCCATCTCCTGCTTGCTGCCCTTGCCGCGCACCACCTGCAGGGCCGCGACGACCGGCGCCGAGGTTCCGGTGGAGGTGAGCACCAGGGAGCCCGCCTCGCCGCGCGTGACGTCACCGAGGTCGGCCGCCGCGGTCATGCCGGCCTTCACGTGCAGCGTCTCGTTCCCGGCCGGTGTGATCAGGCCCGAGGGCGAGGCGAGGCGGACCTTCAGGTCGGCGTCCTGGTCGCCGGGCGCGAAGGCGACCAGCCGCACGGCCGTGGCGTCCTTGGGGATGCCCGGCATGACGAGGCTGCCCGCCGGGTCGGTGGAGGCGGCCAGCCAGTCCCCGCCGATCTTGTCGTCCAGGGCCTGGACGGCGGCCCCGACGCGGCCGCTGCGGACGGTCACGTGGACGGTGAGGTCGGTCTGCTGCCCGCTCGCGAGCGTGCTCAGCAGGATCGGCTCGCTGGCGTGCGGCTGGACCGTGATGCCCTCGCCCACCGTGGACTTGAGGGTGCCGTCCTTGCCGTACAGCTCGACGTCGACGACGGCCGCCGAGTCGTCGGGGTTGGTCAAGTGCACATAGTCGGTGCGGCCGGTGGCGGTGCTGACACCCGGGAACCAGAACTCGGTGTCCGGAGCGGTGCAGTTGGTGCCGAGCAGACCACGGCCGGTGCCCGCGGCGACCGCGGTGGTCTCCTGGACGGTCCAGCCGGGCGCGAACTTGCCCTCGGCGGTGCCGACGAGGGCGGGCGGCTCGGCTCCGGAGCCGTCACCGGTGGCCGGCTTGCCGGGCTCCGCCGGCTTCAGGGCGGGCTTCACGGTCTTCTTGCCGGTCTTCTTGCCGCTCGCGGAGTCCGCCGACTCCAGGGCCGCGGCCTGCAGTTCGGCCTTGCCGCTGTCGGCGGCGCCCTGGGTGACGGGCGTGTACGACGTGTACGACGTCTCCGCGATCTCGGAGGTGCTGGGCTGCGGGCAGAGCAGGCTGGTGCGCTCCACGGGCTGCTGGGTGGCCGCCTTGGCGGTGTTGTCGCCGGAGGCGGCCGGCGCGTTGAGCGAGGCGAATCCGGTGACGGCGGCGAGCGCGGTCGCGCCCGCGATCAGGGACAGGGTGGTGCGGTTCACTGCTGGCTCCCGTCGGGGCGCTCACTGTCGGTGCCGTGCGGCGGCTGCGGCGGCGTGTTCGGGTCGTAGGCGGCGTCGTAGCCCTGGCCGGTCCCGTCGTAGCCCTGGTACGTCTGCATCGGGTCGTACGGTGCCGTGCCCCCGTAGGCGTACGGGTCGTACTGGCCTGCCTGGTAGGGGTCCGCCTGGTACGGCTGCTGCTCGTAGGTGCCCGCCGGGTACTGCTGCTGGCCCTGGTACTGCTCGCCGCCGTAGGTGCCGTACTCGGCGCCCGCGTAGGTCGACGCGTCCCACTCGTCGTACGCCTGCTGCTGCGGGACCGATACGGGCGTCCGCTCGGCCTCCTCCTCCGGAGGAGGAAGGGTGCCCTCTTCCTGGACGGCCTGGTCGGACTGCTCCGCCTCGGCCTCGGCCTGGGCGCGCAGGCGGCGGGCGCGGCGGCCCTCGCCCGTGACGTCCTGGGCGGGGACGACCGGCTCGTCGGGGAGGTCGTCGTCGACGTCACGGCGCCGCCCGGGCAGGGCGAGGACCACCAGGACGACGGCGAGCGCGCCCTGGGCCCACAGCCAGCCGGTGTGGCTCATCGGGGCGTCGAAGGTGACGTCCAGCCTGCCGCCGCTCGCGGGCAGTTCGAAGCCCTGCGCCCAACCGTCGACGGTGGTGCGGGTGAGCGGCTTTCCGTCCAGGGTCGCCGTCCAGCCCGCGTCGGCCGTGTCGGCGAGGCGCAGCACGCGGCCCTCTCCCCCGGAGGGGATGGTGGTGTGCAGTTCGACCGGCCCGGCGGCGATGGACAGGGCCTCGCCGGACTTGGGGACGATCGAGGCGCGCGAGACCTGGCGGTCCAGGCGCCACAGGGCGCTGCCGTCCTGCTGACTGAGCCGGGTCAGGCCCGGGGTGGCGTCCAGGACGCGGCTCATCTCGCGGGGCGCGCCCTTGCGGACCAGGACGTAGCGCACGGCGAAGCCGCCGAGCTGGTCGGCCTGGTCGGCGCCGGAGCCCGCCACGAGGTTGGCGACGACCTTGTCGAGCTTCTTGTTCTCGCCGCCCTCGGCCGCGAGTTCGCCGTCGCCCATGCGGGCGCCGGAGCCGCGGACGAGGGTGTAGCCGACGCGGGCGCCGGAGTCGCTGTCGAGGACGAGCGTGCGGGCCTGGTCGCGGGTGCCGCTCTCCTCGGCGACGAACGCGGGCACCTGCACCGGGTCACGGCGCTCCACGGGGCCGTCGGCGCCGCCGAGGACCCATCCGGCGGCCACCAGCAGCGGGCCGGCGGCCGAGGCGAACGCGATGAGCGCGGCGACCGGCTGGCGCCAGCCGAAGCTCTGCTCGGCCACCCGCGCGCGTGCCCCGTCGGCGCCGAGCGTGGCGGCGGCGAGCAGTGCGAGGCCGTAGACGAGGGTGGCGGGTCCCGCCCAGGCCGACTTGTTGGACAGCACGGCGAAGACGAGCGCCACCAGGGCGACGGCCCAGGCGGCCCACACCGCGCGCTGCCGCTCGCTGCGCATCAGGGCGGCCAGCGCCGCCAGCACGATGCCGATGAGCATCAGTCCGCTGACCGTGCCGGGACCACCGGGGCTGGCGCCGAGCAGGTCGAGCGCGGAGGCCGCGCTCGCGCCGTAGGGCATCCCGGCTTCCTTGAAGAAGCCGAACGGGAGCAGTGTCAGCGACCAGGGGGCGAGGACCAGCAGCGGGGTGCCGAGCTGAGCCAGGAAACGCGGCCCGTAGGCGGTGATTTCCCTTCGGCGCACTACGAGGAGGGCGATTCCGAGGACCAGCGCGATGGGCCACACGATCGGCGTGAACGCCGTGGTGAACGTCAGCAGGAGGGCGTACGCCCAGGAGGCGCGCCAGCTGCCGCGCGCGCCGGAGGAGTGGGCCAGCCCGCTGGCGGCGATGCCCGCGCGCGCGATGAGCGGCAGCAGGATCGCGAGGACGGCGGTGCCGATGCGGCCGCCGGCGAGGGCGCCGGCGGCGGCGGGCAGGAAGGCGTACGTCACGGACGCCCAGGCGCGCAGCAGGCGCGACTCGACGAGGGGGCGTGAGGCGAAGTACGCGGCGAAGCCGGCCAGCGGGACGGAGGCCACCAGGAGCACGGTGACCGCGAGCCCGGTGGAGCCGAGGAGCAGGGAGGACAGCAGGGCGACGAGCGCGAGGTACGGCGGCGCGGTCTCCGTGCCGCCGGCGCCCACCGGGTGCCAGCCGTCGGCGTAGCGCGACCACAGCTCGGAGGCGTCGGCGGGCGCGGGCAGCAGCGCGCCGCCCGCGAGCGACCCGCTGCCGAGCAGGCCGCGGCAGGCCAGGAGGGAGACGAACAGCAGTACCAGGAAGAGCATCGGGCCGGGGTTGCGGGCGATGCGCTTGAGCCGGGCGAACTGCTCGATCTGCAGGAAGTCGGCGTCGTCGCCGCCGGGTCCGGACTCGACGGCGCCGCCGTGCCGTCCGGCGCCGGTGGTGGCGTCGGGGTCGTCGCTGCCCATGAAGTTGCCCGCGACCTGCTCGACCGTGGCCCGCACGGTGGCGCCGGGCGGCGGGAACAGGGCGCGCAGCTCGCCCTTGTCGACCTGGGGGCGACCGCGTCTGCGGCGGCCCGCGAGGATCCGCTCGGGGCGCAGCAGGGTTCCCAGCAGGCCGCGGATCTCGTCGACGGCCTGTCCGGGGACCTTGCCCACGAGGTAGGCGACGGTGCGCAGCAGGGTGCCCAGGACGAGCCGGATCAGGATCCAGGGCAGCTGTGCCGTACGGGCGTTGACGAGGAGGGTGTAGACGGCGCCCGCCTTGTCGACCTTGTGCGGGGAGGCGGCGGTGCGGCCCACGCAGTCGACGGTGCGGCGCTCGCGGGAGGCGGCCTCGGCGTGCCGGACGACCGCTTCGGGGGCGACGAGGACGCGGTGTCCGGCGGCCTGGGCGCGCCAGCACAGGTCGACGTCGTCACGCATCAGGGGCAGTCGGCGGTCGAAGCCGCCGAGTTCCTCGTAGACGTCGCGCCGGATCAGCATGCCGGCGGTGGACACGGCGAGCACGGGGTGGACGTGGTCGTGCTGGCCCTGGTCCTGCTCGCGGCGGTCCAGGCCCGTCCAGCGGCGGCCGGAGTTGGCGATGGTGACGCCGATCTCCAGGAGCGCTCGCCGGTCGTACCAGCCGCGCAGCTTGGGGCCGACCACGGCGACTTCCCTGCCGAGCTCCTGCTCGCTCTCCACGACCCGGAGCATCTGGGCCAGGGCGTCGGGCTCGGGAGCGCTGTCGTCGTGCAGCAGCCAGAGCCACTGCTCGGGCTCGCCGTGCGGGAGCTCCGGCATGTCGTAGGCGTCGTCGCGCCAGGTCCGGGTGACCGGGTCCCAGCCGCTGGGGCGCTTCAGATAGGGCAGGTCGTCCGGGGTGAGCACGCCGGCGCCGCGGATGGCCTCCTCGACGGCCTGGCCGAAGCCGGTGCGCCGGGCGAGGTGCAGCACCCGGTCGGCGCCGAGTGCCTCGGTCAGCAGCTGGGCGGAGTCGTCCGCGCTGCCGGTGTCGGCCGCCACGGCGTTCTGCACCGGGCGCTCCTGGCCGAGCAGGCCGGTGAGCGCTTCGGGCAGCCAGCGGGCGCCGTCGTGGGAGACGAGGACCGCGGTCACCACGTGGCGCGGGAACTCAGGTGTGGCGGCGTCGTGTGGGACTGCCGACTGGCTGTGCACGGACATCGAGGTACGGGCCCCGGTTCGATGGACTGCGGTGGACGTCTGTGTCCGGCGGGGACAGCGGGACGTCTCGGACGAGGGCCCACACTAACGGCTGGGCAACACAGCGGCCCGCCGCCTGTGGATAACCCACCTGCGACGGGCCGTTCTTACCTGCCGGTATCGGTACGAGGGGTGCGCGCCGTGCGGTCAGACGGCGGCCTTCTTCAGCCTTCGGCGCTCGCGCTCGGACAGACCGCCCCAGATGCCGAACCGCTCGTCGTTGGCGAGCGCGTATTCCAGGCACTCGGAGCGGACCTCACAGGCGAGACAGACCTTCTTGGCCTCGCGGGTGGAGCCGCCCTTCTCGGGGAAGAAGGACTCGGGGTCGGTCTGGGCGCACAGCGCGCGCTCCTGCCAGCCGAGTTCCTCGTCCGCGTCGTCGACCAGCAGTTGCTGCACCAGCTCGGTCATGTGCGCCCCTCGTCTGTCTTTCGCGTCCCCGTGATGCTGCCGTTACCGATTTCGGCTGAACGACACGAGTGAAATTACAAGTGTGCCGATCCGGGCCAGTCAAGCCGAGATCTGCTATTGAGCCCCTTATTCACTCTGCGGAACCAAGGCTATGCGGAAAGTGTTCAAATCGGCATAAACCCTGACAGCCTCAAAGGGCCCGTCCGGACTCCCGACCCGCTACTGGGAAGGACGACCAGAAGTTCGATCTCGTTCCGACGCGGACTCCGAAGCGAACCGGATCACATTTGGATCACGGGATCGCATCGAGGTTTGTGCGCCCGGTTGTGCGCCATGTGTCCGGGGCGGCTCCAGAGCAAACCTTTCGCCACACAGGTGAACCGGATGAGGTGAAACATTTCCCACATAGCGGACATGAAGTTGACAGTCGACGTGTGAACCGATGTCCTTATGGGCATGCTCGCGAACTTGGCACTCACCTCGACCCGCACCGCCGGGTCCCACGGTGCTGCCCGCGCTCGCTGTAGCTGTTGTTGCTGTCCCAGCTGTTGAGCCGTACCTCGCTCCGGCTGCCTCGCCGCCACTGAGGCGAATCCCCGCCCCGCTTCCGGGGCGCTCGCCCGTACCAGGGCACCCTCCCCGTCCGTGACCCGGACGGAAACGGCCCCGCGACACCCCAGCTCTCCGCCGAGGAACCACCGCACCCATGAACAGCGACAGCGACCTCCAGATCGCCGGCGACATCCTCGAAGTACCGCACCTGCTCCAGCCGCCGCGCGAGCACCCTGCCACCGTGTCCGAGTTCGTCGGCCTGGCCCGCTCCATCGCCGCCGACCGCTCCCAGTGGGAGCACCTCGTCCAGTACGACGCGACCTCCCGCTGGTACCACCGGCTGCGCACCGGACCCGGCTACGAGGTGTGGCTGCTGTCCTGGGTGCCCGGACAGGGCAGCGGACTCCACGACCACGGGCGCTCCTCCGGCGTACTCACCGTCCTGGAGGGCGCGTTGACCGAGCGCACGGAGCGCGACACCCGCGCGTTGGGGGCAGGATCCCAGCGGGTGTTCGCGCCGGGGTACATCCACGAGGTCGTGAACGACTCCCTGGAACCGGCCGTGAGCCTGCACGTTTACTACCCGGGTCTTACCGAGATGCCGATGCATTCGGCCCAGTGCGCACCGGCCGTCGTCACGGCCTGAGGGCGCCCGCGGTCTCGTAACCGCCTCACGCGTTGTCGTACCCGCCTGCCAGACTGAACCCCATGCGCATTGTGGTTCTGGCAGGCGGTATCGGTGGTGCCCGGTTCCTGCGTGGTCTCCAGCGGGCCGTGCCGGACGCGGACATCACGGTCATCGGCAACACCGGCGACGACATCCATCTCTTCGGCCTGAAGGTCTGCCCGGACCTCGACACGGTGATGTACACGCTCGGCGGCGGCATCAACGAGGAACAGGGCTGGGGCCGGACCGACGAGACCTTCCACCTCAAGGAGGAGCTCGCGGCCTACGGAGTCGGACCCGAGTGGTTCGGTCTCGGCGACCGCGACTTCGCGACGCACATCGTGCGGACGCAGATGCTGAGCGCGGGCTATCCGCTCAGCGCGGTCACGGAAGCCCTGTGCGACCGCTGGAAACCGGGCGTCCGGCTGATTCCCATGTCCGACGACCGCGTGGAGACCCATGTCGCCGTCGAGGTCGACGGGCAGCGCAAGGTGATCCACTTCCAGGAGTACTGGGTGCGGCTGCGGGCATCCGTGCCGGCCGAGGCCGTGGTGCCGGTCGGCGCCGAGCAGGCCAAGCCCGCACCGGGTGTCCTGGAGGCCATCGCGGAGGCGGACGTCATCCTCTTCCCGCCGTCCAACCCGGTCGTGTCCATCGGCACGATCCTCGCCGTGCCCGGCATCCGGGAGGCCATCGCCGACGCGGGCGTGCCCGTCGTGGGCCTCTCCCCCATCGTCGGCGACGCGCCCGTGCGGGGCATGGCCGACAAGGTGCTGGCGGCGGTCGGCGTCGAGTCCACGGCCACGGCGGTCGCCGAGCACTACGGCTCGGGGCTCCTCGACGGCTGGCTCGTCGACACGGTGGACGCGTCCGCCGTGGAGCGGGTCGAGGCGGCCGGGATCCGGTGCCGGGCCGTGCCGCTGATGATGTCCGACCTGGACACCGCGGCGCAGATGGCGCGCGAGGCGCTGACGCTGGCGGAGGAGGTGCGGGAGTCATGAGCGGACGGCTCTCTCCGGCTTCTTCGGCTTCTTCGGAACAAGTTCCGGAAGATGTTTCCGAACACGCTCCCGGACAAGGGCGCGCGGGCGACCAGGAAGTGGACGCCCTCGTCGCCTCTCCCGGCTACCGGGTCTGGGCGCTGCCCGGGCTCCCCGAGGTTCGACAGGGCGACGACCTCGGCAAGTTGATCGCCGTCGCCGAGCCCGGGCTGGTCGACGGGGACGTTCTCCTCGTCACCTCGAAGATCGTGTCCAAGGCCGAGGGACGCCTGGTCGAGGCCACCGACCGGGAGGCCGCCATCGACGCCGAGACCGTACGGGTCGTGGCGCGTCGCGGGGCCCTGCGGATCGTCGAGAACCGGCAGGGGCTCGTGATGGCCGCCGCCGGGGTCGACGCCTCCAACACCCCGGCCGGCACCGTCCTGTTGCTGCCCGAGGACCCCGACGCGTCCGCGCGGGCCATCCGGGACGAGCTGCGCGACACCCTCGGGGTCGACGTCGGCGTCGTGATCACCGACACGTTCGGGCGGCCCTGGCGCACCGGGCTCACCGATGTCGCCATCGGCGCCGCGGGCGTACGGGTGCTGGACGATCTGCGGGGCGGCACCGACGCGCACGGCAATCCGCTGAGCGCCACCGTCGTCGCCACCGCCGACGAGCTCGCCGCCGCCGGCGACCTGGTCAAGGGCAAGGCCTCCGGGCTGCCCGTCGCCGTCGTGCGCGGACTGCCCCACGTGGTGGCCGAGGACGACGGGGAGGGGACACGGGCAATGGTGCGAGGCGCGCGCGACGACATGTTCCGGCTCGGCACGTCGGAGGCCGTACGGGAGGCCGTGACCCAGCGGCGTACCGTACGGGCCTTCACCGACGAGCCGGTGGATCCGGGCGCCGTGCGGCGGGCCGTGGCCGCGGCGGTCACCGCTCCCGCGCCGCATCACACCACTCCCTGGCGGTTCGTGCTCCTGGAGTCCGAGGAGTCGCGTACGCGGCTGCTCGACGCCATGCGGGACGCGTGGATCGCGGATCTGCGGCGGGACGGGAAGAGCGAGGAGTCGATCGCCAAGCGGGTGCGGCGCGGTGACGTGCTGCGCAACACTCCGTACCTCGTTGTGCCGTGTCTCGTCATGGACGGGTCGCACACGTACGGCGATCCGCGGCGGGACGGGGCCGAGCGGGAGATGTTCGTGGTCGCCGTCGGCGCGGGGGTGCAGAACTTCCTCGTCGCGCTCGCCGGGGAGCGGCTCGGGTCCGCGTGGGTGTCGTCGACGATGTTCTGCCGGGATGTCGTACGGGACGTGCTGGAGCTGCCGGAGGGGTGGGATCCGATGGGGGCCGTGGCGGTCGGACATGCGGCGGAGGAGCCTCGGGCTCGGCCCGAGCGGGATGCCGGGGCGTTTGTCGAGGTGCGGTGAGGCCAGGTGCGGTGCGCTGTGTGCGGTGCGCCGCGTGTGGTGCGCCAGCTGTGGTGTGGTGAGTGTGGTGTGTGTCGAGAGTCGGGTGTTCGGAGAGGGTGAGCGCCTACTCTCGTAGGGCACCCCGAGTTTCCTAGGACCCCTTCGTGGCTGGACGTTTCACTCCTCGGCCGACGCGTACGACGGTGCGCGGCGGGCATGTCGCCGTGCCCGCGGATGCCTCCGGCGGAGTGCCTCGGCAGGCCGTCGCACCCGGGCGTACGCGCACCTGGACGCCGCCCTGGCCGGTCGATCTCGGGCTCGTGCTCGGGCCGCTGCGTCGTGGACCCGGCGATCCGACCTTCCGTGCGACGCCGGACGGGGCCGTGTGGCGGACCACCCGGACGCCCGCCGGGGCCGGGACGCTGCGGGTCTCTGCGCGGGGTGGGGCGGTGCGGGGCGAGGCATGGGGGCCGGGGAGCGAATGGCTGCTCGAACAGCTCCCCGAGATGCTCGGCGCGGCCGACGATCCCGATGCCTTCGAGCCTCGTCATCGGCTGGTCGCCGTCACGCGGCATCGGCGGCCGGGGTTGCGGCTGACGCGTACCGGGCTGGTGCTGGAGTCGCTCATTCCGTCCGTTCTGGAGCAGAAGGTCACGACGGACGAGGCGTATCGGGCGTGGCGGTTGCTCGTACGGAAGTTCGGGGAGCCTGCGCCGGGGCCCGCGCCGGAGCGGATGTCCGTCATGCCGGAGCCGCGGACGTGGGCGCTGATTCCCTCCTGGGAGTGGCATCGGGCCGGGGTCGACAACAAGCGGGCGTCGACGATTCTGCGGGCCGTCCGGGTGGCGGGGCGGCTCGAGGAGGCGGTGGGGATGGAGCCGGGGGCTGCGCAGGCTCGGTTGGAGCTGGTGTCCGGGATCGGGCCGTGGACCTCGGCGGAGACCGTGCAGCGGAGTCATGGCGCGGCGGATTCGGTGACCGTGGGGGATCTTCATCTGCCGGGGATCGTGGGGTACGCGCTGGCGGGGGATCGGGATGCGGACGACTCCGTGATGCTTTCGCTGTTGGAGCCGTATGCCGGGCAGCGGCATCGGGCGGCTCGGTTGATTCTGTTGTCGGGGCGGGTGCCTGCGCGGCGGGTTCCGCGGATGCCGCGGGGGGATATCGGGCGGCTGTAGTCGCCCCGGGTGCGGGCCGGGAGTCTCTTCGCCCCCGCCGCCCCTACCCGACCCATCCCCAGGGGCTCCGCCCCTTCCACCCCGCCAGGGGCGCTGCGCCCCCTGGACCCCCGCACGGCCTGAACGGCCTCGTCCTCAAACGCCGGACGGGCTGAAAGATACGGGCCGGGGTGGGTGGGGGGGGACCAGGGGTGGGTGGGGTTCGGGTTTCAGCCGGGTCCTTGAACACCGGGAGAGCCGAGGCTTTTAGGGGCGCGGGGAACTGCGCGCCCAGCCCCCACCCACCCCGCAGCCGGTCCGGCCGGTCTACTGGTCCGACGAGAAGCGGAGCGCCCCCGCTGGGATCTTGGCCTCACACCAGACTCTTACGCCCTCGCGGAGTTCGTTGTCGGGGCCGACCACCGCGCCGTCGCCGATGACCGCTCCGGAGAGGATGGTGCGTTCGCCGATGTGGGCGCGGGCGCCGATGAGGGAGTCGGTGATGACGGCGCCGGGTTCGACGACGGCGCCGGACAGGATCGTGCTGCCCGTGATGCGGGCGCCTTCACCGATGCGCGCGCCGTCGCCGACGACCGTGCCGCCGGTCAGCTTGGCGTCGGGGGCGACCCTGGCCGTGGGCAGCACGAGACGGTCCCCGCAGCGGCCCGGGACCGCCGGGGAGGGCGCGCGGCCCAGGACGAGGTCCGCGGAGCCGCGTACGAAGGCCTGCGGGGTACCCAGGTCGAGCCAGTACGTGGAGTCGACCATGCCCTGGAGATGGGCTCCGGTGGCCAGGAGGTCGGGGAAGGTCTCGCGTTCCACCGAGACCGGGCGGCCGGCGGGGATCGTGTCGATGACCGAGCGACGGAACACGTACGCCCCGGCGTTGATCTGGTCGGTGACGATCTCCTCGGGGGTCTGGGGCTTCTCCAGGAAGGCCGTCACGCGGCCTGTCGCGTCCGTGGGGACCAGGCCGAACGCCCGCGGGTCCTCGACACGGGTGAGGTGGAGGGAGACGTCCGCGCCGGTCGTCTCGTGGGTCGCCACCAGGGCCCTGATGTCCAGGCCCGTCAGGATGTCGCCGTTGAAGATCAGGACCGGGTCGTCGGGGCCGGAGCGCAGGCGCGCAGCGACGTTGCGGATCGCGCCGCCCGTGCCGAGGGGCTCCTCCTCGGTGACGTACTCGATGTGGAGGCCCAGCCCGGAACCGTCACCGAAGTACGGCTCGAAGACCTCGGCCAGGTAGGAGGTCGCCAGGACGATGTGCTCGACGCCCGCCGCCCTCGCCCGCGCCAGCTGGTGCGTGAGGAACGGGACACCGGCCGCCGGAACCATCGGCTTGGGGGTGTTCACCGTGAGCGGGCGCAGTCGGGTGCCTTTGCCCCCGACCAGGAGGATCGCTTCTGTCACCTGTCGTCTCTGCTTCCTGCCGGGACCGGCCGAAGGATGGTTCGGCCGGCCAGTGTATGCAGTCCGTAGTAAGAGGCCTTCGACGGCAGTGGGGTGTCCTCGATGGCTCCGCGCAGACCTCAGCGGCCCTGGTAGCGGGCCGCGGCCGTTCTGGCCGAGCCGAGTTTGCCGTACAGAAGCCTCCCCGGGCACTCCGTGGCGAACCCGTCCCGATGGCCGGAGATCACGTTCAGTCGTACGTTCTTACCTTTTCGGTAGAGATTGCCACCGCCGGACTTCAGGTATGTCTTGCCGCGCGGATCGGCTCCGGAGAGACCGAGCTTCCATGCCGTGAGCCGGGCGATGGCGGTCACCGCGGCCGCGGACGGCTTGGTGTTGCCGAAGCTGCCGAGGACCGCGATCCCCATGCTGTCGTTGTTGAAACCGCGGGTATGGGCGCCCATGACCGGCTTCGCCACACCCCCGGCGCGGCCTTCGTAGATGTTTCCGCACTTGTCGACGAGGAAGTTGTAGCCGATGTCGCGCCAGCCGCTGCTCACTACGTGGTAGCGGTAGATACTGCGGATGACCGAAGGCGCCTGTGAGCAGCGGTAGTTGTTGCCCGAGGCCGTGTGGTGCACGAAGGCGGCCTTCACCTTTTTGGTGTACACGAAACCGCGCTCGCGCAGGCTCTCGTTCGCGCCCCAGCCGCGCCGGGTGACGATGCGCGGGCGTTCACCGATGTACGGCTTCACGAGCGGGACGCCGTCGCGAAGGGCCGGGGCCTCGCGCTCGGTCTCTGCCCTGGACAGTGCCGGGATCTGCGTCGCGCCGAACGGGGCGAGCCCGGCGTTGGTGGCGAAGGTGGCGTACGTCTCGGCGCTCTCCGCGCCCGCGCTCCCCTCTCCCGTCAGCGCGCCCCGGGGCTCGGGTTCCGCGCCGGGGTCGACGAGTTCGATGTGCATGCCTCTGGGGAGCGGCGACTCACCGGCTGCCGTGGCTCTTTCGTCCACCTGCGCCTGGACGCGGACCTCGACCCCGTCCGAGTCGCCCACCCACAGGGGCGCCGTGGAGCCGCGCACCCGGCCCGAGCCGCCCTCGGCGGTGTCCGGGTCGGCCGCGTGCTCGTGGTTGTGGGTCTCGATGTCCTGCCAGCCGGACCAGCGGTGGGCTCCGGTGGCGCGGGTACGGACCTGGACGCGACCGCGCAGTTCGGTGTCGGGGTCGTCCCAGACGACCCCGACCAGCGAGAACGTCCGTACGCTCCGTCTGCCGAGGCCCTGTTCGGGTGCGTCGGGTCCGAGCGAGCGGTAGCCGGAGAGCGGGACCAGGGGGAGGGACTGGGTGCTGCCCGGCGCGGCGGACTCGGTCCTCGCCGCCTGGGGTCGGGCCTGTGCCGGTGCGGACAGGGCCAGCGGAAGGGTGAGTGCGGCCGCGCAGGTGACGCCGACCGAGGAAGCAATGATTCCATGCATGCCCCCGATCGTGAACATAGCCATACATATCTGTCCATTGCGGATTTGACGGACCGTCGGGTCGCGCTCGGCCGAACCGGTGGCGCGGATGCCGTGTCCCGCCGGGCGCCCCCGCGTACGCTTGCGCGCGTGAACGCCACCGACCGCACCCCTGCCGACCTGCTGCGATCCGCGCTCGCCGCGGACCCCGCGCGCCCCCTGGTGACCTTCTACGACGACGCCACGGGCGAACGTGTCGAATTGTCCGTCGCGACCTTCGCCAATTGGGTGGCCAAGACCGCCAACCTCCTCCAGGGCGAGTTGTCCGCCGAGCCCGGCGACCGGGTGGCGCTGCTGCTGCCCGCGCACTGGCAGACGGCGGTGTGGCTGCTCGCGTGTTCCTCGGTGGGGGTCGTCGCGGATGTCGGGGGCGACCCCGGTGCCGCCGACCTCGTCGTCGCGGGGCCCGACGCGCTCGAGGCCGGGCTCGCCTGCTCCGGTGAGCGCGTCGCCCTCTCGCTCGCGCCGCTGGGGCGCCGCTTCCCGGCACCGCCCGCCGGGTACGCCGACTACGCCGTCGAGGTGCCGAGTCAGGGCGACCGCTTCCAGCCGTACGCGCCGGTGGACCCGGAGGAGGCCGCGCTGATCGTCGCCGGGGCCGAGCACACGGGTGCCGAGGTCGTCGAGCGGGCCCGGGCGGAGGCGGCCTCGCTGGATCTGACGGGCCCCGGGTCGCGGATCCTGTCCGCGCTGCCGTACGACACCTGGGAGGGGCTGAGCGCGGGGTTGTACGCGCCGCTCGCCTCCGGGGGGTCCGTGGTGCTCTGTCGTCATCTGGAGCGACTGGGCGAGGACGCGGTGGCCAAGCGGATCGAGAGTGAGCGGGTGACTTCGACGGTTCGGTAGCACCGGTCACCGTTCGGCCGGTCCATGGAACCGGTCACCGTCCGAGCCGGTCCGTGGGACCGGTCGACGTCCGAGCCGGCCCGCGGGGCCTGTCACCGTCCGAGCCAGCCCGCGGGACCGGTCGGCGTCCAAGCCAGCCCATGAGACCGGTCGGCGTCCAAGCCGACCCATGAGACCGGTCGACGTCCAAGCCGACCCATGAGACCGGTCGACGTCCAAGCCGACCCATGAGACCGGTCGACGTCCAAGCCGACCCATGAGACCGGTCGACGTCCGAGCCAGCCTGCGGGACCGGGCACCGTCCAAGCCAGCCCACGGGACCGGTCGGCGTCCAAGCCAGCCCATGGAACCGGTCACCGTCCAAGCCAGCCCGCGGGACCAGTCGGCGTCCAAGCCAGCCCATGAGACCGGTCGACGTCCAAGCCGACCCATGAGACCGGTCGACGTCCGAGCCAGCCCGCGGGACAGGGCACCGTCCAAGCCAGCCCATGGAATCGGTCACCGTCCGAGCCGGCCCCCGAGGGGCCCGTCGCCTGTCGGGGCGGGCCCCTGGGGGCCGGTCGCGCCCGCCGTATCGCGGCCGCCGTTCCGCCGCGGATCCGTACCTGCCGGGGCCCCGCACCCGTGACGGATGGCGTCACCCGTTCGGCCCCTTATCTGCCGCCGTCGCCGGGCCTCCGAGCCATGGTCGTAGGAGCATCGCACGCTCCGCACGCCATGAGGGGTGGACTCCGACGTGACCGACAGGACAGGGCCGGGAGCGGGGGCTTCGCCCACCGGTGCCGGGCTCGCGCGACGGCGACGGCGACGCTGGGTGCAGTACTCGGCGCTCGGTGTCGCCGTCGTGGTCCTCGGTGCCGTCGGCGTCGGCCTGGTCGCGTACGAGAAGCTGAGCCGGAACATCACGGCCGACGAGGAAGCCGCCGCCGAGCTCGCCCGCTACGAGAAGGAGCGGCCCACCGCGCTGGTGCGCGACGCGCAGAACATCCTGCTGATCGGGTCGGACTCGCGGTCGGGGAACGGGAACAAGGAGTACGGCCGGGACTCCGGGACCGAGCGCTCCGACACCACGATCCTGCTGCACCTGTCCGCGAACCGGCGCAGTGCCACCGCCGTCTCCCTGCCCCGCGACCTGATGGTGGACGTGCCGAGCTGCCGGCGCCCGGACGGCACCCGCACCCAGCCCATGTTCGCGATGTTCAACTCCGCCTTCGAGGTGGGCGGTTCGGCGTGCACGATCCGGACCCTCGAGAAGCTCACGAACATCCGTGTCGACCATCACGTGGTCGTCGACTTCCACGGGTTCAAGGACATGGTCGACGCCGTGGACGGCGTGGAGGTGTGCCTGAAGGAGCCCATCGACGACAAGGCGGCCAAGCTGAAGCTGCCCGCGGGCAAGGTCGTGCTCGACGGCGAACAGGCCCTCGGCTACGTCCGCGCCCGCAAGAGCATCGGCGACGGCAGCGACACCGACCGGATGGAGCGCCAGCAGCGGTTCCTCGGCGCGCTCGTCAACAAGGTGCAGAGCAACGACGTCCTGCTCAATCCGGCACGGCTCTATCCCATGCTCGACGCGGCCACTTCCTCGCTCACCACGGACCCGGATCTGGCGAGCCTGCGCGGGCTGTACGACCTGGTCCGCGGCATGCGCAATATCCCTACGGAACGTGTCCAATTCCTGACGGTGCCCCGAACGTCGTACGTCTACAACGCCAATCGCGACCAGCTCGTGAAACCCGCGGCCGACAAACTCTTCGCCCTGCTGCGCACGGACGCTCCGGTGGCGGTCGCCAAGGACCTTCCGACGGACCCGCCGAGCGTCCTTCCGACGGACCCACCGAGCGGCCCTCCGAGGAGCCTTCCGACGAGTCTTCCGACGGACCATCCGACGGATTCCCCTGCGAAACGCAAGAACTCGTACGAGGGCGGTCGCGAAGGTACGTACGACTCGGCATTCGACTACGAAGAGGAGTCGCGCGGCAACGGGAAGTCGGGGGGAAAGCGGCCCGACGCTCCCACATCCGCGCCGACTTTTCGCGGTAACACGGCGGCCGAGGACGCCTGCGGGTAAAGCGTGCGCCAAGGCGGGACTGCGGAGCTGAGAAGTCTCTGAGAAATAGGGCGGATTGCCCAGTTGTAGGAAGGTGGAATTTGTCACCACCGTCGCTTGACCCTGAACCGGCCGGATAGTGTGAGCGATCCGGTGCACCCGGCCACGAGGTCTGTCCTGGGGGTCGCGCACTGCTGACCGAGACCCGAGCGCTCTTTGAGGGGGAAGGGCGCCGCGTGGCCCCGACGGAGGATTCAGACAACCGTGGACGCGCAAGGCCGTGGGCGGGCGGACAACATCGACCCCGCAGACCAGTGGGTACTCAACCCGAACACCGGTGAATACGAACTGCGACTGACCCCTTCCGCTCCGCAGTCGGGAGTCCCGAGACCGCGTCGGGGCAGCCCCGCGAACGCGGGAGCGGGAGCGGGGACACGCGCGCGCCGGGCGCCGGAACGGGAGAGTCCGCCGACGCCAGGACCCGATGTGCCCGGGCCGCGGCGGCGCCGTGGCGCGCCGGCCGAGCCACCGCCGGGCCGTCGCAAGGGACGCACGAAGCCGAAGAAGTCGAAGGCGAAGAAGATACTGCTGTGGACCGGCGGCTCGATGGCCTTCGTGCTGGTCGCCGTGTCCGCCGCGGGGTACCTCTACCTCAAGCACCTTGAGGGCAACGTCAGTACGACGGACGTCGGCAGCGCGGGCAAGAAGGGCTTCAGCAAGGACGAGGCCTTCAACATCCTGATCATCGGCACCGACAAGCGCACCGGCGCGGGCAACGAGGGCTACGGCGACAAGGGCAGCGTCGGCCACGCCGACACCAACATCCTGCTGCACGTCTCCAAGGACCGTACGAACGCGACCGCGTTGAGCATCCCGCGTGACCTGATCGTCAATGTGCCGGACTGCCCGACCAAGCAGTCGGACGGCACCGAGAAGGACATCCCGGGCACGCAGAACGTCCGCTTCAACACGAGCCTCGGCCAGGACGGCCGCGACCCGGGCTGCACCATGCGCACGGTCAAGGAGGTCACCGGGATCCCGGTGGACCACTTCATGATGGCCGACTTCAACGCGGTCAAGACGCTGACCAGCGCGGTCGACGGCGTCGAGGTGTGCGTGGCGCACGCGGTCAACGACAAGGAGTCGCACCTCAAGCTGCCCGCGGGCAAGTCCAAGGTCGAGGGCGAGCAGGCTCTCGCGTTCGTACGGACCCGGCACAGCTTCGGCAACCAGGGCGACCTCGACCGCATCAAGGTGCAGCAGCAGTTCCTGGGCTCGCTGATGCGCAAGATGGCCTCCAGCGACACCCTCACCAACCCGGCCAAGCTGATCAGCCTGGCCGAGGCGGCCACCAAGGCGCTCACCGTGGACACGGGCATAGGAAAGGTCAGCACCCTCAAGGACGTGGCACTGGAGCTGAAGAAGGTGCCTACGAAGAACATCACCTTCACCACGGTGCCGGTGCTCGACAACCCCGCCGAGAAGGTCAAGGCGACCGTCATCGTCAACCAGTCGCAGGCCCCCGCGGTCTTCGACGCGATCAAGAACGACGTCTCCTTCACCGCCGTGAAGCAGAAGGAGAAGAAGGAGAAGGCCGAGGTCGCCGCCCGCCTCAAGGGCACCCGTTCCGCCGCCGCCGACATCCGCGTCGACATCTACAACGGCGGCGCCCCCGCCGGCAGCGCACAGGAGACTCTTAACTGGCTGCAGAATACTGAGGGCGTGCTCAAGTCCAGCCAGCTCGGTAACGCCGACGCAACACTGAGCAAGACGACCCTGGAGTACTCTCCCGACCAGGCCGATCAGGCGCGCAAACTGGCGGACCTCATGGGGCTGTCCGCTTCGGCGTTGAAGCCTGGCAAGAGCGAGAAGAACTCACAGGGTCTGCCCGCGATCGTGCTGACCCTGGGCAAGGACTTCAAGGGCGCAGGGGTGTCGTTGACCACTCCGACCAAGGCGCCCGAGGTCGACAAGTCCACGGCGGACAAGACAGTGTGCGCCAGTTGATGACCTAACGGGTCTGTCAGACGTCTAACAGGGCGCGGGGGCGTCCGGGCCGGACGCAAGGGGTGTCCGGCCAGACGTACGCGTCCGATCGGGCGCGGGACGGACCCGTTTGTCAGGCGCAGGGTGGGGAGGGGCAGGGAGATGGCGCGAAGCGGTGTGCGTGGGGAGGGGGCTCGACCACGTGTCCGGCAGGCCGACGATCTGGGCTGGGACGACAGCCTGTACGACGAGAACGGCGATCCCACCGACGGAGGCGGAGCTTCCGGCGGCACAGGTGGCGATGCCAGCGGCAAAGATGCGACCGGTAGAGGCAACGGCTCCACCGGCAAAGGCAGTGGAGCCACCGGCAAAGGCGGCGATTCGGCCCACGCCGACGGCCCAGCGGCCGGGCGCGACGGGCGTCCGGTCGACAAGGACGGCGCCGACGCGTCGGCCGAACCGCTCGGGCAGGGCCGGCACGGCGGTGGCGGCGGGCGTCGGCGCGGGGGCGGCGACAGCGGGCACCCACGGCGCAGACGCCGCATACTGCGCTGGTCGGCGTCGGTCCTCGCGCTTCTGATACTTGGCACCGCGGGCGCGGGTTACCTCTACTACCAGCACCTGAACAGCAACATCAAGAAGGACGACCTGAACCTCGGCGACGAGAAGGACCGGGCGGCCAAGAGCAAGGCGAACGCGGCCGGGCAGACCCCCCTGAACATCCTTCTGATCGGCTCGGACGCCCGGGACACCAAGGAGAACCAGTCCCTCGGCGGCGCCAAGGAGACCTTCGGCGGTACCCCGCTCGCGGACGTCCAGATGCTGCTGCACCTCTCCGCCGACCGCAGCAACATGTCGGTGATCAGCATGCCGCGCGACACGCTGCTGAAGATGCCCAAGTGCACGGACCCGGACACCAAGAAGGTCTACCCGGCGACCGTCGGGCTGGTGATGACCAACACCTCGCTCGGGCGCGGCGGTCCGGGCTGCACGGTGGCCACCTGGGAGAAGCTCACCAAGATCCACATCGACCACTTCATGAAGATCGACTTCTCGGGTGTGGTGTCGATGGCGGACGCGATCGGCGGTGTACCGGTCTGCGTGGACGCCAACGTCTACTCCAAGGACAGCCAGGGCCACGGCTCCGGGCTGAAGCTGAAGAAGGGCACGACCCCCGTCAAGGGCACGCAGGCCCTGGCGTGGCTGCGGACGCGGTACGGCTTCGAGGACAACACGGACATCGGCCGGACCAAGGCCCAGCACCAGTACATGAACTCGATGGTCCGCCAGCTGCGCGAGAACGCCACGATCAGCAACCCCGGCAAGCTGCGCAGCCTCGCGGAGACGGCTACCAAGGCGCTGACCGTCGACAAGGGCCTGGGCAGCGTGCTGAAGCTCTACGACCTCGGCAACGAGCTCAAGAAGGTCGAGCCGAAGCGCATCACGATGACCACGATGCCCTGGCAGTGGGCCGTGTCGGACAGCAACCGCGTGGAGCCCAAGCCGGTCGAGGCCGAGCAGCTGTTCCGTCTCGTCCGTGAGGACATCGCGCTCGACGGCAAGGACAAGAAGAAGACGGCGACCGCGGTGAAGGCCTCCACGGACCCGGCCGCCGCGGACGACCAGATCGGTGTGACCGTGCAGAACGGCACCCGCACGGCCGCGCTGGGCCCGGTCGGCGGACGCGCGCGCACGGTGTCCCAGCTGCTCGTCGGCAAGGGCTTCACCAAGGCCGAGGCGGACACCTCGCCGGCGACCACCGAGGAGACGACGGTGATCCGCTACCCGAGCGCCGACCTACAGGGCGACGCCCAGGCGGTCGCCAAGGCGCTCGGGGTCCCGCTGAGCGCGGTGAAGAAGTCGACGGACGTCTCGGGCGTCACGCTCGTGGTCGGCGCCGACTGGCGCGAGGGCACGGCGTACAAGGCGAAGGCGCAGGACAACACGACGCCGGAGTCCGCGGACGTGCTCAACGGCGCCAAGACCGACGCCTGTATGCACGTCAACAAGGACTACACCTGGTCGTAGGAGACCGCACCTGGCCGTAGACCGGTCGGCAGAAAGCAGTGGGGCCCCTCTCGAGGTCGAGAGGGGCCCCACTGCTCATGAATGGTGCTCAGTTGGCGGGCTCCGTGGAGCCGAGTACCGCCGGGCGGCGGGAGGCGATGACCTTCTTCGCCAGCGCCTTCGGGCTGGTGAGGAAGCCGAAGCCCCACGACATGTGCATGGTCGCGAGGGCGACGGGGATCTGCAGGCGGGCCTTCAGCGGCAGCCCCTTGCCCGCGGGCAGCGAGCCCGCCACTATCGCCGCGAGATAGCCGCCGGGGATCACGAAGCCCCAGGGCGTCAGCGCCACGCCCACCACGACGCCCGCGGCGACCGCGCACACGGCGGTCGGCGGAGCGAGGTAGCGCAGGTTGATGGAGCCCTCGTGGTAGCGGGCGACGACATGGCGCCAGCGCCCGTAGTCCTTGTACTGCTTGGCGAGCGCCTTGACCGAGGGCCGGGGCCGGTAGGAGACCCGCAGCTCGGGCGAGAACCAGATGAGGCCGCCCGCCTCCCGGATCCGGAAGTTCAGCTCCCAGTCCTGGGCGCGGATGAACTCCTCGTTGTAGCCGCCCTGGCGCTCCAGGGCCTCGCGCCGGAAGACACCGAGGTACACGGTCTCGGCGGGAGCTGCCTCACCCCCCGTGTGGAAGGCGGCGTTCCCGACCCCGATCTTCGAGGTCATCGCGGCGGCGACCGCGTGCTCCCAGTCGTTCTCGCCCTCGGCGTGCATGATGCCGCCGACGTTCTGCGCGCCGGTCTCCTCAAGGAGGCGCACGGCGGTCGCGATGTAGTTCGGGGAGAGCATGCCGTGCCCGTCGACGCGGACGACGACGGGATGCCGGGACGCCTTGATCGCCGCGTTCAGCGCGGCCGGGGTGCGCCCGGTGGGGTTCGGGACGGTGTGGACACGCGGGTCTTCGCGTACGAGCTGGGCGGCGATCTCGTCCGTACGGTCCGAGGACGGACCGATGGCGATCACCACCTCCATCTCGCCGTCGTACTCCTGCGCCAGGATCGCTTGGACGGCCCCGCGCAGATGCCGCTCCTCGTTGAGGACGGGCATGATCACAGAAACGGCGGGGGGCCGCACGTCAGACTTCTCGCTCATCGGACGTCACGTTACCGCGAACGGGGGACACGGGCGCGCGCCGCCCTGTCCACGGGCCGGGCAGCAGATCGTATGGGCCTACGGTGCTCACGGATCCCCACGTTCACCCCCGCGGAGGTGTCCCCCTTGCCCACGCCGCCCCGCTCCCCCGCACGCCCGCAGCCCCGCCCCCAGAACCGCCCGCAGCCGCCCCGCTCCCGGCGGCCTGCGGAGCGGTCCACCGTACGGCCCCCCGTACGGAGGAAGAAGCCGCGCTGGGCCATGCGGGTGGTCACCACGATCTCGGTGGTGGTCCTCGCCTCTGCGGGCATCGGGCACGCGGTGGTCACCAGCCTGGGCGAGAACATCGCCCGGGTCGACCCCTTCAAGGACATGAAGAACCGCCCCGCAGGGGGCCACGGCATGAACGTGCTGCTGGTCGGCACCGACGGCCGCGACAAGATCACGGAGGAGGAGCGGCGGAAGTACCGTCTGGGCGGTGCCCCCTGCCACTGCACCGACACGATGATGATCGTGCACATCGCCGCCGACCGGGAGCGGGCCAGCGTCGTGAGCCTGCCGCGCGACTCGTACGCCGAGGTGCCCGCGCACACCGACCAGACCACCGGCGCCGAGCACGGCCCCCACCCGATCAAGCTCAACGCGGCGTACGCGGAGGGGGGCCCGCAGCTGACCGTGCGCACCGTCGAGAACATGACCCATGTGAAGATCGACCACTACTTGGAGGTCGATTTCACCAGCTTCATGCGGACGGTGGACGTGCTCGGCGGCGTGAGCATCTGCACCGCACAGCCCCTCAAGGACTCGTACACCGGACTCGACCTGCCCGCCGGGACGCACACACTGAGCGGCGGGCAGGCACTCCAGTACGTACGGTCCCGGCATGTCGACGGCGCCGCCGACATCGGCCGGATGCAGCGCCAGCAGCGGTTCCTGGCGGCGCTGATCGAGCGGGCCACGTCGTCGGGGGTGCTGCTGAACCCGATGAAGTTCCGTGATGTCACCCGGGCCGTGCTCGGTTCGGTCCGCGCGGACCAGGGGTTCGGCACGGACGAGCTGCTGGACCTCGGCCGGGCGATGCGGAACTTCTCCCCTTCCTCCTCCGAGTTCACGACCGTGCCGATCGGGCAGATGGCCTACGTCGTCAAGGGCATCGGCTCCACACTGAAGTGGGACGACGCCAAGGCCACCGCGCTCTTCCAGTCACTGCGCGACGACAAGCCGCTCGCTCCCCCGCACAAGGCCGTGCACGCCAGGACCGTGCGTGTCGAGGTGGACCCGCAGCAGATCCAGGTCCAGGTGGAGAACGGGACGCCCACGGACGGCCTCGGCAAACGCATGGACAGCGCCCTGGCCGCCACCGGGTTCCGCACGACGGGCCACCCCGTCAACGCCCAGGACCGCGGCGCCCAGCACAGCGTCATCGTCTACGACCCGCGCTGGGACCGCTCCGCGAAGTCCCTCGCCGCCGCGCTCCCGGGCAGCGAGCTGCGCGAGGTCAAAGGGCGGGGGCCGCTGCTGAAGGTGATCGCCGGGGCGGACTTCAAGGAGGTCGCACGGGTCCGGGTGCAGGATCCCTACCAGGGGGAGACCCGGGTGGTGACGGGGGATCAGGTGGTGTGTACGTAGGCGACGCGCGCGTCCACGGGACACGCGAAGGGCCCCGCCGTATCGTCCGGCGGGGCCCTTCGTCGTAGTGCGGGTCAGTTGCTCGACACCGTCACCGTCTGGTCATTCTTCAGCTCGTCCACCAGCGTCTTGACCTTGGCCTTGTCCCAGACCAGATTGCCGCCCGTGGAACCGGAGATCGGCATGTTCATGGACTTGCCGCTGCCGCCGGTGACGCCCTTCATCGCCCAGAACATGCTGCCGAGGTCCCACAGGCTCATGTCCTTGTCGACGGTGAGGCTGTCGAGGCCGGAGCCCATGGTCGGGTAGAGCTTGAAGGGGTTCAGGATGGTCCCGGGGGTCGCGACCTGGTGGGCCAGGGCGGACAGGAACTTCTGCTGGTTCTTGGTGCGCTGGAGGTCCGAGGCCGCGAAGGCGTGGCGGGTACGGACGAAGGCGAGGGCCTGCTCACCGTTGAGGGTCTGCTTGCCCGCCTTGAAGTCGGCGCCGGAGTACTTGTCCTTGAAGCCCTGGTCGAGGGTCATCTCCACACCGCCGACCGCGTCGACGATGTTCGCGAACCCGGCGAAACCGATCTCCACGTAGTGGTCGATGTGCAGGCCGGTGTTGGACTCGATGGTGCGGACCAGCAGCGTCGGCCCGTCCTCCGCGTACGCCGCGTTGAGCTTCACCTGGCGGCCCGTGCCGGGGAAGGTCTTGCCGGACGCGGATCCCTTGTACGTCGGGATCGTCACGTTCGAGTCGCGGGGGAGGGAGATCAGGGTGTCGCCGTTGTCCCCGACGTGCAGGATCATCATCGAGTCCGTGCGCTTGCCCTCGGCGGACCCGGTGTGCAGCTTCTTCTTCTCCTCGGCCGACATGCCGGCGCGGCTGTCGGAGCCGACGATCAGGTAGTTCGTGCCCTTGCCCCCGTCGGGCCGGTCGATGACCTTCGAGAGATCCACGTCACGGTGGAGCTTGGAGTCGGCCCAGAAGTAGGTGCCCACGGAGACCACGACCAGCAGCGTGACCAGCGTGATGGCTATCCACTTGATCCGCCGGCGCCAGTTCGGCGCCGGGCGCGGGCCACGGCCGCCCTGGCCGCCGGGACCCTGCGGACCACCGGGGCCGCCCGGCGAACCGTAGACCTGCCCGGTGTTGTAACCGGAGTCGTACCCGTTGTCGTACCCCTGGCCATCGTCGTACGTCGGCTGCTGGGGCACCCCGCCGTACGGCGGGGCGGACGGGCGCGGACCGGGTGCTCCCGGGCCACGCTGAACCTGCCGCATGACACGGGCGCCCTCAGGCTGAGCGCCTGCGCTGCCGCGTCCGTAACGGTCGCTGCGGTTGCTGTCGGACCACCCGTCGGGCCAATCGTTCATGCGGACCAGTGTGCAGGTCCGCACGGTGTGCCTAACAAGAGACCGGGGAGATCTGGGTCACGCCTGTTGCAGAGCTGATGCAAAGCAACCCTCGCACGCCCCCGCATAGGGTGGACGGCATGACAGACCTGGCGCCCAACCCGGAATCCGAAATACCGGGCAAGCCGACCCACGCGTCCCGGACCACCCTCAGCCACATCATGACCCACAACGACACCAACCTTCTGGGCACGGTGCACGGCGGAGTGATCATGAAGCTCGTGGACGACGCGGCGGGCGCGGTGGCCGGGCGGCACTCTGGCGGGCCCGCCGTCACCGCCTCCATGGACGAGATGGTCTTCCTGGAGCCGGTCCGCGTCGGTGACCTCGTCCATGTGAAGGCCCAGGTGAACTGGACGGGGCGGACGTCCATGGAGGTCGGCGTGCGCGTGCTGGCCGAGCGCTGGAACGAGTCGACGCCGCCCCAGCAGGTCGGTTCGGCCTATCTCGTCTTCGCCGCGGTCGACGCCGACGGCAAGCCGCGGCGCGTGCCGCCCGTCCTCCCGGAGACCGAGCGCGACGAGCGGCGCTACCAGGAGGCCCAGATCCGGCGCACCCACCGGCTGGCACGCCGTCGGGCGATCATGGAACTGCGGGAGAAGCGGGCGGCGGAGGGGCTGGACTAGCCGGGGTTCGGCGGTGCTGGACGCCCGAGAGCCGGGCCGCGAAGTCATCCCGGCCGGTGGCCCTGGCCGAGGGCGGCTTCCGGACGGATGTCAGGGTGACGCCATGACCCTCTCCCCCGGCACCCCGTCCGGCCCGTCGCCTTCCGGCGGACGCCCCTTCGACGCGGTGCTCTGTGACGTCGACAACGTGATCCGCGTCTACGAACCGGCCCACCTGTACGCGCTGGAGCGCGCCGCCGGGCTGGCCGAGGGCACCACCATGAAGGTGGCCTTCGCACCGGAGACGGTGCTTCCGCTGGTGCTGGGCCGGATCACCCCGGACGGGTGGGCGGAGTCGATCCTGCGGGGCCTGAGCGGGCTGGTGGCCGACGGGACGGCGGTGGAGCTGAGCACGGCGCTCGTCCGCTCGCCGTTCCACGCCGACGAGACGGTGGTGGCGCTGCTGCGCCGGGCCCGTACCCACATGCCCCTGGTCCTCGTCACCAACACCTCGGTCCAGCTGGAGGAGGACCTGGAGTCCCTGGGCCTGACGGACCTCGCCGACCACGTGGTCAGCAGCGCGCGGGTGGGCATCGCCAAGCCCGACCGGCGCATCTACGACATCGCCGTCGAGCGGGCCGGCGTCCCGGCCGGGCGCTGCCTGTTCGTGGACGACACCCTGGAGAACGTGGAGGCGGCGGCCGCACTCGGTATGCGGACCGTCCACTACCGCGCGCCGGAGGATCTGCGGAACGCGCTGAACGGCCTGTGAGGCCGAGACCGGGACAAGACCCCGAACGGCCCGTGAGGCCGACCCGGACAAGACGAGGGGCACCCCGGCGGGGTGCCCCTCATGTTCGTGGTGCGGGGGTGGGTTACGGCAGGTTGCGGGCCATCACGATGCGCTGGACCTGGTTCGTGCCCTCGTAGATCTGGGTGATCTTGGCGTCGCGCATCATGCGCTCGACCGGGTAGTCGCGGGTGTAGCCGTAGCCGCCGAGGAGCTGCACGGCGTCCGTGGTGACCTCCATGGCGACGTCGGAGGCGAAGCACTTCGCCGCGGCGCCCTGGAAGGTGAGGTCCTTGTCGCCGCGCTCCGACTTCGCAGCGGCCGCGTACGTCAGCTGCCGGGCCGCCTCGATCTTCATGGCCATGTCGGCGAGCATGAACTGGATGCCCTGGAAGTCGGCGATCGGCTTGCCGAACTGCTTGCGCTCCTGGACATAGCCCTTGGCGTAGTCGAGGGCACCCTGCGCGATGCCGAGCGCCTGCGCGGCGATCGTGATGCGGGTGTGGTCCAGGGTCTTCATGGCCGTGGCGAAGCCGGTGCCCTCCTCGCCGATCATGCGGTCGGCCGGGATGCGGACGTTGTCGAAGTAGACCTCGCGCGTCGGGGAGCCCTTGATGCCGAGCTTCTTCTCGGGGGCGCCGAAGGAGACACCCTCGTCCGACTTCTCGACGACGAAGGCCGAGATGCCCTTCGAGCGCTTGGTGGGGTCGGTGACCGCCATCACCGTGTAGTACTCGGAGACGCCCGCGTTGGTGATCCAGCGCTTCACACCGTTGAGGACGAAGTCGTCGCCGTCACGGACCGCCTTCGTCTTCATGCCCGCGGCGTCCGAGCCCGCGTCCGGCTCCGAGAGGCAGTACGAGAACATCCCGTCGCCCTTGGCGAGCGGGGTCAGGTACTTCTGCTTGAGGGCCTCGGAACCGGAAAGGATCACCGGGAGCGAGCCCAGCTTGTTCACGGCCGGGATCAGGGAGGAGCTGGCACAGACACGCGCCACCTCCTCGATCACGATCACCGTGGCGAGCGCGTCGGCGCCCGCGCCGCCGTACGACTCCGGCACGTGCACGGCGTGCAGGTCGGAGGAGACCAGGGCATCCAGGGCCTCCTGCGGAAAACGGGCTTCCTCGTCCACCACGGCCGCGTACGGCGCGATCTTCGCCTCGGCCAGCGAGCGGATCGCGTCACGGAGCATGTCGTGCTCCTCGGACGGGCGGTACAGGTCGAAATCAGCCGATCCGGCCAAGGTCTCTCACGCTCCAAAGACGCTAATTACCGTTAAGTAACCCAAATTTTAGGGGTCCGCCCACGGGAGGGATACGTGAGCTTGGCGACAGGGGGGAACCTGCCCGATGAGGGGCCCGAACATGCCCCGACTATGCTCGGGCAGCGCACCGAGCCCATTCATCCCAGGAGCACCCATGGCCCTCAAGATCACCGTGATCGGCACCGGCTATCTCGGCGCCACCCACGCCGCGGCCATGGCCGAGCTCGGGTTCGAGGTACTGGGACTCGATGTCGTCCCCGAGAAGATCGAGATGCTGCAGCGGGGCGAGGTCCCGATGTACGAGCCGGGGCTCGAGGAGCTGCTGCGCAAGCATGTGGCGGGCATCGAGGGATCCACCGGCCGGCTGCGCTTCACCATGGACTGGGCCGAGGTGGGGGAGTTCGGCGACGTCCACTTCGTCTGCGTGAACACGCCGCAGAAGCACGGGGAGTACGCGTGCGACATGTCGTACGTCGACGCCGCCTTCGAGACGCTCGCCCCGCACCTGAAGGGCCCCGCCCTCGTCGTCGGCAAGTCCACCGTGCCGGTGGGCTCCGCGGAGCGGCTGGCGCGCACGCTCGCCGAGCTCTCCCCCGCCGGTGAGGACGCCGAGCTCGCCTGGAACCCGGAGTTCCTGCGCGAGGGCTTCGCCGTCCAGGACACGCTGCACCCCGACCGTCTCGTGGCCGGCGTGCGCAGCGAGCGGGCCGAGAAGATCCTGCGCGAGGTGTACGCGACGCCCGTCTCCGAGGGCTCGCCCTTCGTCGTCACCGACTTCCCGACCGCCGAGCTGGTGAAGACCTCCGCGAACTCCTTCCTCGCGACCAAGATCTCCTTCATCAACGCCATGGCCGAGGTCTGCGAGGCCGCCGGCGGCGATGTCGCCCTGCTGGCCGAGGCCATCGGGCACGACGAGCGGATCGGACGCAAGTTCCTTCGGGCGGGGATCGGATTCGGCGGCGGCTGTCTGCCGAAGGACATCCGTGCCTTCATGGCCCGGGCCGGTGAGCTCGGCGCGGACCAGGCGCTGACCTTCCTGCGCGAGATCGACTCCATCAACATGCGCCGTCGCGGCCAGATGGTGGAGATGGCCCGGGAGGCGCTGGGCGGCGGATCCTTCCTCGGCAAGCGGGTCGCCGTGCTCGGCGCGACCTTCAAGCCCGACTCGGACGACGTCCGGGACTCGCCCGCACTGAACGTCGCCGGGCAGATCCACCTCCAGGGCGGCCAGGTCACCGTCTACGACCCGAAGGGCATCGCGAACGCCAAGCGGCTCTTCCCGACGCTCGGGTACGCCGACTCCGCGGTCGAGGCCGTGCGCGGCGCCGACGTCGTCCTGCACCTGACCGAGTGGCAGGAGTTCCGCGAGCTGGACCCGGCGGTGCTGGGCGAGGCCGCCTCGGCCCGCGTGCTTCTGGACGGCCGCAACGCGCTCGACCCCGAGGCGTGGCGCCGGGCCGGATGGACGTACCGGGCGATGGGCCGCCCGACCGCCTGATGACGCTTCACAGGTGGCCTGGCAGCGCTTCGTGGGCGACCTGACAGCTCTTCACAGGTGACGGCGGTCCGGCCGAGGCTCAGTCGGCCGGACCGCCGTCATCGCACATTCTCCACGCTCCGGGCGACCGGCGTGGCCAGTTGTTCCACTTTGTATTAACGGACGGCCTACTTCGCGCGGTACCGACGCATCTTCGCGCGGGCCCCGCAGACCGACATCGAGCACCACCGGCCGCGGCCCGCCGGGGACCGGTCGTAGTACGCCCAGTGGCAGGTCGGTGCCTCGCAGGCCTTCAGCCGCGGCCAGGTGCCCTCGACGAGCGCGTCCGCGAGGGCCGCCGCGACGCGCGACGCGAGTGAGGCGCCCGCGGGGACGAGCCGTGCCGCACCGTCGTGCTCGTCGACCGTCACGTGCAGCGGGGCCCGGGCCAGCAGCTCGCCGAGAGGGGTCACCGCGCGGTGCGCCGGGTGGCCCGCGTGCGCCAGGCAGGCCGCGCGCAACGACTCGCGCAGCTCACGGGCCGCCTCCGCCTCGCCCTCCGCGAGGCCGAAGGGCGATCGGCCCTCGGCGGTGTCCAGCGAGTCCGCGCCCGACTCGATGTCCAGGGTGTTCACCAGCGACTGGATGAGCGCCAGACCGCCGGGTGCGGGCGCACGGTCATTCATGGTTGCGACGTTACCTCCTATGCGAGAGCATGCAGTAACCGTTACCTCTTGATGAGGTCTGGCGGTAACTCGTCGATGTCGTTGGTAACCCCTCGGAGGAAGTCATGGCTCTCGCCAAGCTGGGTGTCGTCGTCCTGGACTGTTCCGACCCGCGCGCGCTCGCCGGGTTCTACGCGCAGGTGCTCGGCGGCAGCGTGGAGGAGGACTCCGGGGACAGCTCGTGGGTGGACCTGAAGGTGCCGGGCGGTCAGGCGCTCGCCTTCCAGCAGGCGCCCGGCTTCGTTCCACCGCGGTGGCCCGCGCCGGACGGCTCGCAGCAGTTCCACCTGGACCTGGTGGTGGAGGATCTGGACGCGGCCGAGAAGGAGGTGCTGACGCTGGGCGCCAAGCCGCTGGACACCGAGGACCGCTCGCGCACCTGGCGGGTCTACGCCGACCCGGCGGGGCACCCCTTCTGTCTCTGCGCCTGCTGAGGGCGAGCGGGGGAGGCGGACACGGGCAAGACCGAGACCGAGGCCAAGGGAGACCTGGCCGTCCGGTTCGGCGATCCTCATGGTCGTGGGTTCCCGGCGGCACCCGGGACCGGTTCCTGATGTACGTGGGCGGGGCGGACGGCTACGCCGGCCACCCCGCCCTGGACGCTCAGGCCCCGTCGCCGTCGACGGACTCGATCGTCGCCACGGACGGACCGCGGGTGGCCTGAAGACCGCGCGCCACGTCTTCCGCGGCCCCCAGCACCCGTACCGCGTTCTGCCAGGTCAGCTTGGCGAGGTCGGTCTTCGACCAGCCGCGGTCCAGCAGCTCGGCGATCAGGTTCGGGTAGCCGGAGACGTCGTTGAGGCCGTCCGGGGTGAACGCCGTGCCGTCGTAGTCACCGCCTATGCCGAGGTGGTCGACACCGGCGACCTCACGCATGTGGTCGAGGTGGTCCGCCACCGTCGACACCGTGGCCACGGGGCGCGGGTAGGACTCCTCGAAGGCACGGTGGACCCTCATGCCGTCGGCGGTGGTGTCGAGGTGGTGGAAGCCGTTCGCGCGCATGTTCTCGTCGGCCGCGGCCGTCCAGTCGACCGCCGCCTGGAGGACGAACTTCGGTACGAACGTCACCATCGCCACTCCCCCGTTGGCGGGCAGCCGCTCCAGGACGTCGTCCGGGATGTTGCGCGGGTGGTCGCACACCGCGCGCGAGGAGGAGTGGGAGAAGATCACCGGCGCGGAGCTCGTGTCGAGCGCGTCCCGCATGGTCGTCGCCGCGACGTGCGAGAGGTCGACCAGCATGCCCTCGCGGTTCATCTCCCGCACGACCTCACGGCCGAAGGCCGACAGACCGCCGACGGTGGGCACGTCGGTCGCCGAGTCCGCCCACGCGATGTTGTCGTTGTGGGTGAGGGTCATGTAGCGCACGCCCAGCGCGTACAACCCCCGCAGCACGGCGAGGGAGTTGTCGATGGAGTGGCCGCCCTCCGCGCCCATCAGCGAGGCGATACGGCCCTCGGCGCGCGCCGCCTCCATGTCGGCGGCGGTCAGCGCGGCCCGCAGGTCGGAGGGGTGACGGTCGATCAACCGCCGTACGCAGTCGATCTGTTCCAGTGTCGCGGTGACCGCGCCCGGCAGGTCCGAGCGGACATACACCGACCAGAACTGCGCGCCGACGCCGCCCGCGCGCAGCCGGGCCAGGTCGGTGTGCAGGTGCGCGCTCTGGTCGGCGGCGATGTCGCGGGCACCGAGGTCGTAGCGGACCTGTTCGCGCAGCGCCCAGGGAAGGTCGTTGTGGCCGTCGACGACGGGGAAGTCGGCGAGGAGGGCGCGGGCCTCGTCGAGGGATGCCGTGGACGTGACGGACGACGTGGAGGAGGTCATGGGCGTCACTTCCCGGAGCCGAAGCCGAAGCCGCCGCCCGCGCCCTCGACCTTGGCGCGCAGCCGCTTGCCCTTCTCGGTGGCCTGGTCGTTCAGCTCCTGCTGGAACTCCCGCATGCGGGTGAGGAGTTCCTCGTCGTGCGCGGCGAGCATCCGGGCGGCCAGCAGGCCCGCGTTGCGCGCGCCGCCGACGGAGACGGTCGCGACCGGGACGCCGGCCGGCATCTGCACGATCGACAGCAGCGAGTCCATGCCGTCGAGGTACTTCAGCGGCACGGGCACGCCGATGACGGGCAGCGGGGTCACGGACGCGAGCATGCCGGGCAGATGGGCCGCCCCGCCCGCGCCCGCGATGATCGCCTTGAGCCCGCGCTCCGCGGCCTGCTCGCCGTACGTGATCATCTCGTGCGGCATGCGGTGCGCGGAGACGACATCCACCTCGTAGGGGATCTCGAACTCGTCAAGCGCCTGCGCGGCCGCTTCCATGACGGGCCAGTCGGAGTCCGACCCCATGACAATGCCTACGACGGGGCTCATTCGGTGATCGTGCCTCTCAGGTAACCGGCTGCGTGGCGGGCGCGCTCGAGGACGTCGTCCAGGTCCTCGCCGTAGGTGTTGACGTGGCCGACCTTGCGGCCGGGCTTCACGTCCTTGCCGTACATGTGGATCTTCAGCTGAGGGTCGCGGGCCATGCAGTGCAGGTACGCGGAGTACATGTCCGGGTAGTCGCCGCCCAGGACATTGACCATGACCGTCCACTTGGCGCGCGGGCGCGGGTCGCCGAGGGGGAGGTCCAGGACCGCGCGGACGTGGTTGGCGAACTGGGAGGTGATCGCGCCGTCCTGGGTCCAGTGGCCCGAGTTGTGGGGGCGCATGGCCAGCTCGTTGACCAGGATGCGGCCGTCGGGGGTCTCGAAGAGCTCGACGGCCAGATGACCGACGACACCGAGTTCCTTGGCGATGCGCAGCGCGAGCTCCTCGGCCTGGAGGGCCAGCTCGTCCGGTATGCCGGGCGCGGGGGCGATCACCGTGTCGCAGACGCCGTTGACCTGCTGGGACTCGACCACGGGGTACGCGACCGCCTGGCCGTGCGGGGAGCGGACGACGTTCGCCGCGAGTTCCCGTACGAAGTCGACCTTCTCCTCGGCGAGGACGGGCACGCCGGCCCGGAAGGGCTCGGCGGCCTCCTCGATCGACCGGACGAACCAGACGCCCTTGCCGTCGTAGCCGCCGCGGACCGTCTTGAGGATGATCGGGAATCCGTCACCCCCGGCCCCTTCGGCGAGGCCTTCCGCCGCGAACGCGGCCACGTCCTCGACGTCGGTCACGATCCGGTGCCGTGGGCACGGCACGCCGATCTCGTCGAGCTTCGCGCGCATCACGCCCTTGTCCTGGGCGTGCACGAGGGCGTCAGGGCCCGGGCGGACGGGGATGCCGTCCGCCTCCAGGGCGCGCAGATGCTCGGTGGGTACGTGTTCGTGATCGAAGGTGATCACATCGCAGCCCCGCGCGAACTCACGCAGCGTGTCGAGGTCGCGGTAGTCGCCGATGACGACATCGCCGACGACCTGCGCCGCGGAATCCTGAGGGGTGTCACTGAGGAGCTTGAACTTGATGCCGAGCGGGATGCCCGCCTCGTGTGTCATACGAGCGAGCTGGCCCCCGCCGACCATGCCGACTACCGGAAACGTCACGCTGCAAGGGTATCGGTCGCGCCATGGGGGCCGGTTTCCGCCGCCTGCGGTCCGGCTGCGATCCCGGCGTGGCCCCGGCTGTGATCCCGGCCGAGATCCCGGCCGAGGCCGGGGTTTTCCCTCGCTGTGACCCGCTCTTTCCGGTCCCGTGAGACCGCGCACAGGCGCGAGAGCGGCCCGCTGGTTAGAGTGGCTGGGTTGAATTTTTCGACCGATGTCCGATCTACGGGGGCTGGCGACACCATGGGCAGTAAGTCTTCGGGGCTTCACGTACGGCCCCGCAGCGCGGTTCGCCGCCGCTTCGACCAGCTGTTCCGGGAGATCGCGAAGTTCGGGGCGGTCGGCGGAGCGGGGCTCCTCGTCAACCTGGTGACCTTCAACCTGGTGCGCAGCGCGACCGGACTGCAGGTCGTACGGGCGAGTGTCATCGCCACGATCGTCGCAATCGTCTTCAACTACATCGGGTTCCGCTACTTCACGTACCGGGACCGCGACAGTGGCGGCCGCACCAAGGAGATGGGCCTCTTCGTGCTGTTCAGCGCGGTGGGGCTGGTCATCGAGAACGGTGTGCTGTACGTGGCGACGTACGGGTTCGGCTGGGACAGCCCGCTGCAGAGCAACATCTTCAAGTTCCTCGGCATCGGCATCGCGACGCTGTTCCGGTTCTGGTCGTACCGCACGTGGGTGTTCCGTACGGTCCCGGACGAGGCGCGTGAGGTCCTGGAGAGCGCGGAGGCGATCCTCGACGAGGAGCCGGCGCCCCGGCGGTCCCGGGCACGGGCCCGGGCGAACTGAGCCCCCCGGGGGCTGCCCACGGGGCTATCTGACCGTTCGTTGCTCGTCCTCGTCCACCAGTGGTGGTCTCTTCAGCGGGGTGCGGGAGAGGAACAGGCCGAACACCGGCGGCTGTGCCTGGAGCATCTCCAGACGGCCGCCGTCCGCCTCCGCGAGGTCGCGGGCGACCGCGAGGCCGATGCCCGTGGAGTTGCGCCCGCTGATCGTGCGCTCGAAGATGCGGGCGCCCAGGTCGGTGGGGACACCGGGGCCCTCGTCCGTGACCTCCACGACGGCCTGGTTGCCCGTGACACGGGTGCGCAGGGCGACCGTGCCACCCCCGTGCATGAGCGAGTTCTCGATGAGCGCGGCCAGTACCTGGGCGACCGCGCCCGGGGTGCCGACGGCCTGCAGATGCCGCTTGCCCGAGCTGACGATGGCGCGGCCCGCGCTGCGGTAGGCCGGGCGCCACTCCTCCAGCTGCTGCTTGATGACCTCGTCGAGGTCGAAGGTGACGGCGGAGCCGGTACGGGGGTCGCGGGCGTTGGTGAGCAGCCGCTCCACCACGTCGGTGAGACGCTCGACCTGGGTCAGGGCGATCGTCGCCTCCTCCTTCACGTTGTCCGGGTCATCCGTGAGGGTGATTTCCTCCAGACGCATGGAGAGGGCCGTCAGCGGCGTACGGAGCTGGTGGGAGGCGTCCGCGGCGAGGCGGCGCTCGGCGGTGAGCATCCGCGCGATCCGCTCCGCGCTGCCGTCCAGGACGTCGGCGACCCGGTCCAGCTCCGGGACGCCGTAGCGCTTGTGGCGCGGGCGGGGGTCGCCGGAGCCGAGCCGCTCCGCGGTCTCCGCGAGGTCGGTGAGCGGGGAGGCGAGACGGTTGGCCTGCCGTACGGCCAGCAGGACCGCGGCGACGATCGCGAGCAGCGCGACCGCGGCGATGATCAGGAGGGTGCGGCCGACCTCGCGCGTCACGGCCGAGCGGGGCTCCTGGACGGTGACCGTCTCGCCCTCCTCGCCCTTGGCTGTGGAGTGGATGACGTCACCGCTGGGCTGGAGGCCGAGCTCGACGGGGGCCTGGCCGGGGATGCGGATCACGGCGTACCGGTCTTCCGCGACCTGGTTCTTGAGGATCTCCGCGTTGATGTGCTCGTCGCCGAGGATGCGGCTGTCGACGATGCTGGCCAGGCGCAGGGCCTCGGAGTCCACGCGTTCCTGGGCGCTGTTGCTGATCGTGCGGGTCTCGACGATCACGAGGGACACGCCGAAGACGGCGATCACGACGAGCACGACGGCGAGCGTGGACTGGATGAGACGGCGACGCACGGGGTCCTCCGGGCGGGTGGCTGTACGTGGACCAGTGTGCCTTGACGCTGCGCCGGGCCGGGACGGGGGCGAGCGTTCAGGTGTCGCCGGGGTTCTTTGACCGCGGGCCGGTGGGGGCTGGGCGCGCGGTTCCCCGCGCCCCTGAAGGCGGGGCTTCGCCCCGATCACTCAAAAACGCCTCCGCCTTCCGGCGCCCGCCCCCGGACCTCAGCTCTTTTCGAAGCGGAAGCCGACTCCTCGTACCGTCGCGATGTAGCGGGGGTTCGCCGCGTCGTCGCCGAGCTTCTTGCGGAGCCAGGAGATGTGCATGTCGAGGGTCTTGGTGGACGACCACCACGTGGTGTCCCAGACCTCGCGCATCAGCTGGTCACGCGTGACGACCCGGCCGGCATCGCGAACGAGGACCCGCAGCAGGTCGAACTCCTTGGCCGTGAGCTGGAGTTCCTCGTCGCCCATCCAGGCCCGGTGCGACTCGACGTCGATGCGCACCCCGTGCGTGGCGGGCGGCTGCTGCGGCTCCGCGGCGCCGCGCCGCAGGAGGGCCCGGACACGGGCGAGCAGTTCGGCAAGGCGGAAGGGCTTGGTGACGTAGTCGTCGGCGCCCGCGTCGAGACCGACGACGGTGTCCACCTCGTCGGCGCGCGCGGTCAGGATGAGGATGGGGACGGTGTGGCCTTCGGCACGGAGTCGGCGGGCCACTTCGAGGCCGTCCATACCGGGCAGGCCCAGGTCCAGGACGACCAGGTCGACGCCGCCCTGCATTCCGGCGTCGAGCGCGGTGGGTCCGTCCTCGCGCACTTCGACCTCGTAACCCTCCCGGCGCAGGGCGCGGGCCAATGGCTCCGAGATGGACGCGTCGTCCTCGGCGAGCAGTACACGGGTCATGGGGTGATGGTAGTCCGCCGCGGACAGCGCCTGTGGTGTGATCGCCAACCGTAATTCTTACCTGGGGCTGTACGGTTTCCTGCCTGCGGCTGTGGGAAGCGATCTTGTCCGGCGCCTTCGAATAGGCGTCCGTGGTTCCATTATTACCTGTGATCCATGTCTCAAGTCCTTCCATATGCCACATTGAGATGTCGTATGGTGACCAGACGCCTGTAGCACCAGTAGGGGACCTTTGGCGCGTACTTGCCGCTGAAGGTCTCTTTCATGTGCGGGCTGGTGTTCGCCAGCCTTGAAAGGAATGACCTGTGGCCGGGCCCCAGCGCATCAATGCGCGATGGGCGTGGATCCCGGTGGTCGCCGTCCTCCGCTTCGCGATCCGGAGCGGACTCCCCGTGGGCGTGGGGAAGGACGGTCGAATCCCGCCGGTGCCGGCCGCCCCCACCGGGCGCGTAACGCTCAAGCAGCGCGTCCCGACCAGCAAGGAACGACCATGGCGTCCAGCCTGACGAAGGACTCGGTGACTCCGGGCACCCCCGGTTCCGAGAGGACCTTCTTCGGCCACCCCCGCGGACTGGCCACTCTCTTCATGACCGAGATGTGGGAGCGATTCTCCTACTACGGCATGAAGGCTCTGCTCCCGCTGTACCTGGTGGCACCGGGCGGCCTGCACCTGAGCGCGGCCACCGCGACCGCGATCTACTCGGTGTACCTGTCGCTGGTGTACCTGCTCGCCCTGCCGGGTGGCTGGTTCGCCGACCGTGTCCTCGGCCCCCGCAAGACGGTCGCCGTCGCGGGCGTCATCATCATGCTGGGCCACCTCACGCTGGCCCTTCCGTCGTCCGGCACGTTCTACGGCGGCCTCGGGCTCGTCGCGATCGGTTCCGGTCTGCTGAAGGCCAACATCTCCACGATGGTCGGTCACCTCTACAACGGTCCGGACGACCCGCGCCGTGACGGTGGCTTCACGCTCTTCTACATCGGCATCAACGTCGGCGCCTTCGCCGCTCCGCTGGTCATCGGCACCGTCGGCGAGAACGTCAACTGGCACCTGGGCTTCGCGCTCGCCGCGCTCGGCATGGCGCTGGGTCTGGCCCAGTACCTGCTCGGCGGCCGTCACCTGAACCCGCGCTCGCACGAGGTCCCCACGCCGCTGTCGGCCCAGGAGAAGGCCGCGACGCTGCGCAAGTCCGCGCTGTGGGCGGCCGTCGCGGTGGTCTTCTACTGCGTCGTCGGCTTCTCGGGTCACTACACCCTGAACTGGCTGCTGGTCCCGATCACCATCGCCGGTCTGGTCATCCCGGTCCTGGTCATCGCCCGGATCAAGCGGGACAAGGACCTCGACCGCGCCGAGCAGTCGAAGATGTCCGCGTACATCTGGTTCTTCGTCGCCGCGGCCGTCTTCTGGATGATCTACGACCAGGGCGGCTCGACCATGTCGATCTTCGCCGACTCCTCCGCCGAGAACACGATCTTCGGCTGGGAGTTCCCGGTCTCCTGGTACCAGTCCGTCAACCCGGTCATGATCATGGCGCTCGCGCCGGTGTTCGCCTGGGCGTGGCTGGCGCTGAACAAGCGCGGCAAGGAGCCGAGCACGGCCACCAAGTTCGCGTCGGGTCTGATCCTGATCGGTGCCTCGTTCTTCCTGTTCCTGGCTCCGCTGACGATCGCCGAGGGCGGTCACAAGGCGGCCGCGATGTGGCTGGTCGCGATCTACTTCGTGCAGACCGTCGGTGAGCTGACGCTCTCGCCGGTCGGCCTCTCCGTCACCACGAAGATGGCTCCCGCGAAGTACGCCTCCCAGATGATGGGTGTCTGGTTCCTGGCCGTCACCGCCGGTGACGCCACGACGGGTCTGCTGTCCATCGCCAACGTCGACCTCAACAAGACGGGCATCGTCGCCCTGGAGGCCACGCTCGCCGTGATCGCCGGTGTCGCGGTGTGGATGTACCGCAAGAAGGTCAAGGTCCTCATGGGCGACGTTCACTGACGTACGTCCAGGGCTTGCCGGAGGGCCGCCGCATCCTTTGGGGTGCGGCGGCCCTCCGGCGTTCACGGGTACGGACGAAGGGCTCGTCGCCGCCGCGTCCGACGGCTCAGCGTGTGCGGCGGTGCGGCATGAACGTGAAGATCGCTCCGCCCAGCAGGATCACCGTCCCCGCGATCAGGCCGAGTGCCCGAAGCACGCCGTGGTCGTTCGCGCCGGTCGCGGCCAGGCCTCCGCCGGACGAGGACGAGGACGAGGACGATCCGGAGGACGACCCGGAGGACGACCCGGAGCCCGACGTCGTCGCGCCGGAGACGCCGCCCGCCTGCTTCTGGACGTCAAGTTCCAGTGAGACAGCGGTCTTCGTCGCCTTGCAGGGAATCGTGATCGGGTCGGATCCGGCACTCAGCGTCACGACGATCGTCAGATCACCTGGGCTGAGCGTGGCCTTGCCGTTTGCTCCGGGCTTGTACGTGCCCGTCATGTCGTCGAGCGAGACCGGGTCGCCCGTGTTGAGGGCGTCCTTGTTGGCAGGGCCCTCGACCTTGAGCGAGCCGCTGTCGTCGCCGCCGACCGTGATCACCATGGAGGGCTTCAGCGCGCCGGCGGGCAGCGGGGCGGGGCTGTCCATCACGCCCTTGGCGGTCTTCACCGTGAGGTCGTAACTCCCGCCGTTCTTCTTGGCGTTGATCGTCGCCGAAGAGTCGATCTTGGCGGGGCCTGGCGAGGTGCAGGCGAAGGACGTGGTCACGGTCTTGCCGGCGAAGTCGGTCTGCCCGTCATCGCCGCCGGACGTCGACCCGCCGGACGTCGTGCCACCGGACGTCGTGCCACCGCCGGTCGTGGATCCACCCGAAGTCGTCCCACCAGAGGTGGTCGTCCCACCAGAGGTGGTCGTCCCACCAGAGGTGGTCGTCCCACCGGAGGTGGTCGTCCCACCGGAGGTGGTCGTCCCGCCCGAGGTCGTCGTCCCGCCGGAGGTCGTCGAACCGCCCTCGGCGGCCGTCACCTTGATGGTGGCCGCGGCCGGCACCGCCTCCTGGGGCGTGCACTTGGTGTCCGTCGAGTAGGCGGTGATGGTGTACGCGTCCGGGGTCAACGTGACGTCACCCGCCGTCGTCAGCTTGACCTTGCCCGTCATGTCGGACAGCACCATGTCGCCGCCCTTGGGAATCTCCGGGTTCTTCTGCGGCCCCTCCATCGCGATGTCCGCGGTCTGCGCACCGGACGCCTTGAGAGTTCCCGTGGGCTTGACCGAGTCCTTCGGCAGGACGATGAGGTCCGGATTCTTGGACGCCGCCTGGACGAACTTCCACACGACCTCGATCTCGTCACCCACCTTCGCCGTCGCCGGTGCGGTGATCTCCACCTTGGTGGTGCCCTCGACAGGACCCAGGCCGGAGGCCGCGGGCGGTATGCACTCCGTCTTGTACGACACCTCGGCGGCCTGCGCCGGGACCGCGGCCACTCCCAACAGAATGCCCGCGCCGCCGAGCATCAGCGCGACCCCGGCCGCGCTCATTCTGCGGCCTCCGGTCATGACTCTCCCTCGCCTGCTCACGTGTTCCCCTTCGTCGTCGGACTGGTGTCTTGCGGTGCGGAGAGCTGACCGTTCGCCGCGGTCCCCGGAACGCTGTCCGGCGTGAACCACGGCAGGGTCGGGTTCGTAGCGGTGCCGGGTGGCACGGATGTGGCCGCGGACGCGCTCGCTCCGGGCACCCGGGACGGGCTCGCCTTGGCCATGCGGAACGGGGCCGGCCTCGGCACCCGGGAGGCGAGTTCGGGCAGGTGCAGGCTCCGATGGCGCCCTGCCCGCCCCGCCGACCTGCGCGGGCGCACCCGGTCCACCACGGCCATCCCGACCCGGAAGACCGCGGCCGGCACCACCACGGCGAGCAGGATCCAGAAGAGGGTCACCCCCCAGGGACGGCCCACCCCCCAGGGCTGCTCGGCGAGGACCTTGCCGCCGTAGCGCAGCGAGACCGTGTAGTCGCCGTGCGCCCCGGCCGCGAGCTCGACCGGCAGCTTGATCTGCGCCTTCTTGCCGGGTGCGATCGTGCCGCCCCAGTCCTGTTCCTCCCACTGCGGCGCGAACACGCCGTGGGAGGTGCCGATCTGGAACACGGGGTTCTTGACGGCGGCGGTGCCGATGTTGCCGACGGTGAAGACGAGTTGGCGGGAGGGCGGCGCGCCGAACCAGGTCAGCAGCCCGCTCGACCCGTCGAGGCGGGTGTCGGTGAGCACCGAGAGCCGCCCCCCGCCCACCTCCTTCGGCAGTGGTTCGACCGAGTGCCCGGCGACCATGAAGATCGCGTCGGCCTCCGCCTTCTCCCCCGTGACCGTGGCGACGTGCACCACGCACGGACACGGTTCGGGCGGCTCGGTGACCGGCAGTTCCTTGCTGAAGTGGCCCTGTGCGTCGGTGGTGACGGCCCGGCCGCCGGCGTTGGCGCAGGAGTTGGTGCCGCCGATCACTCCCCGGGACGGTACGGCCTGCCCGCAGATCAGCATCATCAACAGGGTCCTCGGGCGCCATCCGTTGCCGGTCACGGTGATCGAACCGCCCGTCCCCGCCTCGGACTTGGACAGGCTCACGCCGGGTTTCCCGGCCGCGGACGCCGGGGACACCGGTCCCGCCAGCGGGGCCAGGACGAGCGCGAGCGCCGCCACCAGCGCCGACATCCGCGCCTTGCCGCTCAGGACTCCGCTCACGACACCGCTCCCGTCCACTCGACTTCCGTACGCGGCCGTTCACTCGTCCCGCCGCCCGTCGTACGACGCCTGTGACGCCGTACGCCCCACCACGCACCCAGCGCCGCGAGCGCCGTCCCGGTGGTGGCCGCGAGCGCCCCCCACGGCACGAACCGCACCGAAGCGGACGCCGTGGCGCGCGCCCCGCCCGCCGCCGTCACCGTCAGCCGTAGGTCGACCGCGTCCAGCGCCGGGGGGTCGCGCCAGGGCTCGGTGAGCGTGACGCGGCGGCCGGGCAGGAGGTCGAGGGGCAGGGTGCGCGGGGCACGGTCCAGGGCCCGGCCGAGGACGCCGTCGGCGCGTACCGCGAGTTTCGGGGTGAGCACGGTGTTGCCGCGGTTGACCAGCTCGTACGAGATGCGCCCGCCGTGCACGGTGACGTGCTCGACGGTGAGCGCCGACACCGCGGGACCGCCGACCCGCAGCTGGACCCGGACCGCCGAGGACCGGCCGCCGGCGCCCGCCACGACCGCGCCGGGGTGGTCGCCGGGCGTCGCGCCCGCCGGGACGCTCACGGTGAACGGCACGTCGGCCCGGGTGTGCGCGGGCACCCGCAGCGAGAGCGTGCGCACCGGGACCCGGCGGCCGCCCCGGTCTCCCGCGAAGGCGATCCACGCGCCCGTGTCCGTGGACTTCCCGGCGGCGCGCACGGTGAGGTCGCCCTCCGTGGTGTTGTCGGCGTCCGCGCCGCGCAGCCGCACGGTCACGGGCCGTGCGCCCGGGTTGAGCACGGACACGGAGTCCTGCAGCACCGTGCCGGGCGCGCCCTCCGCGTAGACGTACGGCCGCCCGCCCGGCGCGCTCGCGGACGGCGCGAGGGACCAGCCGTCGTCGGCCGCGGCCACCGGGGCGGCGGCGGCCGACAGCAGCAGGGCGACGGCACAGCGGAGGACGGGGGCGTACGGCATCGGCGGCTCCTGCTGGTCGTACGGTCGTACGGGGGCGCGGCGCCCTCAGCGGCGGGTCGTCTGGTGCCTGCGGGTCAGCCACAGCGTGCCCGCCGCGCCCGCGAGCAGCACCGTGCCGCCGAACGTGCCGAGGGCGATCGCCGAGTCGGCGGGGCCGGTCTGCGGGAGCTGGCCGCCGGAGTCGGTGCCGGTCGAGCCGGTCGAACCGCCGCTTCCCGAACCGCCGCCCGCCGCCGTGACGTCGAGAGTCAGCGACGGCCCGGGGTTGTTCGTGGGGGTGCAGGTGGTCGTCGTGCCGAGCGCCTTGATCGTGAGCACGCCCGCGGTGAAGGTGACCTTGCCGGTCTTCTCCGGCGTGTACGTACCCGACAAGTCACTGATTTTGATGGGGGTGTTGGCGGGGATCGCGGCCGCGTTGGCGGGGCCGCTCACGGCCACCGTGCCGCTGTCCGCGCCGCCCACCTTGATCACGGCGCTCGGGCTCATCGCGCCCTTGCCGAGCTCCACCGGGCTGGAGGAGACGCCCTTCTGCCAGGACATGGTGAGCTTGTAGGCGCTGCCGCTCTTGACGCTCTTGATGTCGATGGGTGAGACGGCGCTTTTGTCGCCGATCGGCGTCTTGCACTGGTAGTTGACGTTCACCACGCTGGCCTCGGCGACGGGGGCGGCCATCAGCACCGCCGAGCCGGCCAGGGCCGCGGCGAACGCGAGCGCGGCGGTTCGTTTCTGGTACGTCCGGTACGACACCTCGGGGCCTCATTCCTGACGGAACATCAGATCGGCCGTCAAGGTACGCCCGGTCCCTTGTGGAGGGAAGACAAAGTGCGCGCCGGATCCGAGGAGATCCGGCGCGCGTTCGCCAACGTACGAAGAAGGGTTCGAACCGCGGGTAACCCAAGGTGGGAGTCGCACCCGGGATCGGGCGGGCTACGCGGGCGCCCCGAGTTCCGCCCACACCGTCTTGCCCGTGACCCCCGGAGTGCGTACGACTCCCCAGTCCAGACACAGCCGCTGCACGATGAACATGCCGTGACCGCCGGGGCGGCCGGCGCGGTGCGGGGTGCGCGGGGCGGGCTGGCCCGCGCCACGGTCGGAGACCTCGACGCGCAGCACCTTGTTGTCGCAGGCGATCCGGAGCTCGTCCGGGCCCTCGGCATGCAAACAGGCGTTGGTGACGAGTTCGGAGACGACCAGCAGGACGTCCTCGGCGGCGGCCCGCTGGTCGGCGCTCGCGGCGGGCAGCCAGCCCCACGCGTGCAGCGCCTGGCGGGCGAAGTCGCGGGCCAGCGGGACGACGCCGCTCTCGCCTTCGAAGCTCAGTCTGCGGGCCTGACGCCCCCCGGACGGGACGGCCAGGCCGCCGCCCCCAGGCGCCCCGGAAGCGCCGCCGTCGCCCGACTCCGGGCCGCGGTCGCCCGGCGAGTAAGGCCGGGTGGTGCTCATCAGCGCTTCACCTCACCGATTCACCAGTTCACGATTCAAGACTCAGTACTCAGCATGTGGTACGCGCCGCGGGTGCTTCCGCACTCAGGGCGTTCCGGACGAATATCTACGACGATCACCTACGACGTTCCCACCGATTGTTGCCGACATAGTCAGGATGTCTCCTGCCCGACCGATCCGTCGGAACACCCCCTTTGTGCGACGGGGATCGTGTGACGCGGGCGATGCCGCGATCGCAGGGGGCGCTCCGGAGCATGCCGAGGCGGGGCCCCGACCGCCCCGGCTAGTCGGCCAGGGCCGCATCGAGCGTCTCGTGGACGGTGAAGACGGCCTCGGCCCCGGTGATCTCGAAGACCCGGGCCACCACCGGCAACATCCCCGCCAGGTGGACCCCACCCCCCGCGGCCTCGGCCTTCAGCCGGGCGCCGAGCAGCACGTTCAGCCCGGTGGAGTCGCAGAACTCCAGTCGCGAGCAGTCCACGACCAGGCGCGAGTGCCCCTTGTCGAGGCAGTCCTCGAGTGGCTCACGCAACAATTCAGCCGTGTGGTGATCCAACTCACCCGCGGGGGTCACGACGGCGCTTGAGCCCTCTTCCCGCACCTCGACTAGAAGCCGGCCCGACTGTGCGCTGCCGACCGTCTGGCGGTCCATGCCGTCTCTCTCCCGAGCGTCGCGACTGCTGATGTACGCACTCGAACACTACGCCTTCCTTACGATCCCCGACACCCGAACAACCCCCTGAAAATGGACATTTCATCGTGCAACGCACTTGCGGGCGACGCGCGAAAGCGGGTAGGGCTAGTAACGACACCTATTCGACACGGCCGGCTTCGGAGGCGCCGCACACCGCAGTGCACGCATTGGCATCGGCGGCCATATGCCGAGAACGATGGAGGACACCATGTCACCCCGGCTCGACGCATCGCAGACCCAGACGGCGACGTCGACACCTTCTCTGGAACGCCCGGAGCGTCTCGACGAAACCGGAACCAGCGGACTCGACGGACTCGACGGACTTCCCGAGATCCCCCCGTACGACGAGGTGGGACCGGTGGACGCACGGGCCCTGTCCAAGACCCTCTTCGAGCGGCTGGAGTCCCTCGAAGAAGGCACCCACGACTACTCGTACGTGCGCAACACGCTGGTCGAGCTCAACCTCGCGCTGGTCAAGTTCGCCGCCTCCCGCTTCCGCTCCCGCAGCGAGCCGATGGAGGACATCATCCAGGTCGGCACGATCGGCCTGATCAAGGCGATCGACCGCTTCGAACTGAGCCGCGGCGTCGAGTTCCCCACGTTCGCGATGCCGACCATCATCGGCGAGATCAAGCGCTTCTTCCGCGACACCTCCTGGTCCGTGCGCGTACCGCGCCGACTGCAGGAACTCCGTCTCGACCTGGCCAAGGCGGGCGACGAACTCGCCCAGCAGCTCGACCGGGCGCCCACGGTGGGCGAGTTGGCGGAGCGCCTGGGCATCACCAACGACGAGGTCGTCGAGGGCATGGCCGCCTCGAACGCCTACACGGCCAGTTCGCTGGACGCCCAGCCCGAGGAGGACGACTCCGAAGGCGCGCTCGCGGACCGCATCGGCTACGAGGACCACGGCCTCGAGGGCATCGAGTACGTGGAGTCCCTCAAGCCCCTGATCGCCGAGCTCCCCTCGCGCGACCGGCAGATCCTCTCGCTCCGCTTCGTCGCCAACATGACCCAGTCCGAGATCGGTGACGAGCTCGGGATCTCGCAGATGCATGTGTCGCGGCTGCTGTCGCGGACGCTGGTGCGACTGCGGAAGGGACTGACGGTCGAGGAGTGACGACGGGGAGCGACGCTCCCCGCCCCCTCCACTGAATGCGGTCCGGCGCCATCGGCGCCGGGCCGCATGGTCCGTCGACCGTCGACATATCGAACTGTTACCCGAAGAAACCTCTCCCCTCTCTCCCCCTCTTTCCTCAAACCTCTTTCCTCAAAGGGCCACTCTCGTCACGATGGTCACTCCAAACTGGCTGGTACGTCAGGACGAGGACGAGTGATGAGCGAAGGCAGCGGGGTCCACGCGGGCGCGTCCGACACGCGGCTCACCGAACTGCTGAGCGCCGACACCCCCAGCGCGTATCCGGCCCTCCAGGAACTCCGCGAGCGGCACCGCCCGTCCGTCCTCGCCTACGCCCGCCTGTGCACCCGCAGCGAGTCGGCCGCGGGACAGCTCGCGGCACAGGCGTTCACCCTGGCGGCCCAGGAGACGGCGCGCGGCTCGAACCCGAGCGTCCCCTGGCGCCACCGGCTCCTGCTGCTGGCGGGGCAGGTGGCCGCCTCGTGGGCGAGGGACGAACGGGCCGCAGGCCTCGACCCCGGTCTGCTCCTCGTGCTGAGCGCGGCCGGCCCCGGCGGCCCCGTGCCGCCCATGCTCGCCCCGTTCCAGTCCCTCCCGTCCCGCACCCAGGGCCTGCTCTGGTACGGGGTCGTGGAAGAGGAACCCGCCGACCGGGCGGCCGTCCTGCTCGGCCTCACCCGTGAGGACGTGACGTACGGCGCGCAGCCCGCGCTGCACGCCCTGGCCCAGGCCTGTCTGAAGTTCCGGCTCGCCGCCTCCGACGACCCGCGCTGCGGGGACTTCCGGCGGCTGATCGAGGAGTCGCTACGGCCGGACAACCCCCGTTCCAGCCCCGATCTGCACGCCCACATGGCGCACTGCGCGCACTGCACGACGGCGTACGAGGAGCTGTCCGCCCTGCGCGACCATCCGCGCACCGCGCTGGCCGAGGGGCTGCTGCCGTGGGCGGGCACGGCGTACGTCATGAGCGAGGCGGGCGAACCCCGGCCCGGCGTCCCCGCCTCGTCGGGGCCCTGGCCGCCGTCCCGCCGCTTCGTCCTCACCTCGGCGGCGGCCCTCGGCGTCGCCCTGGTGCCGCTGCTGTTCGTCGTGCTGTCGTCGGGCGGCTCGCCGTCCCAGAACACGGCGGGCTCGGTCACCACCCCGTCGAGCGTGCCGCAGGTGACGGTGACGGCGACCGTCTCGGCGACCCCCTCGCCCCCGGCCCCGCTGCCCTCCGCGACCAGCAAGTCCCCTTCCCCGACGCGGAGCCCGAGCCCCTCCCCCTCGAGATCGGCCAGTCCGACGCCGTCCCCCACGCCCACCCCGGACTACCCGCCGGGCAGCAGCTACGCCCAGGTCGTGAACCTCGCCTCGGGCCTGTGCCTGGACATCCGCGACGGCGATCTGACGCAGGGCACGGACGTCGTCACGGCGCCCTGCACCTCGGCCCGCACCCAGCGGTGGCGGGTCGACTCCGGCCGCGGGGTCCTGCAGTCGTACGCCGACTCCGGCCTCTGTCTGGACAGCCGCGGCTCGGTCGACAACGGCGTCGGGATCTGGGACTGCGGCTCGATCGACGGAAGCCACGGCCAGAACCTGAGGTTCACCGTGGACGACGACGGCGTGATCCGCCCGTCCATCGCCGTCGAGACCGCGGTCACCCCGAGCGGCGGCGACGGCCTGACCCTGCTGCCGCTCGACGGGGGCACGGGTCAGCGGTGGCGGGCGGGGGCCTCATGACCCAGGCGCCGTGACCCCCGGCCGCTCGGACTCGCGGTCTCGGACTCGTGACCCCGGTGTCAGACCTCGCGTGCGCCGCGCCGCCAGACGCCGGTGACCAGCGGTACACCCGGCCGGTAGGCGAGGTGGACGTGGCTGGGCGCGTCCAGGAGGGTGAGGTCGGCGCGGGCGCCGACGGTGAGACGGCCGATGTCCGTGCGGCGCAGGGCCGCCGCGCCGCCCGCCGTGGCCGACCAGACCGCCTCGTCCGGGGTCATCCCCATGTCCCGTACCGCCAGCGCGATGCAGAACGGGACGGAGGAGGTGAAGGACGAGCCCGGGTTGCAGTCGGTGGAGAGGGCGACGGTCACGCCCGCGTCCAGGAGGCGGCGGGCGTCCGGCCACTCGGCGCGGGTGGAGAACTCGGCGCCGGGGAGCAGGGTCGCGACCGTGCGCCCGTTCGCCAGGGCCTCGACGTCCGCGTCCGTGAGGTGGGTGCAGTGGTCGGCGCTCGCCGCGTCGAGTTCGACGGCGAGCTGGACGCCGGGGCCGTACGAGAGCTGGTTGGCGTGGACCCGCGGGTGCAGGCCCTTCGCCTTGCCTGCGGTGAGGATCGCGCGGGCCTGGTCGCCGTCGAAGGCGCCCTTCTCGCAGAAGACGTCGATCCAACGGGCGTACGGGGCACAGGCGTCGAGCATCTCGCCGGTCACCAGAGCCACGTACGCGGCCGGGTCGTCGGCGTAGTCCGGGGAGACGATGTGCGCGCCGAGGTAGGTGACCTCGTCGGTGTGCGCCGCCGCGATGCGCAGCGCGCGGGCCTCGTCCTCGACGGTGAGGCCGTAGCCCGACTTGGTCTCGAAGGTGGTGGTGCCCTGGCGCAGGGCCTCGTGGAGGTAGTGCGTGAGGTTGCGCTCCAGGTCCTCGTCACTGGCGGCGCGGGTGGCGGCGACGGTGGTGCGGATGCCGCCCGCCGTGTAGCCGCGGCCCGACATGCGGGCGTTGAACTCCTGGGTGCGGTCGCCCGCGAAGACGAGGTGCGAGTGGGAGTCCACGAAGCCCGGAATCACGGCCCGGCCACCGGCGTCGACCCGGTTGTCAGTGGCGGGTGCTTCTCTTGAATCACCGGTCCACGCGATGCGGTCGCCTTCGATGACGACGGCCGCGTCCTGGATCAGACCGAGGAGAGATCCGTCGCCGAGGGAGGGATCGTTGGTGACCAGACTGGCGATGTTGGTGATGACGGTGGTCGTGCCGGTGGTGCTGCTCATGGCGTCCTCGCGGGGGCGGAGTTCGGCGGTCGTCTCTAGGCGCGCAGGGCTTCGACTGCCTGCGCGAGGGCCTGCGGCACATCGGGAACAAGGGTGTGCGCCCCGTCGCGTACGACGTGCCGGCCGCCCACGACCGTGTGCCGTACGTCGGCCGCCGTCGCCGCGAATACGGCCGTCTCGGCGCCCAGGCGCGGCACCGGTCCCGCTGTTCTGACCGAGTCGAGGGCGATCGTCGTGAAGTCGGCGAGCGCGCCCGTCTCGAGGCTGCCCGCGTCCTGCCAGCCGAGGGCCGCGTGGCCGTCGGCGGAGGCGGCGCGCAGCAGGGCGGCCGCCGTCCAGTGACCGCGGGTGCGGGTGCGCAGGCGCTCGTTCAGCTCCATCGCGCGGGCCTCTTCGAGGAGGTCGATGACGGCGTGGCTGTCGGAGCCGAGGGAGAGGGGCGAGCCGGCTCGCTGGAGGGCGACGGCGGGGCCGATGCCGTCCGCCAGGTCCCGTTCCGTCGTCGGGCACATGCACGTGCCCGTCCGGGAGTCGCCCAGCAGCGCGATGTCCTCGTCCGTGAGGTGCGTGTTGTGGACGCCGGTCGTGCGGGGGCCGAGCACGCCGTGGTCGGCGAGGAGCCGCGTCGGGGTGCACCCGTGGGCGGCCTGGCAGGCGTCGTTCTCCGCCGTCTGCTCCGACAGATGCACGTGCAGCGGGGCCTGCCGCTCCTCGGCCCAGCGCGCGACCGTCGCCAGCTGTCCGGCGGGCACGGCCCGTACGGAGTGGATGGCGGCACCGATCCGTGCGTGATCACGGTCCTTGAGAAGTGAAGAGCGTTCCGCCCAGGCCTCCGCGCTGCCGTCGGAGAAGCGGAGCTGGTGGTGGTTGGGCGGCTGTCCGAAGCCGGAGGACACGTAGGCCGTGTCGAGGAGGGTGATCCGGATGCCGGCCTCGTCCGCGGCCGCGAGGAGCGCCTCGCCCATCGCGTTCGGGTCGGCGTACGGGGTGCCGCCGGGGGCGTGGTGCACGTAGTGGAACTCGCCGACGGCCGTGACGCCCGCGAGCGCCATCTCCGCGTACACGGTGCGGGCGAGCGCGTGGTAGGTGTCCGGGGTCAGCCTGTCCGCGAAGGAGTACATGATCTCGCGCCAGGTCCAGAAGGTGCCGGAGCCGACCTGGACGGTGCCGCGCAGGGCGCGGTGGAAGGCGTGCGAGTGGGCGTTGGCGAGGCCGGGGAGGGTGAGTCCGCGGAGGATCTCGGCGCCAGGGGGCGGGGTGGCGGTGTTCTCGCGGACGGCGGTGATCCGCCCGTCCGTCACGTCCAGGGCCACGCCCGGCTCGACGTGGGTGTCGAGCCAGGCGTGTTCAAGCCAGTACGTCTGCGTCACCTGCAGGCCAGCCCTTCGAGTACGTCGGCGAGTGCGGTCACCCCGGCCACGCAGTCGTCCTCGGCGGCGTATTCGGCCGGGGAGTGCGAGACACCCGTGGGGTTGCGTACGAACAGCATGGCGGTCGGGACGGTCCCGGAGAGAATTCCGGCGTCGTGTCCGGCGCCCGTGCCCAGGACGGGAACCGTGAGTCCCGCGGCCTCTTCCCCGTCCTTGCCCAGGATGCGGGCGAGCTCGTCGCGCAGGGCGTGCTCGAACTCGACGACGGGGGTGAACGACTCGCGGACGACGTCGAGTTCGACTCCGTGGGCCTCCGCGTACTCGCGGGCGGCCTTCTCGACGCCGGTGACGACCGTGTCGAGGGTCGCCTGGTCGGCGGCGCGGGAGTCGAGCCAGCCGCGCACGAGGGAGGGGATGGCATTCACTCCGTTCGGCTCGACGGAGATCTTGCCGAAGGTGGCGACGGCACCGGCGAGCTGGGCCTCCCGGCGGGCGGCGAGCACGGTCTCGGCGTACGACAGCATCGGGTCGCGGCGGTCGACGAGCCGGGTGGTGCCCGCGTGGTTGGCCTCGCCCCGGAAGTCGAAGCGCCAGCGGCCGTGCGGCCAGATGGCGCTGGCGATGCCGACCTGGTCGCCGCTGAGGTCGAGGGCCCGGCCCTGCTCGACGTGCAGTTCGACGAAGGCGCCGATGCGGGCGAGGCGCTCGGGGTCGGGCCCGATGGTGTCGGGGTCGTATCCGGCGCGCTCCATGGCCTGCGGGAGCGTGATGCCGTCGCCGTCGGTCAGCCGGTGCGCCTGCTCGACGGTGAGCTGTCCGGCGGCCAGCCGGGAGCCGACGCAGGCGAGTCCGAAGCGGGCGCCCTCCTCGTCGCCGAAGTTGACGATGGCGAGGGGACGGGTGAACTCGGCCTTCCTCGCGCGCAGTTCGTCCAGCGCGGCGAAGGACGACACGACGCCGAGGGGCCCGTCGAAGGCCCCGCCGTCGGGCACGGAGTCCAGGTGGGACCCGGTGACGACGGCGTCACCCTCGGCGGGGTCGCCGAGCCAGGCCCACTGGTTGCCGTTGCGGTCCAGCTCGTAGCGCAGCCCGCGGGACTCGGCCTGGGCCCGGAACCAGGCCCGGCAGTCGGCGTCGGCCCCGGTCCAGGCGAAGCGGCGGTAGCCGCCGGAGGCGGAGCTGCGGCCGATCGGCAGCAGCTCCGCCCACATGCTGTGGAAGGTCACGCGACGCCGCCCTCGTCGCCTTCGCGCATCGGGATGCGCACGCCGCGCTCCTGGGCGACGGACTCGGCGATGTCGTACCCGGCGTCGACGTGGCGGATGACGCCCATGCCGGGGTCGTTGGTGAGCACGCGGCGGATCTTCTCGCCGGCCAGCTTGGTGCCGTCGGCGACGGACACCTGTCCGGCGTGGATGGAGCGGCCCATGCCGACGCCGCCGCCGTGGTGGATGGAGACCCAGGAGGCGCCGGAGGCGACGTTCACCATGGCGTTGAGCAGCGGCCAGTCGGCGATCGCGTCGGAGCCGTCGAGCATGGCCTCGGTCTCGCGGTACGGGGAGGCGACGGAGCCGCAGTCGAGGTGGTCGCGGCCGATGGCCAGGGGCGCGGCGAGCTCGCCGGACGCCACCATGTCGTTGAAGCGCTCGCCGGCCTTGTCGCGCTCGCCGTAGCCGAGCCAGCAGATACGGGCGGGCAGGCCCTGGAAGTGGACGCGCTCGCCGGCCAGCTTGATCCAGCGGTGCAGGGACTCGTTCTCCGGGAAGAGGTCGAGGATCGCCTTGTCGGTCTTGGCGATGTCGGACGCCTCGCCGGAGAGGGCCGCCCAGCGGAAAGGCCCCTTGCCCTCGGAGAAGAGGGGGCGGATGTAAGCGGGCACAAACCCGGGGAAGGCGAACGCCCGGTCGTACCCGGCGAGCTGGGCCTCGCCGCGGATCGAGTTGCCGTAGTCGAAGACCTCGGCGCCGGCGTCCATGAAGCCGACCATCGCCTCGACGTGCTTGGCCATGGACTCACGGGCGCGGGTGGTGAAGCCCGCCGGGTCCTTGGCGGCCGCGTCGGCCATGTCGTCGAAGTCGATGCCGATGGGGAGGTAGGCCAGCGGGTCGTGGGCCGAGGTCTGGTCGGTCACGATGTCGATGGGGGCGCTCTCGGCGAGCATGCGGGGCAGCAGCTCGGCGGCGTTGCCCAGGAGGCCGATGGAGAGCGGCTTGCGCTGGTCGCGGGCCTCGACGGCGAGCTGGAGGGCGTGCTCCAGGGAGTCGGCCCGCACGTCCAGGTAGCGGTGCTCGATGCGGCGCTCGATGGCGCGCGGGTCGACGTCGATACAGATCGCGACGCCGTCGTTCATCGTCACGGCGAGCGGCTGGGCGCCGCCCATGCCGCCGAGGCCCGCGGTCAGGGTGATGGTGCCCGCGAGCGTGCCGTTGAACTTCTTGGCGGCGACGGCGGCGAAGGTCTCGTAGGTGCCCTGGAGGATGCCCTGGGTGCCGATGTAGATCCAGGAGCCGGCGGTCATCTGGCCGTACATGGTGAGGCCGAGGGCCTCCAGACGGCGGAACTCCTCCCAGTTGGCCCAGTCGCCGACCAGGTTGGAGTTGGCGATGAGGACGCGCGGGGCCCACTCGTGGGTCTGCATGACGCCGACGGGGCGGCCGGACTGGACGAGCATCGTCTCGTCCTGCTTGAGGGTCCGCAGCGTGCGGACCATGGCGTCGAAGGAGCGCCAGTCACGGGCGGCCTTGCCGGTGCCGCCGTAGACGACGAGCTTGTCGGGGTGCTCGGCGACCTCGGGGTCGAGGTTGTTCTGCAGCATCCGCAGGGCGGCTTCCTGCTGCCATCCCAGGGCACTCAGTTCCGTACCGCGCGGCGCTCGGACGGGGCGGGGTCCTGACATGGTCTGCCTCCTAGCGGACTGTTGCAGTAGATATTCACATCCTGGCTTCTTGAATAGAGCTAGTCAATAGATGAGTGGGCCAGCGGGGGCGTGGCGCGGGTGTTTGGCTGGGATGTATGGGCACAGACAGGGACACGACGGAGGATTCAGTGACCGATGGGGCGGCAGGAACCAGGGTGTCTTCGGCGGGGACGCCGTCGACCGGGATGTCTTCAGCGGCGGCGCCTTCGAGTGAGGCTTCGGGTGAGGCTCCGGCGGACGGGGCGTCTTCGGGTGAGGCGCCTTCGGCGGGCGGGGGCGAGTCCGGCTCCGATCGCGTGGCGCGGCGCGACGACGCCGTCCGGGCCGCCGTGGAGCATGGACTGCTGGGGCCCGAGGCCCCCATCATCGCCCTCCTCGACGTTCCCGGCATCAAGGCCTCGGTGGCGGAGCTGCGGGCCGCCTTCGACGCGGTGACGGCGCCGGGCACACCCGCGCTGCACGCCTTCGCGGTGAAGGCGACCCCGCTGGTGCCCGTACTGCGGCTGCTGCACGAGCAGGGCATCGGCGCGGAGGTCGCGAGCCCCGGCGAGCTCGCCCTCGCACGGGCGGCCGGAGTGCCACCCGCCGAGACCGTGCTCGACTCACCCGCCAAGACGATCGCCGAGCTGCGCGAGGCGCTGGCGCTGGGCATCGCCGTCAACGCGGACAATCCGCAGGAGCTGGACCGCATCGACGGCCTGGTGAGGGACCTGCCCCACGGGCAAAACGGCGGTCCCACGGGATCCCCGCACCCCCGCTCCCCCATCGGAATCCGGGTGAACCCGCAGGTCGGCGGGGGTTCCATCGAGGCGTTGTCCACGGCGACGGCGACCTCGAAGTTCGGGGTCGCGCTGCGCGACGAGGGTGCCCGGGAGTGGATCGTCCAGGCGTACGCCGACCGTCCGTGGCTGACCCGGCTGCACGCGCACACCGGATCGCAGGGCATCCCGCTCTCGCTGATGGCGCGGGGGATCGCGGAGACGTACGCACTCGCCGAGGAGATCAACCGGCGTGTCGGACGGCAGCAGATCGACACGCTCGACATCGGCGGCGGACTGCCGGTCAACTTCGACTCCGACGTCACGACGCCGACGTACGCGCAGTACGCACGGCTGCTCGCCGAGGCGGTGCCTGGGCTCTTCGACGGGCGGTACGGGCTGGTCACCGAGTTCGGGCGGTCGCTGCTGGCCAAGCACGGGACCGTGGTCGCGCGGGTCGAGTACGCGAAGTCCGCCGGAGGCCGGCCGGTCGCGGTGACGCACGCCGGGGTGCAGATCGCGACCCGCACGGTGTACGCGCCCGGGTCCTGGCCGCTGCGGATCGCCGCGTACGACGCGTTGGGGCGCCCCAAGGCGGGGCCGGACGTCGTCCAGGACATCGCGGGGCCCGCCTGTTTCGCGGGCGACCTGCTCGCCGAGGGGCGCGCTCTCCCGCTGCTCGAACAGGGCGACTACGCGGCGGCGTTGGACACGGGCGCCTACTACTTCGCCCACCATTACGCGTACAACTCCCTGGCCCGGCCGGGCGTTTACGGCTTCGCGTCGGTCGAGGGCGGCAACGGCAAAGGGGGTAGGGACGTGCGGTTCGCGGTCGTACGGGAACCGCAGGGCGTCGAGGAGATCGTCGCGGAGTCGGGCGGCGCGCGGCCGACGGCACTCACGGCGCTGTAGCCCCGGGCGCCCCGAAAGAGAACACGGCGTGCATGGCCTCGCCGCGCACCCCCGCGGACCTGCGAGCGCCCCCCTGGCGCGCCTTCACAACGCGCTGACCGGCATCCGAACAGCCTCAAGAGGACTGAAAATATGGTCAGTTGACCCACCTTAGTCACCGCGCGCATGTTCCACAGGAAAATGCCAGATCGCTCACCCGTCGCGCACACGTTGCGTAACTTCGGCGTCACTCGGCCGAACCCTTTGGCGGGAGGGGATACGTGGTGCCCGGAATCGACGAGTGCCTACTGGAAGCCATGCGACTGCCCGGTGCCCGGGGCGCCGCGGTGGTCGACTGGACCAGCGGGCTGGCCCTGGGCACGGTCGGGGACGCCCCGGGCGGTGACCACGAGACGACCGCGGCGGAGGCGGCCGAGCTCGCCCGGCTCGCCGCGGAGCACAAGGCGTTCGCCCCGTCCGACGGGTCCGACTGGTCCGAGCAGGAGACCCCGGTCGAGGACCTGATCGTCAGCAACCGTGACAGCTACCACCTGCTGCGGTTCGTCAGGACCACGTTCGACAGCAGCGTGTTCCTGCATCTGTGGCTGGACCGGGCGGACGGCAATCTCGCGCTGGCCCGGATCCGGCTCGGTGAGATGGCCGGACGGCTGGTACTGGGATGACGACGGTCAGAACACCGCCCGCACTCGAACTCGCCGTGCACAAGGACAGCGGCCAGGACCACGACCGCAACAACGACAAGAACAACAACACCAACAACAACGACAGGGCGGCGGTGCCCGTCGGCCTCTCGCCCATGCTCAGCCGACTCGCCGCCGAGCGGGCCACCGGCGTCCTGGTGCGCGAGCGCGGGGTGCTCTATCTCTGTGACGGAGAGGTCGTGCATGCCGAGAGCCCCGCCACCCCCTCGCTCGACGTGCTGCTCACCGCGCGCGGAGTGCTGGCGGCCGAGTCCTGGCGGGAGGCGGTCGCCGAGGCCGGGGCGCGGCGGCGGGTCGGGCGGTTCCTGGTCGAGCGCGGGCGGATCGCCGAGGGCGCGCTGGAGCTGTGCCATCTCGGGGCGCTGTACGACGCGGCGTACTTCGCGCTGGGGCCGAGCAGCACTCCGGCCCGGTTCCGGTACGGGGCCGCGCACTGGCTCGGTCCCGTGCGTCCCGTGCCCGTGGCCGCGGTGGAGCGTGAGACGCTGCGCCGTCGCCAGCTGCTGCACCGGGTCTGGCCCGACCCGGCGACGGACACCGCCCCGTTGGCACGCGCCCGGCGCGCCGCCGAGCCGTCGGTCCCCCTGCGCCAGTGGTCCGTGCTCGGCCGGGTGGACGGTCTGCGGACGGCGTCGGACATCTCGCTCGCCCTGGGGCGGCCCGCGTTCCACACCCTCGTCGACGTCCGCCGGCTGGCCGCGGCCGGGCTCGTCACGGCGGCGAACGCACCGGAGCGTGCGCCGTTGCCCAAGGTGCTCACCCAGTCTTCCGCCGATCCCGACGTCGCGTTGTTGCGCCGGCTCCGAGACGCGCTGGAGGCCCTGTGATCCGCGCGCTGCGACAGCGTGCCGAGAGGAGACTGCTGATGGCGGCGGAACCCGAAGTCCTCGACGAGCTGCACCGGTTGAGGGCCCGCGTGCCCCAGCTGACCGGTGCTCTGGCGGCCAGCGTCGACGGACTCGTACTCGCCCACGACACACCCGGAGTGGAGCCCGAGGGCGTGGCCGCGCTCACCGCGGCCGCACTGGGGGTGGCCGTGCGGATGGCGGACGCCACCGGGCAGGGCGAGTTCCGCGAGCTGCTGGTGCGCGGCGTCGACGGCTATGTGGCGACGTACGCGGCGGGCGGCTCCGCCGTGCTGACACTGCTGGCCCAGGACCGGGTCAACGTCGGCCGGCTGCATCTGGAGGGGCGCCGTTCCGGCACCCGGATCGGCGAGCTCGTGGAGGCCGCGACGGCACGCGGCGAACCGGTCGCCCCGGCGCGGGCTCCCACGCGGGCCGCCTCCATGCCGACGCGCACCCGTACGGCGCGCGGCACTCCCCGCACGCCCCCCACCCCCAACACCCCCACCGCATCGGAAAGCTGACCGAAAAGTCGGACCGAAGGACGGGCCGAAGAGTCGGGCCGAAAAGTCGGACCGACAAGCCGAAAGGAAGAACCACACGATGACCAACACCGAAACCGCGCTGAAGGAAGCACTCGCCTCGATCGAGGGCGCGACCGGAGCCGCCCTCGTCGACTACACCAGCGGAATGGCGCTGGGCACGATCGGTGGCAGCAAGGGCTTCGACCTCACCGTGGCGGCGGCGGGCAACACCGACGTCGTCCGCGCCAAGATCCGCACCATGGAGCACCTCGGACTGAAGGGCGAGATCGAGGACATCCTGATCACACTGTCCGACCAGTACCACCTGATCCGGCTGATCAAGGGGCGCGGCGGCAACGGGCTCTTCCTGTACCTGGTGCTCGACGCCAAGCGGTCCAACCTGGCGATGGCCCGGCACCAGCTGAAGAGGATCGAGGCGGACCTCGAGGTGTAGCGACCCCCTGTCGCCGCCTCGGGTCAGCGGCGTCGCGCTCCGCCGGGCGCGGCGTCGCCGGCCGCCACTCCGGTGGCCCGGCAGGCCTTGACCGGCTTTCCGGCGGGAGCCCCGGCGCGTCGGCCGAGCCAGTCGACGCGCACCCAGATCAGCGCCTCCTCGGCGCGTTCCCGGCGTCCGAGCCAGCCGGCCTTGAGCCACAGCCCGGCGCCCGCACCGGCGAGCAGCATGCCGCCCGCGGCCGGCACCGCGAAGGAGCTGCCGAGCGCGGCCACGAAGGCGAGCAGCAGCCACCAGCGATGGCCCCGGCGCCAGTTGCGTACCGTCACGGCCCGGTCCTGGAGCACGTCCTGCTTGCTCGCGCGTGCGGCCGAGCGGACGAGCGCGGCGTACCGCTTCCTGCGGGTGTACGCCACCACGACGGCCGCGAGGATGAACAGCGCGGCGCCGGCCATGACCCCGATCCTGCGTCCGGTCAGCCCCGGCATCAGCACCCCGATACCGGCCGCGAACACCCCGAACCACCACAGCGGTGCCGCCCCGGCTCTCACCACGACGGCCACCCGAGCGCGCCCCTGCCCTCCGCGCGCCACGTTCTCCGCCTCCCGTGCCCTGCGTCTTCAGCGTCTTTGGGCGCGCACGCTAACGAGCGAAGGTGAGACGAGTCTGAGAAGCGGGGCCACTCCACCGAACCGTGACTACTCCACGAACAGGCCCCTGGCCGCCGCCCGCGCGTCGAACTCCTCCAGCCGCGTCTGGGCGTCCGGGATGTCGTCGCACATCGCCTCCAGCAGGACGCGCCCCAGGAGCATCGGGGAGCAGGCCGTGTCGAAGGCGAGCCCGGTGCCGACGGCGGCGGGCAGGAGGAGGTCCGAGACCTTGGCGACCGGCGCGAACGCGGAGTCCGCGACCGTCACCACCGTCAGCCCGGCCTCCTTGGCGTAGGCGAGCGAGTCCACGACCTCGCGCGGGTGGCGGGGCAGCGCGAAGCAGAGCAGGGCGGTGGCTCCGGCGTGGACGGCCGCGTCGATGCGGTCGTGCAGCATGGTGCCGCCCTCGTGCAGCAGCCGTACGTCCGGGTGGACCTTGGCGGCGAAGTACGCGAAGCCGTACGCCTGGGAGGCGGCGGCGCGCAGTCCGAGCACCGGGAGCGGACGGGAGGCGGCGAGCAGCCGTCCCGCGCGCTGCACCGGGCGCGGGTCGGCGAGCACCTCGGCGAGGTGCTTCAGGTTCTCGATCTCGGCCTCGACGGCCTGCTGGTACTCGTTGTACGAGCCCGGGGCCGTCGTCTGTTCGGTGGGCGCGACCTCGCGCAGGTGCTTGCGCAGCGCCGGGTAGCCGTCGAAGCCGAGCGCGACCGCGAAGCGGGTGACGGAGGGCTGGCTGACCCCGGCGAGTTCGGCGAGTTCGACGCTGGAGAGGAACGGCACGTCGGCGGCGCTGCGCACCATGCTGTGCGCGATGCGCCGTTGGGTGGGCGTCAGCCGGTGCCCCTCGAAGAGCGCCTGCAGGCGCCCGGCGGGACTGTCCATCACGCTCTTGTCGGCATGCAGGCCGGCCTTCATGCCGGCATTCACGTCTGCCTTCATGCCGGCCTTCACGCCGGCTTTCGCCTCCGCGCTCACGTTCGCGCTCACGTCCGTGCTCCTGTCCACGCTCATGACTCGCTCCCCCTCCAGATGTCCGTGAACCGGTCGAGCAGCGCGGCGGCGGCCGTCACGTCGTCCGTCAGCGGCCGGTCGGCCTGGTCCAGGCCGAGCACGGACTCGGCCAGTTCCATCGCCCGTCCGACCGGCAGCTCCGGGTCGGGCCGCAGATCGCGCTGGCGCAGCGCCCGTACGGCGGAGACCAGTTCGCAGCCCACGACGAGACGGTAGGCACCGCACGCCCGCAGTGTCTGCCGTGCGGCGAGCGAGGCGAAGCTCGCCTGTTCCTCGACGCCCCGGGAGAGTACAGCGTGGCCGAGCGAGGCGGGCGCGGAGAAGGCGCGCAGGTCGCCGAGGGCGGCCGCGGCGGCGTACTCCAGGATCATCACGCCGGAGGACGCGGGCTCCTGGTCGGCGAGGAAGGGGCGCAGGCGGGTGTAGGCGGGTTCGTTGAGGGTGGAGAGCCGGGAGGTCGACAGCCGCGCCACCTGTGTGACGGCGAGCCTGAAGTGGTCGAGGGCGAGGGCCAGTTGGGCCTGGTAGAAGCCGCCGTGGTGGTACGCGGCCATGTCCTCGGGCGAGATGAGGGGGTTCTCGGCGGCGGCGTTGATCTCGACGGCCAGGACCTCTTCGAGGGCGTCCGCGGCGTCCTGCGCGGGCCCGTGGATCTGCGGGACGCACCGGAAGCCGTACGGGTCCTGGATCCGCCCGAGCGGCGGGGTGGGCCGGTCCGCCGCCCCGATCAACTCCCGCATCCGGCGCGCGACTTCGACCGAGCCCTTGTGCGGTCGCGCGGCGTGCACGGGCGCCGCGTACGCCTCGTGCGATCCGTCGACGGCCAGCAGGGACAGCGCGGCGACGACCTGGGTGGCCTCGATCAGCCTCCGCAGCTCGTCCAGGGCGAGCGCGGACTGTCCGAGGGTGAGGGCGTTGCTGCTGATGAGGGCGAGGGCGTCGTTGTTGTCGAGGGGCTGGGGTGCGGGAGGCCGGCCCTGTCCGACGGACGACACCTCCTCCCCGAAGGACGTCACCCTCTCCCCGAGACCGAGCGGCGACGGCCCCTGGGCCTGGACCGACGGAGCCTGTACCCGGGGCGGCGCGCCCTGCTCCGGCCCCCGCCAGGGATGCTCCCCCACCAGCGCCAGCCCCACCTGGGCCAGCGCCGCGATGTCCCCCGTACCCACCGACCCGAACTCGTTCACGACCGGGTACGCGCCGGTCTCCAGGGCCTCGCACAGCGCCGTGACGACGGTGGGCCGCAGGCCCGCTCCGCCCGCCAGGAGCTGGTTGGCGCGGACGGCGAGCATGGCCCGGACCTGGCGGGCGGGGAGCTCCTCGCCGATGGCACCGGCATGGCTGCGCAGCAGCCGCAGCCCGTGCTCGGCGGCGGCCTCGGTCGGCACGTCCTCGTTCCGGTTGGCGCCGACGCCGGTGGAGCGGCCGTAGACGCGACCGGTGGCGGCGATCTGCCGGGCGGCGTCCCAGGACTGCTCGACACGCTTCATCGCCTCGGTGCCGGGAACGGGCCGCGCGGCCCCGTCGGCGAGCCGCACGATGTCGGCGACACCGGTGCTGCACCCGTCGAGCACCACGAGACCGGCGGTGAGACCGGCCACCACCACACGCGACGTGTCCGCATTCCGAGACGACATAGAGCAAAAACTCCCCTCAATCCGGACATTGGATCTTGCCTGGTGGCCATAAGTAACCAGCGATTAACACCGGACCGTTGACAACCTATTCAGGTACAGAGAACTCTGCATGACGATATGCAGACCGGGCAAGGGACACCTCATGATCCAGTTCGACACGGTCCACAAGCGCTTCCCCAACGGCACCACCGCAGTCCACGACCTCTCTCTGGAGATGCCGGAAGGCGGCGTGACCGTCCTCGTCGGATCTTCCGGTTGCGGTAAGACCACCACCCTCCGGATGATCAACCGGATGGTCGATCCGACCTCCGGCACCATCCGCGTCGGCGGCAAGGACGTCCTCGAGCAGGACGCGGCCGAACTGCGCCGCTCCATCGGGTACGTCATCCAGCAGGCCGGCCTCTTCCCGCACCGCACGGTGCTCGACAACATCGCCACCGTGCCGCTGCTGCTGGGCTGGGGCCGCAAGAAGGCCAGGGCGCGGGCGGCCGAGCTCCTGGAGACCGTCGGCCTCGCCGCCGACGCGGGCAAGCGCTACCCGCACCAGCTCTCCGGCGGCCAGCAGCAGCGCGTCGGCGTGGCCCGCGCGCTCGCCGCCGACCCGCCCGTCCTGCTCATGGACGAGCCCTTCGGCGCGGTCGACCCGGTCGTCCGCACCCAGCTCCAGGACGAACTGCTCCGCCTCCAGAAGGAGCTCAGCAAGACCATCGTCTTCGTCACCCACGACATCGACGAGGCCGTGCGGCTCGGCGACCAGATCGCGATCTTCCGCACCGGCGGCCATCTGGTGCAGTGCGCGACCCCGGCCGACCTGCTCGCCCGCCCCGCGGACGACTTCGTCGCCGACTTCCTCGGCGCCGAGCGGGGCCTCAAGCTCCTCTCGCTCCAGCACCTCACCGACGTACCGCAGGGCCCGGCCCCCGAGGGCGGCGCCTGGACCCTCGTCCTCGACGAGGCCCGCAAGCCGCGGCACTGGCGGGCGACGGCGGACGGCGCCGAACTCCCCGTACGACCGCTCAGGGACACCGACTCCCTGCTGGCGGCGCTCAACGAGTCCATCGCCTCGCCCACCGGACTGGTGGCGCGTGTGGACGCCGACGGCGTGCTCACCGGCGTCACCTCCCGCGACGACATCCACGAGCACGCGAGCAAGGCGCACGGCACCCACGACACCGCGAGCGTGGCGATATGACCGTCGACTGGTCCTGGATAGGCGACCACACCCACGACCTCACCTCCCTCGCCCTCTCCCACCTCCAGGCCGCGCTGCTGGCCGTCTTCTTCGGCCTGCTGATCTCCCTCCCGCTGGCCGTCGTGGCCCACCGGGTGCGCGCCCTGCGCGGCGTGCTCCTCGGCCTCTCGAACGTCCTCTTCACGATCCCGTCGATCGCGATCTTCGTCCTCCTGCTCCCGGTGAGCGGCCTGACCCGCACCACCACGGTCATCGGCCTGACGGTCTACACCCTGGTCGTCCTGCTCCGGAACACGGTCGAGGGCCTCGACTCGGTCCCCGTGAAGACCAAGGAAGCCGCCAAGGCGATGGGCACCCGCCCGCTGCGGACCCTGCTCACCGTCGAACTCCCGCTCGCCCTCCCCGTGATCATGGCGGGCGTGCGGATCGCGACGGTCATGTCGATCTCCCTGGTCTCCGTCGCCACCTACATCGGCGACGGCGGACTCGGCCAGCTCTTCACGGACGGTTTCCAGCGCAACTTCCCGACGCCGGTGATCGTCGGCGTGGTCCTGACCCTGCTGCTCGCGCTGGTCGCGGACGCGCTGCTGGTCGCGATCCAGTACGTACTCACTCCGTGGACGAGGCGGCGAGCCTGACATGTACGAACTCTTCAAGAACCTCGCCAAGTGGCTGGTCAGCGGCGATCAGTGGGCCGGCACCGACGGCATCGCGCACCGGATCGCCGAGCACCTGGAGTACTCGCTCTTCGCCACCCTCATCGCGGCCGCGATCGCGCTCCCGCTCGGCCTGCTGATCGGGCACACCGGCAAGGGCGCCTTCCTCGCCATCAACCTGTCCTCCTTCGGCCGGGCGCTGCCGACCGTGGGCCTGGTCGTCCTGGTCTTCCTCGTCAGCGGACTGTCGCTGTGGTCGGTGTACGTGGCCCTCGTCGTCCTCGCGGTACCTGCCATCGTCACCAACACCTACGCCGGCATGAGCGCCGTCGACCCGGAGGTGAAGGACGCGGCGCGGGGCCAGGGCATGCGCGGCCACCAGGTCCTGTTCCAGGTCGAGATCCCGCTGGCCCTCCCCCTGATCATGACGGGCCTGCGCCTCTCCCTCATCCAGGTGGTGTCCACCGCCACGATCGCCGCGTACGTCAGCTTCGGCGGCCTCGGCCGGTACGTCTTCGACGGCCTGGCGCAGCGCGATCTCGTCCAGGTTCTCGGCGGGGCGGCGCTGGTCGCGATCGTCGCCGTCGTGCTCGACCTCGCGCTGGCCGGACTCCAGCGCTACCTGTTCCGTCACCGCCGTACCGCCGCCCACTGAGGAGCCGAAGAACCATGAACCGTAGGACTCTGCTCGGCGGCCTCTTCGCCGCGGCCACCGTCCCCGCCCTGGCCGCCTGCAGCAGCGGCATCACCTCCCTGGACAGTTCCGGCGGCGGCAGCGGCGGCGGCTCCGGATCCAGCGCCGGCGGTGTGACCATCGGCACCGCCAACTTCACCGAGAACCAGATCCTCGGCTACCTGTACGCGGGTGTGCTGGACGCCGCGGGCATCAAGACGAAGGTCCGCCCCAACCTCGGCTCACGCGAGATCGTCGTGCCCGCGCTGGAGGGCGGCGACATCGACCTCCTCCCCGAATACCAGGGCAGCCTGCTCCTGTACCTGGACGACAAGGCCACGGACACCGAGGCCGGCGCGATGCAGAACACGCTGACGACGGTGCTCCCCGGCGGCCTCGAGGTCCTCCCCTACGCGGCGGCCGAGGACCGCGACAGCTTCGCCGTCACCAAGGAGACGGCGGCCAAGTACGGTCTGACCTCCCTCGCCGACCTGCGCAAGGCCAACGGCAGACTGGTCCTGGGTGCCGCCGCCGAGATGAAGAAGCGGGTCGTCGGTGTCGTGGGCCTCAAGGACCGCTACGGGGTGGAGTTCAAGGAGTTCAAGTCCCTCGACTCCTCGGGCCCGTTGGTCAAGGGCGCCCTGAAGAAGGGCGACATCGACGTCGCCAACGTCTTCACCACGGACGTGGACGTCATCGAGAACGGCTGGGTCGTCCTCACCGACCCCCTCAACCTGATCCCTTCCCAGCACATCGTCCCCCTCATCGCCTCCCGCAAGGCCGACGCGAAGGTCCGCAAGGCGCTGGCCACCCTCGGCAACGTCCTCACCTCCGAGGAGCTGACCAAGCTCAACCGCCTGGTGGACAAGGAGAAGAAGGACCCGGACGCGGTCGCCAACGCCTGGCTGAAAGCCCAGAAACTGACCTGAACCCCTCCCTCGGGGCGGCGCCCCGCATCGCCCGTCTGCCCGTTTGGTTCGGCTGCGGGCGGGTGGGGGCTGGGCGCGCAGTTCCCCGCGCCCCTTGAGGGCGCTGGCGCGCATCTTTCAGCCCGTCCGACGTTGGAGGACGAGGCCGTTCAGGCCGATGCGGGGGGTCAGGGGGCGGAGCCCCATGGGGGTCCAGGGGGCGGAGCCCCGCGGGGGTCGGCGCGCGGAGCCCCCGGTGAGGTGCAGGGGCGACAGCCCCGCGAGGGACGGCGCGCGGAGCCCCCGGTGGAGTGCAGGGGCGACAGCCCCGCGAGGGTCGGCGCGCGGAGCCCCCGGTGGGGTCGAAGGGGCGGAGCCCCTGGGGATGGGACGGGTAGGGGCGGCGGGGGCGAGGAAGCCGTGGGCTACACCCGGACCGCTGAGCCCCGCTCACTCATCCTCGGCGCACAAAGGATCCGCTTCTTACGGACCCGCTTCCCCTCGATCGCCGCGACCGTCAAGCGTGCGGCCTCCGCGGCGATCTCCGGCAGCCCCCAGTCCACCGTGGTCAGCGGCGGGGTGAGAACCCGGGACACGGGGTGGTCGTCGAAGCCGACCACCGAGACGTCCCGGCCGACGGACAGCGACGCCTCGGCCGCGGCGGCGTACACCCCGTACGCCAGCGAGTCGGAGAAGCAGAAGACGGCGGTCGCGGGCCGGGGCCCGTCCAGAAGACGGCGGGCGACAACCGTGGCCTCGCCCAACTCCTGCGGACACGGAACCAGTTCGGCACGCAGCCCGAGCCGCTCGGCGGCCTCGCGGACGTACACGTCGGCGGGCCGGTCGGGCGTGCTCGGCCGGGTCGGCGTCAGCACGGTCACCCGGCGGTGGCCGAGCCCATACAGATATTCCAGGACGGAGTCGATGCCGGCCCGGTTGTCGAAGATGACCTGCCCGGCGGTACGGGCCGTACTGAGCGAGTCCCCGACGGCCACCACCGGCAACGCGTCGGCGATCGCCGCCCACTCCTCGGCCGAGGGGTTCACCGGCGACACCAGCAACGCGTCGACACGCTGGTCGCGCAGCTGCTTGGCGAGCTTCAGCTCACGGTCGGGGTCACCGCCCGCGTCGAGGATCAGCGCGTAGCGGTCGCCGGCAAGCAGCTCCCGGCCGATGGCGGCCATCAGCTGCTGCTGCCAGAGGTCCTGAAGGTCGCCCGCGAGGACACCGACCATGCTGGTGCGCCCGCTGGCGAGGGCGCGGGCGATGGGATCGGCCTCGTAGCCGAGCTCGGCGGCGGCCTTGCGCACCCGTTCCTCGGTCTCCTTCGAGACGTGCTTGCCACGCAGGGCGTAGGAGACGGCGGCGGTGGAGAGACCAGTGGCCTCGGCCACCTCCCGGAGGGTGGTGCGCTTATTGGGCCTGGCCATGCCGGGAAGCCTACCGGGACACGTCCACATTGTGAGCGCAAGGCCCGGCCGACCCCTGGCCGATCTCCAGCCGATCCTCCGGCCGACCCCCCACCCCCACCCGCACCCCGCCCCCACCCCTTCCGCACCCCGCTCCCGTCCGGCCCGCCCGCCCGCTTGACGCCCCCTTGTTAACCGCTTAAGTTAATCGCATCACTGAAGCGCTTAACCTCAGTCCACCCAGCGAGGACCGCCGCGTGCCCACCGACGTCCACCAGCACATCTGGCCGCCCGCCTTCGTCGAGCTACTGCGCGCCCGCACCGCACCGCCGTACCTCGACGGCTGGACCCTGCACCTGGCGGGCGAGCCGCCGTACGAGGTCGACCCGGCCGCCCACGACATCGCGGCCCGCACCGCACTCGCCCACGCCGACGGCCTGGACCTGGCCCTGGTCTCCCTCTCCAGCCCGCTCGGCATCGAACACCTGCCGCCCGCAGAGGCCGCCCCGCTGCTCGCCGCCTTCCACGACGGCGCCCTCGCGCTCCCGGCCCCCTTCGGCGTCTGGGCCTCGCCCTGCCTGTCGGAGCCGGAAACGGCCCCGGACGCGGTCGAGCGCGAACTCCGCCGGGGCTGCGCAGGCCTCCAACTCCCCGCCACCGCCCTGCTGGACGCGGCCGGCTGGGACTTCTGCGCACCCCTCCTCGACGTCCTCACCCGCCACGACAAGCCGCTGTTCGTCCACCCTGGCACGGCCCCGCCCACCCCCGGCACCCCGCCCTGGTGGCCCGCGCTGGTCCCGTACGTCCACCAGATGCACGCGTCCTGGTTCGCCTTCCGCGCCTTCGGCCGCGCCCGCCACCCCCGCCTGCGCGTCTGCTTCGCCGCCCTCGCGGGACTCGCCCCACTGCACGGCGAGCGGTTCGCGGCGCGCGGCGGCGGGCGCGGCGAGGTCGACTTCGACGCCTTCTACGAGACCTCGTCGTACGGGACGCGCGCCGTGGACGCGCTCGTGCGGACCGTCGGCATCGACGTGGTCGTCAGCGGCAGCGACCGCCCCTACGCCTCGCCCACCGTCCCCGACCTCGGCGCGGCCGCCGCCGTCCACGCCCTGCGCACCGTCAACCCCGCCCGCCTCCTGAAGGGAGCCACCCCATGACGTACGAGGCCCTGCCGGACCGCACGCTCGACAAGCGCGAGCTCCAGGCCCTCGTCGACGACCTCGCCACCCGCCCCGAACTCTGGCGCGAACAGGTCGCGTTCTCCGACGAGGAGCGGCACTACGCGTCGCTGTACCGCGACGAGTACGTCGATGTCTGGCTGCTGTGCTGGACCCGGCGCAACGACACCGGCTGGCACGACCACGACATCTCCTCCGGCGCGGTCGGCGTCGTGCAGGGCGCGCTGACCGAGTCCAACCCGCGCATCGGCGGCAGTCATCTGTCCGTCACCGTCGGCGAGGGTGAGTCCTTCTGCTTCGGCCCCGAACACATCCACCGTCTGACCGGCGCCACCGACGACGCCGTGTCGATCCACGCGTACTCGCCGCCGCTGTGGCGCCTGGGCCAGTACGACATCACCGAGGACGGCCTGATGCGCCGGATCTCCGTCTCGTACGCGGACGAGCTGCGACCCCTGGACCTTCCCCTGGACCTTCCCGTGGGCCTTCCCGCGGACAGCTCCGCCGCCTGATCAAGGGGCGGTATCCCGGCAGCGATGATCCGACGACGGTTCAACCAAGGATCATTAAATCGACACTCAGGGTGAATGCTTACGTGCGTACGGTGATTGAGCGCTACAGGCACAACTCCTGAGGGAGCGTCATGCCCTCGAACCGCAGGGCCTTTCTGGCGGCGACCACCGCCTCCCTACTCTCCGCCACCGCGTCGGTTCCAGCCGTCGCCGCGCCCCGATCCCGGCCGGCGACCGCCCGCGCGGCGCTCGACGAACTTCTCGCGGGCAACCGGCGGTACGCCGCCGGGCAGCCCCGTCATCCGCACGAGGAGCGCGCCCGGCGGCATGTCCTCGCCGCCGGGCAGCACCCGTTCGCGGTCGTCATCGGCTGCATCGACTCCCGTGTCCCGCCCGAGCTGGTCTTCGACCAGGGGATCGGGGACCTGCTCTGCATAAGGACCGCCGGGCAGGTGCTCGACGAGGCGGTCCTCGCATCCGTCCAGTACGGGGTGGCGGAGCTGGGCGTTCCCCTCGTGCTGGTGCTGGGGCACGAGCGCTGCGGGGCCGTCGCGGCGACGCTCGAACACCTCCGTACGGGGGCACCCGTGCCCGGCCATCTCGCGCTTCTGGTGGACGAGATCACGCCCGCGGCGCTCCGCACCCGGGCGGTGCCCGGGGACTGGGCCGACCACACCGTACGGGCGCACGCGGCCTGGGTCCGGGACGCGATCCGGGCGGACCCGGCCTTCACCGCGGCGCATGTGGCCGCCGCGCGGTTCGACCTCGACTCCAGCCTGGTCACCCTCCTCCCCTAGAGCTCCCCCCGGGGGGGTGCGACCCAGCGCCAACAGGGGGGCTAACCCCAGTGCCTCGGGGGCCGTCGCTCTCTAACGTGGACAGCATGACCGGTAGGGAAGCGGGCGGCGACGCCGAACTGAAGAAGGAACTCGACGCCACCCTGCACGCGCGCAGGGAGTTGGGCGAGGAGTACGAGTCCGCGCTCGTCGAATCGTTCCTGGAGAAGGTCGAACAGCGTGTCGACGGCGTGGTGGACCGCCGGGTACGGCGGCAGCTGGCCGAGCAGCAGATGGTGGTGGCCCGCGGTGCGCGCTCCCCGCAGGGGACGACCGACTCGTGGGGGGAGCGCTTCGGTTTCGGGATCGTGTCGCTGGTCCTGGCGGTCCCGCTGTCCGCGATCGGCGGCGGCGTGGCGCATCTGCCCGGCCTGCTGGTCGCCTGGGCCGGCATCGTGGGCGTCAACGTGGTCCAGGCCGCGCGCGTCACCCCGAGCTTCTTCGGCCGCCGCAGGAGCAAGGACTCCGACTGGGAGGACTAGGGCCTGTCGCTGGGATCAGGTCGTTTCGGGCGACGGGGCTTGATCAGACCCCGCGGCCCAGGCCTGATCCAAACGACAGGCCCTGGGCGAGCGAGGAGCGTCGGTAGATCGCGACGTACACACGGGAAGGGCCCGGCACCTGACTGGTGCCGGGCCCTTCTCACGTATTGCGCGGGGACCGCCGCACCCCCGTTACCGGGGGGCGGGACGACGGCGGTCCCCGCGAGGGACGCGGGCCGGGTCAGGGCCGGGCTTGCGCGTCCGTGGCGTCCATGGAGGTCCGGGAGCCGCTCCGGAGGTCCTTGGCGCCGTTTTGGCGTCGGCCGGGGCGGGGAGCCGCTCCCGCCCTGCCGACACCCACTAATGTGCCGGACCCGTGTTAAGCGGGTGCTGCGCGGACGTGACGCGCTCGTACCACTTCCGCGAAGTTCCCTGCCGAAAGACAGGAAGATCCCGCTCAGGAGGGGAACTTCGGGAAATATCCTCCTGCCACCTGCGGAAATCGCCCTGACCGGCGCCTTCTTGCCCGGGGGCCGCCCGTCGGCGCCTACTGCTTGGCGCCGCCCTTGGCGAGGAAGGACAGCAGGTCCTGGCGGCTGACGACACCGGTGGGCTTGCCCTCGACGAGGACGATCGCCGCGTCGGCGCTGCCGAGCACCGACATCAGGTCGCCGACCGGTTCGCCGGAGCCGACCTGCGGCAGCGGCGCCGACATGTGCTTCTCCAGCGGGTCCTGCAGCGAGGCGCGCTGGGTGAACAGGGCGTCGAGCAGCTCCCGTTCGACGACGGACCCGACGACCTCGGCGGCCATCACGTCCGGGTGACCGGCGCCCGGCTTGACGATCGGCATCTGGGAGACGCCGTACTCGCGCAGCACCTCGATGGCCTCGCCGACCGTCTCGTCCGGGTGCATGTGGACGAGGGAGGGGATGGAGCCGGACACCTTGTCGTTGAGCACGTCCGCGACGCGCGCGCTCGGGCCGGAGTCCTCCAGGAACCCGTAGTCGGCCATCCACTCGTCGTTGAAGATCTTGCTGAGGTAACCGCGCCCGCTGTCGGGGAGGAGCACGACCACGACGTCGTCGGGTCCGAGCCGCTCGGCCACCCGCAGCGCGGCGACCACGGCCATCCCGCAGGAGCCGCCGACGAGCAGCCCCTCCTCCTTCGCGAGCCGCCGCGTCATCTGGAAGGAGTCCTTGTCGGACACGGCCACGATCTCGTCCGCGACCGTACGGTCGTACGCCGTCGGCCAGAAGTCCTCACCGACGCCCTCGACGAGGTACGGCCGCCCGGACCCGCCCGAGTACACGGACCCCTCCGGGTCGGCGCCGACGACCTTGACCCTGCCGTCGCTCGCGTCCTTCAGATAGCGACCGGTCCCGGAGATCGTGCCGCCGGTGCCGACGCCCGCCACGAAATGGGTGATCCTCCCCTCCGTCTGCTCCCACAGCTCGGGGCCGGTGGAGTGATAGTGCGAGAGGGGGTTGTTCGGGTTGGAGTACTGGTCGGGCTTCCAGGCGCCGGGCGTCTCACGGACCAGCCGGTCGGAGACGTTGTAGTACGAGTCCGGGTGCTCCGGGTCGACGGCCGTGGGGCAGACGACGACCTCGGCGCCGTACGCCCGCAGCACGTTGATCTTGTCCGTGCTCACCTTGTCGGGGCAGACGAAGATGCACTTGTAGCCCTTCTGCTGGGCCACGATGGCCAGCCCGACCCCGGTGTTTCCGCTGGTGGGCTCGACGATCGTGCCGCCGGGCTTGAGGGCGCCGCTCTCCTCCGCGGCCTCGATCATGCGCAGGGCGATGCGGTCCTTCACGGACCCGCCGGGGTTGAAGTACTCAACCTTCGCCAGGACGGTCGCCTGGATGCCTGCGGTCACGTTGTTGAGCCTCACCAGCGGGGTGTTGCCGACGAGGCTGATCATCGAGTCGTGGAATTGCACCGTTGTCTCCGGAGCTGCGTTTCAACAGGAATGGTCCCGTCAGCCTAAGGCCCTGGGTGACGGTTCACTCGCCGTTGAGATTGGCCGACCTGCTCCACGGGGCAAGCAGTGTTTGTACGGCTACGAGGAGGTGGCGGCGACGTATGTCGAGCTTGTCGAGGGCGAGGGTGGCACGGCGGATCGCGGCGGGCGCGGCGTACGGCGGCGGCGGGATCGGGCTGGTGGGTGCGGCGGCGGTCGGGCTGGTGCTGGCGGAGGTGCAGCTGGCGAAGCGCCATGTGGGCAACGGGCACGCGCACGCGCCCCGCGCGGACGGTCTCTACGGGTACGCGTACGCCGTGCAGGACGGGCCGCCGCTGCGGTTGACCATGCTGGGTGACTCGACGGCGGCCGGGCAGGGCGTGCACCGGGCCCGCCAGACGCCCGGCGCGCTGCTGGCGTCCGGGCTCGCGGCGGTCGCCGAACGCCCCGTGGAGATGTGGAACGTCGCGCTGCCCGGCGCCCAGTCCGACGACCTCGACCGGCAGGTCGCGGTCGCCCTCGCGGACACCTCGCGGGTGCCGGACGTCTGCGTGATCATGATCGGTGCCAACGATGTCACCCATCGGATGCCGCCGACGCGGTCGGTCCGCCATCTGTCGGCCGCGGTGCGACGGCTGCGTACGGCGGGGGCGGAGGTGGTCGTCGGGACCTGCCCCGATCTGGGCACGGTGGAGCAGGTCCAGCAGCCGCTGCGCTGGCTGGCCCGGCGCGCCTCGCGCCAGCTCGCCGCCGCGCAGACCATCGGCACGGTCGAGCAGGGCGGCCGTACCGTCTCGCTGGGCGACCTGCTGGGACCCGAGTTCGAGGCGAATCCGCGTGAGCTGTTCGGCCCTGACAACTACCACCCCTCGGCGGAGGGGTACGCGACGGCCGCGATGGCCGTCCTTCCCACCGTCTGCGCGGCGCTGGGCCTCTGGCCGGCCGAGGAGGAACGCCCGGACGTCTCCCGTCGCGAGGGCTTCCTGCCGGTCGCGCGCGCCGCGGCGGAGGCGGCGTCCGAGCCGGGCACGGAGGTCACGGCCGCCATGCCCACGGGGCCGCGGGGCCCGTGGGCCCTCCTCAAGCGCCGCCGGCGCCGGCGCGTTCCCGCCACGGATCCGGCGCCCGCGCCGACGCCGTCCGCGTGAGACGGCGGGTGGCGAGGGTGTGTTTTCTGGCTGCGGGTGCGGGGGGCTCCGGCTGCGGGTACGTGAGGGGTGTGTTCTCCGGCTGCGGGTGTGTGGGGGCTGGTCGCGCAGTTCCCCGCGCCCCTGCGGCGGGCTGCGCCCGAATCCTCCGCCCGCCCGACGTTCTCCGGCTGTCGGCCGGTGGGGGCCGGTGGGGGCCGGTCGCGCAGTTCCCCGCGCCCCTCAAGGCGGGGCTGCGCCCCGATTCCCCGGCGGCCCGGCCTTCTTCGGCTGCCGGTCGGTGGGAGCTTGGCGCGCAGTTCCTCGCGCCCCCCAGGCGGGGCTGCGCCCCGGATTCCGGTGGGCCTGGAAAGCAAGCGCTTAGAAATGCGGTCCTAGTCACACCGTCGGAGCGGTGACCCGGGCGGTACGGGCGGGTAACTTCCCAAGCAGCCCTGCCCGTCCACCCCATAGCGCCCATGGAGCCGTGATGCCCGAAGCCGTGATCGTCTCGACCGCCCGTTCCCCCATCGGCCGCGCTTTCAAGGGCTCCCTCAAGGACCTCCGCCCGGACGACCTCACCGCCACGATCATTCAGGCCGCCCTCGCCAAGGTCCCCGAGCTGGACCCCAAGGACATCGACGACCTGATGCTCGGCTGCGGCCTCCCCGGCGGCGAGCAGGGCAACAACCTCGGCCGCATCGTCGCCGTGCAGATGGGCATGGACCACCTCCCGGGCTGCACCATCACCCGTTACTGTTCCTCGTCCCTCCAGACGAGCCGCATGGCCCTGCACGCCATCAAGGCCGGCGAGGGCGACGTCTTCATCTCGGCCGGCGTCGAGCTGGTCTCCCGCTTCACCAAGGGCAACTCCGACTCCCTCCCCGACACGCGCAACCCCTTCTTCGCGGAGGCCGAGGCCCGCACCGAGGCCGTGGCCCAGTCCGAGGGCTCGACCTGGCACGACCCGCGCGAGGACGGCCTCGTCCCGGACGCCTACATCGCGATGGGCCAGACCGCCGAGAACCTCGCCCGCATCAAGGGCGTCACCCGCCAGGACATGGACGAGTTCGGCGTCCGCTCCCAGAACCTCGCTGAGGAAGCCATCAAGAACGGCTTCTGGGAGCGCGAGATCACCCCGGTCACCACCCCCGACGGCACGGTCGTCAGCAAGGACGACGGCCCGCGGGCGGGCGTGACGCTGGAGGGCGTCCAGGGCCTCAAGCCCGTCTTCCGCCCCGACGGCATGGTCACGGCCGGCAACTGCTGCCCCCTCAACGACGGCGCCGCCGCCCTCGTGATCATGTCCGACACGAAGGCCCGCGAGCTCGGCCTCACCCCGCTCGCCCGCATCGTGTCGACCGGCGTCACCGGCCTCTCCCCCGAGATCATGGGCCTCGGCCCGGTGGAGGCCAGCAAGCAGGCCCTCCAGCGCGCCGGCCTGACCGTCGACGACATCGACCTCTTCGAGATCAACGAGGCCTTCGCCGCCCAGGTGATCCCCTCCTACCGCGACCTGAACATCCCGCTGGACAAGCTGAACGTGAACGGCGGCGCGATCGCCGTCGGCCACCCCTTCGGCATGACCGGCGCCCGCATCACCGGCACCCTCATCAACTCCCTCCAGTTCCACGACAAGCAGTTCGGCCTGGAGACGATGTGCGTGGGCGGCGGCCAGGGCATGGCGATGGTCATCGAGCGCCTCAGCTAGTTCCGTACGGGTGATCACCACTGAGCCCAGCGTGACCGAATCGGCCCAGAGCCCAGTAACCACCGGGACTCTGGGCCGATTTGTGATCCAATCCCCCCCAAGATGTGACCTATCTCCCCCTGGAGAGCGATTTACGCAGGTCAGAGCCGCTACTCAGCTAAACCCGAGGGCCAAAGTCCTGTCCTATTCGTGACGTTACGCACTGACAGCGGGATGGTCCGCCCTTCAAGCTGATGTAGGAAGTCGGGGGGTCGACTTTGAACCGGGAGTACGTCAGTGAGCGCCATGCCAATTGCTTTGCTGCTCACCACCGCCGCGACCGCGGCTGTGGGCGTCGCCGTTCTGCGCACCCTTCAGGGCCTGCGCCGGCAGGTCGCGGCCCTGCACAAGGAGCTGGCCGAGACCCGCGCCACGACCGTCCCGCACGGCCTCGTACCGGCGGCGCGCTCGGCCGCGGACACGGACGAGATACGCGCTGCCGTCGCCGACGCGCTCGCCGAGGAGCGGGAGCGTGAGCTCGCCGAGGCACGGGCGTTCTGGGCGGCCCAGGAGGCACGTGACGTCTCGGACGCGCCCTCGCTGCTCGGTCTGCCCGACAGCGAACTGTTCATGCCCCGCGAGTCGGACTTCTTGAGCCTGGAGTCCCTGGAGCCGGTCACCGAGGCGGGCCTCGACGCCGACGAGTTCGCCGGTGACTCGCCCGAACTGGCCGCGGCCCGCCGCCGTCACCCCTCGCACCCGGACTTCGTCCCGGTCCAGTCACCCGTCGTGAACGACCACGAGCGCACGGTGTCCTGCCTGGAGGAGCTCGCCGAGTCCGGCACGGAGCTGGCGGACGTCCGCCCCGGCCCGCTCGGCACCCTCGACGTCTACGTCTTCGCCGACGGTACGACCCTGTGCATGACCCCCGGCCACCGCGAAACCGCCGAACGGCTGGCCGCGGCCCTGCGCGCCGGTGAATCCCCGGTCCTCCTCGGCGGCTCCGGCGTCTCCGGCGCCTACGCCCTGACCTTCGCCTGCGGCGAGGAGAGCATCTACATCCTGGCGGACAGGGTCATAGCGTCCCTGTAGGCCCCCGCGGGTCCCTGAAGGCCCCTGTAGGCCCCCGCAGGTCCCTGAACCGGCGTCACACCCCGGCCCTCTTCTGCGCCTCCTCCACCAACATCAACGCCTCCGCGAGCTCCCGCTCGTCTTTCAGGACGACCGCCACATCATGCGCGGCGACGGTGATTTGATCGGCGACGGCGAACATCCCCGCGTCCGGCATCTCCAAGGGCTCAGCCGCGGGGTCCTCCACACGCTGCGCCCACCGTGCCAACTCCCTGGCCAGCCCCAGCGCCTCCGCGGCGGCCCCCCGTTGCAGCCGGCTCTGCGGTGCGGCCCGCAACCGGTCGGCGAAGTGGTCCACGGCTCGGGTCAGCGGCGTCGTATCAAGCACGCCGCGAGACTACGCGCCGCGACGGGACTGTTGCCAACAACCGAACCCTCAGGCACCGTGGCGTGAAGGACCGGCTTACACCCCATTGCGTCCGGAGGCGCCGATGTCCCAAGTGTTCTCCCAGGAGACCCACCGCAATCTGCTCGCCCGCATTCCCCATTGCACCGGTCGTGAAGTGTCCGACTGGCTGCGCACCGTCGACGAAGGCCCCGCTCTCTTCCGCTTCGAGGAGAAGGTCAGCTGGCTCCGCGCCGAGCACAATCTCGCGTACGGCCACGCCAAGGCGATCATTCATGAGTACGACTTGAGGAGGGCCGCGCGCAAACTGCTCTGAGCGCGCACCACCACCAGGACCAGGCATCCCCATGGCAAAGGGCCCGCGAACCGTCGGTTCGCGGGCCCTTCAGGTCGGTCACCGGCCCGTTCGGCCGGCGGGGTCGGCTAGTCGTCGCCGCTGAAGATGGCGACCAGACGCAGCATCTCGACGTAGATCCACACGAGGGTCATGGTCAGGCCGAACGCGGCCAGCCAGGCCTCCTCCTTCGGCGCGCCGTACGCGATGCCGTCCTCGATCTGCTTGAAGTCGAGGGTCAGGAAGAACGCGCCGATCAGGATCGCCAGGATGCCGACGATCGCGCCCAGCGGGCCCATGCTGCGCAGTCCGCCGTCGTTGGCCACGCCGAAGACGACGAGCAGCAGGTTGACCGCCGTGACGACCACGAAGGCGATCGCGATGGTCATACCGATGCGCGCGTACCGCGCGGTCACCCGGACCCAGCCCGCCTTGTAGACGAGGAGGGTCGCTCCGGATACCGCCATGGTGCCGAGCACGGCCTGGAAGGGCGCGCCGCTCCACCGGCTGTTGTACATCTCGCTGATGACCCCGAGGAAGACGCCCTCGAAGGCGGCGTAACCGAGGATCAGCGCGGGCGAGGCCGTGCGCTTGAAGGACTGCACCATCGCGAGGACGAACGCGACGAGCGCGGCGCCGATGGCGAGCCCGTAGCTGGTGCTGGACACCGGAAGCAGCGCCCAGGCGAGGATCGCGCCCACGGTGACGGTGCCGAGCGTCATGGCCGAGCGCATGACGACGTCGTCCATCGTCATCCGGCCGGTGGAGACCGGGGCCTGCGGCGGTGCGCCGTGCTGCAGGTCCTGCTGGGCGTAAGGGTTCTGCGCGTACGGGTTGCCCTGGGCGTACGGGTTGGCCTGCGTGCCGACAGCGGGTCCCCCGGCCTGCGGCGCCGCGTTGAAGCCCGCGTAGCCGTTGTCGCGGCTGAACCCCCGTCGCGAGAAGACCGGGTTGCTGCTCCTCATTTCACTCCTCCATGGCCACCGTGCGTGGCCTTGGCTCAAGGGTAATGGGTAGGCAAAGGATTGACCCTACTGCTTGGGGAGGATCTTTCCCTCACGCTGCCAAGGTACGCGCGTGTCTCCCGGCCCGCGCGCACTGGTACCAAGCCGTGACAGGCCCCCTACGCCCTGCTGGGCGGGGTCTCGGGGCTCTGGCGGCGATCAGTCCAGGGGAAACCCGGTGTAACCCTCCGCCAGGTCCGTCTCGGCCGCCCGTGAAGTGGCGATCCGGCGCAGCCGGGCCAGCTGGACGCGGTCCTCGAAGGGGGTGGCGTCCGGGGCGCGGTGCAGCAGGGTGGTCATGTCGTACGAGAACCGCTCGGCCTGCCAGACGCGGCGCAGACAGGTCTCGGAGTACGCGTCGAGACGTTCCGCCGATCCGGTCTCCTCCAGGTGGACCAACGCGCGGGCGAACGTCACCACGTCGCCGACGGCGAGGTTGAGTCCCTTGGCGCCGGTCGGCGGAACGATGTGGGCGGCGTCCCCGGCGAGGAAGAGCCGCCCGTGCCGCATGGGCTCGTGGACGTGACTGCGCATCGGGGTGACGGACTTGGAGGTGATGGCCCCGCGCTCCAGACTCCACCCGTCGGCGGTCTCGAAGCGCCGCTCCAGCTCGTCCCAGATCTCCTCGTCCGCCCACGAACCGGCGTCCGTGCCCTCGGGCACCTGGAGGTAGAGCCGGGAGACGGCGGGCGAGCGCATGCTGAGCAGGGCGAAGCCGCGGTCGTGGCGGGCGTAGACCAGTTCGTCGTGGGAGGGCGGCACGTCGGCGAGGATCCCGAGCCAGCTGAAGGGGTACGTCCGCTCGAACACGCGGGAGTGCTCGGCGGGTATCGCCCGCCTGGCCACCCCCCAGAACCCGTCGCAGCCGACGACGTAGTCGCACTCCAGTACGTCCTCGCGCCCCTCGTGCCGGAAGCGGACCCGCGGCCGCTGGCTCTCCGCCCCCTCCACCGCCAGCGCCTCGGCCTCGAAGAGCAGCGGGCCGCCCTCCTCGAGCTGGAGCGCGATGAGGTCCTTGCAGACCTCCGTCTGGGCGTACACCATGACGGAGCTGCCGCCGGTCAGGGCGGGGAAGTCGACCCGGTGCCGCTCCCGCGCGAACCGCAGCTCGATCCCGTCGTGCCGCAGCCCCTCCCGGTCCATCCGGCCGCCGGCCCCGGCGGCCCGCAGCACGTCCACCGTCCCCTGCTCCAGGATCCCGGCGCGCTGGCGCTGCTCGACGTAGGCCCGGTCGCGGCTCTCCAGCACGACGGAGTCGATCCCCGCGTTGTGCAGCAGCCGCGCCAGCAGCAGGCCGGCCGGCCCGGCTCCGATGATTCCGACGGTGGTTCGCATCCGGCACGCCCCTTCGCGTTCCGCTCAGCCCGCAGTCCGGCTTGCTCGCCCGACGGGCTTGTTCGTCTGGTGAAAATTACTTCACCATTTTCTGACGCGAGTCTGCGACGGCACGCGCTTGCTGTCAACGGTTCACGATGAAGTCGCCGAAGACGCCCCCGAGGGACGCAAAAGGACAGAAGGGTCGGAGGTGCCCGGAACCGGACTTGAACCGGTACGCCCGCGAGGGGCAGCGAGGTTTAAGCTCGCCGTGTCTGCATTCCACCATCCGGGCAGGCCATGGGCTCCGCATTGAGGTTCCGAGCCTATCGGGGCGCATCCCTCGAACAGCGGACGAGCGAACCGATGTTGTCTTATTTTATTGACGTCTGAGGGTGCATCAGCCCCCGGTACGGGCCATCCGCACTTGCCAATAGCCTTTCGGGCGGCACAGACCCGCGTATACGGAATGACGGAATTTCACCGTCCGAACGGACGCACCCACAGGAGTCGTACCCGTACGGCGCTCGGGAAGCACTCAGGGAGCACTCAGGGCGCGCCCTCATCCCCAGGTATGACAAGACCGCCCGCGGTCCGACCCGAGGCTGCCCCCGGAACCAGAACAGCGGCTGACTCCAAGGCGCCGAACGGCCGCGAGGATGGGACACGTCCCCAGAAACACCGTCGTCCCGACAGGAGCACCCTCCCGTGACCACCACGCCCCTCGCCGACCGGGCCACCACCGTGGCCGCCCGCGCCACGGAACTGTCGAAGGTCTACGGACAGGGCGAGACCCAGGTGGTCGCCCTCGACCGGGTCTCCGTCGACTTCCGGCAGGCCGAGTTCACCGCGATCATGGGCCCCTCGGGGTCCGGCAAGTCCACGCTGATGCACTGCGTGGCGGGCCTCGACACCTTCTCCTCCGGCTCCGTGCGCATCGGCGAGACCGAGCTCGGCTCCCTCAAGGACAAGCAGCTCACCAAGCTCCGCCGGGACAAGATCGGCTTCATCTTCCAGGCGTTCAACCTGCTGCCGACGCTGACGGCCCTGGAGAACATCACCCTCCCGATGGACATCGCGGGCCGCAAGCCCGACCGCGAGTGGCTGGACAAGGTCATCACGATGATCGGTCTCTCCGACCGCCTCAGCCACCGGCCCTCCCAGCTCTCCGGCGGCCAGCAGCAGCGCGTCGCCGTCGCCCGCGCGCTCGCCTCCCGGCCCGACATCATCTTCGGCGACGAGCCGACCGGAAACCTCGACTCGCGCTCTGGTGCGGAGGTGCTGGGCTTCCTGCGCAACTCGGTACGGGAGTTGGGGCAGACCGTGGTGATGGTGACCCACGACCCGGTGGCGGCTGCGTACGCGGACCGGGTGGTCTTCCTCGCGGACGGACGGATCGTGGACGAGGTGTACGGACCGACGGCGGACTCCGTCCTGGACCGCATGAAGCAGTTCGACGCCAAGGGCCGCACCAGCTGACCGAGGGCGTCCGCCCTCCGGACCCCCGCATCGGCCTGAACGGCCTCGTCCGCGAGCGCCGGACGGGCTGAAGATGCGCGCAGCGCCCCCTCAGGGGCGCGGGGAACCGCGCGAGCAGCCCTCACCGGCCCGCGCACAAGGCCACACCCTCCGCCTGCCGACCGCCTCACCCTCCTGGACTGAGAAACCCCATGTTCCGAACCGCCTTGCGCAACGTGCTCGCGCACAAGGCCAGGCTCCTGATGACCGTGCTCGCCGTAATGCTCGGCGTGGCGTTCGTATCGGGCACCCTGGTCTTCACCAACACCATCTCCGACGCCTACCAGAAGAGCTCCGCCAAGGGCTTCGGCCAGGTGGACGTCGCCATCCAGCCCAAGACCCAGGACGACAAGGGCGACAAGGTCGGCAAGGAGCAGAAGCTCACGCAGGCACTGCTGGAGAAGGCCTCCAAGGCCCCCGGCGCCGGCACCACCATGGGCGTGGTGACCGGCTTCACCGCGATAGCGGACAAGGACGGCAAACTCGTCGGCAGCGGCTTCCAGTCGCAGGGCGGCAACTACTGGGGCACCAAGGACGCCCGCTACCCGCTGACCAGCGGCCACGCGCCCCAGGGCAAGAACGAGGTCGCGATCGACTCGGAGACCGCGAGGCGCGCGGGCTACAAGGTCGGCGACACCGTACGGCTGTCCGTCGACGGCCCCGTCCTCGCTCCCACCGTCGCCGGCGTCTTCACCACCGACGACGGCAATGTCGCGGCCGGCGGCAGCCTCGCCCTCTTCGACACGGCGACCGCGCAGCAGCTCTTCCACCGCGTCGGCGAGTACGACGAGATCGACGTGAAGGCCGCGTCCGGCACCAGCCAGACCGCCCTGCGCGCCGCCCTCGACCAGGTCGTCCCGAAGGGCGTCGCCTCCACCACCACCGGCAAGCAGCTCGCCGACGACCAGGCGAGCGCGATCGCCTCCGCGATGAGCGGCATGAAGACGGGCCTGCTGGTCTTCGCGGGCATCGCACTGTTCGTCGGTACGTTCATCATCGCCAACACCTTCACCATGCTGGTCGCCCAGCGCACCAAGGAACTCGCCCTGCTGCGCGCCGTCGGCGCCTCCCGCCGCCAGGTCACCCGCTCCGTGCTCGTCGAGGCCTTCGTCGTCGGCGCGGTCGCCGCGGTGGCGGGTCTGCTCGCGGGCATCGGCATCGGCGCGGGCATGCGCTCGCTGATGGGCTCGCTCGGCGCCACCGTCCCCGACGGCCCGCTGGTGATCTCGCCCGGCACGATCGCCACGGCCCTGCTCGTCGGCATCCTCATCACCATGCTGGCCGCCTGGCTGCCCGGCCGTCGCGCCGCGAAGATCCCGCCGGTCGCCGCGATGAGCAGCGTGCACGCGCAGGCGACGACAAAGTCCCTGGTCGTACGGAACACGCTCGGCGCCCTGTTCGCCGCGGCCGGCGTCGCCGTCGTCCTGTACGCGACGACCATGAGCGGCTCGGACGGCCAGGCCCCGATGGGTCTCGGCGCGGTCCTCCTCATCATCGGCGTCTTCGTGCTGACCCCGCTGCTCTCCCGCCCTCTGATCGCGGCCGCGGCCCCGGTGCTCCGTGTCTTCGGGGTCTCCGGCAAGCTGGCCCGCCAGAACTCGGTGCGCAACCCGCGCCGTACGGCCGCCACCGCCTCCGCCCTGATGATCGGGCTCACCCTGATCACCGGTATGACGGTGATGGCGGGCAGCCTGCAGAAGTCGATCGACAAGATGGCCAGCTCCGCGATCAAGGCGGACTACATCGTGTCCATGGCGAACCGCAACTCGCTCTCCCCCGACGTGGCGAAGACCCTTTCCACCCTCGACGGTGTCACCGACACCAGCCCGCTGCGCACCTCCCCCTCGCGCATCGACGGCAAGTCCGAGGTGCTGGCGGGCGTCAACGGCGAGTCCATCGCCAAGCTCACCGACCTCACGTTCGACGAGGGCGCCTTCAAGGTCGGCGGCACGCAGGTCGTCGTGGACGACGACACCGCCAAGTCGCACGGATGGAAGGCCGGTTCGGACCTCTCGGTCTCCTACGAGGACGGCAAGAAGCAGCGCCTGACCGTCGTCGGGATCTACCAGGGCAACATGATGATCAACGGCATCATGGTCGACAACGCGACGCTCTCCCCGCACCTGACGGACGTCGCCGACATGCAGGTCATGGTGAAGACGGCCGACGGCACGTCCGACGCGACCAAGAGCAAGCTGGAGAAGGCCCTCGGCGACAACCCGGCCGTCCAGGTCCAGGACAAGAAGGACATCTCCAACGGCATCGCGACGATGTTCACCCTGATCCTGAACATGCTGTACGGCCTGCTCGCCATGGCGGTCATCGTCGCCGTCCTCGGTGTCATCAACACCCTGGCCATGTCGGTCTTCGAGCGCTCCCAGGAGATCGGGATGCTCCGCGCGATCGGCCTCGACCGCAAGGGCATCAAGCGGATGGTCCGCCTGGAGTCCCTGGTCATCTCGCTCTTCGGCGGCGTGCTCGGCATCGGCCTGGGCGTGTTCTTCGGCTGGGCGGCCGGCGAGCTCGTCGGCAGCAAGATGTCGACGTACGAACTGGTCCTGCCCTGGGGCCGGATGGCTCTCTTCCTGCTCCTCGCGGGCACGGTCGGCGTGCTGGCCGCGCTGTGGCCGGCCCGCCGGGCGTCCCGCCTGAACATGCTGTCGGCGATCAAGTCGGAGTAGCGGAGAACCGGTCACGAGCGTCGGGGCCCCGTTCCGGATCGGAACGGGGCCCCGGTCGTCGGCGGACCAGTGTCAGTGGGCCGGGTTCCAGGTCCTGGCCCGCAGGGGCATTCCGGCGGCGCCGGAGGGCTCGGGGGTCCTGATCGCCAGTACCTGGTTGACGCCGATGCGATTGCGCTCGAAGGCGACCGCGGAAGCCGCCATGTACAGACGCCAGACACGGGCGCGGCCCGGACCCGTGAGCGCCACGGCCCGCGCCCACTGCGCCTCCAGGTTGGTGACCCAGCGGCGGAGCGTGAGGGCGTAGTGCTCGCGGATCGACTCGACGTCGCGGACCTCGAACCCGGCGCGTTCCAGCTGGGTGACGGTCGTGCCGATGGGTGCGAGCTCGCCGTCCGGGAAGACGTAGGCGTCGATGAACTCGTCGACGTCGTACGCCGATTCGTCCCGCCGGGGCGGCCGTGCGATCTGGTGGTTGAGCAACCGCCCGCCCGGCTTGAGGAGGCGGTACAGCACCTCGGCGTACTCCAGGTAGCGCTCGGCGCCCACGTGTTCGGCCATGCCGATGGAGGAGATCGCGTCGTACGGCCCGTCGGCGACGTCCCGGTAGTCCTGCACCCGGATCTCCACCCGGTCGGTCAGCCCCTCGTCCGCGACCCGCTTACGGGCGTACGCGGCCTGCTCGTGCGAGAGCGTGACCCCGACGACGCTCACGCCGTGCTCACGGGCGGCGTGGATCGCCATCGAGCCCCAGCCGCAGCCGACGTCGAGGAGCCGCTGCCCCGGGCTCAGATCGAGCTTCTGCGCGATGAGTTCCAGCTTGTCGCGCTGGGCGTCCTCGAGGGTTCCGCCGTCCTCCCAGTAGGCGCACGAGTAGACCATCGAGGGCCCGAGGACGATCTCGTAGAAGTCGTTGCCCACGTCGTAGTGGTGGCTGATGGCGCGCTGGTCGCTGCGCTTGGTGTGGAGGTGGCGGCGGCGCCTGCGCATCTCTTCCGGGGGCGGGCTGGGCGGCAACGGAAGGCCGCCCATCTTCACCAGTCCACGCACGGCGGCCCGTACCTCCGGATCACGCAGGGCCTCCGCGAGGCCCCGCGCGTCCTCGCCCCGGTCCCAGACGAGCCCCGACAGCAGGTCGAGCGCGGTGTAGAGGTCGCCCTCCACCCCCAGGTCCCCGGCGACCCAGGCCCGGGCGAGCCCCACCTCACCCGGTTTCCACAGCAGCCGGCGCAGGGCGCGCCGGTTGCGGACGACAACGGCGGGGGCGCCGGGAGGGCCCGCTTCCGAGCCGTCCCAGGCGCGGATGCGGATCGGGAGCGGGGCCCCCACCAACTGTTCGACAAGGCTCTTCAGCCGCAGCGCGGCGTCCTGCATGGCGTACACCTCCGAGACAACACTCCCGAACGCTCCAACACCACGTAAACACCAACCGGCCTCGCGCGCAGTCCCCCTTCCGCGTTACAGCTGAGCAAAATACTTGTACCCACCATGTTCTTTCGCGGGGGTGAAAGGGGGCGCGCACTCCAAAACGCCGGGCGCCCCGAGGCTTTCAGGGGCGCGGGGAACTGCACGACCGGCGCCCACCGGCCCGCGGCCGAACAACGCCAAAGGGACCCCCCGCACCACGGATGGCGGGAGGTCCCTCAGGGACGAACAGGTGACCGGAGGTCAGGAGGCCTTGGCCTTCTCCTCGGTCTTGGCGGCGGCCGGAGCCGAGGCGGCGGCCGGAGCCGGAGCCGGCTTCGCAGCCTCGTAGAACTCCTCACGAGGAGTCTCCATCGCACCGAGCGAGACGACCTCACGCTTGAGGAACATCGCGAGCGTCCAGTCGGCGAAGACCCGGATCTTACGGTTCCACGTCGGCATCGCCAGACCGTGGTAGCCGCGGTGCATGTACCACGCCAGACGGCCCTTGACCTTGATCTTCATCTTGCCCATGACGATCATCGCGACGCCCTTGTGCAGGCCGAGACCCGCGACGGCGCCCTTGTTGGCGTGCGAGTACTCCTTCTGCGGGAAGCCCCGCATGCCGGAGACCACGTTGTCGCCGAGGACCTTCGCCTGACGGAGCGCGTGCTGCGCGTTCGGCGGGCACCAGGCGTTCTCGACCCCGGCCTTGCGCGCGGCGACGTCCGGCACCTGGGCGTTGTCGCCGGCGGCCCAGATGTAGTCCGTGCCCTGCACCTGGAGGGTGGTCTGGGTGTCCACGTGACCACGCGGGCCGAGCGGCAGACCGAAGCGGGAGAGGACGGGGTTCGGCTTGACGCCGGCCGTCCACACGATGGTGTTGGAGTCGACCTCGAGGCCGTTCTTCAGCACGACGTGGCCGTCGACGCAGGAGTCCATGGAGGTGGAGAGGTAGATCTCCACACCGCGGCCCTCCAGGTGCTCCTTGCCGTACTGGCCGAGCTTGGGGCCGACCTCGGGGAGGATCTTGTCCGCGGCGTCGACGAGGATGAAGCGCATGTCCTCGCGGGACACGTTGGTGTAGTACTTCGACGCGTCGCGGGCCATGTCCTCGACCTCGCCGATGGTCTCCGCACCCGCGAAGCCACCGCCCACGAAGACGAAGGTGAGCGCCTTGCGGCGGATGTCCTCGTCCGTGGTCGAGTCAGCCTTGTCGAGCTGCTCCAGGACGTGGTTGCGCAGGCCGATGGACTCCTCGATGCCCTTCATACCGATGCCCTGTTCGGCGAGGCCGGGGATCGGGAAGGTGCGGGAGACCGCGCCCATCGCGATGACGAGGTAGTCGAAAGGCAGCTCGTACGCCTCGCCCACGAGGGGGGCGATCGTGGCGACCTTGCGGTCCTGGTCGATGGTGGTGACCCGGCCGGTGAGGACCTCCGCCTTGGGCAGGACGCGTCGCAACGGGACGACGACATGCCGAGGGGAGATGCTGCCGGCGGCGGCTTCGGGGAGGAAGGGCTGGTAGGTCATGTACGACCGGGGGTCGACGACCGTGACGGTCGCCTCGCCGTAGCGCATCTTCTTGAGAATGCGCCGAGCTGCGTACAGGCCTACGTACCCACCGCCTACTACGAGGATCCTGGGACGCTCCGTGGTGCTCATGCCATCGAGTATCCACCCGCCCCTGGAGGGTCGCTCGTGCGCCCCTTCACAAGCTTGGGTGGGCCCTCTGCTACACTGCGCCGCTCACGTGACCCAGGTCATGGCGGCGAGAGGGAACCACCGTGTAGTGGCGACCGTTGTCAACACCGCTTGAGCTGCCGCTCCGGGTGTCGAACCGGTCGAACCACCCCTCCGCTTCACCCGCCGGAAACACTCCCGGAACACTCCGTTGAGCACCCTCCCGAGCCTGGTGAGCACCCCAGGAGCACTCAAGGGGGCCCATCGTCCCCCCACAGGGCCGAATTCCTTGTGAAGAACTTCACGAAGTTTTCCGGCGGCGTGTCGCCGAGAGGGCCCGAATGGCCCCCTGGGCGCGCTCATACGTTATCCGACCTGCTCAAGGGAGGCTACCAGCGGGTAGTAAAGGCTCCCTCGCCTCATGAGCCGTACGCGGAAACGGCACCCCTCGGCCCCGTCCGGTCAGCCCCTCAGGCGATGGACCACGCGATCCCGTCCAGGATGTCGTGTTCGCTCACCACGACCTCGGCCGCACCGATCCGCTCCATGATCGCGAGCAGGACGAGGGCGCCGGCGGCGATGACGTCGACGCGCCCCGGGTGCATGGAAGGGATCGCGGCGCGCTCGGCGTGGGTGGAGGCCAGCAGCCGCTCGGTGATCTCGCGGACCTTCTCGTACGGGAAGCGGGAGTGGTGGATGGCGGCCGAATCGTAGGCGGGGAGGTCCAGCGCGATGGCCGCGACCGTGGTGACCGAACCCGCGAGGCCGACGAGCGTGTGGGCCTCGTGCAACGGGACCGTCCGCTCGGCGAGGTCGAGCGCCGCCTCGATGTCGGCGCGGATGGCCTCGATCTCGGCGGGGGTCGGCGGGTCGCTGACGACCCCGTCGTGCACGAGGTGCCGCTCGGTCATCCGTACGCAGCCGATGTCCACGGAGCGGGCGGCGCGCGCGTGGTCGTCACCGACGACCAGTTCGGTGGACCCGCCGCCGATGTCGACGACCAGGTAGGGCCTGGCGAGGTCGTGCCGGCCCGTCAGTTCCTTGGTCGCGCCGGTGAAGGAGAACTCGGCCTCCTCGTCGCCGGTGATGACCTCGGGCTCGACGCCCAGGATGTCCAGCACGCCGCGTACGAACTCGTCGCGGTTCTCCGCGTCGCGGGAGGCGGAGGTCGCCACGAAGCGCAGGCGCTCCGCGCCGTGCCGCTTGATGATCGCCGCGTACTCGCGGCAGGCCGCGAAGGTGCGCTCCAGAGCCTCGGGGGCGAGGCGTCCGGTGCGGTCGACGCCCTGGCCGAGCCGGACGATCGTCATCCGGCGGTCCAGATCGACGAGTTCTCCCGTCACCGGGTTCGCGTCGGCGACGAGGAGCCGGATCGAATTCGTACCGCAGTCGATGGCGGCGACCCTGGTCATCGGTTGTTGTCTCCTGCTCGTGAATTCGTTTCGACGACGTACGACCGAGGCGCACGGAGTACCGGGGGCGCGGGGAACCGCGCGCTCAACCCCCACCGGCCCGCGGACAAAGCACTCCGGGCGCACGGGACATCGGGGCGAAGCCCCGCCCCGGGGGCGCGGGGAACTGCGCGCCCAGCCCCCACCCACCCGCGGACAAAGCACTCCGGGCGCACGGGACATCGGGGCGAAGCCCCGCCCCGGGGGGCGCGGGGAACTGCGCGACCAGCCCCCACCCACCCGCAGACAGACCACGCACCGGGAGGACGCCGCGCAGCCCGCTCACTCCCCCTCGGACGGCGGCTCCGCCGCCACCACGCACGGACCCTTGCGCCACCACTCCGGCAGCATCGCGATCGCCTCGTCGCCCAGCGGATTCACCCCGGGCCCCGCGGCCAGCGAGTGCGCCACCAGCACATGCAGACACTTCACCCGGTCCGGCATCCCACCGGCGCTAGGAAAGCCCGCCAGTACCTCGATGGCGTCGCGCCGCGCGATGTAGTCCTCGTGCGCGGCCCGGTACGCGGCGGCCAGCTCGGGATCCGTCGCCAGCCGGTCCGTCATCTCCTTCATGACGCCGTCCGCCTCCAGCGTGCCGATCGCGGAGGCCGCGCGCGGGCACGTGAGGTAGTACGTCGTCGGGAACGGCGTACCGTCCGGCAGCCGGGGCGCCGTCTCCACCACGTCCGGCTGACCGCAGGGACAGCGGTGCGCGATCGCCCGCAGCCCGCGCGGCGGCCGGCCGAGCTGCTGTTTGAAGGCCTCGACGTCCGCGTCGGTCGGCTCGGTGCGCGGGGTGGGCGGCGGGGGCGTTTCCATGCCTGTGCTCAAGTCTCTTTCTTCTTCGATTCACCGGTCGTCAGGTCACCGGTCGGAGTGGTCCGACTTGTCGACGCCGTCCCAGACGTTGGCGTACCAGGGGCGGGCTGCCGCCCCCAGATCCGTACGCGACTGCTTCGCCGCGTCCGGGTCGATCACGACGTATCCGGTCTCGCCCGGCATCACATAGTGCAGCCGTTCCCGGATCTGCTGCTTCGCGTACGCGTCGTCCTGCCAGCGCGCCTTGAGGTCACGCAGCTGTTCGACCCGGGCACGGGCCCGCTCCTGCTGTCGCTCCAGATCGGCGATCTCGGAGCGCTGGGACACGTACTGCCTTATCGGGTACGCGAGGGCCACGATCAGAGAACAGAGTACGAGAGCCAGCAGCGCGGCGCGGCCGGTCAGGCGTGAGCGGCGGGCCTGGCGCTTGGTCTGCGAGCGGTAGACCCGGGCCGCCGTCTGCTCGCCGAGCAGCTTCAGCCTGGTCGCGGTGGAGAACCGGTCCCGGTCCTTCACGGCCATGTCCCGCCTCCCGTCACACGCGCGTACGTCCCCGGACACGGTACGGGACCGGGTACGGGGACGTACGTACGACTGGCTAAGGCTTGACCCTCCGCGGGTGTCAGCCCTTGAAGCGCGGGAAGGCGCTGCGGCCCGCGTACACCGCCGCGTCGTCGAGGATCTCCTCGATGCGCAGCAGCTGGTTGTACTTGGCGACGCGGTCCGAGCGGGCCGGGGCGCCGGTCTTGATCTGGCCGCAGTTCACCGCGACGGCGAGGTCGGCGATGGTGACGTCCTCGGTCTCACCGGAGCGGTGGGACATCATGCACTTGAAGCCGTTGCGCTGGGCCATCTCGACGGCGTCCAGGGTCTCGGTCAGCGAGCCGATCTGGTTGACCTTGACGAGCAGGGCGTTCGCGGAGCCCTCCTCGATGCCGCGGGCCAGGCGCTCCGGGTTGGTGACGAAGAGGTCGTCGCCGACGATCTGGACCTTGTCGCCCAGCTTCTCGGTGATGACGTTCCAGCCGGCCCAGTCGTCCTCGTACAGCGGGTCCTCGATGGAGACCAGCGGGTACGCGGAGACGAGCTCCTCGTAGTACTCGGTCATCTCGGCGGCCGAGCGGGACTTGCCCTCGAACTCGTACTTGCCGTCCTTGTAGAACTCGGACGCGGCGACGTCGAGCGCGAGCGCGATCTGCTCACCGGGGATGTATCCGGCCTGCTTGATGGCCTCGAGGATGAGGTCGAGCGCGGCGCGGTTCGACTCCAGGTTCGGGGCGAAGCCGCCCTCGTCGCCCAGGCCGGTGGACAGGCCCTTGGTCTTCAGCACCTTCTTGAGGGTGTGGTAGACCTCGGCGCCCCAGCGCAGGGCCTCGGAGAAGGACTCCGCGCCGATCGGGGCGATCATGAACTCCTGGATGTCCACGTTGGAGTCGGCGTGCGAGCCGCCGTTCAGGATGTTCATCATCGGAACGGGCAGCAGGTGCGCGTTCGGGCCGCCCAGGTAGCGGAAGAGGGGGAGGTCGGACGCCTCGGAGGCGGCGTGCGCGACGGCGAGCGAGACGCCGAGGATGGCGTTGGCGCCGAGCGAGCCCTTGTTGTCGGTGGCGTCCAGGTCGAACATCGCCTGGTCGATCAGGCGCTGCTCGGTGGCGTCGTAACCGACGAGCTCCGGTCCGATCTGCTCGATGACGGCGAGGACGGCCTTCTCGACACCCTTGCCGCCGTAACGGTTGGGGTCACCGTCACGCAGCTCGATGGCCTCGAAGGCGCCGGTGGACGCGCCGGACGGAACGGCGGCACGACCCGTGCTGCCGTCGTCGAGGCCGACCTCGACCTCGACCGTGGGGTTGCCTCGGGAGTCCAGGATTTCCCGGGCTACGACGACGTCGATGGACGGCACGAGCATCTCCTTCTGGGATGTGACGCGGGTACGCGGAGCCTGTGATGGCTTCGCGACATGAGCCTAACCGCCCCGGGGGGATCGGCCAGCCGGTCGCCCACCCCTTGGGCAGAACTGAACGTACACATTGTTCCAGAACGGAACAAAAACGGGTACGGAAATCTGGGTGCGAAACGCTCCGCACGAAATGCCGGAGACGAAATGCCGGAGACGAAAAACCCCGCTCCGGTGCGTACGGGGGAACACGCACCGGAGCGGGGAGCCCGTGGGGACGGGGGCGACCCTCACCGGGGTCTCCAGTGTGGAGACCCCTTTTATGTGGGACCTGTCATTCAGCTGGGGTGAGGCTACCGATCATCAGCTGAGGTGCAGCTGCTGACCCGGGTAGATGAAGTCGGCGTCGGCGACGATGTCCTTGTTCAGCTTGAACAGCTGCTGCCAGCCGCCCTTGACCTTCTTCTTCTCGGCGATCGAGCTGAGGCTGTCACCCTTGACGACCTTGTACTCGCCGTCACCCTTCTTGACCTTCTTGCCGGTCGGGGTGGAGACGGTCTTCTGGGCGGCCGGGCGGGACGCCGAACGGGAGGCCGCGGTGTCCGTCGAGCGGGTGGTGGTGCCGGCGCTCGGCGAGCTGTTCGACGAGGAGCTGTTCGAGGAAGACGAGGTCGACGGGGTGCTCGCACCGCCGGTGTACGCGGCGCTCGACAGGCCCGTGCCACACGTCGGCCAGGCGCCCTTGCCCTGCGCGGCGAGGACCTTCTCGCCGACGGTGATCTGCTGCGACTTGGACGCCTGGTTGGCGGTCGCGGCGTACGCGGTGCCGCCGTACGCGGCCCAGGTGGAAGACGAGAACTGCAGACCGCCGTAGTAGCCGTTGCCGGTGTTGATGGACCAGTTCCCGCCGGACTCGCACTGGGCGACGGCGTCCCACTGGGAGGCGGTGGCGGCGGAGGCGTTGCCGGCCGCCATCAGCGGAGCGGCGATGGCGACACCGGTGACACCGGCGAGCGTGGCGACACGAGTGGCCTTGGACGGACGGCGGTGCTTGCCCTTGCTGGAAAACAGCATGGAGAGATCCCCTCACCGACGCCTGCGAGGTGAGCTGTCGGGTTCGGGCGGGTGAGTGCCCGGCCGTGCGCTCTGAGCGCTCGGCTTCACCCCAAGCCGCTCCCGGTCAACTACCGGGCGCGGCGCGTACCTTGGGTCCCCCGCTCCTGCCTACGGCGCTGACGCGTCGACTGTTCCCGTACGGCCGTTGGCAGGATTCGGCGTTGACGACCGTCGGGGCCCGCTGTGGCGAGCGGTCATGACCGTAAGCAGTCGATCGGCTGAATTCCAAAGACGATCAGGGCCTTTGAGATCCATCTCTCACTCACGCCAAACCGGACATTACACAGCGAACCATGACGTGAACTGCCCCTACTTTTCGCCCGATTCGGCACCAACTGCAAGGCTCTGACCGGGGAGGATGAGGTTCGGGTCGACGCCGACCGTCTTCTTGTTCGCGTCGTACAGCTCGGCCCATCCGCCTTCGAGGTCAAGGGCGTCCGCGATGGTCCAGAGATTGTCTCCGGCGCGCACGACGTAGGAGCCGTCGACGACATCACGGGAGGCGCCGGCGCCGCGCGAGGCATGCCGCCCGGAGGAGTCGTCGCTACGGCCGTCCACGGCGCTGTCGGTGGTGTTCTCGTCCGCGGTGCCGCCGCGGTGGCGCCCCGCACCGGTCGTCGCGTTCTCGGACGTGCCGGAAGAGTCGCCACCCTGGCCGGAGTTGCCCGAGTTGTCACTCTTCGACGCATCCGTGTCGGAGCCGTCCGACCCCTGGGCGTCGCCGCTGGTGTCGGCCTTCGTCGTGTTCTCGGCCGCCTTCCCGGTCGCCTTCGAGGACGAACCGGATGAAGACGAGCCGGACGAAGACGAATCGGACTTCGAGCCGGAAGAGGCCGACGGGTTCGAAGTTTTGGACGAACTGGATGAACCGGAGGAACCGGATGAATCCGATGTACTGGACGAGTCGTTCGCCACGCCCGTGTCGACCAGGATGTTGCCCGAGTTCTTGCTCAGCCCGGAGAGCGGTCCACAGGTCGGCCAGGCGGTGAGGCCCTGGTGGTCGAGGAGCTTCTCGGCGATGGCTATCTGCTGCGAGCGGCTGGCCTCGTCGGCGCTCGACGCGTAGGCGAGGCCGCCGTACTTCTCCCAGTCCGCCTGGCTGATCTGGAGCCCGCCGTAATACCCGTTGCCGCTGTCGGCACTCCACTGGCCGGCGCTCTCGCACTCGGCGACCCGGTCCCACGTGGTGCCGTCGGCCGCGCTCGCGCTGGTGGCACCGAGCAACGGGATCGCGATGGCGGATCCGGTCACTCCTGCCGCGACGATGAGGGCCGGGGCCTGACGGGGGCGACGATGGCGGCCGTTCCCGGAGAGCATGCGGAAGCCTTTCACGTGACAGCAGGTGACTACGCGACGTGTGAGTCGCGTTGACGAGTGAACGTATCCGCACCCGAACACTTGTCACAAGTCGATGCAGCGTAGATCACGTGAAGATCACAGAGTTGAGTGCGCGTCAGGTTTGAGCGTCCGTGGGTGTATGGTCGCCCGCTATCGCGCGACCGGTACCGGAGGCGTGAACTCCACTGGAAGCGTGCGCAATCCACGCATAATGAGCCCGCCACGCCAGCGCAAATCGGCCGAATCTCCCGCGAGTTGAAGGTCGGGGAGACGGGTGAGGAGGGTGGCGAGCGCGGTCTGGCCCTCCAGTCGGGCGAGCGGGGCGCCGAGGCAGTAGTGGATGCCGTGGCCGTAGCCGAGGTGTTGGTTGTCACGGCGGGAGAGGTCGAGGGTGTCCGGCTGTTCGAACCGCGCGGGGTCACGGTCCGCAGCCGCGAGGACCACGAGGACGGGGTCGCCGGGCGCGATGCCCTGCCCGCCGATGCACACGGCCTCGGTGGCGAACCGCCACGTGGCCAGTTCCACGGGCCCGTCGTAACGGAGGAGTTCCTCGACGCCGGTCTCCAGGAGTTCGCGTTCGCGGGCGGCGAGGGACTTCTGGAGGCGCGCGCGCTGCTCGGGGTGGGTGAGGAGGGCGTACGTGCCGTTGCCGATGAGATTGACGGTCGTCTCGAAGCCGGCGAAGAGCAGAATGAAGGCCATGGCGGCGGCCTCGTTCTCCGTGAGGTGCTCGCCGTGGTCGGACGCGCGGATGAGACCGGAGATGAGGTCCTCACCGGGCGCGGGCGTGTCGGGAAGGCCTTCCCGCTTCTTGTGAATGAGTTCGAGCAGATACCCACGCATCTTCTTGACCGACCGCGCGACCCCGCCCCGCGGTCCGCCGCCGTGCCGGATCATCATCCCCGCCCAGTCCCGGAAGTCGTCCTGGTCCTCGCGGGGCACGCCCAGCAGATCGCAAATGGCGTAAATGGGAAGCGGGAACGCGAACTCGTGGATCAGATCGGCGGAACCCTTCGCCGCGAACTGGTCGATCAGCTGATCGGTGAGCTCCTGCACGCGTGGCGCGAACTCGGCCACGCGTCGCGGCGTGAACGCCTTCGAGACCAGCCGCCGCAGCCGGGTGTGGTCCGGCGGGTCGATGTTGAGCAGATGCGTCATCAACTCGGCCTTGCGCTCCCCCGGAATACCCGTCTTCCCTTTCGCGTGCGCAAGTTCTCCTGACTTGCATGTCATGTGATGGTCCGGGTTCTTAGACAGCCGGCTGTCTGCCAACGCTTGCCGTGCAAGGTCGTGGCGCGTCACAAGCCACGCGTCCACACCACTGGGGAGCCTCGTCCACCGCACAGGTTCCGAATCCCGCATCTGTGCGTAGGTGGGGTACGGGTTGGACCCGAACTCCCATGAGAAGAGTTCGGGTACACGGGGCTCGTCATGGCGCATGCCCCGACCCTATGCAGTAGGCGGAGCGGCTCCTCTATATAGAGGAGCGTCTGATCCAAGGCACGAAGAAATCCCGCTCGCCTCTCACGGCAAGAGACGAGCGGGATCCCAGCTCCGGCACGACCGGGAAGGTGCGGAACCCACCGTGCCGGCTCGTCCGCGGCCGTCTGTGATGAGCACACCGGGGACGAGGTTCGGACGCTAGCGGGGGTCGGGCGGCTGCCAGCCTCACCCGGCACCCAACCCCCGCCGCGCCCACCGCACGCCGACTGCACAGGCAGCCGACGGGCGGGCTCAGGGGGACGAGACGAGGCCCGGTGGACGGTACCCGGGGCCCCAGTAGTAACTTGCGGACGAGTCGCTCTCCTCGTCGACGACCGTCGCGTGATGCACGACGTCCCCCGGAGCGCACATGTGATGCGGCTCCCCGCACGTCACCGTGACGTTGCCCATCGTCGGCGCGAACCCGAACCGCGCCAGCCATTCCGGGTCACTGGGGAACGTCTGCGTCACGCCGCACACGGGCTCGTGCCCGGTCGGAGCGTCCGGCGTGACACCGGACGGGACGACGCGGAAGTTGACCTGACTGACGATGCGGTACCGCTGGTGCGACGGGTAGGACACCGAATGCTCAAGCGCCCACTCGTCGGGGTCCCGTCCGTCGCGCACGTCCTGGCTCTCAATGCAGTTGACGCACTCGATCCAGTTCCGCGACGGTATGGAGTCGAGCTCCATGCGGTGTTTGATCTCGGGGAACGGATCAACCTTCACGACGTCGACCGCCCCTTCTTCTGCCACTCGTGCGGATGCCGTTTGATCTCGATGGCAAGGTCCGTCGCGTGCGACGGGTCGTACGCCGGCGAACCGGCTTCATTCGCCTGCCGCCACTGCTTCAGCAGCGCCCCGCATACGTCACAGCCGGGGGCGGGGTGTGGTTCTTCGTGTTTGAGCGGGTCGGACAGCTCGACCGGATCTCTCATCGTCGTCTCAAGCGCCATACCTGCACCTCCGCCGTGGACTTTTAGGTGCAGAATTACGGAACACACGCTGTGCGATCGATCCCCTACGGGTAATCTCACCGTGAGATGACTTTTGATCCCGTTCATGGATACCGGGGGCTGCGCCATGTCGATTGCGCTTGAGCCGATCGACCTGCCTGACTGGGCTTGGGAGCACGCTGACGTTCGCCAAGCCTTGCGCGCTCGGGATGTGGGCGCAGTGTTCCGGCACGTGCAGCGCTATTCCGGCGCCAGTCAGGCACGTATTGCAACAGCCTCCGGGATGACGCAATCCCGCGTCAACGAGATCATCAACGGACGTCGGGAGGTCTCCCGTCTTGACGTATACGAACGCATTGCTGACGGCCTTCACATGCCTGACGATGCGCGCCACCTCTTGGGCCTTGCTGCCAGCCGCGAGAAGCGCTCAGGGGGAGCGGCGTTCGACTTGGCTGCGTTCCCCGAAGTCGTCCGCGTCTACGCATCTCAGAACTCCGCAGCAGAGGAGATCCAACAGCAGGCGCGCGAGGCGCAGGAGTTGGACGTCCTTGCCGTTCGCGGTCTTGGTCTGATCGGCCTCAATGACTCGCTTCTGCGCGCCTGCCTACCGCGGAATCAGGGAGACAAGGGACTACGCGTGCGCGTCCTGTTGCTCGACCCTGACAGCGAGGCTCTGACCCAGCGGGCGGCAGAGATCGGGGAGTCCGCCGAGTCCCTCGCTGGGGGCGTACGGCTGGCAGAGGCACGGCTACGTGAGCTACTCGCCGACTCCTGCGACGTCCAGGCACACCGGTACCGCATGCTGCCTACTTGGCGGCTCATCCGTGCAGACTCCACCATGTTCGTCAGCGCCTTTGACCCAGGGTGGGAAGGCCACGAGAGCGCGACGTACAAGGTGATGGAGACGCCCCATGGACCTCTGTTTCGTGGGTTTCGACGGATGTTCGAGGCGATGCTCAGCGGCGGGCATCGAACGGTGTGACGAGGAGAGGGGAACCGCTCGTGATCGAGGCGGAGTTGAAGGCTCGCGTCCACTCGCCCGAGGCGGTCATGCGTCGACTCGATGAGCGCGCCACAGCGCGCGTTGAGGTCTACCAGGACACGTATTACGACGAGCCTGATGGATCTCTGGACAAGCGGGACCAAGAGCTTCGGGTGCGGACCGTGCACGGCGCCGACGGCCGACGAACGGTTCTCACGTTCAAGGGCGCCACAGTTGACGAGTCGTCTGGCTCAAAGCCCGAGCACGAGACACGCGTTGAGGACTCAAAGGCTGCGCACGCCATCTTGCAGGGGCTCGGATACGTGCCCGCCATCGCGTTCGAGAAGCGGTGCCGTAACTACGACTTCGAAGCGCACGGACGGCAGATGCTCGCCACTCTCGTACGGGTGCCGGAGATCGATGGGACGTTCCTAGAAGTTGAGACGCTCGTCGACGAGGACGAGGTGGGCGCCGCACTTGACGATGTCCGCGCGGTGCTGGCCGAACTTGGAATCAGCCCCGAGCACCTGACGCGCGAGACGTACACAGGCGCCGTGGCATCTCAGAGGCGATAGCCCTACAGCCATCCCGCGTGGCGCATGCGACGTCGCCAGGTGCGTCCGTGGGCGGGCGTGCAGAACTGACGCGGGCGTCCCGCTCCGGGGCTCTGCGCGACGTCGGCACCGCACTGCGGGCAAGAGACGTGCTGCTTCTTCGCCGGCTGTCCAAGCATGGTCGGTCCTCTCAAGTCGGGACGCCCCGCAGCCATGTCGGTCCGCGGGGCGTGGGAAGGGCCGACGTCATGGCGACGTCGGCCCGATGTGTGCGTGGTGGTGTGCGTCAGACGTAGCGACCGGTTGTGATTGCTGAAGCTGTCGAGTCGTCGTGGACCTCAATGCGCTTGTCCACGAAGCCGGTCAGCTCGCGGCCGTCCAGCGTCGTCGAGACGTAGACGTTGATCCCGTCCGCGCTGACCCCGTTGCGCTGCTGTGACGTTGAGCGGATCGCGTCCCACTGGCCAGACGTCAGGACAGGCTCCGGGCGTCCCGTGCCATTGGCGACGAGGTTCAATCCGGGCTGGAGCATGCCCCCGCTGTCATACCAGTTTGGAGATCGGGACAGCCACGCAGACCAGGCGTTATCCGGAGACCCGTACCGGCTCTTGACGTAGCTGAGTCCCCACTTGATCTGGGTCCCCGCGTTCGTCCGCCAGTCGGCGCCCGCAGACGCCATCTTCGAGGCCGGCAAGGATTGTGGAATGCCGTACGCGCCGGAGGAGGCGTTGAGGGCGTTCCAGCGCCATCCGCTCTCGCCGTTCCACAGCTTGATCAGCGACGGCATCTGTGCCTGAGACCAGCCGTAGTGGCCGAGCAGCAAACGGGCCAACTGCTGTGCCTGGCTTGCGGATGCGCCGTGCGCCCCGAGGTCTCCCCCGAGTCCCGAAGCACCTCCGCCACCACCGGTGACGACGCTCTTCAGTCCCTTGAGAACGGCCTTCGGAAGGGCGACGGACAGCTTTCCCCAAGCGGTGTCCTTGAAGGAGTCGAGCGGCTTGAGGAGCTTGCCGAGGAGTCCGTCGAGGGCCTTGCCGGGGTTGGTCAGGAACGAGGTAGCCGAGGAGAACGCGGAGCCGATCGAGCCTCCGATGGACTTCAGTCCGCCGAAGACGTCGCCGATGATGCCTCCGTCAGCGAGGAGCTGTGTGCCGGCCTGTGCGTGCAGCGCCAACGCCCGCGCCCGGTACCGCGGGTCTGTCGGGATCACGAACTCGGGGTAGTTCGGATTGCCCTCCCCGACGATGGCCGTCGGACGGTTGAAGACGCCCGACTGAACGGGCAGCGTTCCGCCCTGTGCGAGGAGCGGCAGCTTGCCGAGAGTGGGAAGTCCCGGCACCCACTTGTCGATCTTCTTCCACGCCGGGACGATGCCGTTGTTCCACACGGTCCCGATGACGAAGTTGATCGGATCCTTCGTCGCATCTTTGATGCCCGCCCACTGCTTACCGATGGCCACCTTCGCGTCCTTGAAGGCATCAGCGATGTGTCCGACGGAAGACTTCAGGTCGTCGAAAGCGGGCTTGATCTGATCCTTCCACACGGCGGTGATCAGTGGTCCGAGCGCGTTCTTCCAAACCGGCTTGACGACCTTTTCGTAAAGCCAGGTGAAGACGTCGGCCATCAGCTTGATGCCGTTCTTCACGGCGTTGAACTGTGGTTCGGCAACATGCTTCCACCACACCGTGATGACGAGACCCATCGCGGCGAACACGGGCGCCAGGACGTTTTTCCAAAGCCACACGGCGATGTCAGCGACGGCATGGAAAAACGGCTTGAGCGCGTGCTCCCACAGGTCCGACGTCGACGACTTCAGCCAGGACCAAATAGCCTGGAGTCCTTCGCGGAACCACGTGAAGTGGTTGTAGGCGTAGATGACTGCGATGACCACGGCACCGATCGCAAGAGCGATCCATCCCCACGGGCCGGCAGACGCGACGATGTTGAACGCGGTTATGGCGCCGTTCACGACGAACTGCCAGACCGCCCACAACTTCGTTGCGAGATACAGGCCGTAGATCCCAAGGACCAACTCAGGAACGTTCATCGCGAGCCAGCCGACGCCCTGTGCGAGTCCGCCAACCATCGTCAGAAGCGGGCCGGATACCGGTGACAGAGCCGTTCCGATATCGATGACCGCGTCCGCGATCTTCCCGAAGGTGCTGGCGATCAGTGGCGCCTTGTTCGACGAGTAGGACAGGAAGCGCTCGAACTCGGGGGAGCCCTTGAGGCCCTTCCCCCACGTCGCGAAGCGCCCGGTGATCCGCTCCATCGTCGCCGAAATTCCGTCCATATGCGGAAGGAAGGCGTCGACGATTCCGGCCATCCCCGCAAGGACGTTGCCGAACGCTACTCCTAGCCCGACGATCGCCGGCTTCGCGTTGTCGTTGATGTCCTGCTTGAAACCTGTCCAGAAGGGCGACTTCAGAGCCTTCGACGATCTGTCGAAGAGAATCCCGACCGCGTCCGCCGCGACCTTCACGAGTGGCGTCAGACCCGGAAGGGACGCCTTCGCTCCGTCAACTCCTCGCGTGAAGAGGGGGAGGACGTCCGGCTGAAGTTCCTTCGACCAGTCCTTGAATGCCGACGTCAGCCCCTTCGGGCCGGCGATGGAGTCGAACAGGTCGCGTTGCTCCGGGGTCAGCTTCGCGAGTGCCTTGCGGTACTCGTCCGCCTTCGTCGCACTTTTCGTGCTGGTGTCGATCCCGGACAACTGCGCGGACTGGAGGCCTCGTTCGGCATTCGCGACGGCCTCGGCGCCCTGCACCTGGGCACCGCGGACCTTCGCGCGAGAGTCGGCAAGAGCGCGCTCCTGGTCGCCGACCTTCTGGTTCGCCTGCCGGACCTGTTCCTGCGCGTCCCTGACTTGCTTACTGCCGTTGACGCCCGCCTTGTTGGCGTCGTCGACGGACTTCTTCAGCTCAGCGTTCTTCGACTTCTGCTTGTCCGCGTTCCGTACGGCCTCGTCGTACGTGAGCTGTGCGCGCTGCCGCTCAAGGTCACTGGCCGTGGGGTCGGCCATCGTCTTGTCAAGGTCGGCCTTCGCCTCCTGGACTCGGAGCGTTGCCTCGCGCTGGTCCAACATCCCGTCAAGGAGTTGGTCGTTCAGATCCTTGAGAGTCTGTGCGGCGTCCGCCCGAGCCTGCGTCAGGTCCAACTCCGCCTGACGCGCGCCTCGTTGAGCGTCGGCAAGGGACCGCTCGGCGTCCTCAACTTGCCGGTTCGCCTGCGTTACGGCCTGTGCTGCCTGGCGGTGTGCCGCAGTGAGCGACGCCTGAGCGCCGGCGAGCGTCAGTGCCTGCTGAGCGGCCTTCACCGACGAGGCCGCGGAATTGTCCGTCGCCGTCTTGCTCTGCTGCTCTGCGGCAGTCTTCTGCTGGATCGCAGAGGTAACCGACTTGATCGCCGGAACCGCAGCGAGTGCGAGTGCGCCAACTCCCGCGCCGGCCGCTACTGCCGCCGACGCGATAGCGCCGATCCCAGCGGCGGCGACCGGGACAACGGGAATTGCTCCGACGGCCGCAACCGCAATTCCGATACCTCGGAGTGCTGCCATTGCTTCGGCGGAATCAACTCTGACGCGGATATTCACGTCGTCACGGTCAACGTCGTTGATCTGCCGTTGGACGTCTGCCAACGCAGCACGCGCAGCAGCCGTATCCGTTCTCAGTTGCACGCTCGGATGTTGAGCGTTGAGCCGCTCCAACCGCTCATTGATATCGCGGATCTCCGCCAGAGTCGCGCCAGCGTCGATATCGATCCCCACCGTTTTACCGGCCAACGACTCGATCCGGCTGCGAATCCGGTCTATCTGAGCGTTCACGCCCGTGTCCCCGAGACGGACGTCAGCCCGCGGAAGGGACCGGAAGGCTACTTCCAACCGGCGCTTGATGGACTCGCCGAAAGCCCCCCCAATCTGCGTTCCCTGACGCGTGGCGGAGACCCGCGCACGCTGACCGCCTAGCGTCACACCGTCAGGGATAGCAACGACGATGTGACGACTGATAGCGTCGCCGAGCCTGCGCCCCGCCTCCTCGCCTACGCGGTCCGCGGCGGGGAGCACGATGGCCTTTAGCTTGTTGTGGAACTGTGGGGCGATCGGAACGACGTCAACGGCTGCTCCACCTACGACGTCCAGGTCCGCGACCATCAAACACCCCCGTTTGCCGGGTCGAACTCATTGGGGTGCGCGCGGAGATCCAGCAAACGCGCGATGACGTCGAGCTGTTCCGCCTGACGTTCGATCGTTGGGGAGTGTTGGGACTGCGCAACGGCCGTTGCTGACTCCGTCCATTCCTTGCAGTCGATGGAACAGTAGGCGAATACCATCAGCCCTCCAGATTCCGTCAGCGCCGGCAAAGGCGCGAAACGGCAACCGGGGCGAAGGCATCGCGTCAAATCTCGTGGGGTCATAGGGAATTGCTCCAGGGCATGAAGAAAGGGACCTCCAGCGCGAACGCTGGGGTTCCTTCCGATGGTCTGTGGGGTGTGTGGTGCTGCTCGTCGACGTCTGCGCGTCACGGAGGCCTTCGGGGCGGGTCCACGGCTGGCCATCGCCCCCCCGCCCATGTCAACGGGCTATCCACAACTGGCGGGTTGTCCACCAAGATCCACTAAGTCGACCTCAGCCCGGAAAGCTCTGGATTGGATGACGGCGGACGTGCTAGCGTCTTTTTCGATCCCGCCAGAGATCACGCCGTCTATCAACGCACAGGGGATACCTGTGTTCGTTACAGATAAGGAAGGTGTGATCTTTTGAAGATGGCGGCGGTGGGCATGCTTGCCCTTTTCTTCCTCGGCTTCCTGGCCCGATTCATCGGGCGGGCGCTCGACCACATACCCCCGTTGAGCCATAAGGCAGTGAAGGCGATCAGGGCCTTGCGGGAAGTGCGCGAAGAGTTGCGCAAGTTCCGCGAGGGGCCGACCGCCTCAGCCCATGAGCCCGCGAACGAGGCGGGCAAGGTCGCCTAGCACCGACGGGCAACTGCCGTGTCGGCGTCCCGTCATTGCGATGTAGCGGCCGGTCCCATAGATCTCCACGGCCGTACCGTCGGGGCGACGAAGCTTCCGTCCCTGTCGGACGTCGGCACGGCCCCAGATGTGCAGCCCGTCACCGGACGGGGAAACCTCTACGTAGGTGGCTCCCGCGCCGCGGACGATCGCTGCGGCCCACGGGGCGAGTTGCCCAGTGAGCGGGTTCATGCAGTGGTCCAGGTCGAGACAGACGATGTCGTCCTCGTCGCTCAGGACGAATCCCAGACCGACGCCGGCCGTCGAAGCGGCGGCATCCTTGTGCGTGCTCCAGGTCCGCGGGTCGGTGCTCGACGCCGGCATGTCGCCGATCGTGAGCGGCCTCTTATCCGCGGCTCGGCGTACCCACCTGTCGCGGGTCGTCAGCTCGTGTGGAGTCGCGTCGTTCTTCGCCGCGCGGTGCGCAGCAACACGGCAACGAGTCGAGCAGTAGCGCGCCCGGTGCGAGTGCCTCGCGCCCAGGTGCTCGACGCACCGCTCGCATCTCCGTGTGTTCATGGGGACCATTCTAGTGCGGCCGGTAACGGTAAAACAAGGTCTGACCTGCGGCTATCTATCATCCTGTAAGACTGAAGCCCTGTGTGCCCGTCTGCCGATCCGGGGTCCAAATCAGTCCGGGCGACCTCTGCTCGGGCCTCCAGGGAGCGCCTGTGAGCGCCTCGTCCACTTCTCCCAGACCCGTAGACGGAGCGAGGCCCAGCACCTTTACGGTCAGGAGATCGTCCCGGAGGGGGTCACCCCCCTGGGGGCGGGGCTAGTCGATCTTCGCTGCGAAGCCGGCGCGGGGCTCCCGACGATCACCGTCGCTGACGTTGCCGACTTCCGCCTGACTCGACCATCGGGCTGCTACTCTCAGAGCGCTGGGACCGCCAACTCAGCACCGCTCCCGCAACGGGAGCGGAACCGCTCCGCAACGGAGCTTGGCTACATGTTCCGGCAAGTAGCGGCCCTGAGTAGACAGGTACCCAACGGCGCAACGCCATCAGGGAGCCACCACTCTGTAGGTCTCCAGTAGACCTCAACGACATGCACCGCAACGGTGCAGCGCGCAGCTAGGGCCCTGCGTACTGACAGGTCACCTGTCGTCGTTGAGGTAGCCCTCACTACCTCCACCGGCACGTGGCACACACCGTTGCCGAGGAGTGCTTGTCGTGTGGTCTGTGCTGGGTGAACTCGCCCTAGCTGCACCATGGTTGGTAGGAGCGCTGGTGACTGCGCTCTTCCTGATCGTCCTCGTCTCCCTGCCGCTCAGCCTGCGTGGCTCAGCGGCCAACGAGAGACCGGAGATCATCCGTGCGCTTGCCGACTTCTGGAGGTTCTGGCGCCGTTGACGTCAGCCCTGACCGATGCTCGACACGCGCTCGACCTCGTACACAGGCACGTGGTGCGTCTCAGTGCCGTCAGTGACCATGAGGACGTACGTCGAGGCACGGGCCACAACGCCCGTCAGAGTCGTTCCGTCCTTGACGTGGACGGTTGCTGACAGGCCGTCGAGTGCGGTCGCGTGGTTGAGGACTGCCTCTGCGGTGAGTTCGTCGAAGATCACAGCCGACCCGTCCTGCACTGCTCTACGTACGCCCGTCCCGCCTCGGTGCGCCGCCACGGAACTCCGTTGAACCACCCGCCGATGGGGGCGTTCTGAGGTGGCGTCAGGACGTCGGAGCGTCCACCCACAGTGCCGCGGAGCGCCATCCGTACGTCAGGGGAGGTGTCGCCCTGCGCGGCCCTGTAGCGCGCTGCGCCGGCTTCTAGGGCGTTGGAGCCCTGTACGTCGCTCATACGGCCTCCACGGTCGGCACCCACGTGTCGTCACCGAAGGCGTCGGGGAGGGTCGACGCCATGTCGGCCTCCATGTCCTCGATGCTCGTCGGAACGTAGCCGTCCTGCGATGCCGTCCAGCGGAGGAACTCACGCGTTACCGCACCGGTCCGGATGGTCTCCCGCGCGAACGCCGGCATCTCCGCGGGGTTCAGACCGCGCACGTGCCCGAATCCCTTGTTCTTCCAGACGTGCACGCGTACGTCCAGGTCCACGCCGCTCCCGGGGACGCGCGGCCCCTTGAGGGCTTCCCACTGCGCTTCGCGCACCTGCTTGAGGTCCTCCGTCAGCTTCCGCAGCCGGCCCCAAGCCTCCACAGCGTCGCCTCCGGCGTCGATGGCAGCCTCCGCGGAGTTGGCGCCACGGAGGGCTGAGAAGGCGCTCCGGGCCTCGTCGAGGAGCTCCGAGAGCCGTGCTCCCAGAGCCGTCAGAACGTCCTCTGTACCAGCGTCCAGAGCTCCGTAGAGCGCCCATTCAGCGCGTGTTACAACGATCTGACGGGCCTGCAACTCCTCTCTTGCCGCCTCTGCCTCTTCGAAGGCCTTCGCTGCGCGCTGCCCGACGTCCTTGGGCCACGGCCTACCCGCCATGAAGGACTCCGTGGCCTCGTCGCGCACGGCGTTCTTCGCCGCCTGCGGATCCACGTGGGGCGGGGCGTCCTCGACGAGGGTCTTCGCTGCCGTGAGCCGTCGCTGAGCGTCGACGATGTCAGGCACGGTGCTTCGTGCCGCTTCCAATTCCACATTCGTGGCCATGATCAATCCTCCGTGTCGTCAAACAAGTCAGGCCCCGGTCCACCTGGGACAAGGGCCTGTCGGTAGTGCGCCGCGCGTTCGGCGTACCGCTCGCGGTTTCGCCTGCGCGTAGGTTCGGGATCGTCGGCGTACGCCTGACGTCGCCGACGGTTCCAGCACGCCAGGCAGTGAGGCCGCGTGCCTCCACGTCCCATCGGGTCGAAGGGAAAGTGCTCCAGGTCGTGAGGCAGCACCTCAGAGCATGTCAGGCACGGCCGTGTCCCACGGCTGGGTACATCGAGCATTGTCGGACCTCCGTCCGTTCATCGGTCTAGCGCTCCAGCGCTCGAATTTCGGGTAAAGGAATGCCCCCGCCCGCGGAGCGACACGGCCACTGGGGTGAACCGGTGCTCGACACGAGCGGGGGCATTCAGCGCGACGCCGGAGGAGAGGACGACGCCACGCGGTTCGGGAGGCTACAACGACCGTTCCAGGGCCGGAGACTCTCCGTCGCGACGTGGAGGGGGGCACATGCAACCCCCCTCCACTTCTAATACAAAAGCGAACGCGTCACGCTGCCTTGGCGCCCCGTAGGCGTCGCATGCGACTGCGAGCGCCAGCACGTGCCCACTCAGCGGTGCACTCGTCGCCGCACAGGCTCTTCCATCGTCGACGCTGGCTCACCGGGCGACGCTGCTCGAAGGGCTGCGAGCACTGAGCACAGTTGCCCCGCCAGATCTTCGACTGACCGACAACCGTGACGTGGCCGCCGGCGCTCTCGTACGACAGTGTTGGAGTTGCCTCCGCCTGCCGTGCGGCGAACGCTGCGGCTATCGCCGGGTCGACACGAACCGTCACCTCCCCTACGACAGGCGGAACGACGTCGACCGACCTGCCCGACGGTCGTTGCCGGACGGGGCGCTCCTCGTCGACCTCCGACGCGTCAAGCCAGTCCTCGAACCGCCGCTCCCCGAACTCCTCGTCGGTCACCTCGTCGAGCGGGTCAGTGCCTTCCAGACCGCGCCAGTGCGTACGCGAGGGGGAGACGTACGCCCCGCCCTCCGCCAGTTCCTCGGCGAAGGCCGCGTCCGCCTCCGCCCCGTACGTGTAGCGCGTGTGCCGGCGAGCGGCGTTGCCGTTCCCGTCCTCGTACATGTGGAGTCCCCATTCGTCGGCGAGCCGGGCGTTCGGCTTGCTACTTGGGTAATGGGGGAAAACGAGGGCGTTGTGACGGTCAGCCGCGTCACGTTTTTCGGGTGCCGTCCGACCCCCCTCCGTCACCACCCGTCGACCGGGCTCCTCCACCCGCCCTGGACAGACTGAGTGTCAAAGTGTCGAACTAACCGGTACTTTCAATTTCTTCTAACGCGTGTAGAGAGAAAGTTGAGATAGGGGTTAGTTCGTCGGTTTGGCACTCTGATTGGCCAGCCTGTCGACGGAGGGTGACGAGAGGCGGAGAATCGACTACGTTCTGCAACCACCATTTCGATGCACCCTGCACGCACCGCGCCTCCTCGACGTCGACGGCACGGAGGCCCCGCGCCGGCCGAAGCCAGTGCAGGGCCTTCCCCGTTACAGATAGTTACTTACTTGCGTGCCGCTCCTCTTCCTCCATCTTCTGGCGGAGGAAGTCGACGTTCCACGCGAGATCCTCCGGCGCCTCGTCCAGCGCGCCCCGGATAGTGGTGCGCGCCCACATCGCGCGGTCAGACAGGCGACGCCCCTCGGACGAGTCGCCCGGGACCGTCAACGACTCGTACACGGCCTCCAAGAGCTCCCGGAGGTCTTGCGCCTCGCCACTCACGCGGCGACCTTCAGCGCGCCCCAGCGGGCGTCACGGCGGAGGCCGACGAGGCAGGCAGCGTGCAGCGGGACCCACGCGTTTCCGTGGTGGACGATCTCCAGGTCTTCCGTGTCGTTCCACTCGCCACACCACGCACAACCGGACTCCTCGCGGCACTCGGCGCACCACACGGCGCCTTCGTCGTCGACCGCGGGGCGCGTGTGCCGCGAGATGAGCCCGCAGTCACACGCCCGCACCTCGCCGGCCGCTAGCGGCTCGCTGACGTCCATATGCGCAACCAGCGCTTCGGCGACGAGGACAAGCGTCGGGGCGTCCCTCAGCTCCGTGTGGTCGCCCGTCAGGTAGAGGGCCTCGTAGTCGGTGGTCGAGTGGTCCGCGTCCGTCGCCCACACCGCCGGCCGTCCAAGCTCACTGGCGACGTTGTAGGCGAGAGTGCGGAGCGCCTTGACGTCGGCAGGGGTGGCGACGGGGCCGACGCAGAGAACGGGGGTGATGGCGTACATTGATCTCTCCTCTGTTGAGGACACAGCCCCGAGTCTTCCGCCAAGTTGATGTCGGGGCTGTGCCATGAGCGCCGCACAGTGGTGCGGCAAGTGTGGTGACTTACGCGTTGAGTTAGTCCGTTGCCTCTTCGCGCGCGATTGCTTCCAGCGCCGTTGCCTCCGGGTCGCCGAACTCCCCAAGCTCAAAGGTCAATCGCTCGTCGACAGGTTGCCGCCACCTCGCGACCTTGCCGACGGTGACCCTGACGCCAGCCTGAAGCAGCATCTCCCGACGTCGCTGATTGTCACTGTCCTTCGCCCACTCGTCCGCCCAAGTGCCCGGAAGCTGCACGACTACTTGCCGCGGGGGCTCATAGGGCGTCTGTTGGAGGACTGCGAGCCGTTCAGACATTCCTTTGACCTGTCCCAACAAAATGCCCGCCGCTGGCCCTTCGATCGAGGCGAGGTTGCGTCCGAGTGTGGCAATGGACGCTTCCAACTCTGCGATAGCCGCGCGGTTGTCGACCCCACCTCGGGTAACGACCTTCGTCATGCGGAACCGACCAACACGACGGAGGAACTCAGCCTCGACGTACTTGATGACGGGCTCCGCCTTCACTGTCAGGCCAGGCAGCTTCTTACCGTCCGGCCCCACCGGGTGGTGGGTGTTGGCACAGGTGAACTGATCGATCCGGTTTCCCGCCTCCCTGCCGGAACGCTCCACGTAGACGTGGAGAACCATGTTCCTGCCGCAGGTACCGCAGATGATGACTCCGAGGAGAGGATGGGCATCCTTCCTCTTGGGTACGCCGCTCGCCTTCGTCAGCCGGCTCTTAAGAGCCTCTTGGAGGTCGAACCAGTCACCGTCACTGACGAGTGCCTCGCCTTGGAATACCGGCTCACCAGTAGCCGTCAATACCGGAGTGCCGTCCGATTTGACGGTGTGACCACGCATGACGGGCGACTGAAGCATCTTTGACACCGTCGAGACATGCCACTTGTCGTCAGGGTCGAACTCTCGCTGAGGACGGGCGTACCGGGCTCGGTGGTTCTTCGGAGTTATCGCCTTTGTCGTCTGAAGGTGCTCCTGAATGTCAGCAAATGTACTGCCCTCAATCGCCATGGCTACCATTTCCCGGCGAATGCTTGCCGTCCCTGGTCCCGCCTCGTCAGCGAACAGCCACCAACCCTCGTTGCCGTCAGGGAAGACCTTCCGGTCGGGACGAAATCCGTAGGGCACGCCACCTCCGGCCCAACGGCCGATTTGTTGCAGGTACGCCGCCGCACCCTGGTTTCGCTCCAGGATGGTTTGCCCCTCCAACTGCGCAGCGAAAGCCAGGAACATCATCATGAATTCGCTCATGATCGACGTGAAATCGAGTTCGAGCATTCCGCCCCCGGGACCAGAGGCGAAGACCAGCCGCTTTCCGTGCCTCTTCGCGTAGCGCCCTAGGTCCGCCATGTCCGCCATGCTGCGCACGGCACGGTCCATGCGCTGCCAGACCATGACGTCCCACTCTTCGGGCCTGTCCAGCCAGTAGCGAAGCTCTCCCCGCTCCCACGGCGTCGTCTTCAACGCGGAGACGTCGGTGTCGCGCGCCCACCCGACGAAGCGCCCTCCGATGGACAAGCCGGCCTGTGTGACCGTGTCTGTCTGCACCTCGGGGGATGTACTGGCGTCGGTGTATCTGCTGAGTCGCAGCGCTCCCACTACGCGGGGCGGCCCCGCTGGTCGGTTCATCACGCATGCCATGTTAGTCAGAAGAGTTCGCGTGGGCGGGTTCGTCGTGGTGCGCCGGATTCTTGCTGAGCCGCGCGTCGGCGAGCGCCTGCTTGGCGTCCGCGTACCGCGTCACCAGCCAGGCCTCCACCCCGCTCGGCAGCCGCGTCCTGTGCACGGGGGCGTGCTCCCGCAGCCAGGCGTACGCGGGGTAGGGATCGCTGGCGAACTCCCAGGTGAAGAGTTCCGGGGCGGGGCTGAACGGCGGCGGCTGATCGGTCACTCCCTGACGGTATCCGGAGGGAGGAGAGGGACGGCACGGCGAAGGGAGGGGGAGCGGGGTGGGGGCCGCGCCCCGTTCATCCCGGGCCATCCCGAAATCGGCTGCTGTTTGACTCAACGGCTCGCCTCCTCCCTAAATTCGCGCCGTGGACCCCGAAATACTCAGATCCAGCTTCGCGGTCGTCGAAAGACGGGCCGAGTTCGCGGTCAAGTACTTCTACTCGCATCTCTTCCGGCACAACCCGGACGTCCGCGGGCTCTTCCCCCTGGACTTCCCGGAGGACATGGAGCGACAGCGGGACCGGTTGTTCGCGGCACTCACGTATGTGATGGAGCGACTGGAGGATCCGACGCTGCCGGGGTATCTGCGGGAGCTGGGACGGGACCACCGGAAGTACCTGGCCGAACCGGAGCACTACGCCGCCGTGGGGGCGAGCCTGATCGCCGCGTTCGCCGCCGTCTCGGGGTCGGCCTGGAGCGCGGAGGCCGAGAAGGCCTGGGCCGAGGCGTACGGGGCGATCACGAACGTCATGCTCCAGGGCGCGTGGGAGGCACAGCACGCGGGTGAACCGCCCTGGTGGGACGCCGAGGTCGTGTCCCGGACCCGGCACGGCGACGACCTCGTCGTACTGACCCTCCGCCCGCACCACCGGCTGCGCTACTCCCCCGGCCAGTACGTCAGCGTCAGCGTCCCCCATCTGCCGGGGATCTGGCGCCCGTACTCGCTCGGCAACGCGCCCCGCGCCGACCACACCGTCGACCTGCACGTCAGCCGCGTCGAGGACGGGGTGCTGTCCACCGCCCTGGTCCGGCAGACCCGGGAGGGCGATGTCCTGCGGCTCGGCTCACCCGGCGGCGCCCTGACCCTGCGGGCGCCGGTGGACCGGCCGCTGACCTTCATCGCGGCCGGCACCGGATGGGCTCCCGTCAAGGCGCTGCTCCAGCAACTCGACGCCACGCACGAGGCCCGGCTGTTCCTCGTGGCCCGCGACACCTCGTACCTCTACGACCGGTCGGCCGTGGAACGACTCCAGTCACGGTTACCCCGCCTCGGTGTCACCTTCATCACCCCCGCGCCCGGCCGCCCCAAGGCCCAGGCCACCGAGCGACTGCTGACCGCGCTGGGCAACCGCGCCGGCTGGGCCCGCCACGACGTCTACCTCGCCGGGCCGCCCCAGCTCGTCGAGGAGATCGCCGAGGCGCTCCCCGCCCTCGGCACGCCGCCGGAACAGATCTTCCACGACCTCCTCCCACCCGCCGACCCCAGCCGCCCCCGCCCGCTGGGCCCCGCGGAGTGGCTCCTGGACCGCCCCCACCCCAACTGGCACAACCCGACAAGCCGCGCCCCCCACACGTAATCCCGGAACCGCCGGCCGTCAGCCCGTCTCCGTCGCCCGGATCGCGTCCCGGTAGGCACGCGCCGCCGCGCGCAGGGCCGCCTCCGGGTCCACTCCCTCGGCCTCCGCGTGGGCGGCGATGGCCAGCAGCTCGTAGCCGACGCCTTCGCCGCGGGGGAGCTCGACCTCAAGTCCCGCCGTGCGCACGCGTGATGCCAGCTTCGCCGCGAGGGCAAGGCCCGGCTGGCCCAGCGGTATCCCCTCCGTGACGGACGTCCGCCGCTTCTCCTCGGCCTTGGTGCGCAGCCAGTGCTCCTTGACCTCCTCGGGGGTCGTGGCCGTCTCGTCGCCGAACACGTGCGGGTGGCGGTGGATCAGCTTGGCGACGATGCCGCCGGCCACGTCGTCGATGGAGAAGGGAGTCTCGGCGTCCTCCTCAGCGATCCTGGCGTGGAAGACGACCTGGAGCAGAACGTCGCCGAGCTCTTCCCTGAGCTCGTCCCGGTCGCCCTCCTCGATCGCCTCGACGAGCTCGTACGCCTCCTCGATCCCGTACTTCGCGAGGCCCTTGTGGGTCTGCTGGGACGACCACGGGCACTCGACGCGGATGCGGTCCATGACCTGGACGAGGTCGAGGAGGCGGGCGCCCGGCAGGTCGTACGAGGCCGGGAGCAGCTCCAGGTCGGGCATCTGTATGCGGCCGGAGCCGGCGAGGCGGGCCAGGCCGTCGGTGAGGCGCGGCTCGCCCTCCCCGGTGGCGACGACGACCACCGTGCGACCACCGGCGCAGGCGTCCACCAGGTCCTGGGCATCGGGGGAAGCCTCGTCGACGCCTATGCCCGCCTCACGCAGATACGGCAGCTGCGGATGTGCGCCGTCCGCACACAGCACCTGGTCGGCGGCGCGCAGCACCTGCCAGGCGGGCCAGGACAGCAGCCCGGGGGCGACGCGGTGGCTGGTGGTGAGCAGGACGATACGGCCGGGGTCGGGAACCTGGGCGGTGGCGTCGGAGCTGGTTGCGTTCACTCCACGAACGTAACGCACGCCACCGACGCCCCCAGGAGTTATCCACAGGCTGGGAGTGGGACGAACCGTTTATCCACAGCCTCGCCCCCAGTGACCTACTACGCCGTCTGCTGCGTCCCCGTCGACGTGACCTCCCGCAGCCACGGCGTCTTCACATCGACGCGGCTGCTCTTCTGGACGTCCCAGGCGCCGTAGCGCGGGTTCAGGTCGACGTTCAGCTTCTTGGACGCGTCGGACATGGCCTTCCAGAACGTGGCCTTGCCCTCGGTGGTGTTCATGTCGGCGCCGAGCGCGGCGGCGAGCTTCTGGGCCTCGATCTCGGTACGGAGGTTGTCGTCGAGACGCTGGGGCGCCACCCCGTACTGCTGCAGCCAGGCCGTCTCCAGCGCCTTCGCACCGCCCGCCTGGCCCTCCAGCGCCGTTCGCATCTGCTGGGTGTCCGCGCGGGTGACGCTCACGCCCGCGTCCTTGGCGGCCCGGTCGAGAACCTGGTCGAGGACCATGGTGTGCAGGGTGTCGCGGGTGAGGCTGCCGGTCTTGGCGATGGCCTGCTCGTACTGGGCCTCGCCCTTGACGGCGGCCCGCTGTGCCGAGCGCACCTCGTTCACCCGGCTCTCCAACTGCGCGACCGTGATCCGCCGGCCACCGACGACGGCCGCGGCGCCTGGGTGCGCCTCGCCACCGCACGCCGTGAGAAGGGGGGCCGCTGCGACGATCGCGGCGGAGAGGACGAACGCGGTGCGACGGCGGCGGTGCAAGGAAACCTCCCGAGGAGATTGTGCGACGGTGCACAAAGTCTTGCGGTGATCGATGGTAGGCAGTGGCCCGGCTCTCGGCCAGCCATTCGACCAACGATTCGCGGAGACTTCAGATACCGGCGCGGCTGCCGTGCCGAGCGGGACGGCCACCGTCCGCTCGTACGACCGTTCACATCCGCTCGTACGGCCGATCGTGTCCTGTCGTACCGGCCACGGCTAGCCGCGCGCCTTGACCTCGCGCTCGACGACCCCGGCGACCTCGGCGCGCAGTCCGTCGCCGACGTGCGTCACGGTGATGTTCTTGGCTCTCGTGGAGTCGGCTCCGGCGTCCCCCACCAGCACGAAGTCGACCTTCTGGTACTGCGGGGCGGTCTGCGTGGCCGCCGTGACCTCGGACTTTCCGGTCGCGACGACCACGTCGCAGGACCGCTGGAGCAGGCCGTTGAGGTAGGGCCGCGCGTTGGCCGCGGACTGCTCACCGGTCACCGGGACATAGCTCACGCGCGCGTGCGTCGTGAGGGACGCGTCCTGCATGCCCTGCCAGACCTCGGCCGCGGTGGTCCCGGCCGTGATCCCGTCCTTGCCGGTCAGCAGACAGGCGTCGACGTCCTTGTAGTGGCGGGCCCGGGTGTCGGGCACCTGAGGCTTCGTGTCGGTGCGGGAGAGGAAGTACCCGGTGACGGCGACCGCGACCGCGACGATCACGGCACCCGCCACCATCGCGATCCCCCTGCCGCCCAGTACACGCGGCCACTGGAGTACCGCCCGCACACCGGCGGCGAGTCTCGACTCCTGTGTGGCGTCGCGCGCCGCCTTCGCGCGCTGCGCCTGCGGCACCTGCCTGACCCGCTTGACCACGTGGTTCCCGTACTTCCGCTTCTTCGCTCTTCCGCGCTTCCGTGTTTTCGTGCGGCCGGTGCGGCCGGTGCGCCGCTAGTACCCGACGCGCCGGGGCCAGACCGTCCAGGCGTGCACCGCCGCGCCGACCATCGACACCAGGATCAGGAGCACGTCGTCCGCGAACTCGAGGCCGTGGGTGGTCTCGGGCGTGAGCGAGAGCTGCATGACCCACGCCACCAGTACCGCGCAGAACCCCCCGAAGACCGCCCAGTCCGCGCGGGTGCCCCGCCGCAGGGCGATCACGAGGGACGGAACAGGACACAACAGCCCCAGGCTGACGACGGGAAGCGCCGCCAGTCCGGCACGGACGGCGGACGGTCCGACGACCGCCGGCAGCCTTTCGACCCTCATGCCCTGCTCCTCCTCCGGTTGTTCTCCGGTTGACGTTCTCCGGCGATCTCGGGACGCGTCCGAGTGTCAGCCGGTGATGGCGACCGGCGCGTCCCAGGCGTCACGGTCCACGGTGATCGTGTAACCGCCGATGGTCTCCTTGCTGTTGACCATGTACTGGTGGGCGCGGCTGTGGCCGGTGAACTGGGTGGAGCCCCACGGCCAGTCCGAGGTCGTGGTGTTGACCTTGTCCCACAGCGCGTACCAGAGGTTGCCCGGCAGGTCCGTCTTGTCGGTCGCGGTCGCGATGGCCTTGGCGCTGGAGCTGGTGAAGCCGTAGAACCCGGTCCGGTACGTCTTGGCGTGCAGCGCCTTGTCGAAGGCGCGTACGTACGTCAGCGTGGCCTTGTTGCACGCCGCGTTCGTGATGTCGTACGACTCCATGTCCAGGTAGATCGGGCTGCCCGCCTTCATGCCCAGCGCGGACGCCTTGGCCACCGCGTCCGCGGCGTCGGTGGCGCCGAGCGAGGCGGCGTTGGTGGCGGTGAGCTTCTCCGGGTTGGAGCCGGTCTGGCAGGACGGCTGCGCGCCGACGTACAGCGGGATGAGCTTCCAGCCCAGGGTGCTGACCGACTTCACCCAGGACGCGGTGAGGTTGGGCTGACTGCAGCCGCGGTTCTTGCCGCCGATGTAGACGGCGGCGGCTCCGTAGAAGCCGGTGTGCCAGGCCTTCATCGCCGTCAGCGAGGGTGCGGCGCAGGTGTCGAAGGCGCGTCCCGTGAACGTCTTCTGGGCGGGCCAGGTGGTCGCCGCCATCGACGTCTGCGCCGCGATCCCGGCCCCGGCGACCACTGCCGCGCCTGCCGTCGCCCAAGCGATGTAACGGCCCTTCTTAGACATCCGATGGCTGGACATCCCCACCCCATTCATGACACGCGCACGTCACGGCGTACGGAACACGCAGGACATACGGTCATATAGATCGAATCAAGACAGTTCAAGACAGTTGGGCCCCGTCGGCGCCCATCCCGGCTCACCGACGCGAGAGGGTGACCGGCCCCCGGCGCGCGGGGCGGATCGCACCGTAACCGACGCCACCCCCTTGATCGGGAAACCCCGCATCCCAATCGCCACAAGAATCACTCAAGCCACGGCAAAACCTGGGGAGTCCACGGAACCCCGGGCCCTTCGACTCCCTCTTTTACTTATCCTTGGCACACGGATGCCTGTGCATGGCCTGTGCACCCATAGAGTCCGCTCGGCTCAGCAGCACCATTTCTCAAAGAAGGACTCTGACATCCCGATGCTTCACCCCTCTCGCACGGCCAAGGCCCTGCTCGCCGCAGCCGTGCTCCCGCTGGCCCTGGCGGCCTGCTCCTCCGGCACCACCGTTCAGCCCTCGTCCGCCAAGACGAAGCCGGCCAAGGACCCCAACGCCGGTCTGCTGACAGGCGCGCAGCTCAAGAAGGCGCTGGCGCCCGCGTCGTTCTTCGCCACCGGTTTCGCGGTCGACCCGAACGGCGCGCGGGACTCCGGCACCACCTACGCCCCGCCGAGTTCCTCGCCCGCGCCGAAGCCGGACTGCTCCCTGCTGGGCGGCACCAGCTGGATATCGATCACCGGCGACTCGGGGGTGTCCTTCGCCCAGAACGACTACGTCAGCAAGAACACTTCCGAGGACATCGCCCAGGAGGTCGACACCTACCGCGGCACGACCTCGACGACCGTGCTGGCGGACCTGGAGAAGACCGCCACCACGTGCGCGTCCTTCACCGACTCCGACACGCACACCAAGGTGAAGGTCACCGGCGCCGGCACGCCCGGCCTGGGCGACGCCGCGTACACCCTCACCCTGACCAACAGCGCCTGGCAGAACGGCACGACCCTGATCGCCGTGCGCGCGGGCACCGACGTCGTCAGCGTCATGTCCACGGACGGCCACGACAACGGCGCCGCCACGGCGAAGAAGCTGGCGACCCGGATCGTGACGTCCCTGAAGGGCGAACACCAGCACGTGTGACCCGCTGGATGGGAGCATGACGCCCCCGAGAGGTTTCTCGGGACCCGGGAGACCTCTCGGGGGGCTCATAGGGCGCTCGTGGGTGCTCGGGGGTGTGAGGGCATGGGCATAGACATGGGCATGAGCGTGGACAAGCGTCTGGGAGCCGGCTGGGCCCAGCGGATCGCGTGGTCGGTTCTGGCGGTCGCGTCGCTGGGTCTGCTGGTGTGGGTGCCGTTCCTGTATGTCGCGATCCGCCGCGGCAGGGGCTCGGACTGGGGCGCCTTCGCCGCGTTCCTGCTGTACGAGCTGGTGACGCTGCCGTGGGCGACCGTTCAGTCGGACGCGGGCGATCCCGTCCTCGGCGCGGTCGCCGTGGTCACTCTGGCCATGGCGGTGTGGCTGCTGCTGTTCGCACTGTTCGACAAGCGCACGCCGAAGTACGCCACGGCGCACGCGGGGCGGACACCCGGGCCCATACCGGGCCCGGCGCCGGGCAACCCGTATCTGCGCTGAGGTCACCCGGAAACCCTCGTCCACACTCAAGGCACCCGGCGGTTCACCCCCGCCGGGTGCTTCGCACAACCCTGACGGCCGGCCAGGCGAGCAGCGCCCCGATGGCCCAGAGGAAGACGGCGAGAGCGGCCCACTCCCCGGTGCTGGTCTCCGGGTCCGAGGCGCCGAAGACGGTGTACGAGACGGCCAGGAGGGACCAGAGTCCCGCGAGGAGCCCGAAGATGACGAGCATCGCCGTCTGCCCGCCGGTACGCCGCGCCGACGCCTTCTGCTGAACCTGCTGAGCCACACCGGATCCTCCGGCCTGCCCCGCCGAAGCAGCACCCCCCTGCCGCCGCTGCTGCTGTTGCCGCTGCCGGGGCGGCAACCGCACCACCGCGCTCGGGTGCACCGCAGCGTCGATGGTCGCCATGGTGTGCGCGTCGATCCCGTACTCCCCCGGCTCCACCTCCACGGACAGCCCGTCGGTGCCGATGAGCCGGCGCCCGCCGTCGGGCCAGCTGAGCAGGGCGGCGCACGCGCGATAGAGCACGGTGGCCGCCTCGCCCCCCGCCGTCAGGCTGACCCCCTCGCCCCCGACGACCATGGCAGGGCCGCCCTCGCGTACGGCCTTGAACCGCGTGCCCGTGACGGCGTACGACGACGTGATCGGGGCCGCCGTGTACCCGGCCCAGTCGGCCCGGTGCCCCGAGGGAGCCTGCAGCAACGCCGTCCCGGCGGCCTCCAGCGCCACCGCGTGCACATGCTGCGGTGTCATCGCCCACAGCTCGGAGCGCAGTTCGTCGAGCCCGCGCGGCGGACGGTGGGCGAGCAGTTCCTCCGCCGCGCCCGGCAGCCGCCGTACGGCCGCGTCGGGCGCGGTCAGCGTGGCGTCGCTGCGCCCGCGTACGGCCTCCAGGTCGGCCTGCGCGATCCGGCCGACCTGAAGCCCGGCGAGCACGTCGACGAACCCGCCGAGGACCGCGTCCTGCTTGGCGGGCAGGGCGTCCGCGAAGGCGGTGACGGTCGCGAAACCGTCCCGGCGGGAGGTGTAGTCGCTGGCCGCCGTGTAGGAGTAGCCGCCCTCCTGGCGCAGGGAGCGGGAGAGTTCGCGTTCCAGGACGCCGGCATAAAGCCGGGCGGCGGTGGTGTCGGTGACGACGGCATCGAGCAGGACGCCGCCCTTGCCGTCGGAGAAGTAGGCGGGGGCGGTGGGGAGGGCGGAGGTGACGGCGGGCATCGGGCGCCGCTGACCGGCGGGCAGTTTGAGCGAGAGCCCGGCCGGCAGCCGCTCCCCCGCGATCCACAGCACGGCGTTGTCCCGGGTGAACCAGGTCCCGGCCCATTCCCGTACGTCGTCCGGCCGCAACCCCCGTACGCCCCACTCCGGATAGCTGACCAGCCCGTACCCCTGGGCCCCGTACCGCCACAGCGGCAGTTGCCCGGGCTCCCGGCTCGCCTCCTCGGTGCGCAGGATCTCCTTCTCCGTCTCCAGCCGCTCCATGGGCAGATCGAGGAGGGAGGTGCACACACCGTCGAGGTAGGCGACGATCTCGTGCTCGGCGCCCTCCACGTGGAAGTGGGTGAACGCGGCCTTGGTCGCGCCGTTGAAGTGGTAGTCGGCCAGGCCCTGGCGGTGCAGCGCCAGGTGCTCCACCAGGTGGGTGATCCCGGCCCCGGCGAGCGTCTCGTCGGCGACGCCGACGCGGAAGACCAGTCCGGCACGCATGGGCCCGGTGGCGTACGCGAAGAGGGTGGGTATGCCGTCGACCTCGGTGTGATGGATGCCCTGGCTCATCGTCTGCCTCTGCCTGTCTTGTTCTGCATCCGCTCAGCCTCTTCCGAGGGCGGCGGAACGGTGTTTGACGTACGCGTGCGCGGGCTTGCCGAGATAGCTCCACGGGTACTCGGAGGCCAGGTTGCCCAGGGCGCGGAAGTGCGCGGCGGCGCGCGCGGTGTCGCCGATCAGCGAGAAGAGCGCGGCGAAGACGCCCTGGATGGTGACCCACCCGTACACGGGTCGGTAGTACGGGTGCAGCACGGACCGTTCGGCGGCCTCGACGAGTTCGGCGTGGACGTGGGCCTGGCGCAGATAGTCGGTCCGCTCGCTCCCCGCGGAGGGCAGATCGAGCCAGCGCTCCAGGTGCGCCTCCGCCACCAGACCACCGCTGAGCGACCCTTCGGGCGAGTTGAGCAGGCACTCGCGGGCGAACCCGTGCATCGCCTCCCAGCTCCCGCTCCACTTGGGACACAGCTGCTGGAGCAGCCGGGCCTGCCCGGTCAAGTGGTGGGGGTGGTACGCGGCCAGTCGGTCGTACCTCCGCCGCGCCTCGTTCTGCCCGAGTTGCAGTCCCATCGCCGTGGTCAGGCGCGCGGCCCAGGCCGCGTCGTGGGACGGGTCGAGGGCGGTGGCCCGGATGAGCAGTTGCTCGGCCTGCCGCAAGTGCTCGTGCAGCTGCCGGAACTGCTCCCTGCTGACGTGCTCGGCGCGCGCGCTGCTCCGGATCTCCCAGCCGATCTCGATCTCGCGGGTCCCGAGCATCGTGAGAGCCAGCACGTCGTCGGGGGCCGCGGCGACGACTTCCCGCAGGAAGTGCTCGACGCCGGGCACCTCGGCGACGACCCGGACGAGGAACGCCCGGTCGGTGCCATGCGGCAGTCCGCCGGCGTACTGCCTGATCCCCGCCCAGTCCCGCGCGGCGGTGGCCTGCCGCAGCCAGCCGGCCTCGGGGAAGGCGGAGGCGACTTCGAAGTCGGGGGGTGGGAGGGACGCGTCGGTCGACATGGAGCGGATGGTAAGTGGCGGGTTGGAGACGGTTTTCGGTCAGGTGTGGGGAGGTTGTGGGAACACAATGCCCAAACAGGCCATACGGACGTCATCTTGACCCTTCGATGACTGATCTTGATCGGGTCATGACTCGAACTTGAGTTCGCCTTGTGGGAGGAGACGTTCCGGCTTTCCGGTGGCTTGGAACAATCCATGCCGTCCCTGTCACCGTCCCTGTCACCGTCACTTTCGCCTCACCGTCACCAGGAGCCCCACCCGTGGCACTCAACGCCCGTCGCGCCAGACAACTGCTCGAGATCTCGGCCCCCTTGCTGCTCCAGGGCGAGCAGGTCGAACTCACGAGCGTGGCCGGCATCGGAACGGTCTCTGTGCGCAAGCAGGCCCTCACCGCGGCGGTGGTCGGCGTACTCAGCGCGGGAACGGTGATGGCGACGGTCACTCCGCGCCCGATGTACCTCGTCCTGACGAACCAGCGGATCCTGTTCTTCGACGGCAACCGGGGCGGCAAGCCGGGCAAGTTGCTGATGAACCTCCCGCGTCCGTACGTCACCGCGAGCGCGCCCAAGAAGACCTTCCTGGGCCTCAAGGTGGTGACCCACCTGACCGTCGAGGGCCAGGAGGGCGCCCTCAAGGTCGACTTCCCGGTCCAGACCCGCGCCGACGGCCACCGGTTCGCGACGGCTTTGCCGGTGACGCGCTGACGCACCTCACCGCCGTCTGCCTCACGCATAGACCTGAGGCATAGTCACTCGAACGGCTGAACCGATCCCATGCCACACAATGGAACGCCTCCACATCACTACATTCCGTCACATGGTCAGCTCAGCGCATGAGGCGATGCACCAGATCTTCAGGGAGGACCCGGGGTTGTTCGCCCGGGCCCTCCCGAAAGCGGGCATCGCCTTACCCGAACCCACCACGATCCAGCTCCTGGACACCGATCTCACCGAGATCAAACCCATGGCACGCCGTGTGGACACCCTGATGCGCGTCGACACGGCGGACAGCGGAAGCTACCTGCTCGCCGTGGAGGCGCAAGGCAAACCGGATCCGGACAAGTTCAACAGCTGGACGTACTACCTGGCGTACCTCTACGCCGAATACAAGCTGCCGCCCCTCCTGCTGGTCGTCTGCCAGGACAAACCCACGGCGTCCTGGGCCGCGCAGCCCATCCGCATCGGTCTGGCCGCCCACACCAGCATCGCGGTCTTCCCACTGGTCCTGGGCCCCGAGAACCTCCCCACGATCATCGACCCGGACGAGGCGGCCGAGGACCTGGCTCTCGCCGTCTTCTCCGCGCTCGCCCACGCCAACGACCCCGCCCTGCCTGCGATACTGGAGGCGCTGGCGACGGCGCTCGCCAACACCGGAGGCGAGACCGCGCAGGACTGGGCCGAATACACCGAGATCGGCCTGGGCGACACCCAGAGCCGCGCATTCTGGAGGCACCTGATGACCTTCCGTCCCAGCCGCTTCCCCGGCAGCGGCACCCTCATCGAGGAAACCCGAACCGAGGGCCGAACCGAAGGCCGCGCCGAGGGCCGGGCCGAGGGCCGCGCCGAGGGCCGCGCCGAGGACATCCTCCGCATCCTCGACCTCCGCGCCGTCGACATCCCAGACGCCGCCCGCGAACGCGTCAACGCCTGCACCGACCTGGAACTGCTGGGCACCTGGTTCGACCGGGCCCTCACCGCCACCAACGCGGAAGAACTGTTCGCCGCAGAGGCGTAACGAGCCCGGAGGTCACAGACGCCGGCGCATGCAGACCCGCGGCCACCGCTCCAGACCGTGGGCGGCCTCGCGTCGGCGGATGTCCTGGAGCCCGGGGCCAAGCGCACTGTCATCCAGGAACGTGAAACCGCAGCGCACGTAGTAGGGCGCGTTCCAGGGGACGTCGGCGAAGGTGGTCAGGGTCAGAGCGGGTATCCCGTCTGCCCCGGCCCGGTGGCCGACATGGTCCAGCAGCGACCGTCCGATGCCGCGCCGCGCGCTGTCCGGGTGCACCGACACCTGCTCGATGTGAAGGTTGCCGTCGACGTGTTCCGCGATGAGGTACGCCACCGGCCTGTCGGCCTCCTCGACCGCGACCCAGGCGAGGTCGGCCCGCTGATAGTGGGCGAGGTCGGCGAGCGTGAGGGGCTCGTCGTCGGCGATCTCCGGCATACCGATGTCTGCGAAACACCGCCCGGCGGCACGCTCGATGTCCTGAAGGAGGGGAAGTTCGTCGATGTGGACCGCTCGGATACGCATTGCTGCATTGTCGCCGGGGAAACCGGTCGCGCCCCTGTCCCCGCGGCCTTCTCCCCCCTTGGATTCAGTCGGTCATGTCAGTACCCGCCGTTAGTGTCACCACCCATGAGTGATGAACGGCATGAGGTGATCGTCCGCAGGGCCGAACAAGCCGACATCGAGGGGCTTGTCGCGTGCAGCAGCGCGCTGTTCGCCGAGGACGCCGGTACCCGGGATCCGGGCGTCGACATCAACTGGCCACGCGAGCACGGGCCGCAGCGTTTCGCGTCCGGCACGGCGGACCCGAACCGACTGCTCCTTGTCGCCGATCGCGGCGACGGCGAAGTGGTCGGCTATCTCACGGGCGCGCTGGTGGAGCCGTCCGCGATGAAACCGGTGAAGGCCGCGTCGCTGGTGAGCATGTATGTGCGCCCCGCATATCGGCGCGACCGGATCGGCAGACGCATGGTGGACGAATTCCGGGCCTGGGCAAAGGAATCGGGCGCCGAATCGGCGCAGGTGACGGCCTACGCGAGCAACGCCGAGGCGATTCGTTTCTACGAGCGCAACGGCTTCGCGTCCCAGTCGGTGACCCTGGAAGCGGCTCTGTAGCCGTCGTCACAGGAACGCTCGAACACCGCACGCCACAAGGGAACACCGCGTCACAGCTCCGCTACACGGACCCGCCACGCCTCCGTGAAGGTCAGCATCTCCGGCACGCGCCGAACCTTCACCACCACGTCCGTCGCCGCCGCCCTCCTGCTCTCCCTGACCGTGTGCGGCGGCACCTCCCCCTCGAACTCCACGACCGACGCCCACGAATCCGCCAGGCCCGGCGCTTCGGCGACCGCACCACAATCAGGGCCCAGTTCCACCACCTCAACGAGATGAGCGAACTGGACCACATCACCCTCGCCGTCGTCCCCTTCGACAACGGCCCGTTCCACACCTCCGGCCAGGGCGTCGACTACCTCCACGGCCCGGTCCACCAACTCGACACCGTCCAACTGGACACCGACCACGGCGCCGAACTCATCGACGCCCCCGCCCAACTGGAGCGCTACCGCCTAGTCCTGGACCGCATGCGGCAAGCCGCACTTCCCCCAGCCAAGTCCCGCGACTTCATCGCCCAACTCGCCCAAGACCTCTGAAGGAGCCCTCCATGCCCGGACTGCACTGGCAGAAGTCCACCTACAGCCAGGAGGCCTCCGCTTGCGTGTATGTGACGACCACCCCCGACGGAAGGATCCTCCTCCGAGAAAGCGACGAACCGGACGCCATCCTCACCACCGGCCCACGCCAACTCGCCAGCCTGATATCCGCCCTGCGCACTCCGCACCGCTGACCCCACCACCGACTGATCGGCCGGTACGGCACCGCCCATCAGCTCGCCGATTACCGCCGCATGCACGGAACTATGCCTCGCCCAGGTGACCGTGTTCGACCAGCGACGAAACCAGCAAAGGCGGGTCGCCAACAACTACTGGCGGGTAGCAACCCGAAAACTCACTCATTGGTCGAAACATCTACATTCAGCCCTGCGCCCCCGCGGCCAGCCGGCACACCGCAAGCCGTCGACTACGCCCGGATTAAATTTCAACTGAGCGCCATCCGGGAGCCCTGCAATCATCGCGGCAAAGTCACCCCAGTAGCGCATCGCCGATGCAGCCTCAACCAGCACCATATTTCCAACGGTGAACTCACCACCGCAACTAAATGGCACCCTTGGGATCAATCGGTGCCCAACGGGCAATGCGCCATTTTCGACTTGCCACGCATGGGAAATCGAATAACCCGTAGCGTAATCGCACTGCGCAAGAATTCGCGAAGCCCACTCCTCGATATTTTCGGCAAAGGCGGTCACCTTCGCCGTTTCGGGGTCAAACAAATAGACCGCATTACCCACAAGGCCGAACTGCCCCCCGAAGATATCCTCGGCGAAGAAAAGTGCAGGGGGCGCCAACTCGCCGTAAGACTCAGCCCAAAGCTGTCGATTATTCCACTCACAAAGCGAGCGTCCCAGTAGCGCCAAGTCACTCACAGGGAAAACATGCAAGGCCGATTCAAACGCGTAGAAACCATTTCGCTTGGAAAGCAGAGCCCTCAGCTGCTGGGCGTCCCCGTCAACGAGAGCGACGCTCTTCGACGGGGCGTCCGAGAGAGCCTCACCCGCGATCGCAAGCAACTCGCCGATACTCTTGAATTCCATTTACTAGCCGCCCAAAATGTAGCCGAGACTCTGAATCATGACCTTTACTCTACCGCCATCTGGAATATCGACTAGTTGGTTCTTCATGTCTGAACCGGCGCCACGGTTATCTCCAGCGCCTATGTGCTTCACATGCGTCCCTTGCCCTTCCCGGAAGATAGCCGGCGGGAATTCATCCCTATCTTGACCGGGCCGAGTCGGTATCCCTCGAAGATTATCGGCTCGACGCGCGTCCGCTCCGGCCCGGTCAAGGGTAACCATCAGCCCCTCGCCATCCTCTTCAGCAGCATGTATTGCGCTGTCAGGATGCTGAATTGCGTCGATCGTCCAAGTAGCGGGTCGCGGACTGGCACAAGAACAAGGTGCACCAGAGGCGTCCACTCCGCCCTGACAGTTATGGACGAGAACAGGAGCATCCCCAGCCTCCACATAGTAGGTGTGGAGGGTGCCGATGGTGAGGTCGTAGGTGGTGGTGTTCGCGTGGTAGAGGCGGACGCCAGTGACCTCAGCGGTGCCGGTCGGGGTCTGGAGGACGTCTCCGGTGTGGAGGTCCTTGGCATCCACGAACGCCGACTGGGTCTCGTCGTAGAACGGATGGTGGAACGTCGTAGTCAAGTGCGCGCTCTGCGCGGCCCCCGTACCAACAACGGCCTTGTTGTCCTGCGGGGGCACCGTGCTGCTGACCGCCGCCACCGAAGCCGTCGCCGGCTTCTGGCCGTGTCCGTGGCTCGCCGCCAACGCGCCCAGCACAGCCGCCGACGCCGCCAGGCCGAACGCCGCCTTGCGCGCCACCTTCCGGGCCAGGG
>NZ_JBVJPA010000025.1:0-170596 GCF_055582885.1 Streptomyces sp. NPDC107454 | reverse complement strand
GCCTACCGCTACTTCGCCACGGCACGCCGCCGGTTCATCCTCGCCGACACCCCCGGGCACGTGCAGTACACCCGGAACATGGTCACCGGCGCCTCGACCGCCGACCTGGCCGTCGTCCTCGTCGACGCCCGCAACGGCGTCATCGAGCAGACTCGCCGGCACGCCGCCGTCGCCGCACTGCTGCGCGTCCCGCACGTGGTCCTCGCCGTCAACAAGATGGACCTCGTCGAGTACAAGGAGTCCGTCTTCGCCGCGATCGCCGAGGAGTTCACGGCGTACGCCTCCGAGCTGGGCGTTCCCGAGATCACCGCGATCCCGATCTCGGCGCTCGCCGGTGACAACGTGGTGGACGCCTCCGCGAACATGGACTGGTACGGCGGCCCGACGGTTCTGGAGCACCTGGAGACGGTCCCGGTCAGCCACGACCTGGGGCACTGCCACGCCCGTCTGCCCGTGCAGTACGTGATCCGCCCGCAGACCGCCGAACACCCCGACTACCGGGGGTACGCCGGTCAGATCGCCGCCGGTAGCTTCCGGGTCGGTGAGAGCGTGACCGTGCTGCCCTCCGGGCGCACCACGAAGGTCGCCGGGATCGATCTGCTGGGCAAGCCCGTCGACGTGGCGTGGACCCCGCAGTCGGTGACCCTCCTGCTGGAGGACGACATCGACGTCTCGCGCGGCGACCTGGTCGTGCCGAGCAAGGACGCGCCCCCGACCACGCAGGACGTCGAGGCGACCGTCTGCCACGTGGCCGACCAGCCGCTCACCGTCGGCCACCGGGTGCTGCTCAAGCACGGCACCCGCACGGTGAAGGCGATCGTCAAGGACATCCCGTCCCGGCTGACGCTCGACGACCTGTCGCTGCACCCGCACCCGGGTCAGCTGGTCGCCAACGACATCGGCCGCGTCAAGATCCGTGCCGCCGAGCCGCTTCCGCTCGACTCGTACGCCGATTCCCGGCGCACCGGCGCGTTCATCCTGATCGACCCGGCGGACGGCACCACGCTGACCGCGGGCATGGTCGGCGAGTCGTTCGCCGCGCCCCAGCCGGTCAAGGACGAGGGCGACGACGACGGGTGGGACTTCTGACATGACGTCCACCGACTTCTACTCCACGTTCGCCAAGGAGGGCGGCCGCGTCGGCAGCGGCGTCCTCGGCAGCGGGCAGGGCGGAGTGGCGCGATGTGCGTAATGACGTACGCGCACTGCCTGCGCGCCCCGTCCCCCCACCCGACGTCCCGGATGCGACGACGAAGACCTGCCGACCTCCCGGCCACGACCTGAGATCGTGACCGCCGGGCCAACGAGAGGAACCCCTCCCGTGCCTGCCATCCGCTCGACCTTTGTACGCCGCGGCATAGCCGCCGCCGTCGCACTCCCCCTGCTCGCGCTCGCCGCCTGCAGCTACGGCTCCGAGAAGAAGGCCGACTCCTCCTCGAAGGAGAACGTCGCCGCCGGGTCCTCGAAGATCGAGGGCCTGGACACCGTGAAGATCGGCTACTTCGGCAACCTCACGCATGCGACGGCGCTGGTCGGCCGCCAGGAAGGCCTCTTCCAGAAGGCGCTGGGCGGCACGAAGGCGGAGTACTCCACCTTCAACGCGGGCCCCTCCGAGATCGAGGCGCTGAACTCGGGCTCGATCGACATCGGCTGGATCGGCCCCTCGCCCGCGATCAACGGCTTCACCAAGTCCCAGGGCAAGAGCCTGCGCATCATCGGCGGTTCGGCGTCCGGTGGCGTGAAGCTCGTGGTGAACCCGAAGAAGATCACGTCCCTGAAGGACGTCAAGGGCAAGAAGATCGCGACTCCGCAGCTCGGCAACACGCAGGACGTGGCGTTCCTCAACTGGATCGCGGAGCAGGGCTGGAACGTCGACGCGCAGAGCGGCAAGGGCGACGTCTCGGTCGTGCGTACGGACAACAAGATCACCCCGGACGCCTACAAGTCCGGCTCCATCGACGGCGCCTGGGTGCCGGAGCCGACCGCGTCCAAGCTGGTCGCCGAGGGCGGCAAGGTACTGCTCGACGAGGCCTCCCTGTGGCCCGACAAGAAGTTCGTGATCACGAACATCATCGTGTCGCAGAAGTTCCTCAAGGAGCACCCGAAGGTCGTCGAGGCCGTGCTGAAGGGCTCGGTCGACACCAACAAGTGGATCAACGCCAACTCCGACCAGGCGAAGGCCGCGGCCAACGCCCAGCTGAAGGTCGACTCCGGCAAGGAGCTCCCGGCGAACGTGCTCGACCCGGCCTGGAAGTCCATCCAGATCACCAATGACCCGCTGGCGTCCACCCTCAACACGGAGGCGGAGCACGCGGTCAAGGCGGGCCTGCTGGAGAAGCCCGACCTGAACGGGATCTACGACCTCACGCTCCTGAACAAGGTCCTGGGGGCCGCGGGCGAGAGCACGGTCGACGACGCCGGTCTCGGCGTCAAGTAAGGACCCACACCGATGAGTTCCCAGGAGGTGACGACCATGGCCACAACCCTCGCCAAGGCCGCCGACGGCGCCGAAGTGACGGAGCACGCCGCCCGGATCGAGCATGTCTCGAAGTCCTTCGCCGGACCGGCGGGGCCCCAGCTCGTCCTCGACGACATCACCCTCGATGTCGCGCCGGGCGAGTTCGTCACCCTCCTGGGGGCCTCGGGGTGTGGAAAGTCGACGCTGCTCAACCTGGTCGCGGGTCTCGACGCCCCGACCGCGGGCAACATCACGACCAACGGGCGTCCGGCCCTGATGTTCCAGGAGCACGCCCTCTTCCCGTGGCTGACCGCGGGCAAGAACATCGAGCTCGCGCTGCGGCTGCGCGGCGTCGCGAAGTCCGACCGCCGCGACCGGGCGGAGGAGCTGCTCGAACTCGTCCGGCTGAAGGGCGCGTACGGGAAGCGGGTGCACGAGCTGTCCGGCGGTATGCGCCAGCGCGTCGCGATGGCCCGCGCGCTCGCCCAGGACAGCCAGATCCTGCTGATGGACGAGCCGTTCGCGGCACTGGACGCCATCACGCGGGATGTCCTGCACGACGAACTGACCCGGATCTGGCGCGAGACCCAGCTGTCCGTCCTCTTCGTCACCCACAACGTACGTGAGGCGGTGCGGCTGGCCGAGCGGGTCGTCCTGCTGTCCTCGCGCCCCGGCCGGGTGGCCCACGAGTGGCGGGTCGACATCCCGCAGCCGCGTCGTATCGAGGACGCGGCCGTGGCGGAGCTGTCCGTCGAGATCACCGAACAACTGCGTGGGGAGATCCGCCGCCATGGCCAGCACTGAGACGAAGGCCGACGCGGCCGGCCGGCCCGTCAAGGACAGCTCCGGCAACGACATGGCGGGCCTGGAAGCGGGCCTCGACGCCCTGGAGACGACGGCGCATTCGGGCCGGCCGGCCTTCCGTCAGACCTTCGTCGAGAAGATCCTGCCGCCGCTCGTCGCCATCGCCCTGGTGCTGGTGGTGTGGCAGGCGCTGATCTCGTTCAAGGTCGTCACCGACCCGAGCAAGCTGCCCTCCCCGTCCGACGTCTGGGGCGAGGTCAAGGACGCCTGGCTGCAGGGCACGCTGCTCGACTACATCTGGACGAGTGTCTCGCGCGGTCTGCTCGGGTTCCTCTTCGCCCTTGCGATCGGTACCCCGCTGGGTCTGCTGGTGGCCCGGGTGAAGTTCGTCCGCGCCGCGATCGGCCCCATCCTCTCCGGGCTCCAGTCGCTGCCCTCCGTGGCCTGGGTGCCGCCGGCCGTCATCTGGCTGGGCCTGAACAACTCGATGATGTTCGCGGTGATCCTGCTCGGCGCCGTCCCCTCCATCGCCAACGGCCTGGTGTCGGGCGTGGACCAGGTGCCGCCGCTGTTCCTGCGGGCGGGCCGTACGATGGGCGCGACGGGCCTGCGCGGGACCTGGCACATCGTGATGCCGGCCGCGCTGCCCGGCTATCTGGCCGGTCTGAAGCAGGGCTGGGCGTTCTCCTGGCGCTCCCTGATGGCGGCGGAGATCATCGCCTCCTCCCCCGACCTGGGCATCGGCCTCGGTCAGCTGCTGGAGAACGGCCGCACCGCCAGTTCCATGTCGATGGTCTTCCTCGCCATCTTCCTCATCCTGTTCGTCGGTATCGCCATCGACCTGCTGATCTTCAGCCCGCTGGAGCGGTGGGTGCTGCGCAGCCGCGGTCTCCTGGTGAAGAGCTGAGCCCGTCATGACGAGTCGTCCGGTCCTCCTGGTCATCGCCCACGGCAGCCGCGATCCGCGTCATGCCGCGACGGTGCACGCCCTCGTACGGCGTGTGCGGGCCCGGCGTCCGGGCCTGCGCGTGGAGACCGGCTTCCTCGACTTCAACATCCCCTCGGTGCCTGCGGTGCTGGAGTCCCTGGCAGCGGAGGGCGTACGCGATGTGGTCGCCCTCCCGCTCCTGCTCACCCGCGCCTTCCACGCGAAGGCGGACATCCCGGCGGTCCTGCGGGAGGCACCGGCGCGGCTGCGCATCCGCCAGGCGGAGGTGCTCGGCCCCTCCCCCCTGCTGACGGCGGCGCTCGAACGCCGGCTGTACGAGGCGGGGCTGACCCCCGCCGACAAGTCCTCGACGGGGGTCGTGCTGGCCTCCGCGGGGTCCACCGACCCGGAGGCGATCGCGGTGATCGCAGAAATCGCGCGGGAGTGGCGGCACACCGGTTGGTGCGCCGTGCGGCCCGCGTTCGCCTCCGCATCCCTTCCGCGTACCGAGGACGCGGTGCGTGAACTGCGCGCCCTCGGCTGCGCCCGTGTCGCCGTCGCCCCCTACGTCCTCGCCCCCGGCTTCCTGCCGGACCGCATCGCCCGCGGCGCCGCCGAGGCGGACGTCCTGGCCGACGTACTGGGTCCGGCGCCGGAGGTGGCACGGGTCCTGCTGGAGCGGTACGACGAGGCACGCGTCCCGGTGCCGGTGGCGCTCGGCGCCTGAGCGCTCCGCTAGGGCTACCGGGACGGGCCTTCGATCATCTGCGGCGCCGTCGTGGCTCGTCGCGCGGTTCCCCGCTTCCCTTCAGGTCGCTGCCGCACCGCAGCGGACTTCGCCCGACCCGCTCACGCCTTGGTGGTGGCCGTCACGGTGGCCGCCGGTCCCGTGCCCGCCGCCGTCACCGTCGCGATCGTGATCGTGTACGAGGTGCCCGGCCTGAGGCCTCCGATCACCCGGAACATGCCCTTCGCCGAGGGCTGGCCGACCAGTACGTCCCGGCCCGTGACGTCGATCTGGGCGCGGCCGTCGGAGACGGTGACGCGGTAGCCGACGACCTTGGCGTCGCCGGTCGTCGTCGGCGGGGTCCAGGCCACGGTGGCCGCGGTGGACGCCGTACGCAGCTTGGGGCCGGTCGGTGCGCCCGGCAGCGCGGTCACGGCGGTCGGGGTCAGCGGGAGCGAGGCGAGCGACGGGGCACTGGCGCCGTGGGCGTTGCTCGCGGTGACGGTGACCGTGAGCGGGCCGGCCGGCGCGGGCAGTCCACCGATCCGTACGATCGCCGTGCGCTTGAACTCGGCCGCGCCGACGGCCTGTTCGCCCACCTGGCGCCCGGACGCGTCGTACGCCCGCGCCGTGTAGCCCGTCACCGGTGAGCCCCCGTCCACGAAGCTCGGGTTGAAGGTGACGTACAGGGCGTCGGCGCCCGCCGTGCTCGTTCCGACACGGGAGGGCGCCTCCGGGGCGGAGACGGCGCCGACGCGGCGGTTCAGCAGCCCGCGGTGGGCGGGTTCGAGTCCCGCGTTGCCGATGATCTCCGACGGTACGTCGGACGGGGCCGTCATGATCTTGTTGCCGGTCGTCACCAGGCCCTTGTTGTCGCCGTCGGCGGTTCCCTCCTCCCACCAGTTGTCCTTGACGAGGGTCGGGTCGTTGTTGCCGAGGGTGTCGCGGTAGTCGGTGTGACGGGAGGCGACGTTGGCGTACGAGGCGTTGTAGAGGACGTTGCCCTCGACCGTCTCGTAGGTGCAGCCGTTGTCGGTGTAGACGTTCTTGCCCAGGCCCCACTGGTCGTGGATGACGTTGCCGGTGACCTTCTCGCCGTCGGCCAGGGAGGTGCCCGTCAGTCCCTGGGTGTAGATGCCGCCGCCGTCGTCGAGCATCTGCATGTAGTCGAAGATCAGGTTGTCGCGGACCGTGTTGTCGTGGCTGGCGTTGGGGGTCGCCGGGTCGCCGATCTTGTCGGGCCAGCCGCCCCAGCCGAGCGAGACGGCGCTGTAGCCGACGTGGTCGATCTGGTTGTGGGCGATCGTGGTGCTCTGGGTCCAGCCGTTGAGGATCGCCACGCCGCCGTGGAACTCACGGGGAAGTCCATAGAGGTGATTGTTCGTCACCTGGACGCCGGAGGCGGGGGTCTGTCCGTCCACTGTGCCGATCTCCAGTCCGTTGCCGGAGATGTCGGTGAAGACGCTGCCGCTGACCGTGGAGTCCTTCGAGCCGGTGCCCAGGTCGAGGCCGGACGCGCCGAGATGGGCGAAGACGTCGTCGCTGAACGCGATGCGCTGCCCGTGGACGAAGGAGACGTTGCCCGGCATCTTGGTCCAGGACGCGAAGGGGCAGGTGCCGCCCTCGACGTACTGGCACAGGCCCTGGGTCGCCCAGCCCTTCTCGCCGGTGATGGTGTAGCCCGCCTGGATCTCGGAGAAGCCCTCGGGCCCCGAGGGGGTGAGCCAGGTGGCGTAGCTGAACTGCAGGCCGCGGAAGGCGAGGTCGTGGACGGGCGCGGCGGCCGTGCCCCGTCCGTCGATCAGTTTCTCGGCCTGTGCCGCCTCGACGTCGGCGCGCGCGAGGTTCTCGCCCTTGCGGGGCAGGTAGTAGACCCGGTGCGCGGTGCGGTCGAGGTACCACTCGCCGGGCTGGTCCAGGAGTTCGTAGGCGTTCTCGATGTACGTCGCCTTGCCGCCGTTGGTGAGGTGTCCTGGCCCGACCATGCTGACCGTGCGGCCGGGGATGTCCGGGAACTCGACGCGCTTGTTGGAGTTGTCCCAGCACGGCTGGACCATCGTGATCGTGGTGCCCTCGGCGGCGGCGACGCGGCAGCGCGGTTCGGTCCACTGGCCCAGGCCGTTGCGCTCGACGTTCCACAGGGACTCGCCGCTGGTGTAGACGAACTCGGCGTCGGAGGGGTGCTTCCAGTGCGCGAGGGTGTCGGAGGACGCCGTGTACCCGGTGGCGGTCTGGGTGAGGGTCACCGGCACGGCTCCGCGGGCGCGCTGGGCGCGCACCCCGTCGACGTACAACTGCCGGGTGTCGGTGAGGCCTTGGGGAGCGGGCGCGGACCACAGGCCCGGCCTCCCGCTGACCGGGCGCCAGCCCTGGACCTGCCGGCCACCGCTGATGACGGTGTTCCCGGTGCCCTGCCAGATCACCTGGTGGCCGCCGGTGCCCGAGTCCCGGGCGTCGAGGGTGAGGGGTGCGGTCTGCTGGTACGTACCCGACGCGAGGTGGACTGTCAGGTCGCCCTTCATCCCCGTGACGCGCTCGCGGACGAGGTCGCGGGCGCGTTCCAGGGTGCGTACGGGGTGGCGGGCGGTGCCGTTCGCGTGGTCGCTCCCGCTCGGGGAGACGTAGAGGTCGAAGGACGCGGGCTGGGCGGAGGACACGGCACCCGGAATTCCGAGGGCCAGGACCGTGGAGATCAGGGTGACTAGGGCGGCTCTTCGGCGCATGGGCATGTTCCCCTCCCGTGGGATCAGCCGGTACCCAACGCCGAGAAAGGTAGGATCTATGAAGCGCCAGCGTCAATGAATGCGACAGAGAACGCCCCAACTCCCTTCTCATGGACATCTATTCATCCGAGCAGTGTTCATACTCCAGACCGCTGTTCAGTCGAAGGACAGTCCTCCCGTCCTTGTCCGCTTGAGCTCGAAGAAGTCCGGGTGGGCGGCGAGGACGCGGAAGCTGTCGAAGAGTTCCGCCGCGCGCTCGCCTCGCGGAACGGCCCGCAGGACGGGGCCGAACCACACCGTTCCGTCGACATGGAGGGTGGGGGTCCCCACATAGCCGTCCGAGCCGGGCTCCCGGCCCGCCTCGTGACTGCGGCGTACCGCCTCGTCGTACGCGGAGTCGTGGGCCGCGGCGGCCAACGCGGCCGGGAGCCCCAGTTCGGCGAGGGAGTCGGCGACCACGGCGTCGAAGTCCTCGACCCCCCGCTCGTGGATGCGGGTGCCGAAGGCGGTGTAGAGGTCGCGCAGCACCTTCTCGCCGTGCTGTTCGGCGGCGGCCACCGCGACCCGCACGGGACCGACGGACTTGTCGACCAGCTCCCGGTACCAGTCGGGGAGTTCATTGCCCAGGTTGTGCAGGTGAAGGCTCATCACACGGAAGCGGAGGTCGAGCGGGCGGGCACGCTCGACCTCCAGCATCCAGCGTGAGGTGATCCAGGCGAAGGGGCAGGCCGGGTCGAAGTAGAAGTCGACGCGGGTGGGCGAGTCGTCCGTCCTCGGGTTCGTCATACCGCCGAGGCTAGCCAGCCAATGGCACAGAATCTCGATCCAATCCGAAGCTGATTCACTGACCCAATTCCCCGACTCCTTGTGCGACGGGCCCTATCGCCGGGCCAGGCGTGGATCCCGGCCGCTGTGAGCGAGGGCGCGCTCGAAAACGGGCGCGTCGTCGGACACCGGCACCGGATCGGCGAAGCCGTCGTACTGGCGGTACAGCTCGGCATGCGTGTCGACGACGTCCAGGACGAAGCGGGCCGCGCCGTCCGAGACCCGGAACTCCTGGCCGGTGGCCGTCGCGACGTCCCAGCCGTGCACCGCCATCTCCTTGACGATCATCGAGGCGATGTCGGCGGCGGGCATCTTCGCCATCCCGAGATCGACCTCGCCCTCCCACACCGCGGGGTCGTCCCAGGCGGTCACGGCACGGTCGAGCTGCTCGGCGTACGCCCGCGCCCAGCCGGGATCCGCCGTGAAGTCGCGGCCGGTCAGCTCCTCGGAGAGCGGCCTCCGCAGCGCACGGTGCTCCAGGCCGTGCGAGGTGTAGAGGACCCAGTGGTTCACCAGGGCGCGCAGGTCCCAGTCCGGGCAGTGCGTGGGACCGGGCCCCGCCAGCTGCGCGGCCGTGACACCGCCGGCCACCCGGGCGGCCTCGGCGGCGCATTCCACCATGTACGGGTGCACGTTCTTGTACGGATTACTCATGCGCTCCACGCTAGGGACGCGGCGCGCGCTCCTCTTGAACAAACGCGACAGCCTCGCCGGCCATGCGTACGAGCTCCGCGACCGGCAGCGACCCCGCCGCCCTGCGCTCGCGCGCGAAGGTGTTCGCGAGCCGCTGGAGCAGCTCGTTGAGCGGGGTCGGCACACCGTGCAGCCGGCCGAGGAGGACGATCTCGCCGTTGAGGTAGTCGGCCTCGATGGTGCCGGTGCCGCGGTCGAGGGACTGCCAGGAGGAACCGCCGCAGCGTTCGGAGCCGTCGAAGGGCTCGAACCGGATCTTGTCGTCGCGGGCCTTCTTCTGCTCCTCCTCGCCGGTGTACGCGAGGTCGGCGGCGGCCAGCACCGCCTCGCCCTCCGCACGCACCCGCGCGTAGAGCGCCAGGCCCTCCTCGCTGGTCAGGACGCCGCTGACCGCCTCGATCGCGTTGGCGAGATTGCCGAGCAGCTTGGCGTACTGCCAGCGCGCCACGTCCGGCACGACCGGTGCCTCGAAGTGGGCCTTCTCCAGGTCGGCGGCGATGCGGCGGGCCGTGTCGTCCGTGCCGTGCGGATGGCGGCCCAGGTGCAGGATTCCGGTGAGCGGGGCGCCCGCCGCCGACACCGCGCCCGGCTCGACGAGGGTCGCGGGCAGCCAGACGCAGACGCCGTACACCCGGCGAAAGCGGCGCAGCGCGATCCGGGGGCTCTCCACCCCGTTCTGCGCGCAGACCAGCGGCAGCTGTTCGGCGGCCGTGCCACCGCCCGTCACGGGGGCCGGGCCCCAGGCCTCCAGGGCCGCCTCGCTGTCCTGGGTCTTCACGGCCAGGACCAGTACGTCGTCGGCGCGCAGCTCTCCGAGCGCCGCGGGCCCGTCGACCGTGAGCAGCCGGTGCGTACGTGTCCCCTCCGAGGTCATGAGCCGCAGCCCGCGTGTGCGCAGCGCCTCGTAGTGCGCTCCCCGCGCGACCAGTGCCACCTCGTGGCCCGCCTCCGCCAGCCGGCCGCCGATGGCCCCGCCGACCGCTCCCGCTCCGATGATGATGTAGCGCATGGGGACGAGCCTCGCACAGTCGTGTGTACCCTCCATGAAATGGTTTCGGAAAGCCTCGCCCTCGGCGGTCTGCCGCCGGTGCGGCGACTCGGCTACGGCACCGCCCAGTTGACCGGTCCCGGCTACTGGGGGCCGCGCGGGGACGCCCGGGACGCGGTGGCCGTGCTGCGGCGGGCCGTGGCGCGCGGGGTCACCCTCGTCGACACCGCCGACAACTACGGCCCCTCGATCGCCGAGGAGCTGGTCGCCGAGGCGCTGTACCCGTACGTCGAGAGCCTGTTGATCGCGACCAAGGGCGGTGTCGTGCGCACCAGCGACCGTGCCTGGCACATCGACGGGCGGCCCGAGCGGTTGCGGGCGATGTGCGAGGCGAGTCTGCGGCGGCTGCGGCTCGGGGCGATCGGCCTGTACCAGTTGCACCGGCTCGATCCGGCCGTGCCGATGGCCGAACAGCTGGGCGCGCTCGACGAGTTGCGCGCGGAGGGCAAGATCCGGCACATCGGGCTCGACTCCGTCACCGCCGAACAGCTGAAGGAGGCACTGCGGTTGACCGACATCGCCTCGGTCCAGAACCGCTTCAACCTGCTCGACCGCGACTCGGAACCGCTGCTGAAGCTGTGCGAGGCGCACGGCATCGCCTTCCTGCCCTGGTTCCCGCTGGGCAACGGTTCCCTCACCGCCGACCCGGAGTGCGCCCGGATCGCCGCCGCGCACGGGGCGGCACCGGGGCAGATCGCCCTGGCCTGGCTGCTGCACCGCTCCCCGGTGCTGTGCCCGGCCCCGGGCACAGCATCCCTCGCTCATCTGGAGGAGAACCTCGACGCGGGTGCGGTGCGGCTCACCGCCGAGGACATGACGGCGCTGGGTTGACCCTGCCCCTGGGGCAAGGACGAGCATCCCGGGCATGGACCAGTACCTGAAACAGACGCCGTACAGCGATCCGGGCGGCACCCTGGACCTCGGCGGACTGCCCCGTGATCCGGGGCAACTCGCCCGTGTCGTCAGAGATCTGATCATCCATCGGGGCGAGGGCCCGCGCTTCGGCTACGTCATCCCCGAGGAACGGGTGCACCAGGACGCGGAGTCGCGTTACGTGACGGAGGTGCTGCGGATCCTCGCGGAGCGCCGGGACGCGCCGCTCACCGAACGGCGGGCGCCCGCGGAGCGGTTCGTGGGAACGTGCCGGGACTTCGCGCTGCTGCACTGCTCCCTGCTGCGGGCCACGGGGACGGCCGCCCGGCTCCGTTGTGGCTTCGCCCGGTACTTCGACGCGTACTACGCCGACCACTGGGTCACCGAGTTCCGTCTGCCGGACGGCAGTTGGCGGCTGGCCGACCCGCAGGTCCATCACGAGTACGACATCGGCTTCGACCCGATGGACGTGCCCCGCGACCAGTTCCTGGTGGCCACGGAGGCCTGGCGGGCGTGCCGCGAGGCAGGAGCCGACCCCCGGAGGTTCGGCGTGTTCGACCTCAACGGGATCGAGGGTCTGTCGTATCACGGCCTGTGGTTCGTCCGCGCCGACCTCCTGCGCGACCTGGCCGCCCTCAACGGCGTCGAGCTACTGCCCTGGGACGCCTGGGGCCCGGAGATCCTCGACGACGCCGCGCTCGACGCGGACGAGCTCGCCCTGATCGACTCCGTCGCCGCGGCCGGCAGCGAGGACGAGCTGCGGCGCCTGTACCGGGACCCGAGGCTGACGGTCCCGGACGAGATCGTCTCTTACACCACCTATGGCGGCGTACGAAGGGTCACTCTGGGTCGGACCTGAACGGTGTGCCCTGGTGGAAGTACAGGCGCCAGCCGTCCTCCGTCCGCCGCCACAGCGAACTGCGGTGCACCCGGCGGCCGTTGTCCTCCTCCGTGTCGAAAGTGAGGTGGACCAGGTCCGCTGCGAGCTGGACGCCCTTCATCCGTGAGGCGGTGAGGGGCCGCGACCCGGGCGCGGCGTTGCCGGTCAGTTCGGCGAGGACGGAGGCGCGGTCCCACAGCCGCCCGGAGCTGCCGAACTCGTAGAAGTCGGGGTGGAGCAGTGCTCCGAGCCGCTCCGGCGAGCGGCGGACCTCCGCGTCGAGCAGCCGCAGTTCGCCCATGATGGCGGCCTCCACGGCGAGGTTGTGCTCAGGCACCGGTCAGCTCCTCGAGTTTGACGACCGTGTTCCAGTTGCGGGTGGTGGCGGTGATGCCCTTGAGGAGCCGCGGCTTCGACAGGGCCCCGGCGAGCTTGGAGCGTCCCAGGCCGTCGGGTGCGTACAGATAGAGCGCCCGATCGCCGATGCGGAACTCCTCCGGCAGGAACACCGCCGGGTCGACGGAGGCGAAGCCCTCGGGGCCGACGGGGCCCGAGAAGTAGGTGACGTGCAGCTGCTTGGCCTCGAGTTCGGCGGCCGGGAACGGGCACGCCTCCCGTACGGCTCTCAGATAGGTGTGGTCGCGGACCAGTACGCCGACGCCGAAGCCGAAGTGCTTCTCCATGGCCTCGGCCAACTCGGCCGCCAGGGAGTCCTCGTCCCCGCGGTCGGTGGAGAAGACGGCGTTGCCGCTCTGGAGATACGTCTGTACGTCGCCGTGGCCGAGTTCCTCGATCAGTGTGCGGAGCTCGGCCATCGGCACCTTCTTGTTGCCGCCCACGTTGATCCCGCGCAGCAGTGCCGCGTACGTCGTCGTCATCCGCACACCATAGGGCGGCCATCGGACCCAGGTGGATCAACACCCGCACCCCGGTGCCGATCGACGGCCGCACCCTGATCCCGATCCCCGAGAGGCCCGGATAGGTGTAAGGGGCTTCTGTCCTCCCCAGTGCGGAGACGACGGGGTCCGCGGGGAGGAGCCGGAGGTCCCGGGGTTCACCGGGCAGCACGAGGAGACGTTCTTATCCGGCCCCTACCTTCATAAGCAGAGGTGACGGCAGGGGGCTGTCATCGTGCACAAGGGGGCTGGCCCGTCATGGGGAACGGAGACATACGGGTGCGGGGCATCGCCGCGCGGGCAGGCGGCTGGAGCGCCCGGCACCGATGGGCCGCCGTGGGAATCTGGGTGCTGTTCGTCGTCCTGGCGATGGGGCTCGGCTCCGCGGCGGGCCGCGTCGACGTCAAGGAGAGCGATCAGCTCAAGGGCGAGACGCACACCGCCGCGAAGATCATCGAGGACTCGGGGATCAAGGCCCCGGCCGGTGAGAGCGTCCTGATCCAGGGGAAGGACGCGAGCGTCAAGGCGACGGACGCCGACTTCCGCGCCGCCGTCACGGCCCTCGTCAAGGCCGTCGAGGGGACCGGCAAGGTCACGGACGTGACCTCCCCGTACGACACGAAGACGATCTCCAGGGACGGGCGCAGCGCGCTCGTGCAGTTCGACATGCGGGGCGACGCGGACACCGCGGGCGACCGCGTCGAGCCGGTGCTGAACGCCGTCAAGGGCGTCCAGAAGGACCACGCGGGGCTGCGGATCGAGGAGATCGGCGGCGCCAGCATGCAGAAGACCTTCTCCGACGCGTTCGGCGACGACTTCAAGAAGGCCGAGTACTCCGCGGTGCCGGTGGCCCTCGGCATTCTGCTGATCGCCTTCGGCGCCCTGGTGGCGGCGCTGCTCCCGGTGGCGCTCGCCCTCACCGCGATCATGGCGACGATGGGTCTGATGGGCATCGTCAGCCACCTCCAGCCGATGAGCGACACCGCCAACTCCGTGATGCTCCTGGTGGGTCTGGCCGTCGGTGTCGACTACTGCCTGTTCTATCTGCGCCGTGAGCGCGAGGAGCGTGAGGCCGGCCGGGACGCCGGTGCCGCGCTGCGGATCGCCGCCGCCACCAGTGGCCGCGCCATCGTCGTCTCCGGTGTCACGGTGTGCGTGGCGATGGCCGGCATGCTCTTCACCGGGCTCGCCGAGTTCGAGGCGATGGGGCTGGCCTCGCTGATGGTCGTGGCGGTCGCCATGGTCGGCTCGGTCACCGTGCTGCCCGCGCTGCTCTCGCTGCTCGGCGAGCGGGTCGAGAAGGGCCGCCTGCCGTTCCTGCACCCGGACAAGCGGCGCGCCAGGGGCAAGCGCGTCCGGTCCGCCGAGGAGGGCAGCCGGTTCTGGAGCGCGGTGCTGCGGGTCGTACTCGCCAAGCCCGCCGTCTCGCTGGTCGTCGCGGCCGGTGCGCTGCTGGCCATCGCCGCTCCCGCCCTCGGCATGAAGACGCAACAGCTGACGCTGGACAAGGAGTTCGGCAACTCGCTGCCGATCGTGGGGACGTACAACCGGGTCAACGAAGCCTTCCCGGGCGGCTCCGAACCGGCCGAGGTGGTCGTCAAGGCACACGACATCAACGCCGCCGACGTGAAGTCCGCGCTCGCCGACTTCCGTACGCAGGCCATCAGTTCGGGTGCCTCGCGCGGCCCGGTCGACATCAAGGTGCACGCGGCGCAGAACGTCGCCTTCGTGTACGTGCCCCTCGTGGGCGGCTCCGACCAGGACAAGGCGGAGAAGAGCCTTCAGCTGCTGCGCGACAAGGTGCGGCCCGACACGCTCGGCAAGGTCGACGGCGTCCAGGCGCCGATCACCGGACAGGTCGCCGGATCGCACGACTTCAGCGACCAGTTGCTGGGCTCGGTGGCCCCGGTCTTCGCGTTCGTGGTCGTCTTCGCCTTCCTGCTGATGCTGCTCTCGTTCCGCTCGCTGACGATCGCGATCACCTCGATCGTGCTCAACCTGCTGTCGGTCGCGGCGGCCTACGGCATCCTGGTCGCCGTCTTCCAGCACGGCTGGGGCGCCTCGCTGGTCGGCGCGGAGGGCGTGGGCGCCATCATCACCTGGCTGCCGCTGTTCCTCTTCGTGATCCTCTTCGGGCTCTCGATGGACTACCACGTGTTCGTGGTCTCGCGGATCCGCGAGGCGCGGCTGCGGGGCCGGGACACCAAGGACGCGATCCGGCACGGGGTGGTCACGACGGCCGGTGTCGTCACCAGCGCCGCCGTCATCATGGTCGCCGTCTTCGCGATCTTCGGGACGCTCTCCATGCAGTCCATGAAGCAGATGGGTGTGGGCCTGGCGGCCGCGGTGCTCATCGACGCGACGATCATCCGCGGGGTGCTGCTGCCGGCCGTGATGGCGCTGCTCGGCGAGCGCAACTGGTATCTGCCGAAGTGGCTGAACCGGCTGCCGGACTTCACCCACGACGAGTCGCCGGAGGCCGCGTCCGGACCGCCGGCGGTCGAGGGCGAGAAGGTGGGCGTCTGATCTCCGCACGGTGAGGTCGTACGTGGCCGGGGCGCACCTGCCTCGGCCACGTTGCCGTGCGCAGGGGCTACGCCTGGCGCGGGCGCAGTTCCGCCTCGATGAGGTCGGCCGCCCGCCCGGTGCCGCCCTCTCCCGCCGAGCGCTCCTGGATCTCCCGCAGGCGACGCGCCACCTCTGGGTCCTCGACCACGGCGAGGACCGCCTCCCGCAGGGTGCCGGCCGTGGCCTCCGTCATCGGCAGGTGGCGGGCCACGCCCAGCGCCTGGAGCAGGTCGGCGTTGCCGAACTGGTCGACGGCCTGCGGTACGGCGACCATCGGGGTGCCGGTGGCCAGCCCCTCCTGGCTGCCGCCCGCTCCGGCGTGCGTGATGAAGGCGTCGGCCTGGCGGAGGACGGCCAGCTGGGGCACCCACGGGTGGACCTCCACGTTGCCGGGCACCTCCCCCAGCTCCGCGGGGTCGACGAAGCGGCCGATCTGCAGCACGACGTGCCAGCCCGGCAGCCCGCCGAAGGCCTCGACGCACATGCGGTAGAAGGCGGGCTGCTTGGTGAAGGTGGAGCCCAGCGACACGAGCAGCACCTTCTCGGCGTCCGCGGGCCGCCGCCAGTCCCCCTGCGCGGCGCGGTCGCCCTGGCAGGCGCCGACGAAGGTGTACCGCTTCTCGTCGACGCGGTCGGCGTTCGGCTGGAGTGCCTTGGGGATGAGGACCAGGCACCGGTCGGGGCGGCCCATGAAGTCCTCGACGCTCAGGTCCATGTCGTTCTCCGCGATCCAGCGCGCGAAGGTGTCGTAGAACGCCTTGCCGCGCGGGGTCCGCTTGAGCGGCTCGAACAGCGGCTTGCCGACCTCCTCGTCGTACCCCTCCCAGGCGACGAGGTTCGGGGAGAGCTGCACGATCGGGACGCCCCAGCGGTGGGCGAGCACCCGGGCCGGGTACGCGGTGATGTCGTAGAGCACCAGGTCCGGTTCGTCACCCTCGTAGGCCGCCGCGAGGTGCGGCTCGGCCTGCAGGGCGTCCGTCAGGAACGGCTCGATGTTGTCGATCAGCTCGGTCCCCCATGCCTCCGGGTCGTCGTCCGTGGGCAGGGTCGAGTGCCACAGCTTCGGCTCGGCCCCCGTCTCGGCGACCTTCTCGGCGAAGGCGGGCGGAATCGCGTACGTCACACGGTGACCGCGCGCCACGAGCTCGCGGATCACCTCGATGCTCGGGTTCACGTGCCCGTGGGCGGCGATGGAGAACATGGCGATGTGGGCGGGGCGGGTGGTCATGCGAGGACCCTAGACAAGACGAGACGTCTCGTCCAACGTGTTTTTCGCACGTGCCGACGGCCACCGCCGCCACGGGGCCGGCCCTGCCCTCTCACCTCTGACCCTGACCCCTCACCTCTGATAGCGGGCCAGTACCAGGTTCCCGTCCCCCACCAGCCGCTTTCTCAGTTCGGCGAGCCCGATCGCTCCGCTGTAGTACTCCTGGAACGCGGGGGTCGCCACCTTGTCCTTCCACTCGGGATAGCCGCGCACGGACTGGGCGGGGGCCGGGCGGAGGTGGGAGGCGAGGGCGGCGCCGGTCGCCCAGCCGTCCTTGGCGGTGTGCAGGGCGGGGTCCTTGAGCGCCTCGGTCCCCGTGGGCAGCATCCAGTCGCCGAGGGCGAGGCGGACCATGTTCTCCGGCCTGAGCAGGAAGTCGATGAACGCGGCGGCCTCCTTCTTGTGCGGGCTGTCGGCGGCGATGGACAGGGTCTGCGGGCTGACGCCCTGGGTGAGCCCGTCCGCGCCGGCCGGGGCGGGCAGCACCTGCCAGTCGAAGCCCTTGGGCGCCTGCTGCGCGATCTGCTGGCGGTAGGAGAACCCGACCGGCACCATCGCGTACTTCCCGCCGAAGAAGCCGGGCAGTGCGTCGGAGCCGCCCATGCCGAGCGTTGCGCTGGAGGCGCTGCGGTCCGTGTTCACCTCGTCGTGCACGGTCCTCGGCACCACGGCGTCGGCCGTGTCGAAGCGGACGGTCACCTTGCCGTCGGCGCCCCGGTGGAACAGCTGTCCGCCGGTGGAGAGGGAGAGGTTGAGCGTCGCCGAGACGGGTTCCCTGAGCGGCCAGGCGACGCCGTATCTGCCCTTGCCGCTCAGCCGCTTCGCGATCGTACGGAACTCGCCCCAGGTCCAGGGCCGTTCGGGCGTCGGAATGCGGACTCCGGACGCCTTCAGCCATCCGGCGTCGGCGATCAGGACGCGTGGCTCCTGGAGGAAGGGCACACCGTAGACCCCGCCCCCGAAGGTCGCGGTGTCCCAACTGTGCTGCGGGATGTCGGACTTGAGCCGCGCGGGCAGCAGCGTGCGCAGATCGGCGAGATAGCCGCCGTAGGCGAAGTCCGCGAGGTCGTCCGAGGCGTCGTGGATGATGTCCGGCGCCTCGCCGCCCTCGAAGGAGGTGAGCAGCTGGTCGTGGACGCTGTCCCAACTGCCCTGGACGTACTCGACCTTGACGTCCGGATGGGTGGCGTTCCACTCCTTCACCAGCGCTTTGTTCGCGGCGACGGACTCCTGCTGCCAGGCCAGGGACTGGAAGCGCAGGGTGATCCGGCCGCCCTGCGATCCGCTGCCGCCACCGGAGCAGCCCGTGCCCAGCAGGAGCAGCAGCCCCATGACCAGCGCGACACATCCCCTCGCGCGCACCGGCTTCCCACCCACCGGCTTCCTGCGGATCAGCTTCCCGCGCATCAGCTCTTCACCGCCCCGGCGAGCATGCCGCCCGTGATCCGCTTCTGGATGATCGCGAAGACGACCAGGGACGGCAGGGTCGCGAGGGTCGCCGCCGCGGCGAGCGGGCCGAGGTCCGCGACCCCCTCCGCCCCGATGAAGTGCGTGAGGACGACCGGGAGGGTCTGATTCTCCGGGGTCTTGAGCAGCACGAGCGCGAAGAAGAACTCGTTCCACGCGCTGATGAACGCGAACAGCGCCGTCGCCACGATGCCGGGCGCGAGCAGCGGAGCGGTGACGGAAAGGAGCGTCCGCGTCCTTCCCGCGCCGTCGACCGCCGCGGCCTCCTCCAGCTCGGCGGGCACGGCCCGTACGTACCCCACCAGCATCCACAGCGCGAACGGCAGCGCCCACACCACGTACGCCATGATCAGTCCGGGGAGGGAGTCGATCAGCCGCAGGTTCTTCAGGACCAGGAACAGCGGGATGATCACGAGCACGAACGGGAACGCCTGGCTGACCACGACCCACCCCGTGGCGGCCTTCGCGAGCGGGGTGCGGTGGCGCGCCATGACGTAGGCCATGGGGGTCGCGATCAGTACGGCGACGACCGCCGCGCCGAGGGCCGCGAGCAGCGAGTTGAGCGCGGCGTGCAGCAGCGGCTGCTCGTCGAAGGCCTGGCGGAAGTTGGCGAGGGTGGGGCTCCGGGGGATCCAGGTGGGGCGGAGACTGGCCAGCTCGCGGGCCGGTTTGAACGCGGTGGAGATCAGCCAGAGGAAGGGGAAGGCCAGGAAGACGAGATAGGCGAGCAGGGCGAGGTACTGGCCCGCGCGGGCCCCTTTACGGGTCTTCACGCGTCCTCGTCTCCCTTCAGCCGGCCTGCCAGCCGGATCGCGAGCAGCACCGAGATGACCGCGACCATCACGCAGCCCATGGCCGCCGCGTAGCCGAACTGTCCGTAGCGGAAGGCCTCTTCGTAGGCGAAGAGCATGGGGAGCCGGGTCCGGCCGCCGGGTCCGCCGTTGGTCAGCACATAGACCAGGGCGAAGGAATTGAAGTTCCAGATGAAGTTGAGCGCCGAGATGGCGAGGGCGATCGGTCTCAGGGCGGGCCAGGTGACGGTCAGGAAGCGGCGCCAGGCTCCCGCGCCGTCCATCGCGGCCGCCTCGTGGAGTTCGCGCGGCGTGTTCTGCAGCCCGGCCAGCAGCGCGACCGTGGTCTGGGGCATGCCCGCCCAGACGCCGACGACGATCACCGCGGGCAGGGCGGTGCCGAGACCGCTCAGCCAGTCGTGGCCGTCGCCGAGGCCGAGGTCGCGCAGGGTCTCGTTGAGGATGCCCGCGTCGGGGTTGTAGACGAGCCGCCACATGATGCCGACGACGACCTCGGGCATGGCCCAGGGAATGATCGCGAGGGCGCGGGCGAGCGGACGGAGGCGGAGGTCCTGGTCGAGGAGCAGTGCGAGGCCCAGGGCGAGGAGGAACTGCGGCACGGTCACCCCGACCGCCCACAGCAGTCCGATCTGGAACGAGTCCCAGAACAGGGTGTCGTGCAGCAGGTCCTGGAAGTTGAGCGCCCCGATCCACTGTGTGGGCGCGGTCCGGCCCGACTGCGCGTCGGTGAACGCCAGCGCGATCCCGTAGAGCAGCGGTCCGACGCTGAGCACCAGGATCGGGATCAGCGCGGGCAGCACCAGGAACCAGGCTCCGTGGTCGACGGGGCGCCGCCTCCCGCCCGCATCGGGGGTGCGCGTCGCCGGCCGCCTGGTCGCGCTCGCCAATGTCATGGAATCGGCTCCTTCGCGCGACTCGTGGCGGTCTGGCCGTCCCGGCGGCCCCCGTCATGGTCCTGACGGAGACGGAGGTCGTCAAGACACCTCGCACACGGTCCGACCTGTGCGAATGCGACACTGGCCGACGGATGGCGGGAACGCGACGCTTTACCCGAAGGTCGTACACGAGGGTCGTGCACGGGCTGTGCGCGAGGACACGGAGGCGAAGGATGGACGAGGCACGGGCGCGGGACGTACTGGCCGCGGCCGAGGTGCTGCCCGGGCCGGCGCGGGACGCGACGCTCCTCGCCCTGGGCGAGAACGCGGTGTTCGCCGCCGGTGACCTGGTGGTCAAGGTGGGACGCGATGCCGAACTCCTCGACCGCGCCCGGCGGGAACTGGACATCGCCGCGTGGCTCGCCCAGGCGGGCGTTCCCGCGGTACGGGCGGCCGAGACCGAGGCTCTGCTGGTGGACGGCCACCCGGTGACGGTGTGGCACCGGCTCCCCGATCCCGTACGCCCCGCCGAGCCGCGGGATTTGGCCGAACTGCTACGGGTGGTGCACGCACTGCCCTCCCCCTCCTTCCCCCTGCCGCCCCGCGAACTGCTGGGCGGGGTGGAGCGCTGGCTGCGGCTCGCGGGCGAGGCGATCGACCCCGCGGACGCGGCATATCTGCGGGCGCGGCGCGACGGCTTCGCGGACGCCGCGGCCGCGCTCACCCCGCATCTCGCGCCGGGCCCGATCCACGGCGACGCGCTGCCCCGCAATGTGCACGTGGGTCCCGACGGCCCGGTCCTGGTCGACCTGGAGACCTTCTCCGCCGATCTGCGCGAGCACGACCTGGTGGTCATGGCGCTCTCCCGCGACCGCTACGGGCTGCCCGCCGAGGCGTACGACTCCTTCACCGAGACCTACGGCTGGGATGTGCGCGCGTGGGAGGGCTGCTCCGTACTCCGGGGCGCCCGCGAGACCGCCAGCTGCGCCTGGGTGGCCCAGCACGCGCCGAGCAGTCCGAAGGCCCTGGCCGAGTTCGAGCGAAGGGTGGCGTCGCTGCGGGACGGGGACGAGACGGTGCGCTGGTACCCGTTCTGACGCTGGACCTTCTGACGCTAGATCTTCTGGTCCGCCAGGTCCCGCATCGGCCATGTCCCGTCGACCACCGCGTCCGTCTCCCCCTTGCGGCGCAGGAAGCCCTGGAAGTCGGCGGCCCACTCGGCGTACCACTCGATCTGGCGGCGGTGCAGCTCCGCCGGACCGAGGGCCGCGACCTTCGGGTGGCGGTCGGCTATCGCACGGGCGAGGCGGGCCGCGGCGAGGGCGTCGGCCGAGGCGTCGTGGGCGGAGTCCAGCGACACGCCGTACTCCGTACAGACCGCTTCGAGGTTGCGCTTGCCTCGGCGGTAGCGGTCGACGGAGCGGTCGATCGTGTACGGGTCGACGACCGGCGCGGGGTCGGTCCCGCCGAGCCGCTCGCGCAGGGACGGCAGCCCGTACCTGCGCAGCTCGGCGGAGAGCAGGGTCAGGTCGAAGGCCGCGTTGTACGCCACGACCGGGACGCCGCTCTTCCAGTACCCGGTGAGGACGTCGGCGATCGCGTCGGCGACCTGGTCGGCGGGCCTGCCCTCCGTGGCCGCCCGCTCGTTCGAAATCCCGTGCACCGCCACCGCGTCCGCCGGAATCTCCACGCCCGGATCGGCCAGCCACTCACGGCGCCCTATCGGCTCTCCGTCCTTGACCTCGATCACGGCACCCGTGACGATGCGCGCCTCGCGCGGATCGGTCCCGGTCGTCTCCAGGTCGAAGCCGATCAGCAGCTCCCGGTGCCAGCCCATGGGCGGCCCCCCTTCTTCGTGGTGCTTTCCCCCAGTGGTCTCCACGATCGCACGAGCCACTGACAGTCCGAGGACCGCGTTCCGCTTCCCGCGCCGGACACCACGTCACGACCGGGGTCGGGGCGACACTTCAGGACACCGGGCGCGAATCCGCCCAGGCCACCTCGAACTCCTCGCGATATGTCGGGAAGAGACCTTCTTCGCCGATCTCATCCGGTTTGACCACCCGGCCACCGCCGCGCAGCACCAGCACCGGCGCCTCCATGCCGCGGGCGCGGCGCAGATACGACTGCACGATCGCGATGCCGTCGGAGCCGTCCCCGTCGACGAGGTACGCCGTGAAGCGCGGCGTCTCGTCGTACACCTGAATCTCGAACGCGCCGGGGTCGCGCAGCCGGGCCCGCACCCGCCGCATGTGCAGGATGTTCATCTCCACGGCCCGACTCAACTCGCCTCGCTTGATGCCGAGTTCACGCTCGCGCCGCTTGACCGCGCTGGATGCCGGGTTCAGGAAGAGCAGCCGCACCCGGCAGCCCGTCTCGGCAAGACGCACGAGCCGCCGCCCGGAGAAGTTCTGCACCAGCAGGTTCAGGCCGATACCGATGGCGTCGAGGCGGCGGGCGCCGCCGAAGAGGTCCTCGGCGGGGAACTGGCGCAGCAGCCGCACCCGGTCGGAGTGCACGCCGACCACGTCCGCGTACCGGTCGCCGACCAGGTCCTCGACGGCGTCGACGGGCAGCCGGCGCGCGGAGGGCACGTCGCTGCCGGCGCCGAGGACCTCCAGGAGCTTGGCCGCGGCCCGCTCGGCCTGTCCCAGGACCGCCTCGGACAGGGCCCGGTTGCGGGAGACCACGTTCCGGGTGACTTCCAGTTCGTCCAGCGCGAGTTCGACGTCCCGGCGCTCGTCGAAGTAGGGCTCGAAGCACGGCCAGTGCTGCACCATCAGCTCGCGCAGCTGCGGCAGGGTGAGGAAGCTGAGCACGTTGTCGTCGGCCGGGTCGAGCAGGTAGCCCTTGCGGCGGCTGACTTCGCGTACGGCGACCGCGCGCTGCACCCACTCCTGCCCGGCGGGTCCGGCGGCGGCGACCACCCAGTCGTCGCCGTGGACGGGCTCGTAGATGGGACGCAGAACAGCGGCCACGACCGCGCGCAGCCGCTGTTCGACCAGGTTCAGCCAGATGTAGGCACGGCCGGCTCGCTGGGCGCGCGTACGCACCTCACGCCAGGCGTCGGCGCCCCAGTCCAGTTCCGGTCCAATGGATCCCATCTCCATCGGCCGTGCCAGGGACACCGCGCCGGGTGGGACATCTGTGGAGTTCCCCTCGTGACCCTCGTCACCAGGAGGCAACTCCAGCCCTCCCGAGCCCACCCGCGCACCGCCTTCCGCTCCCCCGAGCTCTTCCGTGGGTCAGCCCCACTCAACGATCAAGGAAGGGTACTCCGGGAGCGGCGGGCGGTGCAGCCCGATGGACAGGTCGTTTCTCAACTACCGTTTTCCACATGCCCGTTCTGGTTGGCGAGCTCCGGCGGAGTGAGCGGATTCATAGCGGTGACGTCGCGCGGAGCGAGGGAGAAGCCCTGCCAGTGGACCGGCATGGGCTGCTGGTCCTCGTCGCGCGCTATGTGGTGGAAGCCCACGTTGACCCACACGATGGGGTGGGTGAGCGTCTGTCCGTTGACGTACGTGTCGACGGACTTGCCCGCTCCGGCGCCGCAGTTGAGCAGGTTGTCGGTGGCGAACTGCTCGCACTTCTTGTACTCGGTGAAGTACACGTCGTGCTTGGTGAAGGGGCGGCCGAGGTACTTGGTGGTGGCGCCCGGGACGATCTCGTAGCTGCGGGCGTGGTCGTCCTTGTTCTTGCCGGTGTCACTGACGACGCGCCACCAGCGCATGTTCGCGGCGTCGCCCGCGAGTTCCTTGGTGATCTTGGTGAGGGTGGTCTTGTTGGTCGGGCCCTCGTTGCCGTTGCGGGGCGGGCTGACGACGGAGTCGTACTGCTCGACCTTGTTCTTGGAGGAGCCGTCGAGGCCGAAGTCCAGCCGCCAGAAGACGTTGTGGCTGTGGCTGGTGGCGTAGGCCTTGGCGCCCTTGCCGATGGGCCAGCCGCGGCCGTCGCCCGCGTCGTAGTCGCCGGGCGAGAGGCTGCCGGTGGCACCGATGTTCATGTTGATGGTGCCGTCGTCCTGGAAGCGCCACTCGGTGATGTACTCGTACCAGCCGACCTTGTTGGCGGTGTAGATCAGCAGGTCCTTGCCCTGGGTCTGGTAGACCTTGTTGCCCGTGTCGGCCTCCATGCGGTAGGCGTGGCCGCGCGAACGGGTGGTGGTGCACAGGCCGTTGACGTTCGGGTGCTGCGGGTCCCAGGCGTTGGGGATCTTCACGGTCTTGATGGTGCCGCCGGGACACTCGCCGGGCGCCATGTTCATCAGACCCTGGCCGAAGCCGGCGCCCGTGAGGTCGTCGTACTCGGCCTTGCCGTCGTCGTAGGGGACGTGGATCTGGCCGAGCTTGGCACTGGTGAGGACCCTGATCGGCTGGGCCTCGCCCTTGGGCTGGTACGAGATGTTCTCCAGGACGAGCCCGGCCTCGCTCTCGTAGTGCCAGCACATGCGCCAGGTGGTGCCGGTGGAGAGCTTCTGCTCGATCTTGTACGCCGCGCTGCAGCTGGGGGCCGCCGCGGGCGCGGCCTTGGGCTGGGCGACGGCCGGACCCGCGGCCGTCGTCGCGCCGACGGCGAGTGCGGCCACCGAGAGACCGACCGCCGCCCGGCTGCGGGCACGACTGATTCTGTTCACGCGCATGACGAAGAGACTCCTTGCGAAAGCATGCGAAAGAAGGAGGTGGGTTGGAAAAGTGAACGAAGGCGGCTCAGCCGCCGGGAGCGCGTCGGTCGCGGCTCAGCCGAGCTTGCCGACCTTGCGTGCGCTCAGATCGATCACCAGTTGACGGGCATCGATCCAGGACCCGTTCCTGACCTTCGGGAACAGCCTCACGCAGCGGTGCTCGCCGCACTTCGCGAGAAGAGCGGGCTGAGCGCCCGAGGTCGCCCGGTAGACCATGCTGTTCAGCGTCAGCTGGTCGGGCGAGGTGAGTTCCTTGCCGGTGGCGTCCTTGTAGTCGGCCCGCAGACCCGCGCCGAGCGGGTCGGCGATCAGCAGTTTCGCGGCCTCGGTCATCTCGCCCAGGCTGATGGGCGGCTGGACACCGTGCTGGGTGTCCGTCCGCTCGACCTTCCCGCTGCCGAGGTTGACCGTCTTGGTGACGAGCGTGTCGTCCTTGTAGTCGTAGAACGTGACGTCCGCGCGGCGCGGCGCGTTCGGGTCGTCGAGTTCGTTCTCCTCCGGGTCGGCGAGGTCGACACCGATGCGCTGCGGGCCGCGCTGCCCCTCGACGTTCTTGCCGGAGGTCGACAACTGCCGGTTCAGCGCGATCTGTTCGACCCGCTTGGTCTCGTCGTCGGTCAGCGGATCACGGCCGGTGCCCTTGTCGCCCTCGGCCGGGGCCCGCTCGACGACACCGGGCTCGACGGCCGTCTGCCCCTGTCCCTGTCCCGCCTGCTGTGCGGCCTGGCTGCCGCCGCGCAGGCCGCCCGAGCTCTCATCGGCCCCCGCCGAGCCCGGAAGGGTGATCCCGACCATCACGGCCGTCCCGGCCACCGCGACGGCGGCACCCGCCACCACCTTTCCCAGGTGGCGGTGCACTATCTTGCGCACATTTCCCCCTACTCCCTCTGTTTTTCCAGGAGTGATCTGAGCCCCACTGGTTCGGCATACGACGTATGCCTGGTCAGCGGGTAAGAGGGACATAAGTCATAGGAGGTTCCCTCAGTTTCGGGGAGACTCGACCCCGAGTTGCCCCCAGGGGCGCGGCACTACTGGAAGAGTCATATCCATGCAGGTCTGGCCTGGAGAGGCATATCCACTCGGTGCCACGTACGACGGCGCCGGTACCAATTTCGCGGTCTTCTCGGAGGCCGCCGACCGCATCGAGCTGTGTCTGCTGCAGGACGACGGCTCGGAGACGGCGGTGGAACTGCGCGAGAGCGACGCGTTCGTACGGCACGCGTACCTGCCGGGGATCATGCCCGGGCAGCGGTACGGGTTCCGGGTGCACGGGCGGTACGCGCCCGAGCGCGGACAGCGCGTCAACTCCGCGAAGCTGCTACTGGATCCGTACGCACGTGCGATCAGCGGCTCGATCAAGTGGGGCAAGGAGGTGTACGGCTATCCGTTCGGGGCGCCCGACAAGCGCAACGATCTGGACTCGGCGCCGCACACCATGACCTCGGTCGTGGTCAACCCGTACTTCGACTGGGGCGACGACCGGCGCCCGCGCACCGAATACCACCACACGGTGATCTACGAGGCCCATGTGAAGGGCCTGACCATGCAGCATCCGGCGCTGCCCGAGGAACTGCGCGGCACCTACGCGGCACTCGCCCACCCGGCGATCATCGAACACCTGACGGAGCTGGGTGTCACGGCCCTGGAGCTGATGCCCGTACACCAGTTCGTGAACGACCACCGGCTGGTGGAGATGGGCCTCAACAACTACTGGGGCTACAACACGATCGGCTTCTTCGCCCCGCACAACACCTACGCGTCCTGGGGCGACCGCGGCCAGCAGGTCCTGGAGTTCAAGTCGGCGGTCCGGGCACTGCACGAGGCCGGGATCGAGGTCATCCTGGACGTGGTCTACAACCACACCGCCGAAGGCAACCATCTGGGCCCGACGCTGTCCTTCAGGGGCCTCGACAACGCCTCGTACTACCGCCTCGCGGACGACCCCCGCTACTACATGGACACCACGGGGACCGGCAACTCGCTCCTCATGCGCTCCCCGCACGTGCTCCAGCTGATCATGGACTCGCTGCGCTACTGGGTCACCGAGATGCACGTCGACGGCTTCCGCTTCGACCTCGCGGCCACGCTGGCCCGCCAGTTCCACGAGGTGGACCGGCTGTCGTCGTTCTTCGATCTGGTCCAGCAGGATCCGGTGGTCTCCCAGGTGAAGCTGATCGCCGAGCCCTGGGACGTCGGCGAGGGCGGCTACCAGGTGGGAAATTTCCCGCCGCTGTGGACCGAGTGGAACGGCAAGTACCGCGACACCGTACGGGACCTGTGGCGCGGCGAGCCGCGCACGCTGGCGGAGTTCGCCTCCCGGCTGACCGGCTCCTCCGACCTCTACCAGGACGACGGCCGCCGTCCGCTCGCCTCCATCAACTTCGTCACCTGCCACGACGGATTCACGCTCAACGACCTCGTCTCCTACAACAACAAGCACAACCAGGCCAACGGCGAGGACAACCGCGACGGCGAGAGCCACAACAGGTCCTGGAACTGCGGCGCCGAGGGCGACACCGACGACGCGGCCGTACTCGCGCTGCGGGCCCGCCAGAAGCGCAACTTCATCGCGACGCTGATGCTCTCCCAGGGCGTGCCCATGCTCAGCCACGGCGACGAGTTCGCGCGCACCCAGAACGGCAACAACAACGCCTACTGCCAGGACAGTGAGCTGGCCTGGGTGCCGTGGCCCGAGGACGACGGCGAGCTGCTGGACTTCACGCGCGCGATGGTGTGGCTGCGCCGCGACCACCCGGTCTTCCGGCGGCGCCGGTTCTTCCACGGCCGGCCCGTCCAGGGCACCCACGACGAGCTGTCCGACATCGCGTGGTTCACCCCGGCGGGCACCGAGATGACCCAGCGCGACTGGGGGTCCACGCAGGCGCAGGCGCTGTCGGTCTTCCTCAACGGCAACGCGATCTCCGAGCCGGGCCCGCGCGGTGAACACATCGCCGACGACTCCTTCCTGCTGATGTTCAACGCCTCGCCCAAGCCCCTGGAGTTCGTGGTTCCGGTCAACCACGGTCGGCAGTGGCAGGTGGTCGTCGACACGGCCCTCCCGGACGGGGTGGCGGCGGGCACGGGCGCGAAGGTCCAGGCCGGCGACCGGCTGACCCTGCTCGACCGGAGCCTGACCGTGCTGCAACGGCCCGCATAGCCGGTCATTCGGACGTACGCCGATGACACGAAAGAGGGCGAGGCGGGTACGTAGGTTTCCATGACACCTGAGCGTCCCGAACGGGAGATCCCGGCCCCGGTGGTACCCGCCGCACCCACCGCCACCTACCGGCTGCAACTGCAGCCGGAGTTCCCCTTCGGGGCCGCCGAGGCCGCCGTGCCGTACCTGGCCTCGCTCGGCGTCTCCCATCTGCACCTCTCCCCCGTCCTGGAGTCGGTCCCCGGCTCGACGCACGGCTACGACGTGGTGGACCACGCGCGTGTACGGGGTGAACTGGGCGGCGAGGAGGGGCTGCGCGCCCTCGCCCGCACGGCACGGCGACACGGGCTCGGCCTGGTCGTGGACATCGTGCCGAACCACATGGCGATGGCCCCCCGCCACAACCGCGCCCTGTGGGAGGTCCTGCGCGAGGGCCCCGAGTCGCCGTACGCACGCTGGTTCGACATCGACTGGGACGCCGGGGACGGCCGACTGCTGCTGCCCGTGCTCGGGGGCCGGCTCGGCGCGGAGATCGACCACCTGAAGGTGGACGGCGACGTACTGCGCTACTACGACCACGTGTTTCCACTGCGCGAGGGCACCGCGGGGCTGCCGCTGCCGGAGCTCCTCGACGCCCAGTGGTACCGCCCGGCCTGGTGGCGGCTGGCCCGCACCGACCTCAACTACCGCCGTTTCTTCAGCATTTCGGAGCTCATCGGAGTGCGCGTCGAGGACCCAGAGGTGTTCACGGCGACCCACGCGAAGATCCTGGAGCTGCTGGACGAGGGTGTGGTCGACGGACTGCGCATCGACCATCCGGACGGCCTGGCGGACCCGGACGCCTATCTGCGCCGCCTCCACGAGGCGACCGGCGGGCGCTGGACGGTGGTCGAGAAGATCCTCGCGGACGGCGAGCCGCTGCCCGCCGCCTGGCCCGTCGCGGGCACCACGGGCTACGACGCCCTGCGGCACGTCGACGGCCTCTTCACGGACCCGGCGGGCGCGGGGGAACTCCTCGGCCAGTACCGGCGGTTCGCGGCCCCCCAGCCCGATCGGGGCGGCCGCTGGGAGGCGACGGTGCGCCGGGCGGCGTACAAGGTGATCACGCACGAGCTGGCCACGGAGTTCGACCGCCTCACGCGCGTGGTGAGCCGGCTGTGCGCCGCCTCCCCCGGCCCAGAACCGCGCGACCACGCCCCGTGGGCCCTGGGCACCGCGCTGCGCGAGCTCCTGGTGCGCGTCGAGGTGTACCGGCCGTATCCGTCCACCGACGCCTCCCTGGTCGTGACGGAGGAGGCCGCCGAAGAGGCCCGGGCGGTCTTCACGGTGCCGGAGGAGGCACATGCCGTGGACGTCGTGCGGGACCTGCTGCTCGGGCGGGCCGGTGACGGGCCCGGGCACGCCGAGTTCCGGGCCCGGTTCGCGCAGACCTCGTCCGCACTGCGGGCGAAGTCCGTGGAGGACACCGCGTTCTACCGCTATGTGCCCCTGCTGTCGGCCAACGAGGTGGGCGCCGACCCGGGCGCTCCGGCCGTGTCCCCGGAGGACTTCCACGCCTACTGCGCGCGCGTGCAGCGCGACTGGCCCGCCACCGGCACCGCCCTGTCCACCCACGACACCAAACGCAGCGCCGATGTCCGCGCCGCCCTCTCGGTGCTCACCCAGTGCCCCGAGCGGTGGGCGGACGTACTGGCCGAGGTGACCCGCGAGGGAACGACGGGCGTACCCGACCCCCAGCCGGCGTGGGCCGCGTGGCAGACGGTGTTCGGACTGGGTCCGGCCGACACGGAACGCGTCCAGGGGGCACTGCTCAAGCACGTCCGGGAAGCGGGGCTGCACACCTCCTGGACCGAGCAGAACCCCGCCTACGAGGAGTCGGTGGCGTCCTTCGTCGCGGCGGGCCCCTGCGGGCCGCCCGGGCGGCGCGTGACGGACCTCCGGGCCTCGCTCGCCCCGCACGTCCGGGCGAACGTCCTGGGGGCCGCTCTGGTCCAGCTGACGATGCCCGGGGTGCCCGATGTCTACCAGGGCACCGAGGGCGAGTACCTGGCGCTGGTGGACCCTGACAACCGGGAGCCGTTCGCGCCCCTGAAGCAGGCTTCGGCGAAGGCCGCGCTCACCACGGCGGCGCTGCGGCTGCGCCGGCGGCGCCCCGAGGTCTTCGGCGACGCGGCGACGTACGTGCCGCTGGCGGCGGAGGGGCCGGGCGCCGCGCACTGCACGGCGTTCGTCCGCTCCGGGGAGGTGATTTCCGCCGTCACCCGGCTCTCGCTGCGCCTGGCGGAGGCGGGCGGCTGGCGCGACACCCGGCTCGCGCTCCCGGAAGGGCGGTGGGCGGACGTACTCACCCCGGAGCGGGAATTCACGGGGCACACACGTGTGGCGGAGCTTTTCGAGCCGTCGCCGGTGGTCCTTCTGGAGCGGGTCAGCGCAGACGGACCGGCAGGCTCCGGGGAGAGCGGCTGATCAGGCCGTCCGCGACGGGGTGGAAGCCCGGGGACCTGCGCAGCTCCGGGAGGGCGGCGAACAGGGCGCGCAGGCCGTGCTCCGCGGTGAGCCGGGCGAGCAGCGCGCCCGGGCAGAAGTGCCGTCCGGAGCCGTACGCGAGCTGCCCGGGGTCGGGCCGGAAGACGTCGTAGCGGTCCGGGTCGGCGAACCGGGCCGGGTCGCGGCCCGCGGCACCCAGCAGGCACGCCACGGTGGCGCCCACGGGTACCGCGCCGACCGGCTCGACGGCCCGGCGCAGCACGATGTGCAGCGGGGGATCGCGACGCAGCGACTCGGCCCAGGCCCCGGCCGTCAGCTCGGTACGGGCGCGGACCAGCGCCAGCTGGCCCGGGTGGTCGAGAAGGTTGGCGAGGAACGACGCCAGCGCGTGCGCGGTCGCCTCGCCGCCCGCGCCGAGGAGCGTCCCGGCGATCCCCGCCACCACCTCGTCGGACAGCGGGCGCCCGTCCGCCCGCGCCGTGCACAGGGCGGAGAGCAGATCGTCGCCCGGGTGGGCGCGCCGGCGGGCGATGTACGGGAGCAGGAAGGCGTCGAGCTCGGGGTGGTGGCCGCCGAGGTGGTCGAGGCCCGTGCGGCACCAGGCGTGCACGCGCGCGGTGTCCTCGTACGGCAGCCCGAGCGCGGCGACCGCCGCCGCGGTGGGCAGCCAGTGGCAGAACTCGGCGACCAGGTCGGCCTCCTGACGGTCGGCGAGGCGGCGGGCGAGGACGTACGCCGTCCGTTCGACCCCGGCGGTCAGCGCGGTCAGCGCGTGTCCGCGGAACGCCGGTGAGACGAGCGCCCGGTGCGCGCTGTGCGTGCCGCCCTCCAGGTGGGCCAGGGTGCGTCCGGGCGGCGCGGCGACGAGCCGGGGGTCGGCGAGGGCGGCGCGTACATCGGCGTACCGGCTGACCAGCCACGCGCCGAACGGCCGGTCGTACACGAGCGGGAACTTCTGGCGCAGGATGCGGTACAGGGGGTACGGGTCGCGTTCGATGCCGGGGGTGAGCAGGCTCGGGGGGGTCGGGCAGCCGTCGTACGACGGGCGGTCGTGTCGAGGTCGCGCGCGGGGCGACGGGGGCGACCGTAGCGGTGGGCGCGACCGAAGCGGTGGGGGCGATCGAAACGCCTTCTGTGGGAAGGCCATGAGGGCACAACACCGCGGGCCTCCCACCTCGGGTCTGCGCGCCGAGGAGCGGCACGTGGTTGTCCCAGCGGACCACCGCGGCCCCCGGACCGCAGTCCTCGTACGCCCGTACGGGTGACACCGGAGCCCGCCCCTGAGACCGGCTCGCGACCGCGCACGCTCCCAGTGCTCGCACCGGACGGACGGTGTGCGGGGTGGGCGACGACGAGCGGGCCGCGCCGGGACTCCCGAGGTCGGCCCCCGGCCCTCGGACCTGCACGAGCGGCGCCGCGTACGCCCCTTCCGGCGCCGTCCGCCCGTCCTGGCGGAGATCAACGCCACCCGGCACCCCGGGGCGGCGCCCCGCCTTCTCCTTGACAGTTCCCCCAGACCGTGGAGTACTGCGGAAAGCGACGCAGGGCGGACAAGTCGGGGGTGAGTCTCCTGCCGGAGTTGCGCTACCCCAGTGTGACCGAAATCGTCTCGTCCGCTCGGACGTTGGCGGCTCACCGTCCCGGGCTGTGCGCCCTCAGACAGATCGGCGTCTCGCGCGCGGGCAGACCCCTCCACCTGCTGTCCGTCGGTCACGCCGAGCGCGCGGTCCTCGTCGTGGCGGGCGCCCACGCGAACGAACCGACCGGCGGCTCGACACTCCAGGCCCTGGCCGAACGTGTACTGCACGAACGGGAGTTGCGGGCCGACACCTCCTGGCACTTCCTCCTCTGCGCGGACCCGGACGGCGCGAGCCTCCATGTGACACCGGCCCCGCGTACGCTGTTCGACTACCACCTCGGGTTCTTCCGTCCAGCCGGCCCCGAGCAGCCCGAGTGGTCGCCCTCCGTCCTGCCTCCCGACCGGCTGCCCCCGGAGACCCGCGCCCTCACCCGGGTCATCGACGAGCTGCGGCCCTACCTCCAGGTGACCCTGCACGGCACCGATCTCGGCGGCAGCTGGGTGCAGCTGACCAAGGACATCCCGGGCCTCGCCGAACCCTTCGCCAAGTCCGCGGCGGAACTGCACATCCCCGTGGAGACGGGCGCCTCCGACGCCGCCGGCTGGCCCGCTTCCGGACCCGGGGTGCACGTGATGCCGGCGCCGGGCTCGGACGCGGCGTACCCGAGCATGCCCGACGACGCCCGGCACAGCACCTGGTACCACACCCACCGGTACGGCGGTCTGACCGCGGTCGTCGAGGTGCCGATGTGGGCCAGCGACCTCGTGGACGACCCGGCGCCGCATCCCGCACCGGACGCGGCGATGCGACGCCTGGCACACCGGCTGCTGCGCGACGCGTTCCAGGTGCAGACGGTGCTCACGGAGGTCCTGCCGAGGCTCCCGGGCCCCGACGGGCCCCTCCTGCGCGCCGCGAAGTGGGCACTGGAGCTGGTGCCGGGCCTGGCCCACGACTGGGTGCGGACGCCGCCTCCCGATCCAACGATGGCGTACGTCGGCAGTGTCGACGCGTTCGGGCGCCGGCTCCCTTTGCGGGCCGCCGCGATGCTGCTGCGAGTCCTCCAGGAGGCCGACGACCGGGCGGCGCCGCGCCTCGAGCGCCTGGTCGCCGCGTGGAGCGACGCCTTCGCCGAACGCTTCCGGGCCCGCTGGGTTCCCCTGGAGCACCAGGTCGAGCACCAGTCCCGCACCGTGGTCGCGGCGGCGCGACATGCGCGGGACGGTGTGGTTTGACGTCTGACAGATGACGGATGACAGATGACAGATGACGGGTCGCGACTCACAGATCGCGCCTGACGGATGACAGATTTCAGATGACGGGCTTCAGATGACGGATATCAGATGACAGATTTCGTCATCTGATATCCGACATCACCTCACCCCGACAACCCAAACACCGCCCCCGTCTCAGCCCCCATCACACACGAGTTCGAGAACGTGTGCGAGTACGTCACCTGCCGCCCCTCCCACTCCCCGCGCGCCGAGGCGGTGACCGGGGCGTAGATCATCGAGCAGATGGTGTCGGGCCTGGGCGGGATCCGGGAGATGTCTCCCCCGGCGGTGGCGAGTTCGGCGCAGGCCTCGGCCGCGCGGGCGTGGCCCTGGGGCGGGTCGCAGAGCAGGAGCGTGCCGCGGGTGCTGCTGGAGTGGGCGTCGCTGGTGGTGAGGGTGAGGTAGAGCCAGTTGCCGGGGAACGCCTGGTGGGACGTCGCCTGGGCCGGGGCCGCGCCCAGGGTGAGCAGGGCGACGGTCGCGAGGAGGGCGCTGCGTACCGCGTGGATGCTTCTCGTCATTCCCGGTGCATCGGCAGCGCGGCCTGCGAACCCCACCCCGCCTCACTCGAATGGGAGCGCGCGGGCGCGTACCGCCCGGCGAGTTCGAACGCGGCGATCACCACGCGCGCCTGGTACTCGACTTGGCGGGCGACCGGGATCCAGCGCGCCCCGCAGCCCTCGCGGTAGTCGGCGCACCATGCGTCGATCAGCCGGTCGAGCTCCGGCAGCGCCCCGCTCGGGTCGCGCCCGGAGCCGGTCACGAGCTGGTGCAGCAGCCCGGCCGTGCGCAGGGCGACCCGGCGTCCGGCGAGGCGCAGGGCGGTCAGGCGGGCCGTGTCGAGCGGCGGCAGGGGGCGCGCCCCGACGTCGTGCACGTCGGGGTCCCAGGAGTCGGCGAGGCCGGGGCCGACGAGTAAATAGTCGTCGACGGGTGCGAGGAGGCAGGCCGCGTCAGGGGAGGTGTCGAGGCCGGGGCGGATCCGGGCGAGGATACCTTCCAGGAGCCGTGTGTCGTGGCGCAGTGTGTGGCTGACGGAGCGCAGCACGGCGTCGGCGTCGGCGGGCCGGGTGGCGTCCTCCACGGCCGCGACGCCCCACATGGGGGCCTCGACGACGGCGGTGACGGTGCCGTAGGGGTGCGGATGGAACCAGGTGGACTCGACGGCGGCCTCGGTGATGGCGGCGGCCAGGTCGCCGGGGTGCGGCGGCGGGATGCGGTAGACGGCGGGGCCGAGTCTCGGCCAGTACAGGGTGTCGTAGGGGCCGAGTTCGCGCGGGATGCCGAGACGGGCCGCGGTGTGGGCGACGCGCTGGGCGAGTCCGGGCAGCTCGCGGGTCAGTTCGACGAAGGCGCCGCCGACGTCGACGCCGTGCAGGGAGCACTGGAAGACCGGCCGCAGTTCGTCCTGGAGGTCGAGGAGGGCGCGGGTCTCGGGGAGGGTGGCGCCGGCAGCGCCCTCGGGCAGCCACTCGGGCTGTTCGAGGAAGCCGGGGCGAAAGAAGTTCCGGAAGTAGTGGCCGAGGGTGTACGGGCCGGACAGCCAGGCCTCGTTGCGGCGGGCGCCGTCGGGGTCGAGGCAGAGCAGCAGGTTCCAGGTGGCGTCGGCGCCCTCGCGGAGCCGGGGGTCGGCGAGCGCCCGTTCGGCCAGGCGCAGGGCCGTGGCACCGCCCACGGGTTCGTTGGCGTGGGGTCCCGCGACGACGAGGACCTGGCGGCGGCCGTGTCCGACGGAGAGCAGCCACATCGGCGTGCCCGCCCGTGACGTGCCCACGCGGCGCAGTCGGGCGTCGCGCGGCCGGCGGGCGACAAGCGCGGCCGCACGGGCGCCCAGCTCGTCCACGGTCGGGTAGCGGAGGAGTGGCGGCAGGGCACACCTCCACAAATGTGGTGCCGTCGATTCACCTGATGTACATGGTGTACGCACAGTCAGTCACGGCTGTGGAGGTACGTCAACACCGTCGAACGTAAGGGAATTTAAGGAAATCGCTGAGTGAATCCGAGGCCAAGGCTCATGCGGGTGCGGGTCGGCCGCTCAGGAGGACGAGAGGCGGAAGGACATGCGTCCGAAGCTGATCTGGTCGCCCTCTTTGACAACGGCGGCGCTGATCACCCGCCGTCCGTTGACGGTCGTCCCGTTGGTCGAGCCGAGGTCGCGCAGCACCCACAGGCCGCCCTGGCGGCTCAGTTCGGCGTGGACACGGGAGACCGTCTCGTGGTTGAGGCGCAGTCCGCTCGCGGGGTCGCGGCCGATCCGCAGGGGGTAGTTGTTGCCGGGGTGGGGCAGCAGCAGTTTGGGGAGTCGCTCGGCCTGCCAGGCCCTGCGCAGCCGTACGGTGAAGCCGGAGAGCGCCTCGACGGTGCCGAACACCAGTTTCGACCAGCGTCCCTCGGTGGGCAGGTCGGCGATGAGTACGGCGAGTTCGTCGGAGCGGCGGGCGGCGAGCGCCAGTTCCATCCGGCGGACGAACGTGTCGTGCGAGAGACGCCCGAGGGCGACGCCGTCACTGAGCGCCTTCAGCGCCCGGTCGCGCTCCGCGTCGGACAGCCGCGCGGGGTACGTGTGGAACTCGAAAGACGACGTCACGGAGGTGATTGTCGGTCAGTAGGAGCGGGGTGTCCAGAAGACCCGGAAAAGGCCGCCGGCGCCGACAGGTGGGCTCCACGCGTCCATCACGTGGCAAACACGCGGCAAAAGGGTGGATTCGAAAGCGAATTGATCTCGTGTGAAGCACCATGGACGTGCTACGTCACGACATGTTGCGTCACTCACGTCGCGCTCTGTCACGAAGAGCGGACAACGGTGAACAAGCAACGGGCAGCGGACAACAGAGAGCGGACAAGGGGGAACCGTCTGTGCGGTTCGAGGTGTGGGCACCGGAGGCCGACCGGATGACGCTCCACTGCGCGGGCGCCACGCGCGCGCTGGAGCGCGATCCGGAGCGCGCCGGATGGTGGACGGGCGACGCGGACGCGCAGGACGGCACGCGGTACGGGTTCGCGGTGGACGACGGCCCCGTGCTGCCCGATCCTCGTTCGCGGCGGCAGCCGGACGGCCCGGACGGACTGAGCGCGGTGGTCGACCAGGCCCGGTACGCGTGGCGCACGGAGTGGGCGGGGCGCCCGCTGCCTGGCGCGGTCCTCTACGAGCTGCACGTGGGGACGTACACCCCCGAAGGAACGCTCGACGCGGCCTCCGGGCGGCTTGAGCACCTCGCGGAACTGGGTGTCACCCACGTCGAGTTGATGCCGCTGTGTCCGTTCCCCGGGCGGCACGGCTGGGGGTACGAGGGGGTCTCCCTGTGGGCCGTGCACGAGCCGTACGGGGGCCCGGAGGCGCTGAAGCGCTTTGTCGACCGGGCGCACGAACTCGGCCTGGGTGTGGTCCTCGACGTCGTGCACAACCACCTCGGCCCGTCCGGCAACCACCTCCCCGCGTTCGGGCCGTACTTCACGGACACCCATCAGACGCCCTGGGGCTCCGCGGTGAACCTGGACGCACCGGGTTCGGACGAGGTGCGCGCGTATCTCGTCGACAGTGCCCTGGCCTGGCTGCGGGACTTCCGGCTGGACGGGCTGCGCCTGGACGCGGTACACGCGTTGCGGGACACGCGCGCGGTGCACTTCCTGGAGGAGTTGTCGACGGCCGTGGACGCCCTCGCCGACGACCTGGGCCGGCCGCTGTTCCTGATCGCGGAGTCGGATCTGAACGACCCGCGGCTCGTCACCGCGCGCGCGGAGGGCGGTCTTGGACTGCAAGCGCAGTGGAACGACGACTTCCACCACGCGCTGCACACCGCGCTGACCGGTGAGGGGCAGGCCTACTACGCGGACTTCGCACGGTCCCCGTTCGCGGCGCTCGCGAAGACGCTGACGTCCGGCTTCTTCCACGACGGCACGTACTCGAGCTTCCGCGGCCGCCGCCACGGCCGGCCCCTGGAGCGTACGCGCGTCTCGGCGCACCGGCTGCTCGGCTACTCCCAGACCCACGACCAGATCGGCAACCGTGCCCAGGGGGACCGGCTGTCGGCGTCCCTCTCCCCCGGCCTGCTGGCCTGCGCGGCCGCGCTGACGCTCACCGGGCCCTTCACCCCGATGCTGTTCATGGGCGAGGAGTGGGCGGCGGGCACTCCTTGGCAGTTCTTCACCGACCACACCGATCCCGAGCTCGCTCAGGCCGTACGGCGGGGCAGGCGGCGGGAGTTCGCGGCCCATGGCTGGGCGGAGGAGGACGTCCCCGACCCGCAGGACCCGGCGACCCGTGACCGCTCCTGCCTGGACTGGTCGGAACCCGAAAAGGCACTCCACGCGCGTGTGCTGGCCTGGTACCGCGACCTGATCGCCCTGCGTCGGCGTCAGCCCGACCTCGCGGACCCCGATCTGGCCGCCGTCAAGGTCGCCTACGACGACCAGGCCCGCTGGCTGGCCCTGCGACGCGGGGACGTACGGGTGGCGGTGAACCTCGGCAAGGAGGCCGCCGCGATCCCGCTGGGGCTGCGCCACGCGCGCGTGCTGGCCGCCTGGGAACCGGTCGAGACGCCTGACGCGAACGGGGTGTTGAGCGTGCCCGGCGAGTCGTGTGTGGTGCTGACGCAGGCGTGAGCGCCCGGCGGCTTCGCGCGGCCGGGCTCAGCTGTCGCCCGGCAGTTCCGTGACCCGTTCGAGGAGGATCGGCTCCCAGGCGCGACCCAGTTGGGTCCGCAGCAGCGGGAGCGGGCCTTCGCCGCGGCCCCGCAGGTGCTCGGCGAGGCGGATCACCGTGTCGCAGCGGGACAGCCACAGGCCGCGCAGACAGGGGCGGGCCCCGTAGTCGGCGAGGGTGGCGGCGCGTACGGCGGCGGGGGCGCCGACGGCGATCGCGAGCCCGGCGATGTCCTCGGCGGGGTCCCCGAGGACCGCGCCGGCCCAGCCGAGGACGCCGCGCACCCGCCCGTCGGCGCTCACCACCAGGTGGTCGCCCCTGAGGTCGTGGTGGACGAGGACGGCGGCCGCGGTCTGCGCGGCCAGCTGGCCGGCGGCGGGCTGGGTGAGCTGGGCGAGGCGTCCGGGGTCGAACTCGTCGGCGGCTGCGAGCCCCTCCGCGGCCCGCTCCGCGGCCGTCCGCAGCTCCTCCAGGGAGCGGGGCGCGGCCCGTGGCACCCCGAGCGCCTCGGCCTGCCGTACGGGCACCTCGCGCAGCCCCGTGAGCAGTCCCGCGAGGTCCGCCTCCCCGACCGCGGAGACGTCCTGTGCCTCGCCCGAGCGGCCGGGAAGCCGGGTGTCCAGGGTGTAGGGCAGGCCGCCCGCCCAGTCGCCGTGCGCGACGCTGGTCGGCACCGCGACCCCGACGAGCGGACGGACGAGGTCGCGCAGCCGCAGCTCGCGGCGCCGGCGCACGGCGGTCTCGCGGTCCGGGGCGAGCCGCAGCACATGGCGGGTGCCGACCCACCAGGTGGAGTGCTCACCGCCCTCGGTGACGGGCCGGACGTCGGGTCCCGCGCCCGCCGTCTCGCTGTCGGCGAGCAGCGAACGGACCAGTCGGCGGACGGTGTCCGCGGTCGGTGTCGGTGCCTGGGTCATGGTCGCGCCGTTGCCGTCGGGGGCCTTGGACTGCCGGGAGGCCCTGGGGGGTACTCCTGGTGGCCGGTCAGTCGACGATCGCCATCTCGCGGGACGTGGTGTTGAGGCGCCATCCGCCCTCCTCGGTCACCGTCACGATGTCCTCGATGCGTACCCCGAAGCGGCCGGGCAGATAGATGCCGGGCTCCACGGAGAAGCACATCCCGGGCACGAGGGGCAGTTCCTCGCCCTCGATCATGTACGGCGGTTCGTGGGTGGTGACGCCGATGCCGTGCCCGGTGCGGTGGATGAAGTACTCGCCGTATCCCGCCTCGGTGATGACGGCGCGGGCCGCCCGGTCGACGTCCTGGCACGCGGCCCCCGGCCGGACCGCCGCGACGCCCGCCTCCTGGGCCGCGCGCACGACGTCGTGCACCCGGCGCTCCTCGAGGTCCGGCTCGCCGACGTGGACCGTGCGGGAGGTGTCGGAGCCGTAGCCGTGCTTGAGACCGCCGAAGTCGAGGACGACCATGTCGCCGCGCTCGATGACGCGCTCGCCCGCCTCGTGGTGCGGGTTGGCGCCGTTCGGGCCCGAGGCGACGATGGTGAAGTCGACCTGGGAGTGCCCGAAATGCCGCAGCAGCTCGGCGAGGTCGGCGGCGACGTCGGCCTCCCTGCGGCCCGCGAAGGGCACCTTCCGGATCTCCTCGTACGCGGCGTCCGCGGCCGCCCCGGCCTCCGCCAGTCGCGCCACCTCCGCCGCGTCCTTGACCGCCCGCAGCATTGGCAGGGCTTCGGTGAGCGCCACGTACCGCGTGTCCGGCAGCCGCTGCTGGAGGCCGAGGAGATGCAGGGCCCAGGAGTTGTCGCTGACACCGAAGCGGCCGTCGCTCCCGACCAGGGACGCGGCCGCCGCGTACGGGTCCTTGCCGTCGGTCCAGTCGCGCAGGGTCAGCATGGGAGCCGCCGCTGCCGCGTCCGGGGCCTCCAGGGTCGGCACGACCAGCACGGGGTCCTGCCCGGCCCTGAGCACCAGCAGAGTGAGGCGTTCGGTCTCCACGGGCCGGTAGCCGGTCAGCCACATCAGATCGGGCCCGGGGGCGATCAGGACGCCGTCGAGTCCCGCGTCCGCGGCGGCCTCGGCCGCGCGCCGCATACGGGACTCGTAGTCACCGGCGGTGAAGGGCGCGGGGTCACCGGCGGTGAAGCGCGCGGGCGTGCCGGTCATCCATGCCTCCGTCTGTCCGGAGTTTCCCCAGGGGCTACGGGCAGCATCCTGCCCGTTCGCCGATGCGGACGCGAGCCGGTTGCGGCCATGGCGTCGGTCCGGGAGCTCAACTAATGGTTGATCGCTTCCATTCCATTAGCTCCCATGCTCGGATTCGGCGTCAGGTCACGATGCCCGGGACCGTGGACAATTGCTGGTGGTTGCCGTTGGCGTGGCGCACGTCGAGCGTCACTGTCGTCCCGGGGTCCGCGGTCGAGACCGACCGCGCGAGGTCGCCGGCCGAGCCGAGCCGTGTCCCGCCGAAGGCGGTCAGGGTGTCACCGCGGACCAGGCCCGCGGTGTAGCCGGCGCCGGGGATGTGCACACCGACGACGAGCGCGCCCCCGCCGTGGGGGGCGTCGACCGCCTCGATGCCGAGCGTGGCCTTCCCGGGCGCGGGCTCCGGTGCCGTCGAAGCGACCGGACTCCCGCCGCCGGGCGCCGACTTGGTGCCACCGGCCTGCGGCGCGCCGGAGGCCTGTCCGGGCCGGGACGGCCGGCCGGACGGCCCCTGCGCCGCCTCCGCCCGCTTCTGGAAGTCCGCCAGCCTGCTCATACCGATCACCGTGGCGCCCACGGTTCCGAGTCCGACGCCCGACAGGACCAGCACGGCCGCGACGAGGAGACCGAAGAGCAGGGACATCAGCCGCCTGCCACGCCGTCGCGCGGCGTGCGGGCGCTTGGTGGTGCCGGTCGGACTCCCGTCACCGCCCGGATCCTGACCGGGCATCGGTTTGGGACGCAGTGCGGCCTGTTCCATGGATCGCCTCCGGCAGATGCTCTACGGACCGCCCCCGGCTGTTGCTCTACCCTGCGCTCCGGCGCACGACGATTCACGAACGAGTGAGACTGTCAAACGCGTTCGAGAAGTGTGTCCACCACGGCCGCGGCGGCTCCGCGCGGCGACCCGCTGTGCACCAGTTCCGTCCGGTGCACCAGGCGCGGCGCCACGAGCGGGACGGCCACCGCCCCGGGGACGCCGGTGGCCGCAGCCCGAGGCAGCAGGGTGAGGCCGTGCCCGGCGGCGGCCAGGACGGCGAGGGTGCGCACGTCGGTGCCCTCGTAACGCAGGGCCGGGCGGAAGCCCCCGCTGCCGTTCGCCCGGCGGAGGTGGGCCAGGGGCAGTCCCGCGTCGGGGGCGTCCAGCCAGCGGGCGTCGACGAGATCGGCGAGGCGCAGCCCATCGCGCCGGGCGAGCGGATGGGTCTCGGGCAGCAGCACGCAGACGGGTTCCTCGCCGACGCCGTACGTTGTCAGCGGGGCCACGTCGGGATGGTGCAAGGGGTCGTTGGGCGCCGTCAGTCCGTCCACCAGGCCGAGTTCCGCCGCGCCCTGCGCGACGGCGGCGGGGATCTCCTCGCGGGCCAGCACCCGCAGGGTCACCCCGGCGGCGGGCAGCGCCGCGAGCGTGCGCGAACCGAGCGCCGTCGGTGTCGTCGCGAGCGTCAGTCCGTGCTCGGGCGCGCCCACCATCCGTACGACGTCCGCGCGGGCCGCGTCCAGGCGCAGCAGCAGCGGCCCGGCGTGTTCGAGGAGCCGTTCACCCGCCGCCGTCGGTGCCACGGGGCGCCGGGTCAGCAGGGGCGCGCCGAGGTCCTGCTCCAGCGCGGCGATGTGCTGGGACACCGCGGACTGGGTGTAGCCGAGTTCCCGGGCGGCCTCCGAGAAGGAGGCGACGCGGGCCACGGTGACGTAAGTGCGCAGGAGATGCGGATCCATGCGCTCCAGGATCCCGTACGGAACCTGTACCGCACCAGCATTCCCATCAGCGTTGCTTATCGAAGGTACAGTAATCATCGTTGGACGTGAACGAGCGGGCCCGCCGAGGATGAGGGCATGACGAACATCGCGGCGCAGCCCGCTCGCCTCGCCCTCGTGGGCGACCGCTCCCCGAACGTCCTCGCCCACACCCGCGTCCCCCTTCTCCTGGACGCCCTGGCCACCCGCGACCGCCTCGTCCTCGACGCCTACTGGGTGCCGTCCGAGGACGCCGAGGACCCGGCCGCGGTGCGCGGCTTCGACGCGGTGTGGGTGCTGCCCGGCAGCCCGTACCGCAGCGAGGCGGGGACCCTCACCGCGATCCGCACCGCGCGCGAGGGGGGCATCCCGTTCCTGGGCACGTGCGGCGGATTCCAGCACGCGCTCCTGGAGTTCGCGCGCGACGTCTGCGGGCTCACCCGTGTCGCGCACGCCGAGCAGGACCCCGACGCCGAGGACCTTCTCATCGAACCGCTCACCTGTTCCCTGCTGGGCCACCAGGCCACCGTCACCATCGAACCGGGTTCGCTCGCCCAGTCGGTGATGGGCGCCGAGCGGACGGTCGAGCGCTACTTCTGCGCGTACGGCCCCACCCGCCATCTCGACACCCTGCGCGCCCACGGCCTGCGCTTCAGCGGCCACGACGAGGACGGAAACGTACGGATCGTCGAACTCCCGGGCCACCCCTTCTTCCTGGGCACCCTCTTCCAGCCGGAGCAGTACGGGGACGGCTCACGCCCGCACCCGATCGTGCGGGCGCTGGCACGAGCCGCCGTGGCACACGCGGCCGTCGGAAGGCTCCGGGAACCCGGCGCGGTCGGCGGGGCCGACGAGGTCGACGTGGTCGGCGGACGGCGTCAGCCGGTGTGACGGAGCCGTTGTCAGTGCCGGCTGTTACGTTCGGCGGTATGAGCGATCACGCCCTGCGGCTGCTCCGGGAGCAGCCCCACCTGGCCGAACTGGCCGCGTTCCCCTTCAACTTCGACCTGGCCCGTGCCGACCACGTCGAGGACGTCCGGCTCGCCTCGGGGGGTCCGCTGGAGGCGGTGGCGGGGGACGACACGGGCGGCACGTATTTCGTGTGCGGGGACGGCTCCGTGCTGTACGCGGACTCGGAGGGCTCCGCCGGAATCATCGGCAACAGCGTCGACGAGGCGTTGGAGGTGCTGGTCGGGCTGCCCGGCTGGCACGACCACCTGGGGCTCGCGCCGGCCGACGGCGAGGAGAAGATCCGCGCGGCGGTCGCCGAGACGGAGGAGGAGATCCGGGAGTACCACGGGATCGACGACGAGCGGAGCGAGCTGCGGGCCGGTCTCGGCCTGCCCGAGCGCTCGCCCGTCGAGCTCGTCGGCCTGCTGCATGCGGCCCTGCTGCGCACCGAGCCCGACTTCCTCCTCCTGAACGCGGAGGAGGGCGGCGCGCACGGCCTCCTCGACCGCCACCCTCGCCCTCCGCTGTGGGATGCGGTCCTCGCGCGGGGCCGCACCGACCTCGCGCTGCTGCGCGAGGGCTCGGCGTGGGACGAGGTGGCCGGGGACCGTGCGCGCCGGGCGCTCGCGCTGCGCGCCGCCCAGTTCGACCGGCGTGAGGGCGATCTGCCGCTGCTGCGACATCTGCTGAGGCACGAGGCCGAGGCGTCGATGACCGACGAACTGCGGCTCGCCGCCGTCCTGGTGGGCCTGCGCGGACATGCGGAGGATCTGCCGCTGCTGTACGAGGTCCGTGAGACGGACTTCGACACCTGGTGCGGACTCGGTGGGATGCCCGAGCCGGGTGCTGATCCGGCCGAGCTGCGGAGGTGGGCGCGCGACCTGGACGAATCTCTCTTCGGCACCGACGCCGCCGACGAGCCGCTGTTCACCTGGACCGGCCTCGCCCACGAACAGGGTCTGATGGAGCTCGCCCGTGCCGCGCTGATCCGCCGGCTGGACGACATCGACTTCCGGGCGTACTGCGACGCGCGGGAGAGCAAGGCCATGGAGCGCCGCGACGCCTCTCAACTGAGCTCGCTCGTCCACGAGTTCGAGCAATTGGGTGACACCTTTCAGGCGCTGCGCGCCCAGCGTCTGTACGTGCCCCTGCAGACCAGGGCCTGGGACCGCGTCTCGGCCCTTCTCAGGCTCGCCCGGCTGGAGCGGGAGGAGGGCCGGTTCGGCGCGGCGATACGCACGTTGGCGTCGCTGCGGGACACCCTCCCCGAGCCGGACGGCGGCGTCGGCGACAGCGACGGCTCGCTGGAGCACTGGTGGCGCACCAACCTGGGCGCGTACATCGTCGAGGAGCACGACGCGCTCGCCCGGACCGCGGCCACCGACCCGGCGCTCGCCGACGAGGTCCGGGCCGTCACCGTGGCCGCCGGGGAGCTCCTGGCGAGACTCTCCCGGACGGCCAGGGCGAACACGGACACCGGTGCGAACCCCGATGCCGGCGTCAGTGCGGAGCAGACACCGCCTCAGCCTTCGGCAGGCTGAACTCCGCGGCGGCTCCCACTCCCTTCGGCAGGGCGAACGACGGGGTGGCACCTGCTGCGGTCCGGGGAGTGAGGTCCGGCGGGACTTCCGTCTCCGCCCTGTCGTGCGGACCGAGCACCGGCCCCGGTACCGGCACGGTCCCGGCCGCCGCCCCGGGGAACGGGACCGCGGGGGCCCGGTCCGGCAGGAAGCCGTGGGCCCGGCGGGCCAGGTCCTCGGCGCCGTAACGGTGGCAGTCCTGGTGCCACTTCAGGATTCCGGACAGCCAGTTCTCGAGTTGCACCACATAGCCGTCCATGATGCCGCGCACCTCCGGCGAGAGCTTGAAGTCCTCGTACAGCACGGGCAGTTCATGGGCGGCGACGTGCTGGAACTGCTGCATGCGCTGGGTCATCAGGTCGTGGACGATGCCGAGGCCGGTCGGGTAGTCGCAGCCGAAGAAGTTCTGCACGACGAGGATCGCGTTGTGGACCTCGCCCTCGTACTCGATCTCCTTCTGGTACGAGAAGACGTCGTTGATCAGCATCGCGTAGTCGATGGCGGCGTTCTCCAACGACCGGACGGGACCGCTCCGGTACACCTCGGGCGGGACCTTGGGGCCGTGGCCCAGGCGGCACAGGTTCAGGGTGAGGTCGGAGCCGAAGGTGGCGCGGCGCATCTCCAGGTAGTCGACCGGGTCCGGGATGCGGTGCTGGAGCTGGTTCGACAGCTCCCACACCCAGCTCTCCGTCATCTTGTCCACGTCACCGCGCAGCTTGCGCCGCTCGTCCGGCGTCATCGTCGCCGCCGTGCGCTCCCACAGGTCGAGGAGGCCGTGCTCCATGGCGTTGACCGGGACCGGGGTCGGCTCGCCGTCGATGGGCATGCAGGCCGAGAGGCGTTCGGTGGTCGCCCTGGCCGCCGCCAGGTCGCGGCGGTGTCCGAAGACCAGCGGGTAGTAGTCGTCGCCGTACGTCCCCCAGGCCAGCCACTGCGAGCCGAGGTCGAGGGCCTCCTCGGTCGCGTCCGGGTGGATGCCCGCGGCGCACAGCGGAAGGTCGTAAGCGTCCAGCTTGTCCTCGTCCCAGACGCCCTCCTGGAGCATGCCCTTCTCGTACATCCAGCCGGTGAGGCGGTCGCGGGCGCCGTCCAGGTGGGGGCTGAGGGTGAGCTCGAAGGGCATGTAGAAGTCGGGGAGCAGGGACGGGCCGACCTTCTGGTACGGGACATGGGTGTACCTGCGCAGCCGCTGCGCCCCGGCCGCGGAGAGCAGGGCGCCGATGTCGACGGCCGAGGTGCCGAACCCGGCTCTGCCGAGCGGCCGACTGCCCTCCACCGCCCCCTTGTTCATATAGCGGCTGGAGCGCAGGTGCCACTCGTGGCCGCCCGACTGCCAGTCCTGGAGCCCCTGGGTGTACGCGGCGACGGCGGCGACCTGGTCCGGGGTGAGCCCCTTCTCCGCGGCGAGTGCGGGCACTTCGGTGAGGGCCGTGTGCTCGAACTGGTGCAGGCGTGAGGTGAGGATGTCGTTGACGGTCTCGGCGGCCTCCTGGGTGGTGCAGCCGAAGAAGGTCTCCAGGACGAGGATGCCGTTGCTGAGCTCGCCTTCTTCCTCGACCTCGCGCTGGTAGGAGAACAGGTCGTTGCGCAGATGGACCCCGTCGGAGAACGTCTCCATCAGCACCCGCAGCGGGCGCGTCCCCGCGACGGAGGCCGGCACCTCGGCCGTCGCGTACTCCACGAGCCCCGCCGACCAGGGGGCGCCGCCCACCTTGCGGCGCATCTCGATGTACTCGACGGGGTTGGCGATCCGTCCCTCGTTGATGTTGGAGAGCTCCCACATCGACTCGTTGAGCAGGTGCTCCGTGGACACCGCGAACCGCTTGCGCCAGTCCACCGACATCGCGGGCACCGTGCGCGCCCAGAGGTCGGCGAGCCCCGCCTCGACCGGATTCTCCGGCTCCGGTACGGGGGTCGAGAGGTCCAGCGGCATGAAGAGGGGCAGCCGGTCGAGGTAGGCCTTGCCTCCGTCGCGGTCCTGGGTGCGTTTGAAGGTCTCCAGGAAGTGGTCGTCGAAGAAGAAGACCCACACGTACCAGTCGGTGATGAGCGAGAGTGCCGGGCCGTCGCAGTCGGGGTGGGTGTACGCACAGAGCAGCCCGTAGTCGTGCGCGTCGAGGTCGGACTGTTCCCAGATGCCGGAGCCCTCCAACATGCCCATCCCACGGGCCCATTCGACCGTGTGGGCGCGCGCCTCGTCGAGGTGCGGGTTCAGCCGAGCGGTATACGGCATGTAGAAGTGCGGGAGTTCGAACGGCTGCGTCATGGCCGGGCCCTACCCAGGGCCCTCCGGGGGCATCCGCCGGGCGGGACATGATCACACCATCGCGTGAATTTACCCCTTTTCGAGGCAAGTGAAGTGCACGGCGGCGCCGACAAGGTGATCGCGGTGCACGGCTGGTGGCCGCTCGACCCTCAGGCCCGCACCCGGCCCTCAGGCCCGCACCTGGCTCTCAGGCCCGCACCTGGATCAGGGCGTGTGTGCCGCTCGTGCGCCAGCGTCCGCCCTCGGCCGCGTCGAGGGCGGCCTCCGTGCGGGCGTCCAGGCCCACGATCACATCGGACTTGAGGGTGCGCAGGGCGGCGACCGGGCCCGGGAAGTACGCGGTGGGCTCCGCGAAGGGGGTGGTGGCGGGGTAGCGCCGGTCGCCGACCAGGCGGCGGTAGTTCAGGTCGCCCTTCACGACGGTCACATCGGCCTCGGCGAACTCACGGCGCAGGTCGTCGGGCATGTCGGCGTACGGCAGCGGGGCACAGGAGAAGGGGTGGGCCCGGACGGTGAGGCCTCCGTCGGTCAGGGCCGCCCACAGCCGGTGGCCGGACTCGGCCGCCGCGCCCTTCGCGCCGGTGAGGTGGCGCAGGGCGTCGACCACGTCGGCGGTCGTGGCGTCCGAGACGTAGTACGGGTACGGCTTCACGTGCAGGAGCGCCCGCCCGACGCGGCGGTGGTGGAGCAGGTGGTCGATCAGGAGCAGATCGGGGATGAGTTCCCGGCCGGAGTTGTCCGCGACCAGGCAGAGGGTGCCGCCCGCGAACAGGGACCGCAGCGACTCACCGTCGTCGGCGACCAGTTGGGCGTCGACGACCGAGCCCCCGTCCGCGGCGGCGAGACGGAAGCCGAGGTCCGCCCGGTTGCCCCACAGCGAGCCGTGCAGCAGAGCCTCCTCCCGCTCCTCGGCCGGGCGCTCGGCCAGCGGGTCGAGGGCGGCGAGCTCCTCGTCGGCCGCCGGGGTGTCGAGTTCCGCGAGCTTGAAGGGGCGGAAGGGGTCGATGCCCTTCCAGGGGCCGGGGGTGAAATAGCCGACGGCTTCGAGGAGTTGGCGGTAGAAGTAGCTCTCGGACCAGAGGAAGGGGACGTCGAACCAGGAGCGGCCTGTGTACTCCTCGGCGCCCCACCGCTCCCACTGCTCGCGGTCCGCCGCCCGCTCGCCGAGCGGTTCGATGACGCCCTCGGTGGCGTTCTTCAGCAGGGCGTCGAGCGCGCGGTGCTGCTCGGGGCCGTAGGGGAAGGCGTCCCGGACCTTCCGGATGAGCGCCGGATGCCGCTCGGCCAGCACGCTCCAGGGGAACGAGCCCGGCTCGTCGCTGAGGATCACGGGCGCGTCGGCGGGTTCAGACATGTGGCTCACGGTACCGGCCGAGCCGAAAGGGGCGGCCCACGCCGCGCGTGAGCCGCCCCTCCCCCCGTGGGCCGCGCTCAGAGGGTCAGTTTCCAGCTGTTGAGCTTGCCGGTGTCCGAGGCGGCCACGTCCTGGACGCGGAGCTTCCACGTGCCGTTCGCGGTCTCGGTGGACGCGTCGACCGTGTAGGTGGTGTTGACGTTGTCCGCGGAGTCCGAGGTGCTGGAGGACTTCAGGCGGTACGTCGAGCCGTCCGGGGCGACCAGGTCGATGACCAGGTCACCGCGGTAGGTGTGGGTGATGTCGACGCCGACCTGGAGGGCGGAGGGCGCGTTGCCGCTGCGGCCGCCGACGGCGATCGAGGACTCGACGGCCGACCCGTTGTCCGGGATCGAGAGGGCGGTGGTGTTGGAGAAGGTCATGCCCGTGGTCGCACCGCTCACGGCCTGCACGGTCTTCGTCGCGTCCGCGAGGCCCGCGCCGCAGCCGCCGGAGCAGGTGCCGGGCAGGGCACGGGCGTTGTTCTTGATGGCCGTCTCGATCTGGGCCGGCGTGAGCGAGGGGTTGGCCGACTTCATCAGCGCGACCAGGCCCACGATGTGCGGGGTGGCCATGCTCGTGCCCTGGTAGTACGCGTACGACTCCGAGGAGGGGGTCTTCGTACCGGAGTTCAGCGTGGAGTAGATGCCGTTGGCGGTGGCGGTGCTCATGTCGCCGCCGGGGGCCGAGATGTCGACGATCGAGCCGTAGTTGGAGTAGGAGGCCCGGGAGCCGCTGCGGCCGGTCGCGGCGACGGTGATGACGTTGTCGCAGCTCGCCGGGGAGTAGCCGGCGGCGTTGTCGTTGTCGTTGCCCGCCGCGACGACGACCGTGGTGCCGCGGTTCACGGCGGCGGTGATGGCGCTCTGGGTGGCCGAGGTGCAGGCGCCGCTGCCGCCGAGACTCATGTTGACGACCTTGGCGACGTTGGCGTTGGCCGGGACGCCGGAGACGGTGCCGCCCGAGGCCCAGGTGATGGCGTCGATGATGTCGGAGTCGTAGCCGCCGCACTTGCCGAGGACGCGCAGCGGGGAGATCTTCGCGCCGTAGGCGATGCCCGCGATGCCCTTGTTGTTGTTGGTGACCGCGACGATGGTGCCCGCCACGTGCGTGCCGTGCCAGGAGGAGTCGCTCGCCGGGATGCCGGAACCGCACTCGTTCGCCGCGTAGTGGTCGCCCGGGTCGGCCGGGTTGCTGTCGCGTCCGTCGCCGTCCACGGAGACCGCCGTGTCGGAGATGAAGTCGTATCCGGCGACGATGTTCGCGGCGACGTCGGAGTGCGCCACGTAACCGGTGTCGATGACGGCGACCGTCACCCCGCTGCCGGTGGAGGTGGACCAGGCACCGGGGACGTTCATGCCCGCCTTGGCCTCGTACAGGTCCCACTGCTTGGTGTACTCGGTGTCGTTCGGGTCGGCCTGGGGCGTGTTCAGGCGGTCCGGTACGGCGTACGCGACCTGCGGGTCGGCGCGGTACCGCGCGATGACGTCGGCGACGTCCTTCGTACCGAGCCTGTCGCCGAGGCCGACGAGGGCCGCGCCGGTGCCGAGGCGGCGGGCGAAGTCGAGGTTCTCGCCCGCCTCCTTGCCCTTGGTCTCGGCGTCGGCGGAGGCGGCGGAGTTGGAGGTGGCCTCGGCGGCGCCGGACTTGTAGCCGACGATGAGGCGCTCGGCGGGAGCGGCGACGGCCTGTGCGGCGGCCTGCGCCGCCGGGATGGCCGCCGCCCTGCTGGTGGCGGTCACGGTGGACGGCTGGGCGGCGGCGACCGTGGTGGTCATTCCGGCCAGCAGGGCCGCGGAGACCGCGGCGACGGATATCAGCTTCCGTCGGACTTCTCGTGAGGGGGCGGGACGCAAGGGCTTGCCTTTCGTGGCCGGCTCCGGGCGGTGAAGGGCGCGGCGGAGCAGCGGTCGAATCGCTTCGTCGTCGAAGCGGCGGGGGGTGCAGTCCAGAAGCGGCGCGGGGGCCGGCCGTACGTCGCGAGCGACCTGTCAGGGGTTGCCTGTGGGTCGGCTGTGCCCGAACGATAGGCAAAGCCCAGGTAATACGGATACAGGGGAAACCCTCGATCCGGCCGGTAACCACCCCTCAAGGGCTCTCAGTTGGCCGGGAGTGCCCGGTTTCACCTGGCTCGCGCATCTGAACGCACGGCCCTGTGCCCCCGTACTTCACGGTGCGGCCACGCCTGCGCGCGATGCCGTACGGCCGCACCCGCCCGTCCCCACCCCGCGAGGAGACCCACCGGATGACCGCACACCGCACCGCCACCGCGGCCGCTGTCGCCGTGGCGGCCCCGCTGCTTCTTCTGACGTGGGCCGTCGGTCCGGCCCAGGCGCACGGCGCGCCGACGGATCCGGTCAGCCGGGTGGTGGCCTGTTCGCCGGAAGGCGGCAGCAACACCGCTACGGCGGCCTGCAAGGCAGCGATCGCGGCGAACGGCGCGCCCTTCACCGCCTGGGACAACCTCCGGGTCGCCGGTGTGGGCGGCAGGGACCGTCAGGTGATCCCGGACGGGCAGCTGTGCAGCGGGGGGCTGCCCGCCTACAAGGGGCTGAACCTGGCCCGCGCCGACTGGCCCTCCACGCGGATGACGCCGGGTGCGACCTTCACGCTCTCCTACAGTTCGACGATTCCGCACACGGGAACCTTCAAGCTGTATCTGTCCAAGCCCGGGTACGACCCGGCCAAGCCCCTCAAGTGGTCCGATCTGCCGACGAAACCGTTCGCCACCGCGACCGATCCGGCGCTGGTGAACGGCGCCTACCGGATCAAGGCCACGCTGCCCTCCGACCGGACCGGCCGGCAGATGCTGTACACGATCTGGCAGAACACGAGCACGAGCGACACGTACTACTCGTGCTCGGACGTGGTCTTCCCGGCCGCGAGCGGCGGCGGGGCCGCCGCGCCGACGACCTCGTCTCCCGCGCGCACGACACCGACGGCGAGCCGGACGGCTCAGCGCAGCCAGGAGCCGACCGCGACCACGGCCGGACCCACCGACCGGTCACCGTCGCCCGCCCCGGAGACCACCGCGGCGACGACGGAGGTGACCGCGCCCGACCATCTCGCGCCGGCCGCGGACAGCTCGTCCGGCGGCAGCAACACGCTCCCCCTCGTCGCCGGGGCGGGGGGAGCGGTCGCGTTCCTGCTCACCGCGGGTGTCGCCATCACGCTGCGACGCCGTCGGTGACCGGTCGTCCGGGTCGGTTCGGTTCCGGCTCGGGTCAGTTGACGGTGACCGCCGGGCTGCCCGACTGGGTGGTGTCGGAGACGGGCGCGTACTTCGCGGTGAAGTAGCCGCTGCTGAAGCAGAGCGAGGAGCCCGAGGACTTCGCGAACGCCTGGTTGGTGAAGGTGATGCTGTTGTCGGTGTTGCTCGCCGTGCCGGTCAGGCTGGGCGCCTGGTAGACGCAGTTGATGCTGCCCAGCAGGGTGCGCAGCACGACGGTGGTCTGGATGGTGGAGCCGGCGGCCGGGGTCACGGTGACCGTGCCGCCGGAGGCGACCGTGGTGGTGTACGGGAGGTTGTTGACCGTGACGCTGGTGACGCCGAGCACGCCGATGACATTGCTGGTGCAACTGCCGAAGGTGTGGGCGCTGAGGGACTCGGTGGCCGTGCCCGGGGCCGTCGGGTTGTCGGTGACGGAGGCGGTGAAGGTCGACGCGGCACAGGAGACACCGCTCGTGCCGGTCGCGCTGGAGTAGAGCGTGGCGGCGGTGCCGCTCGCCAGTGAGGCGGTGAGGACGTCACCGGTGGCGACGGCGGCTCCGCCGGCGGTGAGCACGGGGGTGTCGTCCGCGGAGGCGGGGGCGATCGCGGAGACCGAGAGCGCGGCGGCGGTACCGAGGAGGGCGAGCAGGGATCGAGTGCGCATGGGGGTGCCTCTTTCTCAGACGGGGGTGCGGGTGGGTACGAGGCCGCCGCGGACGTGCCGTCACGGCGGACCGCTGCCGGTCCGTGACGCCTTCTCCTTACGTCACGGACCGGCAGCGGAAGCCGGGCGACCGGACACGGCTCAGGGGGGAAAGTGCCGTGCCGGTGCCGCGGGGGAGGCGGTTTCGGTGTTGGAGCGCACCGCACGTTCAGACATGCCACGGCCGCCCCGCGAGGAGCGGGGGGTCCAGGAGGTGGCGTACGTGCCGCGCATCGGATCCGGCGCCACGGATCCGAGGGAAACCATGCAGAGTTCTAGACCTGATGAATGGTCAACGTCAAGGCGTAGTAAGGAAGTTGAAGGTCAACGCGGCCTCAGGAACGAGGCGGCGGCCGACCTGGCCACCAGCGCGTCGCGGGACCGGGACCGAGGTCAGCACGGCCGGGCCTCCACAGGTGGTACACAATCAACATCCCTTTGCCACAAGTCTCTTGACCCACGAATGTAACCCCCGGTAACTTCCACGTCGGCTACTGCTGCGTAACGAGAAAGCCCTTGCGAACGCCGGGAGTTACGAGGAGGCGTGCGCGGCAGCCGCTGTCCGCGCCAGGACAACGTGCCCGTTGAAGCCCCACCTGCATGACTATGTCCAGGGAGCAGAACATGGCCTCGTCCTCGGACGCCACGGCGTCCACCGATTCGACCCCCGAGAACGAAAGCGGTTCCGGCAGACGCGGGCGGGTCCGCCTGCGCCGCGCCGCGGTGATGGCGGTGCCTGCCACCGCGGTCGCCGCGGGACTGATGATCCTCACCGCCCAGGGCGCTCTGGGGGTGCAGTTCGCCATCTCCGGCATGCCGTTCACCGTCACGGCCACCGAACTCAACGGCACCGGCTTCGAGCAGTTCGGCAACCTCGACAACATGGCCGACGGCAGCCCGAACGCCGGCGACACCGGCGGCCAGGTCCTCGTCATCACCTCCGCGATCAAGAACGCGACGCTCACCAAGCTGTGCCAGAGCGTCGACCTGGGCGGTACGAACCTGGTCATCACCGCGGGCGGTGGCACGGACAAGGTCCAGGCGACCAATCTGACGACCGACTCGACCGAGCTGTCGGGCGACGCGGCCTTCAACAACATCGAGATCGGCAACGACGCGAGCACGCTCGACAAGGCCGGGGTCCAGGGGAACAAGGGCGTCTTCAGCCAGCAGGCCGACACCGTCCACATCGGGAACCTGCGGCAGACCAACTACTCCACCACGGCGGCCGTGTTCAAGCTCCCCGGTCTCAAGCTCCGCTTCAGCGACTCGGGCTGCTGATGCCGGCCGTCCAGGATCTGCGATCCGGCTTCCGGCAGTGGCGCGCGGACCGCCCCTTCTGGGGCGGGCTGCTGCTCACCCTGGGCGGGGCGGAGATCCTCCTCACCGAGAAGGCGTCCCTGAAGGTCGTCATGCACATCGGAATGCAGGGCATGGCGGGCTATCTGCTGCCGACGGTCATGATCCTGTGCGGTCTGCTGATCCTCTTCAACCCGACGCAGCGCCTCTTCTACTCCCTGCTCGGCATCCTCCTGTCACTCGGCACCTGGCTCACCTCCAACCTCGGCGGCTTCTTCATCGGCCTCCTCCTCGGAGCGACCGGCAGTTGCCTGGCCTTCGGCTGGCTTCCCCAGCAGGAGCCGCGCAAGCGACGTCTGCTGCGCAGGCGCCGCCGGCAGCAGATGGCGACCGAGGCGTAGGGAAAGCGAAACGGAAGGGGTCCGCCCCGGCCGAGCTCAGGGCAATGGGCCGCCGGGGCGGGAGCCGTGACGGTACGGCTCCAGGAGGCGGACTGTCCTCCAACTTGCTTGTACGCGCAGGGAATTTGCCCTCGCACGCAGTGGATACCGGACGGTCGCGTCGGGGGACGCCACCCTCGCGTAGCGTGACGCGCCGTACCGGCATCCGAGCGCCAGGGAGACTTTTGATGGGAATCCCGAGTCCCTTGACGGGCAGCCCGAGTCCCTTGGTGGTGGACGCGACGGGCCGTGACATCCACGCGGAAGCCGCCCGTATCCGCGCGCGCGGACCGGCGGCCCGTGTCGCCCTGCCCGGTGGCGTCGAGGCCTGGGCGGTCAGCAGCCCCGAGCTGCTCAAACGGCTGCTTCTGGACCCAAGGGTGTCCAAGGACCCGCGCCGGCACTGGCCCGCCTGGATCAACGGGGAGATCTCCCCCGAGTGGCCGCTGTTCACCTGGGTCGCGGTGCAGAACATGTTCACCGCGTACGGCGGCGATCACAGGCGGCTGCGGACCCTCGTCTCCACGGCGTTCACGGCCCGCCGCACGGCCGCGCTGCAACACAGGATCGAGGAGATCACCTCCGGCCTCCTCGACCGCATCGCCGAGGCCGGCGAGCACGGCGAAGTCGTCGATCTGCGCGAGGAGTTCTGCTATCCGATCCCCATCCAGGTGATCAGCGAGCTCTTCGGACTGCCCGAGGACAAGCGGGCGGACCTCAGAGACCTGGTGGACAGCATCTTCCACACCTCCGCGCAGCCCGAGGAGGTGACGGGCAACTACGCCAGGCTGTACGCCGTACTGGGTGAACTGGTCGCCGAGAAGCGGGAGTCGCCCGGCGACGACCTGACCTCCGGCCTCATCGCGTCCCGCGACGAGGGCGACGGCCGGCTGAGCGAGCAGGAGCTGCTCGACACGCTGGTCCTGATGGTCAGCGCCGGTCACGAGACCACGGTCAACCTCATCGACAACGCCGTGCACGCCCTGCTCACCCACCCCGAGCAGCTCGCCCACCTCCGCGCCGGACGCGCCACCTGGGACGACCTGATCGAGGAGACCCTGCGGGTGGAGGCGCCCGTCGCGAGCCTGCCGCTGCGCTACGCCGTGGAGGACCTCGACCTCGCCGAACTGGGCGGTCCCGACGGCACGGTGATAGGCCGGGGCGAGGCGATCCTCGCCGCGTACGCCGCCGCCGGACGCGATCCCGAGCGCCACGGCAAGGACGCCGACCTTTTCGACGTCACTCGGGCGGACAAGGAGCACCTCGCCTTCGGACACGGTGTCCACCGCTGCCTCGGCGCCCCGCTGGGCCGCCTGGAGGCCCGCATCGCCCTCCCCGCCCTCTTCGACCGCTTCCCCGGCCTCCGGCTCGCCGTACCGGCATCGGACCTGGAGCCGGTGGACTCCTTCATCTCCAACGGCCACCGCACGCTGCCCGCCCGGATCCGCTAGGGCCTGTCCGGCGGATCAAGTCGGAGGGAAGCGAGGCTGCCTCATCAGCACAGGTGAGCGGGGCTTGGTGCGTCCAGCTGCAAGGCGGAGGAGGGAGTCGACGCGGAGCGATGGGGCCCCTCCCTGCTCGAGCGAAGCCGAGAGCTCGGGGGAGAGTGACGACAACACCGCTGGGGGCACCCCCTGCTCGAAGAGCTTGGGGGAGGGCGTGCCAAGCCACGCGTCCGCGGCATGATCCGCCGGACGGGCCCTAGCGGCACTGGCGTTCACTCCCCGCGCCACCAGGACAGGAGCCGGGTCCAGCCGGTCCGCGGGCGGTCGGGCTCCGGGGCGGGGGATTCGGGCACCAGAGCCGGGAGGGGGCTCGCGTACGACTGCCGCTCGCCTTCGGGCCGTTGGACCGTCGTGGTGGGCGGGAAACGCACGGGCAGCGCCGCCGGCGCGCGGTGGAACGGGCCGGGTCGCCAGGACAACTCCCCCACCGGCACACCCAGTTCGACATCCGGGAGGCGGTCGAGGAGCTTCTCCACCGCGGCCGTCGCGATCAGCCGGGCCGGGCTCTGCGCCGGGCAGTTGTGGGGTCCGGCGCTCCACGCCAAGTGGGCCCGGTTGCCAGCTCGTTGATCGGCCGTCAGGGCGGGATCGGTGTTGGCCGCGGCGAGACTGACGACCAGCGGATCGCCCGCGCGCAGCACCGCTCCCTCATAGACGACGTCGTGCAGCGGATAGTGCACGGCGTAGTTGGCGATCGGCGGATCGGTCCACAGCACCTCGTCGAGCGCGTCCTCCACCGGAAGGCTGCCGCCGGACAGATCGCCCGCGAACCGTTCGTCGGACAGCAGCAGCCGCAGGCTGTTCGCGATCAGGTTCTGCTGGGGCTCGGTGCCGGCGCCCATCAGCACCACGAGGGTGTGGATCATCTCCTCGTCGGTGAGGTCCGCGGGGTGCGCCATCAGCCAGGACGTCATGTCCTGACCGGGGCTGCGCCGCTTCAGCGCGACCAGGTCGAGCAGGGTGCTGGTCAGCAGTGCGTCGGCCCTCTCCGCGTCCACCCCGTCGAAGATCCCGGACATGCCCTCGACCAGCCGGACCCCGTACTCGGCCGGGCAGCCGAAGAGGTGGTTGAAGACCAGCAGCGGCAGGACCTGCGCGTACTCGCCGAGCAGGTCCGCGGTGCCGAGCGGCGCGAAGCGGTCGATGAGGGTGTCGGCGCTGCGTTCCACATAGCCGCGCAGGGTGTTCGGATCGACGAGCGCGAGGCTGTCGGTGATCGCGCCGCGCAGCCTCTCGTGCTGCTCGCCGTCGGTGAACAGCGCGTTGGGCCGGTACATCATCATCGGCACGACCGGGCTGTCCGGCGGAACGGTCCCGTCGGCGAGGTCGCGCCAGCGGCGGGGGTCCTTGGAGAAGGTCTCCGGAGTGCGCAGGACGTGCAGGGCGGCGTCGTAGGAGGTGACGAGGGTGGCTCGGACGCCGGGTGCGAGCTCGACGGGTGCGGTCGGTCCCGCCGTACGCAGCCGCCGGTAGACGGCGGCGGGGTCGGCCGCGAACCCGGGCCCGTACAGGGGCTCGTACAGGGGCTCGTGCGCCGGGCAGCCAGGCGGCGGCCCGGACGGTGGTGACGGGGACGGTGGCGGTACGGGCGGTGGTGGTTCGGAGGTCACACGGGCTCCAGTTCGCCGCTGCGGGTCATCAGGTACTCGACGAGGGCGATCAGCGCCTCGGTGGACGAGACCCGGTCGCGGGCGTCGCAGCGCACGAGCGGGGTCGAGGGCAGCAGGTCGAGGGCCTCGCGCACCTCGTCCAGGTCGTGCGCCGCGGAGGCTGCGTCGAAGTCGTTGAGGGCCACGGCGTACGGCAGGCCCAGCTCCTCCAGTACGCCCATGACGTCGAAGGACTCGGACAGCCGCCGCGTGTCGGCCAGCACCAGCGCTCCGAGCGCTCCGCTGGTCATGTCCTTCCAGAGTTCGGTGAAGCGGTGCTGTCCGGGCGTGCCGAAGAGGTAGAGCACCAGGGCGTCGCTGAGGGTGAGGCGGCCGAAGTCGAGGGCGACGGTGGTGGTCGTCTTCTCCCTCGAACCGGCGAGGTCGTCGACGCGTGCGCCCGCCTCGGTCATCACCTCCTCGGTGCGCAGCGGCCGGATCTCGGAGAGCGCGCCGACGAACGTGGTCTTGCCGACCGCGAAGTGGCCCACGATCAGGAGTTTGACCGCGGTGCGCACACCCGGGCCGAGGTGGACGTCGTCAGAGGCGGGCGCGGAGCCCATCCAGTACCTCCTGGAGAATGTGGGCGTCGGAGAGACGGGCGGCCGGTACCGGCGCCCGGGTGACGAGGTGACCGCTGTCCATGAGGTCGGCGATCAGTACTTTGGTGACGCTGACCGGGAGTTCCAGATGACCGGCCACCTCGGCCACCGACAGCGCTCCGGGCCGGCACAGCTCCATCAGCCGGCGCTTCTCCGGGTTCAGCCCCGTCAGCGGCAGGTCGTCGGCGGCGATCAGCAGGGTGACGAGGTCGAGGGTGTTGCGGGAGGGGTGGGCGCGGCCGTCCGTGACGACGTACGACCGCACCAGCCTCCCGCCCGGCCGGCGCCCGGGCGTCATGCCGGGCTGCCGGTGTCCTGCCGGGCCGGGCTGGTCAGCTCCTTGCCGAGCCGGTCGACCAACTTGTGCATGCGGTAGGTGACCGCCTCCATGTCCACGTTCTCGCCGGTGGACACCGCGAGGTGGGCACCCTGCCCGGCGGCGACGAGGAAGACGTACCCGTGCGCGAACTCGATCAGGGTCTGCCGCCACGGCGCGGTGGCGCTGCCGCAGAACTCGGCGGTGCTGCGGCTGATCGACTGCACCCCGGACAGGCCCGCGGCCAGCCGCTCCGCGTCGTCGCGGCCGATGTCCGCGGAGTGGGCCCGGAGCATGCCGTCGGCGGACAGCAGGATGGCGTGCCGCGCCTCCGGCACCTTCAGGACCTCGTCGAGCATCCACCCCAGCTCGTTGGTCATGGGCGCGATCATCCCTGTGTGTTCCCTTCGGATTCGTGGGGGGCTTCGATGTCGTGGGGGGTTCCGGCCGTGGTACGCGGGGAGGGCGCGGTGTCCTGCTCGGCCCGCGCGGAGCGGGTGCCGCGCGCGAACGCGCCCATGCGCCGGGCGTTCTCCTCCGCGGAGCGGCCCACGCTCTCCTCGGCCGGTGCGGCTGGTTCGCCCGGTGCCACGGAGGGCTGTTCGACGGCCGGCGGGGACACGGGTGCGCGGCGGCGCCGCTTGGGCAGTCCGCCGGCGGTCGTCGCCTCCGCGGGCCCGCTCGTCCGGGCCGTACGACGGGGCGTGCGCGCCGGTTCCCTCGGCGGCGGGGGTTCCTGGACCGGGTCGGCATGGGTGAGCAGCGCGGCCGGTACGAAGACCACGGCGCGGACGCCGCCGTACGGGGAGCGGGTGTCCACGGAGACGCTGAACCCGTAGCGGGTGGCGAGGACGCCGATGACGGCGAAGCCGAACTGGGGCGGGTCGTCGAGGCGGGTGACGTCCACCGCGCGGCGGCCGGTCAGCAGCGCGGCGGCGTGCTCGGACCCGCGGCTGTCCATGCCGACGCCCGCGTCGTCGATGACCACGACGGCACCGTTGTGCACCGCCTGGACGCCGACCTCGACCGTGGTGTTGGGCTGCGAGTGGCGCGCGGCGTTGTCCAGGAGTTCGGCGACGGCGAGGACGACCGGTTCGACGGCCCGGCTCTCGACAGCGATGTCGGCCTGTCCGTTGATACGGATGCGCCGGTAGTCGCGGATGCGGGAGGTCGCGCCGCGGACCACCTCGATGAGCGGTGAGGTGGCCCGTTGGCGTCCTGGCCAGGATCCGCACAGTACGGCGATGGCCTGCGCGCGACGGCCGAACTGGGCGTTGGTGTGGTCGATCTCGAGCAGGTCGCGCAGCACGTCGGGGTGGTCGTGGCGGTCCTGCATCTCCGAGATGGACACCTGCTGCTCGTTGGCGAGAGCCTGGATGGAGCGCATCGACGCCTTGAGGGCGGCCTTCGCGGACTGGTCGGCGCGGGCCTGTGCGTGCCGCACGGCGTCGGAGAACCGCTCCAGGAGGCCGTCGAGACACTTCGCGAAGTCGGTGTCGGCCAGCCGCGCGTCGAGGAGGCCCACGGCGGGGAGGGCCGGTGCGGGCAGGGACGCGCCGGTCGCGGGCAGGGTCTGACCTGGCGCAGAGAGAGGGTGACCCGTCACGGCGAGGTGGTGCCCCGTCGCGGAGGCGGGCTGGTGCGGGGCGCTTTCGAGCGCGGGCAGACGGACCGCGACCAGGTGGCGCAGCTCCTCGTCCCGGGCCCGCAGCGCGTCCGCGAGCTCGGCGCTCCGGCCGCGCTGCCGTCCCGTGATCCCGCGCTGGCGCACCAGCAGCACGATGACGGCGAGCAGCCCGACGGCCAGGCACCAGAACGCCGCCTCCGGTATCCGTTCGGTCATGAAGTCCTCAATGGCATATGCAAGTTGACGGGTCGCACGACCCTAGCCGCCCGCCGGTACAAGCGCTTGCCGTCGCGCGCAAGGAAGTTGCCGTGGGGCGCACGGACTGTATGCACTAGGCTGACGTGGAGTAACTACCGCTCGCTGCACGGGAGTTGAGGGTGTCTTTGCCCGCGGAAAGCTACATCGTGGAAGCACGGACGACCGCGGAGGTGGATCCGCGCGAGCGGGCCGACTTCTGGAGCGAGCACGTCGGGTCCTACCAGTCCAGAATGGGCTACCGGTACGCGCGCACCGACGACTTCCGTGGCGCGACGGTCCGCCAGCGCACCGAGCGCTATCAGCTCGTCAAGTTCTGGTCGGACGAGGTCGCGTACAGCAGGACCGCCCGCCAGGTCCGCCAGGACCCCGACGAGGACTACCGATTACTGCTGCCGCTCAGCGGGGAGATCGTGCTGCGGCAGGACGGCCAGGAGGCCCGGCTGACACCGGGCACCGGCACCCTCGTCAGCTTCGGGGCGCCCTTCGAGTGCCTCCAGGACGCCTCGACGCACGCGTTCGTCCTCACCATCCCCGCGCGCGAGATGGACGGCCCGCTGAACCGCAAGTCGCCGCTGGCCACCGGGATCGATCTGAGCAGAGGGCTCGGCCGGGTGGTGAGCTCCATGATCGGCGACCTGCACGCGGAGCGGGAGCACCTCACCGACCCGCACTTCAACGCCGTCTCCGACCGCGTCGTCGAGCTGCTGTGCATGCTCACCCTCGGCGACGACCGCCCCGACGGGGCGGGCCAACTCACCGACGTGGAGACGATGGTACGCCGCTACGTCCGTGAACACGCCGCCGACCCGGGTCTCACCGGTACGTCCATGGCGCACGCGCTCGGCTGGTCCCTGCGGCAGATCCAGCTGGCCCTGCAGCGCGCCGGCACCACTCCGCGCGAGCTCATCCGCGAGGAGCGGCTGCGGCTGGTGCGTGAGCGCCTCCAGTGCGGCGACTGCGAGCACCTGACCATCACCGATCTGGCCTTCGCCTCGGGGTTCTCCTCGGCGAGTGCGCTCAGTACGGCGTTTCGGCAGCGGTACGGGGTGAGTCCCCGGGAGATGCGGTCCGGGGGGCGGCGGCCGTGACGCCGTGGTGCGGCCGCCGCCCCGGGCCGCGCCCCGGAAAGGATCGCCGACGGGCAGGAGGCCGTGGCGCCGGAGGACCCTCTGCGGCTGCTGAGCGACCCTTCCCGGACCGGATTCCGGCCCACTCCGGGTTGATGTGACTGCCGGATCACATCATCCTTGTACATATGGTGAAAATCCCGGGCGATGCTGGGCGGGCAACCACGGCCGGTGACGCCATGATGGTGGTCGACGCGCACGGAGTCGTGACCGGCTGGAGCGAGGGCGCGCAGCTGCTGACCGGGTACGCCGCGGCGGAGGTCACCGGCCGCCCGGTGTCGGACCTGCTGGAAGGCGACCCGGACGAGGCCTGGCGGGCGCTGCGGGAGAACGGCGGCCACGGTGTGGTGGCCGTACGGCGCGCGGACGGGCGGCGGACCGAGCTGGCCCTGCGGGCGTACCCGCTCCAGGGTCTGGAGGGGGCGCCGGCCGGATACGTGATCACCGCGGCGCCGGACGGGCGGGGCCGCGACCTGGGAGAGCTGGCGTTCAAGCAGGCGTCGGTGTCGATGTCGGTCTTCGACACGGAACAGCGCTACCTGCGGATGAACGACACCGCCTGCCGGATCATGGGCGTCCAGGAGGCCGAGGTCCTCTACCGCTACTTTCCGGACACCGTCGATAACGCGGAGCACAGTCGCGGCTTCTTCAACCATCTGCGCCAGGTGGTCGAGACCGGCCGCCCCGTCCACTACGAGAGCTGGACCCGGGCTCCCTCCGGACTGCACATGCACGCCTGGAACATCGAGATGTGGCCGCTGCGGGCCCCCTCCGGACAGTTGCTCGGCGTCTCGCTTGCCGGTTACGACAGCACCGAGCAGTACCGGGCCCGGCAGCGGCTCGCCCTGCTGAGCAAGTCCGCCGCCGCCATCGGTACGACGCTGGACGTGATCCACACCGCCCGTGAGCTGGCCCAGCTGGCGGTGCCCGAGCTGGCCGACTTCGTGAGCGTGGACCTGCTGGACTCGGTGGTCGAGGGCGAGGAGCCCACCGGCGGCCCGGTGGAAGCCGATGTGGAGCTGCGCCGGGTCGCGCACCACTCCCGTACCGCCGGGGTGCAGGAGGCGGCGATCGACCTGGGCGCGGCGGACGTCTACCCGTCCTCCTCCCCACCGGTCCGCGCCCTGGTCACCGGGCACGCGGTGCTCACCAGGACCGGCGACCCGGACCTCGACGGATGGCTCAGCCGGCGCGGCGCCCAGGCCGCCAAACCGCACCAGGCGGACCGCCGGGACTTCTCGCTGATGGCGGTACCGCTGGTGGCGCGCGGTACGACGCTGGGGGTGGCGGTCTTCGTGAGGCTGCTCACCGCCGAGAGTCCGGACCCCTTCGACCAGGACGACGTGTCGCTGGCCCAGGAGCTGGCCAGCCGCACGGCCGTCTGTGTGGACAACGCCCGCCGGTATGCCAAGGAGCGCACGACCGCCCTGGCCCTCCAGCGCAGTCTGCTGCCCCAGGCGATGGCGGGGCAGGCGGCGGTCGAGTTCGCCTCCCGATACCTTCCGGCGCTGTCGCGGGCGGGCGTCGGCGGCGACTGGTTCGATGTGATCCCGCTGTCCGGGACCCGGGTGGCGCTCGTCGTCGGCGATGTCGTCGGGCACGGCATCCACGCCTCCGTCACGATGGGCCGCCTCCGTACGGCGGTGTGGACGCTGGCCGACGTTGACCTGCCCCCGGAGGAGCTGCTCACCCACCTCGACGACCTGGTCGGACATCTGGCGGCCGACGAGAGCCCCACGGGCGCGGAGATCGGCGCCACCTGTCTGTACGCGGTGTACGACCCGGTCTCCGGGCACTGCGCCGTCGCCACGGCCGGGCACCCGCCGCCCGCCGTGCTGTTCCCGGACGGCACCGTGAAGGTCGTCGAGGTGAGCGCGGGACCGATGCTCGGCGTGGGCGGGCTCCCCTTCGAGGCCACCGAGCTGCACCTGCCGGAAGGCACCGTCCTCGCCCTCTACACCGACGGTCTCTTCGAGGCCCGCCACCTCGACGCGGACGCGGGCACGGCCGTGCTGTGCAGCGCGCTGACGGTCCCCGCCGGAAATCTGGACGAGGCCTGCGACAACGTGCTCCAGGTGCTGCTGCCGCAGCATCCCAAGGACGACGTGGCCCTGCTGCTGGCCCGCACCCGCACCCTGGACAGCGACGAGGTGGCGGTGTGGGACCTGCCCGCCGATCCGGCGGAGGTCGCCACCGCCCGGCAGTACGCGACCGAGCAGCTGGCCCGCTGGGGGCTCGACGACGTCGCGTTCGTCACCGAGCTCGTCGTCAGTGAACTGGTCACCAACGCCATCCGCTACGGCGGCGCGCCCATCCAGCTCCGGCTCATCCGCGACCGCACCCTCATCTGCGAGGTCTCCGACGCCAGCAGCACCTCACCCCATCTGCGCAGGGCCCGCACCTTCGACGAGGGCGGCCGCGGGCTGCTCCTCGTCGCCCAGCTCACCGACCGCTGGGGCACCCGCACCACCGGCACCGGAAAGACGATCTGGGCCGAACAGGCACTGCCGTTCGAGTGATCGCGGCCCAGAGCCTGCCGGGCGCTACTGGAAGTCGCAGCCGGGGTTGGGCGCGTCCTCCGAGAACGGCGAGCCGTGCGGCAGGACGTACAGCACGTCCAGGACGACGGGGACCGAGCCCTCGTTGCGGCCGATGTGCACATGGGCGGGACCCGGGGGCTCGGTGATCGCATGGCCGGCCGGGTAGCTGCCGTCCTGCGCGCAGGTGGCGTCGAAGTGGCTCAGGGTGCCCTTCTTCACGAGGCCGTACAGGGGACCGTCGTGGTAGTGCCAGCCGGTGCTCTGGCCGGGCGGGATGGTGATCTCCCGGAGCGTGTAGTCCGTGTTCCCCACGGTGGTCCGGTAGAGCACCGTCGCGGTGACACCGGGGCCGGACGGAGTCGCGTACGCGGTCCCGGCGACCAGCGACATGGCCGACAGACCGACGACCACGGCGCCCGTCACTCCCGTACGCAAGCCGGCCCGGACAGCGGAAACCTCACGCGTCATCTCGTCCTCCCCCGTGTGAACGCAACAGCCCGCCAACGGCAGGCCCGCGCACCATCATTGAACATTCGTGCCCCGTGCGGAAGGTGCGATACCACCCAACTCACTCGCCACGCGTCCAACTAGTGACGATGCGGCGACGACGCCCCCGCGCCGGCCATCTCCGGCATATGCCCGCTCACTTGACGGCCGAGTGTGACACACGATTGGCTCCGGCCCAACGAAAGTACGACAGTCGGTGCACAACATCCCGACATCGCACCGATCTCACTCTCCCCGACCCGCCGCTGGGCCGCACAGCGAGGTGCCGCACCCATGAACATGTCCCCCACACCTCACCACTTCACCGGATCCCCGCACCGCGCAGCCCTCGTCGCCGCCGTCGCCGCGGCCTGTCTGCTCGCCGCCGGCTGCTCCGACTCCGGCGGCTCGAACGACACGAGCGACGCCTCGGCGGGCAAGGCGGGCACCGGCCGGATCAAGATCGCCCTGATCACCCACGGAGCCCGCGGAGACGCGTTCTGGGAACTGGTGCGCAAGGGCGCACAGGCGGCGGCCACCAAGGACAACATCGACCTGACGTACGCGAGCAACTCCGAGGCCGTCGCCCAGGCCAGTCTGGTGCGGGACGCGATCCGCGACCGGGTGGACGGCATCGCGCTGACGCTGGCCAAGCCGGAGGCGATGCAGAGCGCGGTCAGCGCGGCCAAGGCGTCGGGGATACCCGTCGTCGGTCTCAACTCCGGGATCGACGCCTGGAAGTCCGAGGGGCTGCTGGAGTACTTCGGCCAGGACGAGAGCGTCGCGGGCCGGGCCACCGGCGACAAACTGGACGAGCTCAAGGCCAAGCACGCCCTGTGTGTCATCCACGAACAGGGCAACATCGCCCTGGAGGCCCGCTGCGCCGGAGTGAAGAAGGCGTTCGGCGGCGAGACGGACATGCTCTATGTGAACGGCACCGACATGGACGCCGTGGGCACCGCCGTCACGGCCAGACTGCGCCAGGACCCGAGCGTCGACGAAGTCGTCATGATGGGCGCGCAGTTCGCGCTCGCCGCGGTGAAGTCGGTGAAGACGGCGGGCAGCAAGGCCCAGGTCGCCACCTTCGACCTCAACAGCACCGTGGTGAAGTCCGTGCAGAGCGGGGACGTCCAGTTCGCGGTGGATCAACAGCCCTATCTCCAGGGCTATCTGGCCGTGGACTCGCTCTGGCTCTACCACTCCAACGGCAACTTCAGCGGCGGCGGAACCGCTCCCGTGCTCACCGGACCCGCGTTCGTCACCAAGGAGAACGTGTCCTCGGTCGCGAAGTTCGCGGCGAACGGCACCCGCTGACCGGCCACCGCCCGCACAGGCGGCACCAAGGTTTTCCGTCCCTCACGGTGCGTACGGTCACTTGTACGGATAGCATCCTGCGCACCCCCTCATCGCTGATCGCTCTAGGACGACGATGTCTCCACGGACCGGTGCCCGGCGCCGTCTCGGCTCCATACGTCTCTCCCTGATCCTGCTGGCGCTGGTGCCCAGCGTCACCCTCGCCGCCATGTGGGGTGTGACGACGACGCAGATCTTCTCGGAGGGGCTGCGACTGCGCGAACAGACGGGGCTGAGCCGGTCGACGGGTGCCATGGGCACCGAGGCGACGCTCGCGCTGCAACAGGAGCGCAGTCTGTCGGCCGCCTGGATGGCCTCGCCTCACGGCTCCCGGGCCGCCCTGGACCGGCAGCGCAGGCGTACGAACGTAGCGGTCGCGAAACTGGTCCGCCGGTCCGAGGACTTCAGACACGCGCCCGCCCGGATCGGCGACCGGATGTACTCGGTCATCGCCTCGGTGGGAAGCCTGGAGTACTACCGGGGGCAGGTGGACCACCCCACCGACATCACCGCCCAGCAGGCCCTGGACCAGTACACCTCGATCATCGGCGACCAGATCCACGCCTTCCAGGAACTCTCCCAGGTCGACGACGGCGACCTCACCTCGCAGGCGGGGCCCCTGATCACGATGGGGAACGCGGCGGAGCTGGTCGCCCAGGAGGACGCCGAGCTGGCGCTGGCCTGGCCCTCGGGAAAGCTCGACCAGCAGGCTTGGCAGCAGTTCGCCCAGCGGGTCGACGTGCGCCGCTGGGTCTTCCAGAGCCAGGTCCTCAACTCGCTGCACGGCACCGTGAAGGACCAGGTCGAGCGGGTTCTCCAGAGCCAGGACTGGAAGACCCTGGAGACCGTCGAGGACCAGATCATCGCGGCCCGGACGGCCCACGGCCGGGTGGCCGGGACGGTCGACCTGCCCGACGCGCGCGCCCGCTGGAACACCGCGCTCGGCAGGATCTCCGACCAGTACACGAACCTGATCCAGCAGCAGACCACGCAACTGCTCGACCGCAGCGCCGACAACGCACACAGCCTGCTGATCAAGGCGGCCGCGCTGAGCGCCGGCGGACTCGTCGCCCTGCTGGTGTGCGTCGTGATGTCCTGGCGCATCACCCGCTCCCTCTCCCGGCGGCTGCGCGGTCTCAGGATGGCGACGCTCAGCCTCGCCGAGGAACGGCTGCCCGACGTGGTCACCCGGCTGAACCGGGGCGAGAAGGTCGACGTGGAGTCCGCCACCCCGCCCCTGGACTACGGCGAGGACGAACTCGGCCAGGTGGCCAAGGCGTTCAACACCGCCCAGCGCACGGCGGTGTACACCGCGGTGGAACTCGCCGACACCCGACGCGGCTTCCAGAAGGTGATCCTCGGCATCGCCCGGCAGAGCCAGAACCTGGTCAACCTTCAGCTCAGCAAGCTCGACGCGCTGGAACGCGAGCACCAGGACCCGGGGATCCTCAAGGGCCTGTACGAACTCGACTCCACGGCCAGCCAGCTCCGCCGCTACGAGGAGAATCTCGTCATCATCAGTGGCGAGCAGCCCCGGCGCAGCTGGACCGAACCGGTCGCGCTGATCGACATCCTGCGCAGCGCCGTCGGTGAGGTCGCCCAGTACCAGCGGGTGGACGTGCACACCGATGACGAGGTGTACCTGAGCCCGCCCGCGGTGGCCGACGTCATCCATCTGCTGGCCGAGCTCATCGACAACGCGACCACCTACTCCCCCGCGCCCAGCCCGGTGGGGGTGCGGGCCGCGATGGTGGCCAAGGGACTGGCCGTCGAGATCGAGGACCGGGGCCTGGGCCTGTCCGAGGAGGACTACGCCGCGTTCAACGCCCAGTTGGCGGTGGCCCCGCAGTTCGACGTGGTGGCACTCGCCGACGACCTGCGGCTCGGCATGTTCGTGATCGCGCGGCTCGCCACCCGGCACGGCATCGCCGTCACCCTGCGCTCCTCGCCGTACGGCGGGACCACCGCGATCGTGCTGATCCCGCACGACATCGTGGTCCGCGAGAGCTCCGACTCCCCCGCCACCGACGGGGAGGTCGCGGTACCGGCGGGGGTCGTGACGGCGGAGGGCTCCGCCGACGACGCGGTCCCGGAGCGCCGGCCCCATGAACGTGCCCAGGAGGCACCCCCCTCCGCCCGGGCCCGCACGACCGACTCCGCCGCGCCCCGCTCCGGCCCCGCTCAGGGCGCCGCCCGCCGCGACGGACTTGCTCCGCTGCCGCGCCGGGTGCCGCAGACCAGCCTGGCGACGGAGCTGCGGGAGGAGGCGGCGCCCTCCGGGGCCGACTACGCCGACTACGCCGACTACGCCGACGACAAGGACGCCACCGACCTCGCCGACTTCACCGCGGAACGCGCCGCCTCCTCACTCGCGGGCTTCCAGCGCGGGACGCTCCGGGCCCGCGACGACGAGGAGATGTCGTACGACCACGGGGGCGAGGAACCGTCGTACGACCACGGGGAGGACCCGGCCCCGACCCAGCCCGCAGACCGCTCGTGGACTCCGCCCGCCGACCGCTCGTGAAGGACAGAGAAATGACACGCCCCAGCACCGCCACACACAGCCAGCTCGACCAGCTGCTCACCGGACTGGTGGAACGGGTCGCCGATGTGAACCACGCCGTCGTGCTCTCCGAGGACGGACTCGTCGTCAGCAAGTCCACGGCGTTCGTCCGCGACGACGCCGAACGGCTGGCGGCGACCGCGTCCGGCCTGATGAGCCTCAGCAAGGGCGTCAGCATGGACTTCCGCGGCGGTCCGGTGCGCCAGGCGCTGATCGAGATGCGCGACAGCTATCTGATCCTCACCGCCGCGGGCCCCGGCGCCCATCTCGCCGTGCTCACCAACCAGGGCGCGGACGTCGGCGTGGTGGCGTACCAGATGAACATGCTGGTCAAGAAGATCGGCGAGCACCTCAGGGCAGCACCTCGTGCGGGCATCGCCGCCGCGGCCGACAACGGCGAGTGAGGTGAGCGAAGGCGACGCGGCCGGCCGGCTGGTACGGCCGTTCACGCTGACCGGAGGCCGCACCCGGCCCAGCCGCGCCGACTTCACCCTCATCACGTCGGTGACCGCGGTGGATCCGCCGCCCGAGGGCGCCACCCGGCCGCAGCCCGAGCACGCCCGGATCCTGCGGCTGTGCGCGAGACCGATCGTGGTGGCGGAACTCGCCGCCGAACTCGACCTGCCGGTGAGCGTGGTCGTGATCCTGCTCTGCGATCTGCTGGAGGCGGGCCGGATCACCGTCCAGGCTCCGCGTCTCGTCTCCCGTACCCCGGACCTGGACCTGCTGCAGAAAGTGAGGGACGGCCTTGGCCGGCTCTGACCCCGCCGCGCGCGGGACTTCGGCACCCGACGCACCCCCCGCTCCCGACGCGGTCAAGATCCTGATCGCCGGGGGGTTCGGCGTCGGCAAGACGACCATGGTCGGGGCGGTCAGCGAGATCGTCCCGCTGCGCACCGAGGAACCCCTCACCTCCGCCGGTCTGAACGTCGACGACCTCGACGGCATCGAGGAGAAACGGGCCACCACCGTGGCCCTGGACTTCGGGCGGATCACCCTCAGCCCCGAACTCGTCCTGTACCTCTTCGGCACCCCGGGCCAGCAGCGGTTCTGGTTCATGTGGAACGACCTCGCGATCGGCGCCCTGGGCGCCGTGGTCCTCATCGACGTCCGCAGGCCGGAGTCCAGCTTCGCCGCCATCGACTTCTTCGAGCGGCGCGGCATCCCCTTCGTCGTCGGCGTCAACGGCTTCCACGGGCAGCACCCGTACACCCCCGAGGAGATCCGCGACGCCCTGGCCCTGCCGAAACGGACCCCCGTGCTGCTCTGTGACGCCCGTGAGCGCGGGTCGTGCCGGGACGTACTGATCACTCTGATCGATGAGTTGATCGCTTCGTCCAGCCACAACTGACGCAGGGAAAGGGGCTGTTCACCGGTCTTCCTGTGACCCGCCAGAGACCGGCTGTGCAAAAGCTGTGAGTTCCCTGATTCTCGTCCTTCCCTCAGCGCGGGCTCAGCGACGGCCCAGATCCGGCCCGGATCGTCGGGGCCATGAACGAAACGAACGCGGGAGGCGTCCGGCAGCGGTCGGTCGAGATCGTGGTGCCGGTCCACAACGAGGCACACGTCCTCGGCGACAGCATCGGCCGCCTCCACGCCTACCTCGAAGCCTCTTTCCCGTTCCGGATCACCGTCGCGGACAACGCGAGCACGGACGCCACATGGACGTCGACCTGTCGACCGGACTCGACGGTCATCTCCATGGGCGGCTGGTCCGGCAGTGATAACGCCATGACCCTCGCCAAGCTCAAGAGCCTGGTGAAGTCCGGCAAGCTGCACTACATCATCGTCAGCAGGGACGGCGGACAGGGCACGAACTCCGAGATCGCCACCTGGGTCAAGGCACACGGCACGGCCGTCAAGTCCTCGGCGTACAGCGCCGGTTCGCCCTCGACCACGTCTTCTTCCACATCCTCCACCTCCTCCGCGTCGAGCACCGGTGGCCCGCCCCTCCTTTCCGTTCTTCCGTCGCTCAGTCCCGGGCGAGGGTGGCCCGCGCTTCGCCCGCCGGGCGCCGTACGGCCGCGTCGGTCAGCTCCTTGACCCGGTCGGCGGGCACCGGGACGCCCGGGGTCTCGAAGAACCAGCGCTGCGCCTCCTCCTGGCTCAGCCCCTCGGGCTGCGCCGCGAGGTAGGGCCGCACGTAGACCGGGGTGCCCGGCTCGCTGCGCCAGCTGTCGGCGAGCGTGCCGATGTCCACCGCGTCGTACCCGAGAACGTTCAGCAGCTCCGCCACCCTCGCCTTGGCGGCCGCGTCGTCACCGGCGAGGGGCAGGGCGCTGCGGTCGGCGGCGCCGGAGGGCCGGGCGGAGAGGAACAGGCGCCGGAAGTCGATGTTGTTGAACGCCTTGACCACCCGGGAGTCGGCCAGGTGGCGCTGGACCAGGGCGCTGGACGTCGGCCCGCCCGCGTCCAGTTCGGCGATGCGGCCGTCGCGGTCCGGGTAGTAGTTCATGGTGTCGATCACGGCCTTGCCCGCGAGAGCCGCCGCGGGCAGCCGGTCGTAGGCCTTCAGCGGCACGGTCGCCACCACCAGGTCAGCGGCGCGGGCGGCCTCCTCGGGGGTGGCCGCGCGCGCGTGCCCGCCGAGTTCGGCGACGAGGCCGGCGAGTGTCTCCGGTCCGCGCGAGTTGCTGAGGACGACGTCCACTCCGGCCGCCACGGCGAGGCGGGCCAGCCCGCCGCCGATCATGCCGCTGCCGATGAGTCCAAGGGTCTTCGTCACGGTTCGCTCTCCCGCTGATGTGATGTGAAGTGATCGATCAAGGATGAATCCATATGCCAATTATGGAACTCAGTGTCACACTAGCGTCCGTGATTCACCATGGCGAGCGGGGAGCGGGTGAGCGGTACGATCCCGAGGTGGACGGAGCAGCGCGTACGAGCACGAGGGACATCGCACGGGCCGCCATCCGGGCCGAGTTGGCCCAGGTGGCCTTCGAGCTGTTCCGACGCGAGGGCTTCGAGAACGTCACCGTCAACGACCTGGCCGCGGCGGCCGGGGTGTCCCGCAGCACCTTCCTGCGCTACTTCGGCACCAAGGAGGACGCCGTCCTCGACGCGGTGGACGCCCAGGGCGGGCGGATCGCCGACGCGCTGCGCGCCCGCCCGGCCGGCGAGGACGACTGGACGGCGCTACGACACGCCTTGGGCACGGTCGTCGAGCACCACCGGCAGGACCCGGCCGGCGCGCTCGCGCTGTCCCGTCTGATCATGAAGACCCCCGCACTGTGCGCGCGCAGCATGGAGAAGCAGAACGGCTGGCGCCCGGTCATCGCCGAGGCCCTCGCCGAGCGCGCGGCCTCCTCGCGGCCCTCGGCCCTGGGCCCGCTGGTGCGGGCCGCCGCCGCGGTCGACTGTCTGAACATCGCCGTCAACCACTGGACCGCCTCCGACGGCACCCTCGACCTCGACGATCTGATCGACGAGGCCTTCGCCGCACTCGCACCGCGGTAGATCCACTCCCTCGGGGGCGCGCCGGCCGCCGATGGCCGCCGATCGGGGCGGCTCAGTCCCCGACGGCCGCCGCGAAGGTCACGTCCGCCGTGTCGACGGTGCCCCCGCGCCGCCCAGGTGCGCTCTCCCACTTCCAGTAGAGGTTGGTGTGCGCGATCACCTGCTCCGGCGGCGGCGCCCCGTAGGCGCTGAGGTCCTCCGTCGTGTGCGCGTCTCCGACCAACGTCACGTCGTACCCGCGTACGAAGGCCCCGTGCAGGGTGGCGCGGACGCACGCGTCGGTCTGCGCGCCCGTGACGACCAGTCGGCCCACCCCGCGCTCGGCGAGCAGCGCCTCGAGGCCGGTGTCCTCGAACGAGTCGCCGTAGTTCTTGTGGACGAGGGGCTCGGCGGCGCGGCGGACCAGTTCCGGCACGTACTGCCAGCTCTCGCTGTCGCGCTTGAGCTGGTCGTCCGAGTGCTGCACCCACACCACCGGCACGTCCTCCGCGCGAGCCTTGCCGACCAGGGTGTCGATGTTCGCCACTACCTCGTCGCGCCGGTGCGCGCCCGCCACCACCCCGTTCTGGACGTCGATGACGAGCAGCGCGGTGTTCGGCCGATCGGGCAGAGTCGTCATGAGGGCCTCCGTTGTCTCGTCCGTCTCGTCCGTCCCGTCCATCGCACTCGGCAGGTGCGTTCCGAGTACGCCCCCTCTTTCTACCTTTCGACGCCGGGAGCGCCAACTGCCCTGCCCGACAGGACGACGAGCCCGGCCGTGTCGCCCAGCCGCTGGTGCCCCTTCCCCTCCCGGACACCGCGCCGTCACACCGAGCGGGAACCTTCCCCTCGTCCCCCTCCGCTCAAGCCTCTTCTTGTGTCCGTCCGCCGGTACCGCGGGCGTGACGTGGAAGGACGATGTGCGCCGTGTCCCCGCTCCCGCTCGATGATCTCCCCGTAGCGCGCCCCGCCCCCGTCCGGTCCCCCGCCGCCGCGCGCCTGACCGGTCTCACCCGTCTCACCCGTCTGACGCTGACCCTGCTGCCGCTCCTGGCGATCGGGACGTGGGCGGCGGTCGACTGGCGGGCGGTGAGCGAGGGCGCCGCCCGGTTGGCCGCCGCCGATCCCTGGTGGCTGCTGGCCGGGGCCTTCTTCACCTGCCTGGGCTGGGTGACCGCCGCGTGCGTGCGGCAAGGCGCCCTGCCCGAACGGCTGCCGCCCGGGCCGCTGCTCGCCTCGCAGTTCGCCGCGGGCGCCACCAACCACATCCTTCCGGCGAGCATCGGCGCCCACGCCGTCACCCTGCGCTTCCTCCAGCGCAACGGCATACCCCTGGCCCGCGCCACCGCCTCGCTCGCCCTGTACTCACTGGTCAAGCCGCTGGCGAAGACGGTGGTGCTCGTCGTCTTCCTCGTGGCCTTCCCGGACGCGCTACGACTCGGCGACCTCACCCCGGACACCTGGACGTTGCTCATGGCCGCCGGGGCCGCGGTGTTCGGTCTCGCCACCGCCGCCCTGCTCCTGACGGTCGTACGCCCGCTGCGCCGCCCGGCGCTCGGCTTCGTACGCACCGCCCTGACCGAGGCGCGGACCCTGCACACCCGGCCCAGCCGCGTCCTCGCCCTGTGGGGCGGGGCGGCCATCACCCCGGTGCTTCAGGGGAGCGTGATCGCCTCGGTCGGGTTCTCGCTCGGGCTGCCGCTGTCCTGGGCCCAGGTGGTCCTCGCGCTGCTGCTCGCCAGTACCGCCGTCGGCGCGGTGCCCGCCCCGGGCGGCATCGGCCCGGTCGACGCGGCCATGGTCCTCACCATGGCCGCGTACGGCGCCCCCGTGTCCCTGGCCACGGCAACCGTCATCGGCTACCGCGTCCTGACCGTCTGGATCCCCCTGCTCCCGGGCGCCCTCGTCCTCTCGGCCCTCGTCCATCGCGAGGTGCTGTGAACCTCAGCCACGCCGAAGTCGGATGCCCCTGGGCCCGTCAGGTCGGCCCAGCTTGTCGACCGCCTCGTAGTACGTCCAGGCGGTCGCGTCGCACGTCGCGCGTTCGCCGCGGAGTTACGGCCGATGTATGCGGCGTCCATACGGTCCGGACCGCAACGGCCCGTCTCACGCCCGGAGGTAGGCCAGCACCGCCAGGACGCGGCGGTGGGTCTCGTCCGCCGGGGGCAGGTCCAGCTTCGTGAGGATGCTGCCGATGTGCTTGCCGACGGCCGCCTCGGACACCGTCAGCGCCTTGGCGATCGCCCCGTTCGACCTGCCCTCCGCGATCAGCGCCAGCACCTCCCGCTCGCGCGGGGTGAGCCGCTCCAGCGGATCGCGGCGCCTGCGCAGCAACTGCCGTACGACTTCGGGGTCGACGACCGTGCCGCCGGCCGCGACCTCGCTCAGCGCGTCCACGAACTGCTCGACCTGGCCGACGCGGTCCTTGAGCAGATAGCCCACGCCCGATCCGTCGCCGGAGTCCAGGAGTTCGGAGGCGTAGGTCCGCTGCACGTACTGGCTCAGGACCAGCACCGGCAGAGTGGGCTGCTCCTCCCGCAGCCGGACGGCCGCGTGCAGGCCCTCGTCCTGGAAGCCGGGCGGCATCCGTACGTCCGTCACCACGATGTCGGGCCGGTGTTCGGCCACGGCGGCGAGCAGCGCCTCCGCGTCGCCGACGGCCGCCACCACCTCGTGTCCGCAGCGGGTGAGCAGGCCGATGAGGCCCTCCCGCAGCAGCACGCTGTCCTCGGCCAGGACTACGCGGAGCGGTCGGTCGGCTCGCAAGGATCGCAAGGAATCTCCACACGCAACAGGGTCGGTCCGCCCGGCGGACTGGACAGGGAGAGTCTGCCATCCAGGACCGAGACCCGGTCTGCGAGTCCGGTCAGCCCGGTGCCGCCGCCGGCGGCCGCGCCGCCACGTCCGTCGTCGCGCACCTCCAGCGCGAGCCGTCCGTCGGCGTGCCCGCCTGCGACCCGCGCGCGGTCGGCCCCGCTGTGCTTGGCGACGTTGGCGAGGGCCTCGCAGACCACGAAGTAGGCGGCGGCCTCCACGGCTTGGGGCAACCGGCCGGGCAGCTCCAGGTCGACGTCGACGGGGACCGCGCTGCGGTCGGCGGCGTCAGCGACGGCGGCTTCCAGGCCGTAGTCGGCGAGCACCTTGGGATGGATGCCGTGGATGAGTTCGCGCAGCTCCGCGAGGGCCTTGCCCGCTTCCTCGTGCGCCTTGGCGAGTTGGTCGGCGAGCGGGCCGGGCGGCGCATCCAGGCGGGCCAGGCCGAGTGTCATCGTCAGGGCGACCATGCGCTGTTGGGCGCCGTCGTGCAGATCGCGCTCGATCCGGCGCCGCTCCGTCTCGAACGCGTCGACCAGCCGGACGCGGGACCGCGTCAGTTCGATGACCTGCGCAGCCAGCTCCGCGTCACGCGGGGCGATGAGAAGCCGCGTCAGCTCGGCTCTGGCGCCGGCCGCGACCCCGAGGACGTACGCGCCGAGGGCCAGCAGTATCACCCCGAGCACGGCGACGCCGAAGGCGGTCGGCCAGCTGGTGACCGTCCACTGCTTGAGCACCTTCGCCTCCCGGCCGTCGCCCACCGTGGCCATCAGCAGCGGGGTGAACGTCATCGACAGCGGGAAGGCCAGCGCCACGGTGACCACGAGGGCCTCGGCCGGCCACAACAGGCCCGCGAACAGCAGCGCGTAGCCGAGTTCCCGCCAGGTGAGCTGCTCCCGCAGCCGGGTGGTGAACCAGCTCCACGGTCCCGGCTCGGCGGGCTCGCGATGCGCGCCGGGTACCGGATCACGGTCGATCAGCCGCAGTCTGCGCCGCTCGGCCGAGGCCACGGGCACCCCGACGAGAGCCGTGACGGCGAGCAACGGCAGGCCGACCAGGACAATCGCGAGGACGCCGCCGACCGCCGCCAGGGTCGCGATCGCCACCAGCACGGCGATGCCGGCCACCACACCCGACAGCAGATACACGACGGCACGCCACGGCCACGGGGACACCAGGAAACCCGGCCGGGACATGGCCTGCCATACGTTCCGGGGATGCATGCGATCACCGTAGACGGCGCGTCATGGACGGTGCCATCGGTCCAGGTGGCGTATCGGGGGTAGGGCCGGCCATACCCCTGCAATCGCGGCGGATGGTCACGGGCTGCCGGATGCAAGTTCTCCAAGGGGCTGACGCTCCGCACATTGCGATCATCAGCCCGGCTACCAACTGCTCACCGAGGGGGCGCGCATTGATGTCGTCGAGTTCGAACAGCTGGACCGGCAGGGTCGCCTGGCCCTGAAGGAGCGCCGGTTCGCGGATGCCGCGGAGCTGCCGCGGCGGGCGCTCGACCCGTGGCAGGGCCCCGCGCTCGCCAGCGTCACCCCCATCTGGCCGAAGCCGAGCCTGGGCCCGAAGTCGCTCGCGTACCGGGAACTCGCTGACGAGACCGGTGAGTTCGGAGACGTGCGGCTGATGCCGACCGAGCGCCGACGGCTGGCCGGTCCGGCGGGCCGGGTCACCGAGCCGCGCATCGGGAACTCGACGTACGGCGCGCCCTCGCCTCTCCCCTGCGCCAGCTCTCCCTCCAGGAACGTGAGTTCATCGCCTCCATCGCCGGGCACGACGCCGGAGCGTTCACCGCATCGGCCACCGCGCGGTCCCTCGCCCTCTCGGAGGACACGGCGGAGGACACGGCGGAGGAACTGCTGGAGCGGCTGGTGGAGGGGGCGGTGCTGGAGATGGCGGGCATCGACGCGGCCGGAGAACCCCGGTACCGCTTCCGCGAGTTGCAGCGCCTGGTGGCCGTCGGCTGCGGGGACCGGGAGTCGGATCGGTCGCTCACCCGGGCGGGGCGACCGGGCGCCGGGGCCGACAGCCAGGCCGAGGCCCCGGGGTAGGTCTGGCCCTACCCCAAGTGTCGCTTCTGCCGCACTGCGCCGGGGTGTCGTCGCGCGGTTTCGTGGAGTCACCACAGTTGCGAGAGAGGCGGTGCCCGGATGTTGGCTTGGCCGGCGGAGCGTGTGCCGGCGTACGGAAGCGTCGGCGTTCCGACCGCGGTGCTGCTGCCCGCCCTCGAAGCCGCCCTGCCGGTGATCGGCGCGGTGCTGCCGGGGCAGAGCGCGGTGGTACTGGGCGGGATGCTCGCCCGGCACGGCAGCATCACCGTCGAGGCCGCGCTGCTCACCACGACCGCCGGCGCCGTCCTGGTGCCTGGCCCGCGCCTTTCTCCGGCTCTCTCCCGCGGAACGACACCGCTGAACCCCGATTCCGTCCCGCCCTGGTGCGCGGGAGGACCGACACCGAACAAGTAGGGACTTAGGGACAGATGACCAACCATGCGATCCAACTGCGCTCCGTGAGCAGGCAGTACGGGGCGGGCAGCGGCAGTGTGACCGCGCTCGACCAGGTCTCGCTCGCCTTCCCCCGGGGCACCTTCACCGCCGTGATGGGCCCCTCCGGCTCCGGGAAGTCGACCCTGCTGCAGTGCGCGGCCGGGCTTGACCGGCCCACCGCGGGCTCGGTCACCGTCGGGGACACCGAGCTGACGAAGCTGAGCGAGACGAAGCTGACGCTGCTGCGCCGCGAGCGCATCGGGTTCGTGTTCCAGGCGTTCAACCTGCTGCCGTCGCTGACCGCCGAGCAGAACGTGGCCCTGCCGCTGCGACTGGCCGGGCGGCGCCCCCCGAAGGCCCGGGTCCGTGAGGTGCTGCGCCAGGTCGGCCTCGGCGACCGGGCAGGGCACCGCCCCTCGGAGATGTCCGGCGGCCAGCAGCAGCGCGTGGCCCTGGCCCGCGCCCTGATCACCCGCCCGGAGGTGCTGTTCGGCGACGAGCCGACCGGCGCGCTCGACTCGCAGACCAGCCGCGAGGTGCTGTCCCTGCTGCGCGGCATGGTCGACACGGAGGGCCAGACGATCATCATGGTCACCCACGACCCGGTGGCCGCCTCCTACGCCGACCGTGTCGTCTTCCTGGTCGACGGGCGCGTCAACGGCGAGCTGGTGGGCGCCTCGGCCGGCGACATCGCCACCCGGATGACGAAGCTGGAGGCCGTGCCGTGCTGAGTGTCGCCCTGCGCACCGTGCGCACCCGTTGGGTCACCTTCGTGGGCAGCTTCGTCGCGCTCTCGCTCGGCGTCGCGCTGATCGCCGTCATGGGGCTGGCCCTGGCCTCGTCCCTGAACGCACCCGAGCGCCGGCCGGAGCGGTTCGCCGCCACCCCGGTCGTGGTGAAGGGCCAGGACACGCTGCGGGTGCCCACCCCGATCGGCGACCGGACCCAGAAGCTGACGCAGCCGAACGCCGTACCGGCGAAGACGCTCGCCGCGTTGAAGCGACGCGGCACCGTCACCGAGGACCGCTCCTTCGCCGTACGGGCGAGGAACGCGCCCGGGGACCTGGTGGGCCACCCGTGGTCGACCGCCGCGGGCGCGCCGTACGAGCTCGACGCGGGCCGTGCCCCCGAGGCGGCCGGTGAGGTCGTGGTCAGCGGCGACTGGGCCACCGTGGGGAGGCAGGTGCGCACCGGTCTCGGCACCGTGACGGTGGTCGGGACCGTGCGCGGGCTCGGCTTCGAGGACGCCGTGTTCTACACGGACGCGCAGGCGGCCCGACTCGCCCCGGTGAGCACCCAGCTGGTCGTGGACGCCGACGCCACGGCCGTACGGCAGGCGGTGGCGGGCAGCTCCGGCGTCAGCGTCCTCACCGGCACCCAGCGGCGGCTCGCGGACGCCGACCCCTACCGGGACAGCGAGGCCCTGACCGCGATGAACGCCATGTTCGGCACGGCCGGCGGGGTCAGCGGCTTCGTGTCGGTGTTCGTGGTGGCGTCCACCTTCGCGTTCGCGGTCGCCCAGCGGCGCCGGGAGTTCGGGCTGCTGCGCACCGCGGGCGCCACCCCGGGGCAGATCCGCCGGATGGTCTTCGCCGAGGCCCTGGTCGTCGGCGTGCTCGCCTCGGCCGCGGGCTGTGTGCTGGGCGCGTACGCGGCGCCGTATCTGGCCCGATGGGTGGTCGAAGGCGGTCTCGCCCCGAGCTGGTTCACCATCGGCGACCACACCTGGCCGTACCACATGGCCTTCTGGACAGGGCTGTTGGTGGCGCTGTGCGGAGTGGTCGCCGCGTCCTGGCGGGCCGGGAAGACCGGTCCCGCGCAGGCGCTGCGCGAGGCGTCCGTGGACAGCAGGACCATGACGTGGGGCCGCTGGCTGTTCGGCGGAGGCCTGCTGGTCACCGCCGCCGTGACGCCGGCCCTGGCGCTGGTCTCCGGACCGGGCGACCTGCTGCACCGCAAGACGTACGTCAGCCGGCCGATGCTGCTGATCACGGCGGTCGCGCTGCTGTCGCCGGTGCTGGTGCGCCCGCTGACCCGGCTGATCGCCTGGTTGCCGGCCCAACTCCCGGGCGCCGGCGGCATGCTGGTGCGGGAGAACGCCGCCGCCGGTGTCCGCCGTACCGCCGCCATCGCCGCTCCCGTCCTGGTCACGGTCGCTCTCGCGGGCTCGCTGCTCGGCGCGACCGCGACCCTGAACGAAGCCAGGGCCACCGAGACCCGCGCACAGACCCGCGCAGACTTCGTCGTCTCGCCGGCCGGCGCCGCGGGCTTCGACACGGCGACCGTCGAGCGGCTGCGGGCGGTGCCCGGCGCGGAGGTCTCGGCCACCTCGTCGAGCGCCGTCTACGTCCTGGAGGACGGCGTGGCACTCATCAGGTCCGAGGCGCGCGCGGCCGATCCGAAGCGGCTCGCCGACACCGTACGGCTGCCGGTCGCGGCCGGCCGGGTCACCGATCTCGACGACGACTCGATCATCGTCAACGAGGAGTGGGCGCGGCACACCGTCGGGCAGCGGGTGAGCGTATGGCTCGGCGACGGCACGAGGAAGTCCCTGCGGATCGCCGCCGTCCTGTCCATCGGCACCGGCAACAACGGCGTGTACGTCACCCCGGCCAACGCCCCGCGCGCCCCCGTCGACCGGATCGACGTCAAGGTCGCGGACGCCGACACGGCGGCCGTGGCCGCGGGGCTGCGCACGGCGCTGCGCTCCTCCGGGGGGCAGGTGTTCACCAAGAACCAGTGGGTGCAGGCCAGTTACCCCGAGACCAACGACACCACCCGGATCGGGTTCCTGCTGGTCCTCGGCATCGCCCTCCTCTACACCGGCATCTCCCTCGCCAACACCCTGGTCATGGCGACCTCCGACCGGGTGCGGGACCTGGCGGTGCTGCGGCTGGCCGGGGCCACCACCTGGCAGGTGCTGCGGCTGGTCGCCGCCGAGGCGCTGATGGTCGTGGTGGTCGGCGGAGTGCTGGGACTGCTGGTGGCGGGACTCAACCTGCTGGGGATGTGGAGCGCCCTGGGCCTGCTGTCGGTGTGGAGCCCCATCGAGATCCCATGGACGGCGATCGGCTCGGCGGTGGGCGCGTGCGCGGTCCTCGCCGTGGTCTCCGCCGTGGCACCGGCCGGGCTGTCGCTGCGGCGCCGGGCCGTGGAGCTGGCCGGCGTACGGGAGTGACCCGTTGACCCCGCGCCGGGCCGGTGACCGGGTGCCGGGTGGTGGCCGGGCGCGGCGAGGAGACGCGGACGGTGCCGTAGGCCCGCCACTCCCACGAGGCGCCGGTCGGGGCGAGGAAGGCCTCCACCTCCTCGCGGCTGGTGGTCTCGAAGGTGTCCCACACACCGCCGTCAGCCGACTGTCCGAGCAGTCCTCCCCGTGCACAGCCCATCGCCACTCGCGCTGGGAAGTGCCCAGACACCGCCAAGAGCCCCGACCGGGCCACAGGCCCGGGTCGGAGCCCAGGAGGCAGACGATCAGGCGCACGTGGGAGTCAGGTCTCCTGACACCCAGCGCGTCCGGCACGCCGCCCTTCCCATCGAACCCGGCGGTCAGTCTTCCTCGGGTGCCAACCGCAGCGAGATGCTGTTGATGCAGTACCGCTGGTCGGTCGGCGTCGGGTAGCCCTCACCCTCGAAGACATGGCCGAGGTGCGATCCGCAGCGGGCGCACCGCACCTCCGTGCGGACCATCCCGTGGGAGCGGTCCGCGATCAGCTCGACCGCGTCGGATTCCTTCGGGTCGTAGAAGGACGGCCAGCCGCAGTGGGACTCGAACTTCTCGTTCGAGGTGAAGAGTTCGGCGCCGCACGCGCGGCAGGAGTAGACACCCTTGGCCTTGGTGTCGGTGTACTCGCCCGTGAAGGCGGGCTCGGTGCCCGCCTTCCGCAGGACGGTGTACTCGGCCGGGGTCAGCTCCGCGCGCCACTGCTCGTCCGGCTTTTCGATGTCGTACGACATGAAGCTCAACCCCTCACAAACGTCACGGCTACTTCGACAGGCGGGTCAGGATCTCGGGACCGAGGTCCGTCACGTCTCCCGCGCCCATGGTGAGAACGAGATCACCGGGCTTCGCCATTCCCGCGACGACCGAGGGCACCTGCGCCTTGTCATGGACCGGTGTCACGTCCGCGCCCGCCGCCCGCGCCGCCTCGATGATCAGCTCGCTGGTGACGCCCGGGATCGGGTCCTCGCGGGCCGGGTAGATGTCGAGCACGATCGAGGCGTCGGCCAGGGCCAGGGACTCGCCCATCTCCTTGGCCAGCTCCTGGGTGCGGGAGAACAGGTGGGGCTGGAAGACCACCAGGATGCGGCCCTCGGCACCCGCGCGCATGGCCTCCAGGTCGGCCGTCATCTCGGTCGGGTGGTGCGCGTACGAGTCGACGACCTGGACGCCCGCCTCCTCGCCCTTCAGCTGCAGACGCCGCTTCACGCCCGTGTAGGAGGCGATCGCGGGGGCCAGCTCCGCGGCCGGAATGCCCAGCGCCGCGCCCGCCGCCAGCGCGGCCACCGCGTTGTGCGCGTAGTGGCGGCCTGGGACGGAGACGGCGAAGGTCAGCTCCTTGCCGTCGAGGAGCACCGTCACCTCGCTCTTGAGGCCCTGGGGGATCACGGACAGGACCCGTACGTCCGCGTCCGGCGCGTCGCCGTACGTCACCACCCGTACGTCCGCCGGCAGGCGCCGGGTCAGTTCGCGCGCGCCCTCGTGGTCCGCGGAGATCACCAGCGTGCCGCCCGGCACGATCTTGGCCGCGAAGGTCTCGAAGGACTCGTAGATCTCGTCGATGGAGGCGTAATTGGCGTGGTGGTCGAGCTCGACGTTGAGGACGATCGCGACCTCGGGGGCGTACTTGTGGAAGCTGCGGTCCGATTCGTCGGCCTCGGCGACGAAGATCTCGCCGTCGCCGTGCAGGGCGTTCGAGCCGGGGGCGTCCAGGTCGCCGCCGATCGCGTACGAGGGGTTCAGTCCCAGCGCCGAGAGGGACACCGCGAGCATCGACGTGGTCGTGGTCTTGCCGTGCGTGCCCGCGACCGCGATCGGGCGCAGGCCGTCCATCAGCCGGGCGAGGGCGTCCGAGCGGTGGACCACCGGGATGCCGAGCTCGGCCGCGCGGGCCAGCTCCGGGTTGTCCGCGCGGATCGCCGAGGACACCACGACACAGGTGGCGTCGGAGGCCAGGTGGTCCGCCGCGTGGCCGATGTGCACGGTCGCGCCCAGCGCCCGCAGTGCCTCGGCGGTGGCGGACTCCTTCGCGTCGCTGCCCGCCACCTTCGCCCCGCGCTGCGCCAGGATCTTGGCGATGCCCGACATCCCGGCGCCGCCGATGCCGATGAAGTGCGGTCGGTCCATGGCGGTAGGAAGGCCGGGTGCCATGCGTGTATCTCCCAAGATCCGGTACGACGGTCAGCGTGCTCCCACAGACAGGAACCCGCCCCAGCCTATTGCGTGCGGCCCCCCGCAACCTCCCAGGGGCGCGGGGCCGTGACCTGTGCGGCTCCGCCGCGTGGGCGCGGCCAGCCACGTGCCGGCCGCACCCGACCGGTCCCAGCAGCCCCACGGCGCCCACGCGCACGCCCGGCGGGAGCCCTACACCTTGCTGTGCGAGAACAGTTTCAGCACCGGCACGCCGACCTTGTGGCGGGCCCGCGAGGCCCAGTCGCGGTGGAAGAACTCCTCCACGTAGTGCGGGTCGGTCAGCACGATGACCTCGTCCGCGTCGATCTCGTCGACCAGCTCCTTGAGCGCGTCGAGCGGGTGGTTCTCGATGAGCCGCCCCTCGGCCTCGCTGCCGGCCGAGCGCAGCGCCACCAGCGACACGTCGAGGGCCTGCTGGCCCTGACCGGCCGCGTCCGCGCCCTCGGGCGTCTCACGCTCGTGGGCCGCTTCGTCCAGCTCCCCGAGCGCGACGTCGTCGATGGCCCGCAGCAGCCGGTCCGCCTGGTCGCCCCGCGGCTGGAGCAGCACGTGGAAGGCAACCGCCTCGTCACCGTGCAAGGTGGTGACGAACTCCACGTCGGCGGACGTCAGGGCCTTCTCGATCATCAATACGCTTGTGAACACGACAGGCGCCCTTCTCCTCCGTGGGCCTCCTTGGCCCCCTGCGGAAACCATCCTGCCCCGTGATCGCACGGGGACTGCGATTTTCAGTGTGCCCAGCGGAAGATAAACGGAACGATCTACTCCGCTACCTTGCCCTGGCCGACGGCCTTGCCCTATCCGACGTCAGGGGCGACGGTATCGGGCGAAGAGGAATCCGGCCTCCTCCAGGAGGGACGCCAGCTCGAGCCGCTCGGGAACCGCCATCGCGGGCCCCCCGGCGATCCGCTGCGCGTCTCCCGCGGTGAGCGTCGGCGAAAGAGTCAGGCACAGTTCGTCGAGGACACCCGCCGCGACCATCTGGCCCAGCAGCCGCGGGCCGCCCTCCGTCAGCAGCCGGGTCATACCGCGCTCGGCGAGCGCACGCACGGCCCGTACCGGATCCACGCCCGTCCCGTCCCCGGCGATCACCACCCCGGCGCCCGCCTTCTCGGCCGCCGCCACCCGCTCGGGGGCCGCCGCGGCGCCCGTCAGGACGAGCGTGGGCACCAGGGGCGAGGTGAACAGGGGCAGCGAGAAGTCCAGGTCGAGGCTCGCGGTGACGACGGCGATCACGGGCGCCGGGCCCTGTCCGGCCGCCTCCCGGGTCCCCGCGAACTCCGCACGTGCGCGTGCCGGACGGTAACCCTCCTGGCGTACCGTCTCCGCGCCGACGACCACGACGTCCGCCAGAGCCCGCAGCACCCCGAAGATCCGCATGTCGGCGGCGCTGGAGATGCCCTGGGACTTTCCGTCGTGCTGGGCGGCGCCGTCGAGCGTGGAGACCATGTTGGCCCGCAGCCAGGGCTCCCGGACACCGGCGGGGCGGAGCTCGGGGTAGGCGTACGCCTCCGCCAGCTCCAGCAGTTCCCACTCACGGTCCGTCGCATCCGTCACATCCGTCACAGCCGCACCAGGGGCATCGGGGGCCCCGGCGGTGGCCTGGGCTGCTGTTTCGTAGGTCACAGGGAACAGGCGTCGCATGTCGTGCAGTGTGGCACGGCCCTTAGAGTGGGGAACCGTGTCGTCCTCCACCGCCGCTTCCGGGATCGAACCGATACCCGAAGCAGCCCCCACGTCCCTGTGCGCCCGCGAGCCGCACGTCCCCGCGGACCGGCTGGTCGCCGAGATGGTGCCGCCGCCGCGCTTCGACTCCGTGCGCTTCGAAACGTACATTCCGGACCCGAACCAGCCGAGCCAGACGGAGGCCGTACAGGTCCTCGCCGGCTTCGCGGCCGGTCTCGGCGGGGCGCACGCGCTCGGCGGCGGCAAGCGGGGCTTCTTCGGCTTCGGCAAGGCCAAGGCACCGAAGACCCCGGCCGGCCCCCGGGGTGTCTACCTGGACGGCGGCTACGGCGTCGGCAAGACCCATCTGCTCGCCTCCCTGTGGCACGCCACCCCCGCCGAGCCCGCGCTCAAGGCCTTCGGCACCTTCGTGGAGCTGACGAACCTGGTCGGCGCGCTCGGCTTCCAGAAGACCGTGCAGACGCTCTCCGGGCACCGTCTCCTGTGCATCGACGAGTTCGAACTCGACGACCCGGGCGACACCGTTCTCGTCTCCACCCTGCTCGGCAAGCTGGTCGACGCGGGGGTCGCGCTCGCGGCCACCTCGAACACCCTGCCGGGCAAGCTCGGCGAGGGCCGGTTCGCGGCCGCCGACTTCCTGCGCGAGATCCAGGGGCTGTCCGCGCACTTCCGGCCGCTGCGCATCGACGGCGAGGACTACCGCCACCGCGGGCTGCCCGAGGCCCCGGCGCCGTTCACCGACGAGCAGGTCACGAAGGCCGCGTACGCCACGGCCGGGGCCTCCCTCGACGACTTCCCGCATCTGCTCGACCACCTCGCGCGCGTGCACCCCAGCCGCTACGGCGCCCTGACCGACGACCTGAAGGCCGTCTGCCTCACCGACGTCCAGCCGGTGCCCGACCAGTCGACGGCGCTGCGGCTCGTGGTGCTCGCCGACCGGCTGTACGACCGCGAGGTGCCCGTCCTCGCCTCCGGGATGCCCTTCGACCAGCTCTTCAGCGAGGAGATGCTGAACGGCGGCTACCGGAAGAAGTACTTCCGCGCGATATCCCGGCTCACCGCGCTGGCCCGCGACGCCAAGGGGCTCGTCGAGGCGTAGCTTTTCGGCCCCTCCACAGCGTTTTCGGCCCACTTCACTGTGAAACGTCGAGTTAACCCTGCAAACAACTTGCCGCGTTAACCTATGTATTGACATGGAGGACGAGACGCCGGGAGGGGGCGCATGTTACGAGGTACGACGGCCCGACCCCTGTACGTGGTACTCGCCGCCGTCCTGATCAGCCTCCAGCTCTTCGCTCCCACCGAGGCGTTCGCGTCCGCGCACAGGGGCGAAGTCGTCTCCTGCGCCGAAGCGGAGCATCCGCACAAGGTGGCACCCCCTCTGGGCGCCCGTCAGCGGACCCGCGACGAGGATCTCGTCCCCGACACACCCCCGCGCGCGCTGCTCGCGAGCGACCCCGCGGCCTCGTACGCGCCGCTCGCGCCCGCCCCGGCGCACCCGCGCACGCCGAGATCCCGGGCCGCCCACTCCCCTGCCGCACTTCAGGTCTTCCGCTGCTGAGCGGAGCGTGTCCCCCCACGCTCCGTCTTGTAAGCCGACGCGCCCTCAGGGCGCGCCAGGAGGAACTGACATGCAGCCCCTCATCGACCATGCCCGCTCCTTCGGCCGGCGGCCCGAGGAGTTCGCCTCGCTCGCCGACGGCCAGTCCCCGCAGGTCCTGTTCATCACCTGCTCCGACTCCCGGGTCGTTCCGGCCCTGATCACCGGCGCCCGCCCGGGCGAGCTCTTCGAGCTGCGCACCGCGGGCAACATCGTCCCGCCGTACGTCCTCGGCCGGCCGACCTCCGAGGCGGCCACCGTCGAGTACGCGGTGGACGTGCTCGGCGTGTCCGAGATCGTGGTCTGCGGCCATTCGCACTGCGGTGCCGTCGGCGCGCTGGTGCGCGGCGAGGACCTGACGGCCGTACCCGCCGTGCGCGACTGGCTCGCGCAGGCGCAGCGCCCGTCCGACGCACCGGACGACGACCCCACCGTCGCCGACGCGGTGCAGAACCACGTCCTCGCACAACTGCTCAGGCTCCGCGGATACCCCTGTGTGGAAAGGGCCCTGACGACGGGCCGGCTGCGTCTGCACGGCTGGTACTACGAGGTCCACACCGGGGCCGTGCGCGAACACCGTGCGCACACCGACACCTTCGAGTCCCTGTGAGCCGCGCGAGGAACAGGTCGAGCCTGATGAGCAAACTCCCCCACCTGCGGCAGGACTTCGCCGCCTCGATCGTCGTGTTCCTGGTCGCCCTGCCGCTGTGCGTGGGCGTCGCCGTCGCCTCCGGTGTCCCGGCGGAACTCGGCCTGGTCACCGGCATCGTGGGGGGTCTCGTCACCGGCCTGATGCGCGGCAGCAGCCTTCAGGTGTCGGGGCCCGCGGCCGGACTGACCGTGCTGGTCTTCGAGGCCGTACGGGAGTACGGGCTCGCCGTCCTCGGAGTCGTCGTGCTCGCCACGGGTGTGCTCCAACTCCTCATGGGCGCCCTGAAGCTGGGGCGCTACTTCCGGGCCATCTCGGTGGCCGTCGTCGAGGGCATGCTCGCCGGGATCGGCCTCGTGCTGATCGCGGGCCAGCTCTACTCGATGGCCGGGCTCAAGGCGCCCGCCTCCGGACTCGGCAAGCTCGCCGGACTGCCGGAGGCCGTCGTCGACGCGGCCCGTAGCACGGAGGCGCTGGCCTCGGTCGGACTCGGGGCGGGCACGATCGCCGTCCTCGTCCTGTGGCGACGGCTGCCGCGCCGTGTGCGTACGGTGCCGGGGGCCCTCGGCGCTGTCGTGCTGGCCACCCTGGCGGCCTCGGGGTTCGGGCTGCCGGTGGCCAAGGTCGAGGTGCGGGGGCTGGTCGGCTCGATCCAGCTGCCGAGCCCGGAGGCCTTCGGGGAGCTCGCGAGCGTGGGCGTGCTCGGCACGGTGCTCGCCTTCACACTGATCGCCTCCGCCGAGTCGCTGTTCAGCGCGGCGGCCGTGGACCGGCTGCACGACGGCCCCCGGACCGAGTACGACAAAGAACTGATGGCGCAGGGCGCGGGCAACACGGTCTGCGGACTGCTCGGCGCGCTCCCGATGACCGCGGTGATCGTGCGCAGCGCGGCGAACGTCCAGGCGGGCGCGCGGACGAAGGCGTCCCGCGTGCTGCACGGCGTCTGGCTGCTGCTGTTCGCGGCGCTGCTGCCCGGCGCGCTCGGCGTCATCCCGCTGCCCGCCCTCGCCGGCATCCTGGTGCACGCGGGCTGGAAACTGGTCCCGCTGCGCCAGGTCGTCTCGCTGTGGCGCGAGCACCGGGGCGAGGCGCTGATCCTCGTCGTCACGGCGGTGTCGATCGTCGCCGTCAGCATGTTCGAGGGGGTGCTCATCGGGCTCGCCCTGGCGATCGCCAAGACGGCGTGGGAGGCCTCGCACGTGCGCCTGGATGTCATAGACAAGGGCGCGGGTCCCGTCCAGGCGTATCTGTCGGGCAACGCGACCTTCCTGAGGCTGCCGAAGATCCTCGACAGCCTGGAGGCGCTGCCCCAGGACCGCCCGGTCGAACTGGACCTCTCCGGCCTGCACCACCTCGATCACGCCTGCCGCACCGCGCTGGAGAACTGGTCGGCGCGGCACAGTGAGGCGGGGACGGAACCGGTGAAGATGACCATCGGCTGACCCCCGGGGCTCGCGGTCGGGGGGATCCTCGACCGCGAGCCCGCGTGAGGCATATCGTGGGATTAGTGGTGGTATACGGCGGCTCGAAAGGGGGTCGTCATGCTTGAGGAGCTCTTGGCCACGGCCGCGGTGGCCGGTACCGCGGGGGTGGTGTACATCGCCGCGGCGGCCCGGGTCGTCAAGCAGTACGAGCGGGGCGTGGTGCTGCGGCTCGGCCGGCTCCGGGGTGGCATCAGGCCGCCCGGGTTCACCATGATCATCCCCGGTGTGGACCGGCTGCGTAAGGTCAACATGCAGATCGTGACGATGCCCGTCCCCGCGCAGGACGGCATCACGCGGGACAACGTCACGGTCCGGGTCGACGCGGTCATCTACTTCAAGGTGGTCGACGCGGCCGACGCGGTCATCCAGGTCGAGGACTACCGCTTCGCCGTCTCACAGATGGCGCAGACCTCACTGCGCTCGATCATCGGCAAGAGCGACCTCGACGATCTGCTGTCCAACCGGGAGAAGCTCAACCAGGGTCTGGAGCTGATGATCGACAGTCCGGCCATGGGCTGGGGTGTGCAGATCGACCGGGTCGAGATCAAGGACGTGTCGCTGCCGGAGACGATGAAACGGTCGATGGCCCGGCAGGCCGAGGCCGACCGTGAGCGGCGGGCCCGCATCATCAACGCGGACGCCGAGCTCCAGGCGTCGAAGAAACTGGCGGAGGCCGCCGGGGTGATGTCCGAACAGCCCGCCGCGCTCCAACTGCGGCTGCTGCAGACCGTGGTGGCGGTCGCCGCCGAGAAGAACTCCACCCTCGTGCTCCCCTTCCCGGTGGAACTGCTGCGGTTCCTGGAACGGGCACAGGCTCAGCCGGGGGCACCGACGGTGGAGCAGATACCGACGCGTCCGCGGCCCGACGAGCACAGGGACGACGAGTTCGTGCTCGATGAACCCAAGGGTGACAAGTTCAGGCGCGGCGAGGCGGAGGACGACGAGTTCCCGCTCGACAACCCCGGCGCGAGCCCTCTCCCCGGCTCCGACTGATCGCCCCCACTGATCACCCCTGATCGCCCCTGATCGCCTCCACTGATTGCCCCCACTAATTGCCGCGACCGCCCGCCGACTGCCTGCTAGCGTCCCTCCCATGAAGCGTGCCGCTGTGAAGACGACGACGCCGGAGAGTGTCCCGGCGCGCTGACTGCTGACGAGTCCGAAGCCCCGGGGCGAGTGCCCCGGGGCTTCGCCGTGTGGTCACTCGCCCCTCGAGAAGCGAGGAGACCACCATGACCGCCCTTCCCGACCACCACCGCCTCGGCCGTGAACTGGACCTGTTCGACACCGATCCTCTGATGGGCGCGGGCCTGCCCTACTGGCTGCCCGACGGCGCGGCCGTGCGCCACGCCCTGGAGGAGTACGTCCGCGAAGCCGAGCGACGCGCGGGCTACCGGCACGTGTACTCACCGGTGCTGGGCAAGCGGGAGCTGTACGAGATCTCCGGGCACTGGTCGCACTACAGCGAGGACATGTTCCCGCCGATGGAACTCGGCGGCGAACAGGTGGTGCTGCGCCCGAGCCTGTGTCCCCACCACGCGCTCATCTACCGCGCCCGTTCCCACAGTTACCGTGAACTCCCGCTTCGCATGGCCGAGTTGGGCGGCATGTACCGCTCCGAGCCGTCCGGTGTCCTCGGCGGCCTCACCCGCGTACGTGCCATCCAGCTCAACGACGCGCACCTCTTCTGCACCCTGGAGCAGGTCGCCGAAGAGGCGTCGGCCGCACTGGAGTTGATCCACCGGGCGTACGAGGCGATGGGCATCCGCGCGGCCCGCCACCGGCTCTCCCTGCCGGGCCCCGGCGGCAAGTACGTCGCCGACCCCGAGCTGTGGCGGCGCTCGGCGGCGCTGCTGCGCGAGGTCCTCGACCGCTCCGGGGTGGCGTACGAGGCCGTCGAGGGCGAGGCCGCGTTCTACGGCCCCAAGATCGACGTCCAGATCGCCGATCCGGCGGGCCGGGAGTCCACCCTCTCCACCGTCCAGATCGACTTCCACCAGCCCGAACGCTTCGACCTGCACTACATCGGCGCCGACGGGGCGAAACACCGGCCGGTCATGGTCCACCGCAGTGTCATCGGCAGCCTGGAGCGAGCCGTCGCCCACCTCATCGAGGCGCACGGCGGTGCCTTCCCGCCCTGGCTCGCCCCGACCCAGCTGGTGGCCCTGCCCGTCTCCGACGCGCCGGCCGAGGTCGAACAGGCTGCCGATCTCGTACGCCGCTGCCTGGACCGGGGCCTCCGGGCCCGGCTCATCACCCCCGACCAGGGCACCCTGGGCGCCCGGATCCGCGCCGCCCGCCTGGTCCCGTACCAGGCGGTGATCGGCCCCCGGGAGGCCGCGGCCGACGAGATCGCCCTGCGCCTGCGCGACGGCCGCCGCCTCGCCCCGCAGCCCGCCGCCGTGGCACTGGACCGCATCACCCGTCTCGTCCGCGCCCACACCACCGAGCTGATCGACTAGATTCCCGCGCCGTGGACTAACTGCCGGTACACCAGGGGTGGTTGAGGCGGCGGTGGCGGCCGGTCGGTGGCCGTGCCGGGAGCGGTCCTCGCGTCGGCCGGGGGCGGGGCGCTGCACGCGCAACTCCGCCCGGCGTTCCCTCGGACGGACGCGCGGGCGCGCTCCGACAGCACCGTGCCACCGGCGGAGCAGGCCGACGCGGCCGCGCTGACGCTGCCCGAGCAGGTGACGGACCTGCGCTACGACACCGCCCGTCTGCGCCCGCGGACCGGGACCCCGTACGGGCTGCGTCTCATCGTGAACATCGAACCCGACAGCCGTCCGCGACCGGCCGTCCTGGCCACCTCTCGAAGAGGCCTGAGCACGACTCGCGGGTGCCCGGCTCCCGTCGCACCATCGAAGGACACGGCCGGAAGGGGTACGCGGTGGCCAAGAGGGACGGCAAGGGTACGAAGGAAGGAAGGCGAGGGCCCGAAGGACGGCGAACAGCGCGAGGGCGAGACCCCGGCCCCGCTGCGCCGGCTGCTGCGCGTTCCCGGCGGCGAGGACGTCGACCTCTCCTCGTACGATGCCAGGGCCACGCCCGCCGGTCCGCGCGACAAGGCCGCCGGGCTTGCCGCCGTCGCCCAGATGGTCGAACGCCTCGACAGCCTGCAAGAACGCCTGTGGGCCGCGAGCACGGCAGGTGACCGGCGCCGGGTCCTGCTGATCCTCCAGGGCATGGACACCAGCGGCAAGGGCGGCACGGTCAAACACGTCACCGGGCATTTCAACCCCGCGGGCTGCCGCATCCGGGACTTCAAGGCACCGACCGCCGAGGAGCGCGGGCACTCCTTCCTCTGGCGGATCAGACGGGCTCTTCCCGAACCCGGCGAGATCGGCATCTTCGACCGCTCGCACTACGAGGACGTCCTGATCGCCCGCGTCCGCGAACTGGCTCCCCGCAAGGAGATCGCCCACCGCTACGGCGAGATCAACCGCTTCGAGAAGTCCCTCGCCGACGACGGCGTCACCGTGGTGAAGTGCTTCCTGCACATCTCCTACGACCAGCAGCGCCGCCGGCTCCTCCAACGGCTCGACAACCCCGACAAGCACTGGAAGTTCAGCCCCGACGACATCACCGACCGTGAGCTGTGGCCCGCGTACCAAAAGGCGTACGAGATCGCCCTGGAGCGCTGCTCCACACCGGAGGCCCCCTGGTTCCTCGTCCCCGCCGACCGCAAGTGGTACCGGAACTGGGCGATCAGCACCCTGCTCCTGGAGCACCTCGAGGCACTGGCCCCGCAGTACCCGAAGGCCGACTTCGACGTGGCGGAGGCCAGACAGCGCCTACTGGAGGACAGCTGACCTGCGGCCTCGGGCTGCCCGTCCCGGACCTCTACGGCGACCGAGGCGGCGTGCGTGTGGCCGGCGCCGTGCGGCAGCCGAGTCGGGCGTCGATCCGGGCGGCGGTCCGCGGGCCGTCGTCGGTCCAGTACTGACCGGGCTTCAGTTTTGCGGCGGCGACCGTACGCAGGCTCACGACGTGGTCGAGCCCCTCACCCGAGGGGTCCAGGTACGCCACATCGAGGGTGCGCGGCACCGGGGCGGGCTCGGCCGCATGACGGTCGAACCCCTCGGCGGACCAGAGCCTGACGACGCCGCTCTTCGCCGAGGCCGTCCGCGGACCGGAGGCCCACCAGACGATCGGCGGGTTCGTGTCCTCGGCCCTGTCCCAGTCCGTGACCTCCACTCGCCGCAGCACGTCGGAGGGACAGAGCGGGATCTTGACGACGATCGTCCCCCCTTCGACCCTGGCCCCGGCCACCGCCGTGTCCGCCGGATCCGAGGGCCCCAGGAAGCATCCGCTCGCCGGCAGGGCGATCGCGGTGAAGAGGAGGACCGATGGAGCAGCCCGTCGCCGGTTCGGCACCGGTACCCGTCCCGTCTCGCGTCGGTCCTGCCGTTCGGATCGGTCGCGACAGGGGTTCGATCCTGCACGCGGACACGGAGAAAGGGAACCTGCGTACGAGACCGGCGCAGGAGACCGACTCACGAGGCGGCGGGAGAGACGGCGAGCGTTTCGCCGGGTCCAGCCGGGTGACTTCCGCGCCCCGGCCCCCGGGCACGGGCGAACAATGGGCGAATAGTAAGCATTGCGCACATATCTTCATCGGGTGATCATTCCAGTACGACGATTCGCCGCGACCTGCGCCCTCGGCGCACTCGGGGTCGCGCTCGCCGCCTGCGGGACCCCAGGAACCCCGCACGCCGCCCGCCCAGGGCACCCCGCGTCGGCCTCGGGCAGCACAACCGCCCAGCCCTCGCGACCCCCCACACTCGCCCCCGGCTCCAGCGGTATCACCCCCGTCTTCACCAACGGTCCGCGCACGCAGGACAAGACCGTCGCGCTGACCTTCGACGCGGACATGACCGCCGACGAGGGGCCACGCGCCGCGGCCGGGGAGCACTTCGACAATCCCGAACTGATCGCCACGCTGCGCGCGTTCAAGGTGCCGGCGACCCTGTTCATGACCGGACGCTGGGCCGACGAGTACCCCAAGGAGGCCAAGGACATCGGGCAGGACCCGCTGTTCGAGGTCGCCAACCACTCGTACAGCCACTACGCCTTCACCGACAACTGCTACGGCCTGCCCACCGTGCCCCAGGAGCGGATGCGGGCCGAGGTGGAGGAGACCTACACCGCCCTCAAGAAGGCGGGCGTGCCGCACGCGATGCCCTACTTCCGGTTCCCCGGCGGGTGCTACGACCAGCAGGCCCTGCGCACACTGAGCGCCGTGGGCGTGACCGCCGTGCAGTGGGACGTCGTCAGCGGGGACGCCTTCGCGACCGACGCCGACGCCGTGGCCCGGCAGGTGCTGGAGGGCGTGAAGCCCGGATCCGTCGTCGTCATGCACTGCACGCGCAGCGCGGCTCCGGTGACCGAACAGGCCCTGCGAACGATCGTCCCCGAGCTGCGCAAGCAGGGCTTCCGCTTCGTGAAGGTCTCCGAGATGATCGGCTCGGCGACGCGGAGCGAGCGGCACGGCACCACGTAGGCGCGCTCCGGTCCCGGCCTACGCTGGGACCATGAGCGACGACTACTGCGCCACCCCGGCGGCCCCCGTCCCGGCACCGGACCCGACCGACGCCGGGCCGCCGTTCGCCGAGTGCGTGCTGTGCCGGAAGCCGACCGAGTACCCGGAGTCGTACAAGGGGATCACGCTGTGCCCCGTCTGCGAGTGGCAGGAGGCACAGCGGACCGCCTGTTCCGGGTGAGGGTGACGGTGACGGTGACGGCGGCACGACCGCTCGCCGAAGAACCGATCTTCCGCCTGGCACACTGGAGGGCGTGAGCAGCGACCCGACCGTAGCCGACGCACCCGGCCGACCCGACGTACCCGGCTCGGCCGAGGACAGCCCCTTCCGATCCGAGCGCACCGTGCGCGACGAGGCCCCGCAGTTCGTGCTGCCGCTGGTCGTGCGCATCGAGAAGGCCGCTCCCCCGGCACGCACGGACGCGCTGGAGACCGCGGCCCGCGCCGTGCTGACGATCCTCAGCGATGAGCGGGCCCTCAGGGACGGCGACTGGGCGCAGGCAGTGCGGGACTGGCAGGACGCGCGGATCCGCAAGGTCGTACGCCGGGCGCGCGGCGCCGAGTGGCGGCGGGCCGAGGCTCTGCCCGGCATCACGGTGACCGGGAAGTCCGCCGAGGTGCGCGTCTTCCCGCCGGTCCCCCTGGACGGCTGGCCGAAGGACCTGGTCAAGCTCCAGGTGTCCGGCACCGACCTCGACGACCCGGAACCGCCGGTGGACGCGGACCCGACGGCGCCCGTGCTGTGGCTCAACCCCGACCTCGACATGTCGGCCGGCAAGACGATGGCGCAGGCCGGGCACGGCGCGCAGCTGGCCTGGTGGGAACTGTCGGACGAGGAGCGGGCGGCCTGGCGCGACGCCGGTTTCCCCCTCGCCGTCCGCACCGCCGACCCGGCCCGCTGGAGCGGACTCACCACCTCCGGGCTGCCGTTGGTGCGCGACGCCGGGTTCACGGAGATCGCGCCGGGGTCGTGCACGGTGGTGGCCGACCACCCGGCGCTGCGCTCCTGACCGACCCTGAGTGAACTACGGACCCGAGGAGGCGCGATGGCCGGGACCCGGCTGGACGGCAGGCTCGAACGCGGCAACCGCACACGGCAGTTGGTGCTCAGCCGCACGGTCGACATCGCCTCGGTCGAAGGACTGGAGGCACTGTCCGTGGGCCGTCTCGCCACCGAGCTCCAGCTCAGCAAGAGCGGGGTCTTCGCGCTCTTCGGCTCCAAGCAGGAACTGCAGCTGGCCACCGTGCGGGAAGCGGCGCGCATCTACGTCGAGCAGGTGACCCGGCCCGCGTCCGAGACCCCCGCCGGTGTCGCCCGGACCTGGCGGCTGTGCGAACTCTGGCTGGACTACTCCCGGGGCCGGGTCTTCCCCGGCGGCTGTTTCTTCTACGAGGTCATCGCCGAGTTCGACGCCCGGTCGGGGCCCGTGCACGACGCCGTCGCGAAGGCCCAGCGGGACTGGGCGGCCCATGTGGAGCACACTGTCACCGAGGCCCGGGACCTGGGTGAGCTGCGCTCCGACACGGATGCCGCGCAACTCGCCTTCGAGCTCATCGCGTTGATGGAGACGGCGAACGCGGTGTCGGTGCTGCGCGACGAGACGGACGTCTACCGCATGGCCCGGGTCGCCATCCTTTCCCGGCTGCGCGCGGCGGCGACCGACCCGTCCCTCGTACCCGAGCCCTCCTGACCTGCCGAGCCTTCGGCGCGGGAAGCCTCATGGCCGAAAACAAGTAGCACGATCGTTCGCTCAGTTTTATGCTCGGCCGTATGACATCGACCGGAGTGGACATCGTCGAGCTCGACCGGATCGCCGTGTACGAGTCGCTGCGGCTCGTCGGGCTGGCGCGGGGCACGGACTGGGAGCGGGACACACCGTGTGCGGGGTGGACGCTGCGGCGGCTGGTGGCGCACATGGTCGCGCAGCACCACGGGTTCGCGGCCGCCGCCCGGGGAGCGGGGCACGAGACGGCGTACTGGCGGGAGCCGCAGGACATGAGCGACCCGGAACGGACGTACCGGGGAGCGGCGACGGGCTTGCTGGCCGCGTTCGCCGAACCGGGCGTGACGGAGGGGGAGTTCGTGCTGCCGGAGATCAGGGACGGAGGCGGGTTCCCCGGCGGGATGGCCCTCGGCTTCCACTTCGTCGACTACGTGGTGCACGCGTGGGACGTCGCCGCCACGCTCGGCGTCTGGCTCGAACTGCCGGACCACGTCCGCGGAGCGGCCCTGGCCGTCGCCCGCCTCGTACCGACGGATCCGGCCGGCCGCGGGCCGGGATTCGCGTTCGCGCCGCCGGTCGACGTGCCTTCGGGCGAGGATCCGCTGGACGAGGCGCTGCGGCTGCTCGGACGTACACCGGAGAAGTGGCCGCTGTCGGCCGACGGCACGGATTCACAGCTGATTTGACCTGAACCGAGGGTTCGCTTTAATCGCGCTTGAACATTCCCGGTGTCCCGCACGTATTTCACGTCGCTGGCCAAGTACAGGTTTCCAACGACCAGTTGGTTTCCCCGGGAGGCTCATTTTGCGGCGTATCAATGGTTCCGCCTTCGTCATCGCGACGCTCGCCGCCACTGTCGGCGCGCTCGCGTTCCCGGTGTGGTCGTACGCCGACCGCGCCGGCACGGGGCAGGCGAATCTCGCGGCGGGGACGGTGAACACACAGTGGGGACCCCTGTCCGCCGCCGACCGCGATCTGATCGTGCGCGTGCGGCTGGCCGGGCTCTGGGAACTGCCGGCGGGACAGCAGGCGCTCGAGCGGGCCCCCAACAAGGCGATCAAGGAGGTCGGCGATCACCTGGTCGTCGGCCACACCGACCTCGACAAGCGGGTGCGGGTCATCGCGGCCCAGCTCAATGTCGAGTTGCCGAACCAGCCGAACGCGCAGCAGCAGGGCTGGCTGCAGGAGATGACCGCGGCGGCGGGCACGGAATACGAACGGAAGTTCGTGAACCTGCTGCGGGCCGCACACGGCAAGATCTTCCCGGCGATCGGCGCGGTCCGTAACTCCACCCGCAACACGCTGGTCCGGCAGCTGGCCACGGACGCCAACCAGACCGTGCTCGACCACATCACCATCCTGGAGAAGACCGGAAGCGTCGACTTCGACGCCATCGCCAACGACACGGCCGCCCTGTCGACCGCGAGCCCGACCGGTCCCCCGGCCCCGGCCGCCGGCGTCACGGCGCCCTCCGCGCCGCCGGTGCAGCCGGCCGACGGCGTCGTCGCCACGTCGAGTCCGTCGCCCGCGCCGCCGGGACAGGTCAACACCGCCCGGCCGGAGCCCTCGGATCCGGACAACGTGCTGCGGTAGCCGGTGCGGCCGTCGGCGCCTGGGGGCGCCGGCGGAACCTCAAATGTTGCTCTGAACGTCCGGCGACATGGGTTCGGCCCCGCTTCCCGGGGCCATGACTCCGTCACGCCGGAACACGGGTCCGTCGTGAGGAGACAGCGGCCGGGGTCGCAGCAGCCGGGGTTCGAGCGGTGACGGAGGAGGCGACATGACACAGCCGAGGCGGCTGGGGACGGGAATCGGGTGGCGGCCGGAGATCGCCGAGGCCGTGGAGCGCATGCCCGGCATCGACTGGGTCGAGGCCGTCGCGGAGAACCTGTGCCCCGGGCATCTTCCCGAGTCGCTGCTGCGGCTGCGTGAGCGGGGCGTCACGGTGGTGCCGCACGGGGTCTCGCTCGGCCTCGGCGGCGCGGACCGGCCCGAGGAGTCCCGGCTCGCCGCCCTCGCGGAGCGGGCCGAGGCGCTGGGCTCGCCGCTCGTCACGGAACACATCGCGTTCGTACGGGCCGGGGGCGCGCTCACCGCGTCGCCCTCGCTGGAGGCCGGGCACCTGCTGCCGGTCCCCCGCACCCGGGACGCCCTCGACGTGCTGTGCGAGAACGTCCGTATCGCGCAGGAGGCCTTGCCCGTCCCGCTCGCGGTCGAGAACATCGCCGCGCTGATCTCCTGGCCCGGGGAGGAGATGACCGAGGGGCAGTTCCTGTACGACCTGGTGGACCGCACCGGCGTACGCCTCCTCATCGACGTGGCCAACCTCCACACGAACCACGTCAACCGGGGCGAGGACCCTTCGAAGGCCCTCGACGAACTCCCCGTCGAGGCCATCGCCTACGTCCATGTCGCCGGCGGCTTCGAACGGGACGGCGTCTGGCACGACAGCCACGCCCACCCCGTCCCCCGGCAGGTCCTCGACATCCTGGCCGACCTCGCCTCCCGTGTGATGCCACCGGGGGTCCTCCTGGAACGCGACGAGAACTTCCCGGACCCGGGCGAACTGGAGAGGGAGCTCGGGGCGATCGGAGTCACCCTGACGAAGGCACGGGCACGGGTCGTGACGCCGTCCGAAACCCCGGCAGGCCCGTACTCCGGTGAGGCCGCCGCCACCGCGAGCGACACCCCCGGGGCAGCGGGGAGCCACGCGGCCGACGTGGCCCTGGGCACGCGGCAGCGGCTTGCGCTCGGGCAGGCCGCGCTGTTGTCCGCGCTCGTCGCGGGTACCCCCGTGCCCGAAGGGTTCGACCGGGGGCGGCTGGGTGTGCAGGCGCGGGCGCTCGCGGCCAAGCGGGCGGACGTCGTCGCGAAGGTGGCGGTGGAGCTGCCGGCGATCCTCGGGGACGCGTACCGGCCGGCGTTCCTCGCGTACGCGGGCGGGCATCCGATGAGCGGTGGGTACCGCCGCGACGCGTTGGACTTCGCCGAGTACACGCTGCTCGCGGGGCACCCCGAGGACGCGGAGACACGGCGGCGCCTGCGTGCGTGGTGGCTGGAGCGGTCCGGCCCGACCCCGCCCTCGCAGCGGCCCACGGCCCGGCTGGCCCGCGCGACCCGACGGGTACTGCTGCGCCGCTGACCCCGCCCGCGTCACCGGAGCCGACGCGCACTCCTACGCGCGCCGTAGTGCCTCGCCCCGGCAGAGTGTGCCGGGGTTAACACCGGTCCCCGCCGGACCGGATCCCACGTCCGTTTTCCAGGGTTTCCTGACGGTCTGGACTCCGGTCGAACTACCCCATTCGGCGCCTTCCTCCCACCCCACAACCCTTTCTCACCGTACGGCAGTTGGCGTAGCGCCCGAAGTAATATGCCAACCCGCAGCCGTAGCGCACTAGCGTGCGGTGCCGCAACAGGAGGCACCATGCGATCCATCAACCGCACCGGATTGGTCAGTGGGACAGGACTCATCATCGCGGCCCTCACCGCGACCCTCGCCGCCCTGATCTTTCCGATCTGGTCGTACGCGGACCGCGCCGGCACCGGCCTGGACACCCTGAACGCCCAGTCCGTGTCGACACAGTTCGGTCCGCTGTCCGCACTGGACCGGGAGTTCATCACCAAGGTCCGGCTCGCCGGGCTGTGGGAGCTGCCCGCCGGCCAGCAGGCCGAGGAGCGGGGCACCACCCAGGCCGTGAAGACGGCCGGCGCGCACCTCGTCGAGGGCCACACGTTCCTCGACGCGCGCGTCCGGAACGTCGCCGCACGGCTCGGACTCGAACTCCCGAACCAGCCCAACGCCCAGCAGCGCGGCTGGCTGGCCACGCTCGACGCCGCGCACGGCACGGACTACGACCGGAAGTTCGCGAACATCCTGCGCAGGGCGCACGGCAAGGTCTTCTCCGTCGTCGCCCAGGTCCGCGCGAACACCCGCAACTCCTTGGTACGGGACCTCGCCGACGACGCGAACACCACCGTGCTCGACCACATCAAGGTCCTCGAAGCCACCGGGTACGTGGACTTCGACGCCCTCGCCCAGGACGCCGCGACCGCGAGCCCGCCCCCGCTGACGGCTTCCCCGGCCCCGCCGGGTCCCACCGAATCCCCGGACAGCCCCGTCCCCGTCACCCCGTCCGGAACCTATCCGCTGCCCCCGGCCGCGTCCCGCCCCAAGAGCTAGCACCGCGGCGCCCCTTGGGGAGCGCCTCGGCGGGCACCGGAACGTCACAGAGCCACAACGCTCCGTCCATATCGTGGGCATACCGTGGCGCCGACCTGGACTCCTCGCGTAGAAACACGCCATGTTCTGGGTCCTTCTCCTGCTCCTGGCCTGGGCCGCGGCCGGTATCTCCTGCACTCGGCTGTGCCTGGCCGCCGTGCGCGCGGCGGCGGTCGACGCCGACGCGGCGCGCGGACACCACCTCACGCTGTACGAGGCGGCGTTCCTGTCCGGCGGCCCCGCCCGGGTCGCCGATCTGACCCTGGTGTCGATGGCCCGTCAGCGGCGGCTGCTGCTCGCGCACACGGGCTGGGCGACCGTCGTGGACCCGCGCGGTCGCGACGAGATGGAGCGCTCGGTGATAGGGGCGATCGGTCCGCAGGGGCAGTCCCGGATAGCGCCCGTACGGGCGAGCACGGCCGCCGCGGACTCCGTGCACCGCCTCGCCGACCGTCTCGTCGCCGCGGGCCTCGCCGTGCCCGACGGCGCCCGCACCACCGTCGCGAGCGCCATCCGCCAGGTCCAGGCCGCCGCCGCGGCCGTCCTCGCGCTCGGCGCCGTCGCCGTGCTGATGCCCTCCCAGTCCCGGGTGAGCGAGAACGACGTGCCGATCGCCGTGTGGTTCTCGCTGCCGCTCATCCTCACCGTGAGCTGCCTCGCCATCGCCCGCATCGAGGTCCACCCGTACACACGCTGGGCCTCCCCTGCCGGACAGCGGCTGCTCGGCACCCTCGCCCGGCACCCCGACGCCACCGGCGACGACCGTACGTACCTCACCTCGGTCGCCGTACGCGGCGTCCGCGCGGTCGGCGAGCCGGAGCTGCGCGCGGCCTTCGCGCACCGCGACCGAAGCCCCGAGCGGCAGCGCTGACGGCGCCCGAGGGGGCGCATAGGGGTCATTGGGGCCGACACCGGCACCAGGTGCTTTACTTCATCAACTGACGAACCAAACATCCCTTTTGTCGCTGCCGTGCGCCGAAGGGGATACGCGATGAGAGCTGCCGTCCTGTACGGAACCACCGGGTCCTTGCTTCTGAGCGGCCTCGTCGCCGCCCCCGCGGGCGGTGCGGCGGCCTGGCCGGACCCCGCGGGGGCCCTCGAGGCGCGCGGCACCGTCGTCGCCGCCGCCCGCGCCGCGACGGCCGGCATCCGCTGGGGCACGTGCCCCAAGGCGGACCACTTCCCGGTCGAGATGCGCTGCGGCACGGTCACCGTGCCGCTGGACTACGCGCAACCCGACGGCAAGAAGATCGAGCTGACCGTCAGCCGCGCCGGCGCCACCGGCAAGGACCTGCGCAACTCCAAGCACAAGGTGCCGCGTCAGGGCTCCCTCGTCTACAACCCGGGCGGCCCGGGCGCGTCCGGCATGTACTTCCCGCTGATCGGCTTCCTCCCCGAGTGGAAACGCATCGCGGCGGCGTACGACCTCGTGGGCTACGCCCCGCGCGGTGTGGACCGCTCGGCCCCGCTGTCCTGCGAGGACCCGAAGCGCTTCCTGAAGGGGCCCGCGCAGTCGCCGACGAACCCCTCGGAGACGTACAAGAAGGAGCGCATCGCGGAGGCACAGGCGTACGCCCGCGGCTGCCTCAAGCGCTCCGGGCAGGGCATCCGGCACTACACCTCGCTCAACAACGCCCGCGACCTCGATGTGCTGCGCGCCGCGCTGGGCGAGCGGAAGCTGACGTTCATGGGGGCCTCGTACGGCACGTACTTCGGCGCCCTGTACGCGACGCTCTTCCCCTCGCACGTACGCCGGATGGTGTTCGACTCGGCGGTGAACCCCGACCCCCGGCAGATCTGGTACCGGAACAACCTCGACCAGTCGGCCGCGTTCGAGGCCCGTTGGGCGGACTTCCGCGCGTGGATCGCCAGGCACGACAAGGAGTACGCGCTCGGCACGACGGCCCAAGCGGTGCTGCACAACTACGAGAAGGCGCGGGCGCGGCTCGCCGCGGCGCCCGCGGGCGGCAAGGTGGGGCCGCGTCAGTTGCAGGGCGCGTTCCTGGAGGCGGGGTACTTCGACGACTACTGGCCCAAGCGCGCCCTGGCGCTGTCCGCCTATCTGAAGGGCGACCCGAAGCCGCTGATCCAGCAGGCCGGGCCGCATCCGGAGGCGTCGGCCGAGGCGGAGAACGGCAACGCGGTGTACACGGCCGTGGAGTGCAACGACGCGTCCTGGCCGACGGACTGGCGTACCTGGGACCGGGACAACACTCGGCTCGCGCGCGTGGCACCGTTCGAGACCTGGGACAACGTGTGGATGAACCTGCCGTGCGCGTACTGGCCGGTGTCGCGGCAGAAGCCCCTCGATGTGCGGACGCTGCCCGGGGCGCTGGCGCCGGTCCTGATCCTGGCGGCCGAGCGGGACGCGGCGACGCCCTACGAGGGTGCGGTGGAGCTCCAGCGGCGGCTGTCCGGCTCGGTCCTGGTGACCGAGAACGGCGCCGGGACACACGGGATCGCGGGCGGACCCAACCAGTGCGTCAACGGCTACCTGGACGCCTACCTGCTGGAGGGCCGCCTCCCGGAGCGGCGCGCGGCGTGCGCCCCGCACGCGGAGCCGGAGCCGGAGCCGACGGCGCCGGGCGGTGACAAGACCACCCGGCACAACGCACAGGCCCGTGAGGACGCGAAGACGACCCGCCAGGCTCCCTGATCAGGCGAGCCCGGCGACCAGCTCGGCCACGGACTTACGGCGACCGGTGTAGAACGGGACCTCCTCGCGGACGTGCATGCGGGCCTCGGAGGCACGCAGGTGGCGCATGAGGTCGACGATGCGGTACAGCTCGTCGGCCTCGAACGCGAGCATCCACTCGTAGTCGCCGAGGGAGAACGAGGCGACCGTGTTGGCGCGCACGTCCGGGTAGCCGCGGGCCATCTTGCCGTGGTCGGCGAGCATGCGGCGGCGGTCCTCGTCGGGCAGCAGGTACCAGTCGTAGGAGCGCACGAAGGGGTAGACGCTCACATAGTTGCGCGGCGTCTCGTCGGCGAGGAACGCCGGGATGTGCGAGCGGTTGAACTCGGCGGGGCGGTGCAGCGCCATGTTCGACCAGACCGGCTCCAGGGCGCGGCCCAGCCTGGTGCGGCGGAAGAGGTTGTACGCCTCCTGGAGCTGGTCGCTGGTCTCGGCGTGCCACCAGATCATCAGGTCGGCGTCGGCGCGCAGCCCCGACACGTCGTACGTGCCGCGGACGGTGATGTCCTTCGCGGCGAGCTGGTCGAAGAGCTCCTGGACCTCCTCGGCGAAGCCGGCGCGGTCCTCGGGCAGCACGTCCTTCAGCTTGAACACGGACCACAGGGTGTAGCGGATGACCTCGTTGAGGTCCTTGGCCAGCTTGCCCTTGTTCGGGACCCTGCCGGACTCGGTGGTGGGGGCGTCGTCACTCATGAGGCTATTCTCCCGCTCCGCCGTGCAGACTCTGCACCGGGTTCGCCCTCAGCGCCTCCAGTCCGGCACGGTCGCCGCCCAGCTGGTCCACGGCGGCGTACGCGCTCGCGACACACGCGGGGATGCCGACCCCGTCGTACGCCGCGCCGCAGACGGCGAGCCCCGGGAGCTTGGCCACGTGCTCGCGGACGCGGGCCACACGCGTGTGGTGCCCGACCGGGTACTGCGGCAGGCCGTCGTCCCACCGGGTCACCCGGGTGGCCACGGGCTCGGCGGCCAGGCCGGTCGCCTCGCGCAGGTCGTGCCGCGAGACGTCCACCAGGTCGGCGTCGTCGCGGCCCAGCACCTCCGTCTCGCCGTACCGCCCGACGGAGGTCCGCAGGACGAGCAGGTCGGGGTTCTCCTCGGCGATCCAGCCCCACTTCTGGGAGGCGAAGGTGGACGCCTTGATCGTGTGGCCGTCCACCGGCGGCACCAGGAAACCGCTCCCTTCGGGGAGGGTGATGTCCGCGCGGCGGTAGGCAAGCGTCACCAACGCCATGGAGGCGTACTCGACACCGGCCAGCTCGGTGGCCGCCGCGGGCGCCTCGGCCCTCAGCAGGGCGGCGGCCGCGCCCGCAGGCACCGCGACGACGACCCCGTCCGCGTGCAGGACACGTCCCCCGGCCACCACCCGCCAGCCGCCGTCCGCGGCGCGGCGCAGCTCCGTCACCGGGGCGCCGGTGAGGATCTCGCCGCCCCGCGCGCGCACCGACCGCGCGACCGCGAGCGGGAGTTGGCCCACTCCGCCCTCGATGCCCATGAACACCGGTCCGGTCTGCTGGGCAGCGGCCGCCTTCGCCTGGATCTCGCGGACCGCCTCCGTCAGGGAGACATGGGTGCCGAGGGCGACGAACAGCTGGGGGACGGCCAGCCGCATCGAGATGCGGTACGCGTCGCCCGCGTAGACGCCGCCCAGGAGGGGCTCGACCAGGCGGTCGACGACCTCGCGGCCGAGGCGTGCCGCCACGTACTCCCCCACCGCCACGTCGTCGCCGACTTCCGTGCGGGGCAGCTCGGCGTCGCGCTCGATGCGGGCCAGGCCTTCGTCGGAGAGGACTCCGCAGAGGGCGGCGGCCGTGCCGGGCACGCCCATGACGTGGCCCTTGGGCATGGGGCGCAGCGCGCCGCGCGTCCACAGGGAGGCGGTCGCGGTGGCGGGCGGCCGGAGGCGGTCGGCGAGGCCCACCTCGCGGGCGAGCGCGATCGCTTCCGGGCGGCGGGCGAGCATCGACTCGGCGCCGAGGTCGACGCGCGCGCCCGCGATCTCGCCGGGCAGCAGCTTGCCGCCGACGCGGTCCGACGCCTCCAGGACGGTCACCCGCGCGCCGCGGTCGAGCAGGCGGTGGGCGGCGGCCAGACCGGCGATGCCACCCCCGATGACGACGACCTGTCCCGAATCCGTACGACTGTCCTGTGCGCGCATGCCTCCACCTTCTCAGACCCCGCTGACAGGCCCGCCGGGACCCGGAGCCGTCGGCCCGTTCGGCGGTGTCCTGCGCGAGTCCCGACCGTGACCGCATCGCGATCGGATCCGGCAAACGTCGCGCCCGGCCCCGGCGTCGAAGGAAGGTCAGCAGTCACCGGCCACGGGGGTACGCCCACATGCACACTCGACGTTCCGCACGAACCGGCCCGGTTCTCGCCGGGATGGTCCTCGCCGCCGCCCTCGCGGTGACGGGCTGCGGCGCCGCCGGCGGTGGCTCCGCCTCCAGCGCCGACAAGGCGGCCGCGCCGGGCGCCGAGAACGCCCGCTCGGGCGCGGCGGACGGCGTCGCCTCGGGCGCGGGCGGCGCACAGTCCACCAAACCGTCCAAGGTCACCGGCACATCCGTGCCGGCCGGCAGCCACATCATCCGCACCGCCTCGCTGACCTTGCGGGTCAAGGATGTGCCCAAGGCACTGGACTCGGCCCGCACCGCGGCCGTCGACGCGGGTGGCTACGTCGGCGACGAGACGACCACCCGGGACGGCGGGGGCCGCGAGCGCACCCGGGCCGTACTGCGTGTGCCCACCGACCGCTACGACGCGGTGCTCTCCGCTCTGGAGGGCACCGGGAAGGTCGTCGAGCGGACGGCGAAGGCGCAGGACGTCACCGACCAGGTCGTCGACGTGGAGAGCCGCGTCAAGTCGCAGCGCGTCAGCGTGGCCCGGGTCCGCGAGCTGATGGACCGGGCCACCAAGCTCAGCGATGTGGTCGCCCTGGAAGGCGAGTTGAGTTCCCGTGAGTCGGACCTGGACGCCCTGCTCGCCCAGCAGGCGTCCCTGAAGGACCGCACCAGCCTGGCCACCATCACGCTCTCCCTCTCCGAGACCCCGCTGAAGGACGCCGCGAAGAAGTCCGACACGCCTGGCTTCGTGGACGCGCTGACGGGCGGCTGGGACGCGTTCGTCACGATGCTGCGCTGGATCGCCGTGGTGTTCGGCGTGGTGCTCCCGTTCCTGCTGAGCGCCGGGCTCCTGCTGGCCCTGTGGCTGCGGCTCGCCCGGACGGGGCGGCCGCGCCTGCCCGGGGCCGAAGCGGCTCCCGCGGGCGCGGGTTCGCTGCCGGTGGCGCCGCCGGTGCGCGAAGAGGGTGACGACGAGGACTGAAATGCCCGGTCCCCGTAGCGTGTTCGCATGAGCATGAGCCGTATGGAGCGACTGGTCGTGATCGGGGGTGACGCGGCGGGCATGTCCGCCGCGTCGCAGGCACGCCGGATGCGCGGGCCCGACGAGCTGGAGATCGTGGCGTTCGAACGCGGTCACTTCAGCTCCTACTCGGCCTGCGGCATCCCGTACTGGGTGGGCGGCGACGTCCCCGACCGGGACCGGCTGGTCGCCCGGAGCCCGGCGGAACACCGGGAGCGCGCCATCGACCTGCGGATGCGCACCGAGGTCACGGAGATCGATGTCGACGGGGGCCGCGTCCGCTCGCTCGACCTCGAGACCGGGGCCGAGGAGTGGACCTCGTACGACAAACTCGTGATCGCCACCGGCGCCCGTCCGATCCGCCCCGACCTGCCGGGCGTCGACGCTCCGGGCGTGCACGGCGTGCAGACCCTGGACGACGGCCAGGCCCTCCTGGACACCCTGGCGACGACCGAGGGCCGTCGCGCGGTGGTCGTCGGCGCGGGCTACATCGGCGTGGAGATGGCCGAGGCGCTCATCAACCGCGGGTACGAGGTGACGGTCGTCAACCGCGGCAAGGAGCCGATGTCCACCCTCGACCCCGACATGGGCCGCCTGGTGCACACGGCCATGGAGAACCTCGGCATCACCATGGTCAACGGCGCCGAGATCACCAAGCTCCTCACCGGGGACGCGGGCCGGGTCCGCGCGGTGGCCACCGAGGACGCGGAGTACCCGGCGGACGTGGTCGTGCTCGGCATCGGCGTACGCCCCGAGACCACGCTCGCACGGGCCGCGGGACTCCCCCTCGGCGACCACGGCGGGCTGCTCACCGACCTGGCGATGCGGGTGCGCGGGCACGAGAACATCTGGGCCGGCGGCGACTGCGTCGAGGTGCTCGACCTGATCTCGGGACGCGAACGGCACATCGCGCTGGGCACACACGCCAACAAACACGGGCAGGTCATCGGCTCCAACGTGGGCGGCGGGTACGCGACCTTCCCCGGTGTCGTCGGTACGGCCGTGAGCAAGGTCTGCGATCTGGAGATCGCCCGCACCGGGCTGCGCGAGAAGGACGCGGACCGGGCGGGCCTGCGGTTCGAGGCCGTCACCATCGAGTCGACCAGCCGCGCGGGCTACTACCCGGACGCGGAACTCATGACGGTGAAGATGCTCGCCGAGCGCCGCACAGGGCGGCTGCTCGGCGTGCAGATCGTCGGCGGGGAAGGCGCGGCGAAGCGGGTCGACATCGCCGCGGTGGCGCTGACCGCGGGCATGACGGTGGAACAGATGACATCCCTGGACCTGGGCTACGCGCCCCCGTTCTCACCGGTGTGGGACCCCGTCCTGGTGGCGGCACGCAAGGCGGTGACGGCGGTACGCAAGAACGCCGCGTAAGAGGGGCGCCCCACGGCGCCCCTACGCCGATTCGTGTCCGGCGTTCCCGTTGATCCGGTCTATCGCCTGCCGCGCCTGCTCGGCCGGCGGCCGCGCCGGAAGCGAGGACACCGACGCCGAGGCGGTGACGGCCGCGGGCTGCGTGGTGGGCGGCTTGGCGTGGGCGGCCGACCGCGCGGAGCGCAGTCGGTGGCTGACGGCCTCGTCGAGGGTCACCGGCCGCTGCATGCGCGCCGCGAGCCGTCCGGCCTCCTGGCCGAGCGCGGCGACATCCTCCCAGGGGAGGTGCAGCACCAGGGCGATTTCCGCCTCACCGTCGGGCAGGGCATGCATCGGAGGAGTAACTCGGTCGTTCATCGCCTGTGTCCTCACGTCTCTCGCGTCGCGTCTTCGTCGCGGCGCGGGCGGTTGAGGAGACATACGGATACGGGGGCGGGGCCGTTCACGGATTCACCCGGCGTATCCCGGGCACTAGTTCCTCGTGGTCATCCCCGTCCATGACGTGAACCCGGTGCGCCGCACGCCCTATGTGACGTATGCGCTGATCGCCGCCAATGTTCTGGTGTTCCTCTACACGCCCGGCCTCGCGGGATCGGTGGCGGGTGACAGCGGGCTCTCCCAGCTGTGCCATCTGCACGCGTTCCTGGAGCACTACGCCGCGGTGCCGCAGGAGTTGGTCCACCACCGACTGCCCCGCCTGGTCCCGACCGGCGACGTCGGCGTCGGAGCAGGCGGCCCCGGGTGCCTCGTGGGGCCGCCGACGTACGACAAGTCGCCGCCGCTCTCGGTCCTCACCGCGATGTTCCTGCACGGCAGCTGGCTGCATCTGCTCGGCAACATGCTCTTCCTGCTGATCTTCGGCAACAACATCGAGGACCGCCTCGGACATGTGCGGTTCGCGGTGTTCTACGTGGCGTGCGGTTACGCGGCCGCGTACGGCTTCGCGTACCTCAACGCCGACTCGAGCGACCCGCTGATCGGCGCCTCCGGAGCGATCGCCGGAGTCCTCGGCGCCTATCTGGTGCTCTATCCGAGGGCCAGGGTCTGGGTGCTCGTCCCGTTCCTGGTCTTCCTGCCGCTGCGACTGCCCGCGTGGATGGTGCTGGGCTTCTGGTTCGCGTTGCAGGCGGTGTACTCGTCCGGCGGCGGCGTCTCCACCGCCGGAACCGTGGCGTACGAAGCCCACGTGGTCGGCTTCCTCGTGGGGATGCTGCTGGCCTGGCCACTGCGCCCGGGCACCCCGCCCCCGCCGGAACCGCGCAGCCTGCTGTTCGGCAGACAGGCGCGGCACAGCTGGTGAGGCGGGCGGCGCCGGAGCGTGCGTCGTCCCCCGTGGGCCGTCTCCCGTAGGAGGTCAGCGCGCGGTCTGCTGGTGGACGTACTCCACGAGGCGGGTCAGCGCGTCCGGGTCCATGCTCGGCAGGACGCCGTGGCCGAGGTTGAAGACGTGGCCCTCGAGACCGGCGGCGGCGTCCAGCACCTCGCGGGTCTTGGTCTCAACGACCTCGGTGGTGGAGAAGAGGACGGCGGGGTCGAGGTTGCCCTGGAGCGCCTTGCCGGGGCCGACGCGGCGCGCGGCCTCGTCGAGCGGGACGCGCCAGTCGACGCCGACGACGTCCGCGCCGGCCTCGCCCATGAGGCCGAGCAGCTCGCCGGTGCCGACGCCGAAGTGGATGCGCGGCACGCCGTACCCGGCCACGGACTCGAAGACCTTGGCGGACGCGGGCATCACCGAGCGCCGGTAGTCGGCCGGTGCCAGGGCGCCGACCCAGGAGTCGAAGAGCTGGATGGCGCTCGCGCCCGCCTCGATCTGCACCTTCAGGAAGGCGGAGGTGATCTCGGCGAGACGGTCGAGCAGGTCGGCCCACAGCTGCGGGTCGCCGTACATGAGCGCCTTGGTGTGCTCGTGGTTCTTGGACGGACCGCCCTCCACGAGGTAACTCGCGAGGGTGAAAGGCGCGCCCGCGAAACCGATGAGCGGGGTCTCGCCGAGCTCGGCCGTCAGGAGCTTGATCGCCTCGGTGACGTACCAGACGTCCTCGGGGGTCAGATCGCGCAGCTGGGCCAGGTCGGCGCGGGTGCGGATCGGGTTCTGGACGACCGGGCCGACGCCCGGCTTGATGTCGAGGTCGACGCCGATGGCCTTCAGCGGGACGACGATGTCGCTGTAGTAGACCGCCGCGTCCACGTGGTGCCGGCGTACGGGCTGGAGGGTGATCTCGGTGACCAGCTCGGGCCGCATGCAGGAGTCCAGCATCGCGATGCCCTCGCGCACCTTGAGGTACTCGGGCAGCGAGCGACCGGCCTGCCGCATGAACCACACCGGGGTGTGGGGCACGGGTTCACGCCTGCAAGCCTTCAGGAAGGCGGACTCGTACGTGGCTGTCGGCGGCTGGCCCGTGGCGGGGCGGTCATTGGCACTCACGACGGAAAGTCTCGCACGCCCCGCGGACCCGCAAGTGCCGGGCTCCGGCGCCGCGAGCGGGGCGCTCCCGCCTGCGCTTTCGCGCGGCACGATCCGGACAGTGGTCCTGCGCACGGGTGTCTCTCCCTGCGCGCGGGCTCCGTTCCCCTTAATCTTCCCCGCATGGCTGCGGCTCAGGGACGACTGTCGGACGGCGCTGGCGAAATGGACGATGCCAAGGAGGGGGACCAGGATGCGAGGGAGACGGATCCGCCACCCTTCCGGGCTGCCGTCGACGCACTGAGGGCCGCGCGGCTGCGGTCCGAGATCGAGATCGACCCGACGCGCCCACCACAGCGCCTGGCCCCCTACGCGTACGCGCTGGAGGCCGCGGTCGTCGCCGACGACGAGGACCTGGCGGACGGCCGGCTCATCCTGTTGCACGACCCGGCGGGGCACGACGCCTGGCAGGGCTCCTTCCGGCTGGTGACGCTGGTCCGCGCGGAGCTGGAGCCGGAGATGGCGGCCGACCCACTGCTCCCCGACGTCTCCTGGTCGTGGCTGACCGGCGCGTTGCAGGCCCGCGGCCTGTCGTACGGCGAACCGAGCGGCACCGTCACCCGGGCGAGCTCGCACTACTTCGGGGGGCTGGCCGAGCGCCCGGCCGCGTCCCAGATCGAGATCCGGGCCTCCTGGACGCCCCGCGAGGGCCTGGGCGGCGTACCGGACACGGCCGCGCACCTCGCCGCCTGGTGCGATCTGCTCTGCCAGATCGCGGGCCTGCCCCCGGCGGGGCCCGGCGACGGCTCGGTGGTGACCCTCCCGCAGCGCCGGGGTCCGCAGTCCCGCTGAACGCAGCTTCCTTCGTTTTTCCGCTCCTCCGTCTTCCGGGGCGCCCGTGTCACGTCGAACGGGCGCCCTTTTCGACCTCGCGGAACGCCGCGCCCTTTGCCGAGTTCCTTGCCGAGGTTTTGTCGATACGGCCACTTTCAGCCGTGTCGCGACAGGGAACGACTCGGTTCGATCTTCGGATGATCGATCGCGTGTCCGAATTGAACGGATTATTACTCACCAAATCGTGATCATTCTCTAAAGGCGGACGGGTTTGATGCCGAAGACGTCTGTGACCTTGAAAGCACGGTTCGCCCCGGCTTCATCCCCACAGCCGGTCCCCGTCCCGCACCCCCAGGAGGCCTGGTGTCCGTTCTCCTCGAGCAGCCCGCAAGCCTGGTCGCCTACCGCCCGAACAAGCCGACCGCCATGGTGGTCGTGGCCGACCCACGGGTCCGATCCACCGTCACCCGCCACCTCTGGGCGCTCGGAGTGCGCGACGTCATCGAGGCGTCGTCCGTCGCGGAGGCCCGTCCCCGAATCGGCAACCCGCGCGACATCTGTGTCGCCGACGTCCACCTGCCCGACGGCAGCGGGCTCACCCTGCTGTCCGAGACCCGAGCCGCGGGCTGGCCCAACGGCCTCGCCCTCTCCGCCGCCGACGACATCGGTGCCGTGCGCAACGCCCTCGCGGGCGGCGTCAAGGGCTACGTCGTCACCGGCACCCGTACGAACGTCGGGCTCCCCACCCGACCCGGTGTCGCGCCGATCGGCTCGGCCGCCGCCCGTATGCACCGCCGCCCCCCGGGTGCCCCGAGCCACCCGGGCGGCTACCGCGAGCTCTCCGGCCGAGAGGTCGAGGTGCTCCGGCTCGTCGCCGAGGGCCAGTCGAACAAGGCCATCGGCGTCTCCATGGGCCTGTCCGCGCTGACCGTCAAGAGCCACCTCGCCCGCATCGCCCGCAAGCTCGGCACGGGCGACCGCGCCGGGATGGTGGCGGTCGCCCTGCGGACGGGGATCATCCACTGAAACGGGGACACACCCCCACCGGACCGGAACATTCACCGACCTGACTGGTTTACGACCCTCCTACGCCCGCCGACGGAACGTTCCGTCGGCGGGCGTGGTCCATACACAGATACCCTTGACAGGTGACCGACGCCCAAGAGACCGCAGAAGACAGCTCACTGCGAACCACCGGAGGCGGCCCTCCGGACGACGTCGAATCGGCGCCGATCCCTTTGCTTGAGCCCCGAGAGGGCATTCCGCCCGTCGTCGCCGACGAGACCGCGCTCGCCGAGGTGATCGCGGCCTTCGCCGCCGGCTCCGGCCCCGTGGCCGTGGACGCCGAACGCGCGTCCGGGTACCGATACGGCCAGCGCGCCTATCTGGTGCAGCTGCGCCGCGAGGGCGCCGGCTCCGCGCTGATCGACCCCGTCGCCTGTCCCGACCTCTCCGGGCTCGGCGAGGCCATCTCCGGCGTCGAATGGGTGCTGCACGCCGCCACCCAGGACCTGCCGTGTCTGCGGGAGATAGGCATGGTGCCGACGCGGCTCTTCGACACCGAGCTGGCCGGACGCCTGGCCGGGTTCCCCCGAGTGGGCCTGGGCGCGATGGTCGAGAGCGTGCTCGGCTTCGTACTGGAGAAGGGGCACTCCGCGGTCGACTGGTCCACGCGCCCGCTCCCGGAGCCGTGGCTGCGCTACGCCGCGCTCGACGTGGAACTGCTCGTCGACCTGCGCGACGCCCTGGAGAAGGAGCTCGACCGGCAGGGCAAGCTGGACTGGGCCCGACAGGAGTTCGACGCGATCGCGCAGGCCGAGCCCGCGCCGCCGCGCAAGGACCCCTGGCGCCGGACATCCGGGATGCACAAGGTGCGCCGCCGTCGGCAGATGGCGGTCGTACGGGAGCTGTGGGAGGCCCGGGACCGGATCGCCCAGCGCCGGGACATCTCGCCCGGCAAGGTGCTGGGGGACGGGGCCATCGTGGAGGCCGCGCTCTCCCTTCCGGCCAATGTGCACGCGCTCGCCGCGCTGAACGGGTTCGGGCACCGGATGGGGCGGCGCCAGCTGGAGCAGTGGCAGGCCGCCGTGGACCGCGCGAAGGCAGTGCCGGACGCCGAGCTGCCGCAGCCGGGGCAGCCCGTCACCGGGCCTCCGCCGCCGCGCGCCTGGGCCGACAAGGACCCGGCCGCCGCCGCCCGGCTCTCCGCGGCGCGGGCCGCCGTGTCGGCGCTGGCCGAGCAGCTCAACATGCCGCAGGAGAACCTGATCACTCCGGACACGGTGCGGCGGGTGTGCTGGGAGCCGCCGGCCGGCGCCGACGCCGAGTCGGTTTCGGCCGCGCTCGCCGGGTACGGGGCTCGGGCGTGGCAGGTGGAGTTGGTCACACCGGTACTGGTGGATGCGCTGGCCGTTAAGGGTGCGTAGTCGCCTGAAGGGGTTCTTGAAGGGAAGAGCGACGGCGAGATCACGCCAAGATCCCCGGATGGCGCACAGAGGAACGGGCCGGAGATCGAGACGATGTCCGTGCCCGAGCGGGGACGATCGGCGGATGTGACGTTCGCCGCTCCCGTCGTCGGGACTGGGCAGGGTGGTTACTCGCAAGTAGCATGACGGGGTGAGCGCGCGCTCAGTCGCGTGCGACGCGCAGCAGTGCCATCCCGCATCTGGAGGAGAGCCATCGTGCCTCGTACCGTCAGGGACGTCGTCTTCGTCGACGGCGTCCGCACCCCGTTCGGCAAGGCGGGCCCGAAGGGCATCTACCACGAGACCCGCGCCGACGACCTCGTCGTGAAGGCCATCCGGGAGCTGCTGCGCCGCAACCCGGGCCTCGACCCGAAGAAGATCGACGAGGTCGCCATCGCCGCGACCACGCAGATCGGTGACCAGGGTCTGACCCTGGGGCGGACCGCGGGCATCCTCGCCGGGCTGCCGCAGTCGGTCCCCGGCTACTCCATCGACCGCATGTGCGCGGGCGCGCTGACCGCCGTCACCACCACCGCGGGCTCCATCGCCTTCGGTGCGTACGACGCCGTCATCGCCGGTGGTGTCGAGCACATGGGCCGCCACCCGATGGGCGAGGGCGTGGACCCGAACCCGCGGTTCGTCAGCGAGAAGCTGGTCGACGAGTCCGCCCTGTTCATGGGCATGACCGCCGAGAACCTGCACGACCGCTACCCGCACATCACCAAGCAGCGCGCCGACGAGTACGCCGTGCGCTCGCAGGAGAAGGCCGCCAAGGCGTACGCCAACGGCAAGATCCAGCAGGACCTGGTGCCGATCTCGGTGCGCAACACCAACGCGGAGGTCGGTGAGACCGGCTGGGGCCTGGTCACCGCCGACGAGCCGATGCGTCCGGGCACCACGCTGGAGAACCTGGCCGGGCTCAAGACGCCGTTCCGCGTGCACGGCCGGGTCACCGCCGGCAACGCGGCCGGTCTGAACGACGGCGCCACCGCCTCGATCATCGCGAGCGAGGACTTCGCCCGCGAGCACAACCTGCCGGTGAAGATGCGGCTCGTCTCGTACGCCTTCGCGGGCGTCGAGCCGGAGGTCATGGGCTACGGCCCGATCCCGGCGACGGAGAAGGCCCTCGCCAAGGCGGGTCTGTCCATCGAGGACATCAACCTCTTCGAGGTCAACGAGGCCTTCGCCGTCCAGGTGCTGGCCTTCCTCGACCACTACGGCATCGCGGACGACGACGCGCGCGTCAACCAGTACGGCGGCGCCATCGCCTTCGGTCACCCGCTCGCCTCCTCCGGCGTACGTCTGATGACGCAGCTGGCCCGCCAGTTCGAGGAGCAGCCGGAGGTCCGTTACGGCCTCACCACCATGTGCGTCGGCTTCGGCATGGGCGCCACGGTGATCTGGGAGAACCCGCACCACAAGGACGCCGGAGGCAACAAGTGAGCACCGCTGAACTCCTGAAGGGTGCGGCCGAGCTGTTCCCCGACGAGGTCGTGACGTCCGCGCACGTACGCCACCTCGACCTGCCGTTCGGTGCCGGGCGCTTCGCGCTCATCACCCTTGACAACGGCTTCGACCACACCAAGCCGACCACCTTCGGCCCGGCGTCGCTGGCGAACCTCAACACCGCCATCGACCAGGTGGAGGCGGAGGCCGCGGCCGGCGAGATCGTCGGTGTCGGCGTCACCGGCAAGCCGTTCATCTTCGCGGTCGGCGCGGACCTGAAGGGCGTCGAGCTCCTCAAGAACCACGACGACGCGCTCGCCATCGGCAAGGGCGGCCACGAGGTCTTCAAGCGCCTCGCGGGCATCGCGGTCCCGACCTTCGCCTACTACAACGGCGCGGCGATGGGCGGCGGCGTCGAGGTCGGTCTGCACTGCCAGTACCGCACGGTGTCGAAGGCCATCGCGGCCTTCTCCCTCCCCGAGGTCTTCCTCGGTCTGGTCCCGGGCTGGGGCGGCTGCACACTGCTCCCGAACCTGATCGGCGCCGACAAGGCCGTCTCGGTCATCATCGAGAACTCGCTCAACCAGAACAAGCAGCTCAAGGGCAAGCAGGTCTTCGACCTCGGCATCGCCGACGCCCTCTTCGAAGGCGCCGACTTCCTGGAGCAGTCGCTGATCTGGACCGCGTCCGTCCTCAAGGGCGACATCGCGGTCGAGCGTCCCGAGATCGACCGCGGCGAGGCCTGGGACCAGGCCGTCGCCAAGGGCCGGTTCATCGCCGACGGCAAGGTGCACGGGGCGGCTCCGGCCGCGTACCGCGCCCTCGACATCATCGCGGCGGCCAAGGACGGCGACCTGCAGAAGGGCTACGACGCCGAGGACATCGCCCTCGCCGACCTGATCATGGGCGGCGAACTGCGTTCCGGCATCTACGCCTTCAACCTGGTCCAGAAGCGCGGCAAGCGCCCCGCGGGCGCGCCGGACAAGAGCCTGGCCCGTCCGGTCACCAAGGTGGGCGTCGTGGGCGCGGGCCTGATGGCCTCGCAGCTCGCCCTGCTCTTCCTGCGCCGCCTCGAAGTACCCGTCGTCCTCACGGACATCGACCAGGAGCGCGTCGACAAGGGTGTGGGCTACGTCCACGCCGAGATCGACAAGCTGCTGGCGAAGTCCCGCATCAACCAGGACAAGGCCAACCGCCTCAAGGCGCTGGTGACCGGTGTCCTGGACAAGGCCGAGGGCTTCTCCGACGCCGACTTCATCATCGAGGCCGTCTTCGAGGAGATCGGCGTCAAGCAGCAGGTGTTCGCGGAGGTCGAGGCGGTCGCCCCGGCGCACGCGATCCTCGCCACCAACACCTCCTCCCTCTCGGTGACGGAGATGGCGTCGAAGCTGAAGAACCCCGAGCGGGTCGTCGGCTTCCACTTCTTCAACCCGGTCGCGATCCTGCCGCTCCTGGAGATCGTGCGCGGCGAGCAGACCGACGACGCCTCGCTGGCCACCGCCTTCGCCGTCGCCAAGAAGCTGAAGAAGACCGCGGTGCTGGTGAAGGACGCCCCGGCGTTCGTCGTCAACCGCATCCTCACCCGCTTCATGGGCGAGATCCAGAACGTCATCGACGAGGGCACGCCGGTCGAGGTCGCGGAGAAGGCGGTGGAGCCGCTGGGTCTGCCGATGTCTCCGCTGGTCCTGCTCGAACTGGTCGGCCCCGCGATCGGTCTGCACGTCTCGGAGACCCTCAACCGGGCCTTCCCCGACCGCTTCACGGTCTCCCCGAACCTCGCGGCCGTCGTCAAGGCGGGCAAGCGCGGCTTCTACGTGTACGACTCCGGGAAGCCGGAGCTGGACCCCGAGGTCGCGGCGCTCCTGAAGCAGGGCGACGTGGTCCTCACGGAGGAGCAGGTGCGGGCCCGTGTCCTGGACGCGGTCGCCCAGGAGATCGGTCTGATGCTCGACGAGGGTGTCGTCGCCGAGGCCCAGGACATCGACCTCTGCCTGATCACCGGTGCCGGCTGGCCCTTCCACCTGGGCGGGATCACTCCGTACCTGGACCGTGAGGGCGTCTCCGAGCGAGTGACCGGCAAGCGGTTCCTGGACGCCGGGGTGGCTTCCGTCCCCGCGTAAGCGCTCCGCTGTGTCCGCCGGGTGCCCTGTACGCCAACGCGGCGTACGGGGCACCCGTCGTTTCCCTCGTCCTCGAACGCAGGACGGGCCGCAAGATGCGCGCCGGCGCCCTAAACGGGCGCGGGGAACTGCGCGGCCGGCACACCCCCGGTTTCTGTTACAGCGGGTGCCAGGCCTCCAGGGCCAAGCCCGGTTCGTCCTTGCGTCGGGTGAGGAGGAGTTCCTCGCTGCCCGGGGCCAGGGTCGCCGCCACCACGCGCCCGTCCTCGTCCTCGGCGAGAGACACCTCGGCCCCGACGGGAAGCCCGGGACCCGACTCGGTCCACCACGCCCCCGCCGCCTCCTGCTCGGTGGGATACGCGGCGAAGACGACGCGACCGCTCGCCGACCGCTGCGCGAGCAACGTGCAGTCGTAGCCGTCGAGTTCACAGCGGATCGCCGAGACGGGGCCGGGACCGGCCGACGCGAGCACGGCGACAGGCTTGGTGCCCGGGCGCCACGCGCACACGTCACCCGCCTCGTCGGTGAAGAACAGGGTGGTGGCGGAGGGGGACGTGGCGAGGGCGCGGAGGGTGCCCGGACGTACCGGTGTCTCCAGGGACTCCTGGAGCACCGGCTGCTTGCCCGGCTCCTCCTGGCGCCAGTGGGCGATCCCGTCCGCCACGACCGCGTACAGCTCGACGAGCCCTGACTCCCCCGTCACGGCCGCCAGATCCTCCCGTACGCCACTGCCCTTGAGGTCGCGCCACGGATCCCAGCCGCCCTTCTCCTTCTGGGCGACCATGCTGACCCCGCCGCCCTTGTTGCGCACGAAGACGTGGGCGCGTCCCTGCGCGTCGACCGCGACGGCCGGCGTACCGGTGCGGTCCCCCGTCTTGTTGGGGTGCCCGATCGAGTGCCAGTCGAGCGCGGCGAGCCGCGGCCGGTAGTGCGTGGTGTGCACGAGCCCGGACTCGCCGGGCACGGTGGGGCGCCAGGAGACGAGATGGGCGTAGCCGTCGGCGCCCTGGCCGACGGCCAGGACCGGGTGCAGGCGCTGCTCGCCGCCGACGGTGCGCGGTGGGTCCCAGGGGCCGCCGGGGCCGCGCTCCGCCCGGCAGTGGACGGCGGTGCCCGACAGCAGGTACACACTGAGCCTGCCGTCACGACCGCGTCTGAGCCATTCGCCGTTCACCGGTTCACTTTAATCCGGGACCCTCGCGTCATCGCCAGGGGCCCAGGGGGCTGCCCGCGGCCGGCGACAGCTGGCGGCGGACGTGCAGGCGCCCGTCGGTGCCGATGACCGCCAGGACGACGGCGCCCGCGGCGTCCCGTGCCATCGCGGGGGCGTGGGTGAACATGTCGCCCGACTCGCGCCAGTGGGTGCCGGAGATGTCCTTGTCGCGGTCGGGCAGCGACACGACGGGGCGGCCACGGCTGCCCCGGTGGGCCAGGTACGCCTCCCGCGCACCGCGTTCGGGTGCCCACAGCGCGGCCACGGCGCCCGTACCTCCGTGGCCGCCCAGCCCGGCGCCGGATCCGGGCCACCGGCCGTCGGCGTGCCGGCGGTAGGCCATGACCTGCTGGGTGCCGGCCTCCCGGTAGTACAGGCAGGTGCGGCCCGCGCCCGAGTCGACGGCGGTGACGCCACCGGTCGCGGGGCGGCCGGTCTTGAGGGTGTCGTCGAGGGTGAAGGGGCCGCCGGGTTCGGGCTGGTACCAGCGCCATACGGTGTTCTTGCCGGGGACGTACAGCTCCACCGTGCCGTTCTCGCTGGTCAGGGCCGTACCCGCGTCCTGGACGAAGGAACCGCCGAGGCTCTCCCAGGGGGCCCAGGCGCCCGTGGTGTCGCGGCGTCGCAGGCTGATGCCCTGGGCGAAGTCGCGCACGAACACGTGGAGTCGGCCCATGCCGTCGACGGCGGCGGACGGCACGCCCACCTCGCGCTGACGGCGGCCGTCGCCGTGGGACCAGTCCGGGTTCTCCAGGGTCCGCCAGCCGCTGAAGCCGTTGCCGTCGCGATCCTGCACAGTGTGGACGACATCGACGGTGACCCCGCTGCCGACCACCGACTGGCGGCGCAGGCCGACGAGTTCGGCGGGACCGCCGGGTACTCCGGTGACGGCGAGGGTGGGGGCGAGCCAGCCGTCGCCCAGGACGAAGGGGCCCTTCCACTCGCCGCTCGCGGGGGCGGTCTCCGTCCAGAAGGCGAGCCGTCCGGCGAGCACCCCGAAGGCGTTCAGCCGGCCGTCGGGACCCAGCCGCAGCCAGTCGGTCGTGGGCGAGTAGCGGTAGGCGGCGCTTCGCATGTGCGTGCTGCGGAAGGGGTTCGGACCCAGCTGCCGGTCGCCGCACCGCTCACAGGTGCCGTGCGGGCAGGCCTGGGGTGCGTCGAGGCCCGCGTAGGTGGCGAGGTACTCGGCCTTCTCCGAGACCGCCGCCGAGTCGAGGTTGTAGCCCCAGAAACGGTTGGCGTAGGCGCGGTAGTGCTCGACGACCGGGGTGTGGCCCGCCTCGCGGTGCCGGGTGAGGGCGGCGATCGCGAAGTGCGCGGTGGCGGTGTGGTCGACGTGGTCGGAGCAGACGTACTCCTCCTTGCCGCCGTCGTGTTCGGGGTCGGGGTCCATGGTCCGTACGACGGTGGGGCGGATGTGGGCCAGCAGTGCGGTCAGCGCGCCGACGACCTGTTCCCGGGTGACGTGCTGCACCTCGCCGACCGTGCAGCCGCGCACCGGCAGCGTGGCCTGGGTGCGCAGGGCGCCCTCCCACAGCTCGTGGATCCGGGTGCGGCCGCGGTCGGTGGGCGCACCCTGGTGGAGCTGGAGGAAGTACAGGCACACGCCGTCCCGGTCGACGAGCGTGAACCGCTCGGCGGCGAACCCCGGGACGAGGTCCACGGGTTCGCGGCCCCAGCGGCTGTCGCGGTCGCCGGTCGCCATCCGGGCGTACGCGGAGCGCAGTCCGCAGCCGCGCTCGGTGCTGTAGCCGGTGAAGTCCGGTGGCAGTGCGGCGTGTTCGGGGTCGTTGGTGTCGGCGTTGATCCCGTCGCCCTCGCCGGCGGTGAGGACGACAGTGGTGACGAGGTCGCCGTCCTGGAGGGATCTGACGAGGTCGGGGTTCATGAAGTACAGGTCGTCGTCCTGGTGGGCGACGATGTGCAGGAGGGAGCGAGTCGTCGGGTTCATCGGTCCACCACATTCATGGCCATGGCTCCGGAGGCGGAGCAGTAGGGCCGTACCCACACCGGGCGTGCCGGGTGGACGACGGCATACGGGGAGGGCTCGTCGCCGACGAGCGGGACGGACGGATAGGCGTAGGCGCCCTTGACGTCGGGGAAGTCCTCGAGGAGGTGGCAGACGCGGACCTTGCGGCGGTCGGCGGGGTTCGGCTGGAGCCACCAGTCCCAGTCCTCCCAGCGCGCGAGGCGCAGGTCCACGATCCGGCGGAGGGGGACCTCGGCGCGGAACCCCTGGCGGCCCAGGATCTCGACGGGAACGGTGAGGTTCCTCGCGTACCGGCCCCGGCGGCTGACGACGAAGAGGGCGCCCGGCTCGACCCGGCGCTCGCCGCACAGGACGCCCGCCAGGGTGATGCCGGTGTCGGTCACCTCGACCGAGGTGCACTCGGCGTGTTCCTGGCGCAGCACGGTGCGCAGCATCAGCCGGCCGTTGGGTTGGGCGTAGGGGAGGTTCCAGCCGACGGAACGGGTCGTCGGGCGGGCCATGAGGCGGGCGCGGGCGTCGATGAGCGCCCGGGTGTCACGCAGGCCGGCCTTCATGTGCACGATGGGCGACTTCGGGCTGCGCATGGTCACCTGCCAGCGTCCGTCGCCGAGTTCGTCGAGGGCGGACGGGGTGAGGGCGGCCGTGTAGCGGGTGCCGCCGTTGTCGAGTGTTCTGCGGACGGTGCGCAGCGGCAGGTCGGGGCGGCGGTCGTCGTCGGAGGGTTTGTGGCGCAGCACGAACTGCCAGCGCTGCCGCCCCTCGCCGGGACCGTCGGCGGCGAACCGCAGCCAGCCCGCGTCGTCCGCGGTGACGTCCACGGTGGCCGCGCCGAGGGAGACCGGGGGCACGGTGACCTGGGCGGTGGCGGCCTCCTTGGGGCCCGCCGGTGCGCGGTAGCCGCGGACGGCGGCGGCGCGGCGGCGGGCGGCGTCCTCGAAGAGGTCGACGTAGCGGGCGGCGACGGCGGCGGGGTCGTAGCGGGCGGCGTTGCGCAGTGCGGCGGCGCCCATGTCGCGGCGGAGTGCCTCGTCGGCCATGAGGCGGCGCAGGCCCTGGGCGATCGCCTCCGTGTCGCCGTTCGGGACGAGGAAGCCGTCCTCGCCGTCGCGGAGGATCTCCCGGGGGCCCACCGGGCAGTCGGTGGAGACGACGGGCAGGCCGCAGCGCATGGCCTCGACGAGGGTCATGCCGAAGGATTCGGCGCTGGAGGTGACCGCCGCGATCGACCCCTTGGCCCACTCGGACTCGATCGGTGAGAAGCCGCCCATCAGCAGGGCGCGGCCGGCGAGGCCCAGCTCCCGTACCAGGGCGCGGAGTTCGCCCGCCTCACCGCCGTCGCCGTAGATGCGCAGCTGCCAGTCGGGAAACTCGTCGGCAAGCATGCCGAAGGCGCGGATGAGGAGGTCGTAGCGCTTGATGTGGTGCATGCGGCCGGCGCTGACGACGACCTTGTGCGCGCAGTCGGAGGGCGGTACGGCGGGCTGGGGGACGCTGTTGGGGATGCCCACCACGGGGATGCCGGGGATGGGGGTGTTCTCCAGGAACGACCGGGCGTCCGCCTCCGTGACGGTGGTGACGGCGTCCAGGCGCGGGTAGACGCGGGCCATCTCCGCGCGTACGGCGGGCGGGATGGCCAGGTGGGTCATGTGTTCCTGGGCGACGCGCAGCGCGCCGTCGCGGGTGTGGGCCGCGACGAAGAGGTTGAGGCTGGGGCGGGTGCCGACGACGACGTCGGCGTCCGTCTTCTGCAGGTCGCGGATGATGCGCCCGTCGGTGAACCTGCTGTACTGCGCGTAGAACTCCTCCTGGCGCGGCACCACTTCGCTCGGTTCGTCGCTGCCGGCGGCGCCGCGGTCGGCGGAGCCGGGGCGCAGGTCGACGAGGGCGCGCACGGTGATCCGCGGCGAGATCTCGAACTTGGTGGTGGTCGCCCGCCGGAAGACGGAGACGATCTCCACGTCGTGGCGGACGGCGAGCGCCTCGGCGAGGTTGATGACCGTGCGGTTGGTGCCCCCGATGCCGTAGATGTTGTTGATGAGGAAGGAGATCTTCACCGGATCTCGGGTTCCTTCCGCTCGAAGGGGCTGGGCACGGGGTAGTACGCGTCGAGGAATCGTCTGAGCATGGCCGTCTGGCGTTCGGTGTCCTGGCCGTCGGAGAGGGTGTCGTTGATGCAGAACGCCTGCCGGTCGCGGCGGGCCAGCAGGATGCCCAGGCGCCGCTGGATCTCGGGTTTCGCCAGGTCGAGGTAGGCGAAGCCGATGGTCGAGGGCACCGCCCGGCCGGTGAAGTAGGCGTAGTAGTGGTAGAGCGAGGACGGGATGGAGATGTCGGTGGCGCTGCGGAAGCGGCTGAGCGAGGTCTGCCGGTGGGCGTCGGCGAACTCGCGCTCGATCTCCTGAAGGACGCTGCGCCGCAGGGCGTAGGGTGCGTGCCGCAGCTTCTGGACGATGGCCGAGCCGAAGTTGTCCAGGATGAGGCGCCGGTTGTTCTTGCCCGCGGCGTCGACGGGGCGGTCGCCCTGGCTGAGGTCCCGGCGGGGCACCTGGGACGGCGAGAAGAACGTACGGGTCATGCCGTTGGAGAGGAAGAAGTCCTGGGGGGTGACGGGGCAGCCCAGGAACATGTCGTCGTTGAAGTAGAGGAAGTGCTCGGACAGGCCCTTGATGTGGTGCAGCCGGCTCTCGATGGCGTGCGAGTTGAAGGTGGGCAGCGCGCCGGGGTCGTCGAAGATCTCGGAGTGGTCGACGACGGTGACGCGCGGGTGGCGGTCGTTGAGCCAGGCCGGGCGCTGGCGGTCCGTCACCACGTAGACATGGCGGACCCAGGGGGCGTTCTGCTCCAGCGCGCGCAGTGAGTAGCGCAGTTCGTCGCGGCTGATGTAGCGGGCCGCGTTGGCGGACTCGGTGTGATAGCCGCCGTGTCCGAACGCGGCGCGCCGCTGCTGCCAGGCGGGGTCGTTGCCGTCCACCCAGGTGTAGACGACGTCGATCGGGAAGCGCACGTCCTCGGGGAGCGCGTCGGCGCACGGCCGGATGGTGCGCACCGCGCGGGTGCGGCGGGTGTGCAGGGCGGCGAAGCCCGTGAGCCGGCTGACCGGGATGGTGACCCGGGGCTCGTCGGGGGCGACGTCCTCGGTGACCCGATTGGGGCGGGGGGCCACCAGACGCCCTTCGCTCGGCTGCCAGAACTCGATGTCGCAGCCGTACTCCAGGCCGAGGACGAGGGAGCCCTTCGGGTCGCTCCACACCATGCCGACGCGCAGCACCCGCGAGGCGTGGGTGACGTGCCGGCCGCGCCTGGAGCCGCACAGCGCGGTACGGCCCGTCGCCTTGTCGCCGTGGCAGGCGCTCACGTAGACGGGTCCGGTGCGCGCGGAGCGGTCCAGGGCTCCGCGGACCCGGTCGCGGTCGGCCTCGGCGACGGCCAGGCTGGAGCGGAAGTCGGAGTTGCCGCGGATCGCGAAGTAGTCGACGCCCGCCTCCTCCAGCAGGGTCGCCACCAGTTCGAGGTTGGCCTCGCGCAGTCCGAGCGGCGACACCGTGGGGCGTACGAGGGCGATCTGCGCTCCCCGGCCGGGGAGCACCGCGAGCCGCTCGCCCTCGCCGAACAGCCGCGGCCAGCGGCGGCGGGCCCGCAGACCCCGGAAGAGCCGGGCTCCCAGGGTGACGGACTGGAGCCGGCGCAGCAGCTGCTTGAGGGCCATGCGCAGCCGCATCGGCACGCGCCGTGCGATCCGGCGTCTGAGGCCGGTGGGGACCAGGGTGCGGTACACCCCGACCGCGGCGGATGCCTCGGGGTTGCCAGTGCTCACGAATGCGTGTCCGGGTCTTCGGGTTCCCCGTGCTCGAAGGCGGAGGCGACGGGGAAGTAGCGGCGGAGGAAGTGGTGGACGGCGTCGGTGCCGCCCCGATGGTGTGCCTCTTCGGAGCCCAGGCCGAAGAGGTGGATCTGCTGGGTGTCCCGGCGGACGAGGAGTCGCTCCAGACGGTTCTCGATCCCGGGCAGGGCCGCGTGCAGCAGCACGGACGCCTCGCCGGAGGGGTCGGCGAGTCCGGCGACGTACCCGAAGTGGTGGACGAGCCCGTCCATGGGGTGGGTGCCGGGTACGGCGGGCAGCCGCTGTCCGTCGGCGGGTTCGGGCGGGGTGGTGCCGGCCGCCGCGAGCCGGGCGAGGGTGTCGCGGTGGTAGGGCTGGGGGCCCGCGGTGTAGCCGTGCGCGGTGACGCGGCCGGTGGCCGTGTAGGCGGCGCGGGTCCACGGGGCGAAGGACTCCTCGGCGTTCCAGGGGCCGCGCCGGGGGCGGGTCGCGCCGTGCGGGGTGAAGTAGTCGAAGGGGCGGACCGGGCGGCCGATCAGGGCGCCCGGGCGCAGCAGCAGGAAGTGGTCCGCGAGGTCCGGCAGTTGGTGCAGGGCCCGTTCGGCGCCCGGCGCCGCACGGACGATGTCGAGCCGGTCGTCGGCGCGCAGCCAGCCCGGCAGCGGCGCCTCGGCGAGCACGTGGACGACGTCGGCCCAGGGCGCGTACTGGTGCAGCGAGCGCAGCGCGGCGCGCAGCAGTTCCTCGCCCCAGGGGGTGGGGTCCTGCCACAGGAGGACCGCGTCGACGGGGAAGGTGATCTCTTCCAGCCGGGGGATGTCGAAGGTCTCTAGCGTGATCGTCGGGTCCATGTCGCCGTCGATGTCGCAGTACCCGGAGAGCCGGTCGAGTCCGATCTCGATGCCGAGCGCGTCGCTCGGGACGGTGCGCTGGACCCGGTTGGGGCGCGGTCCGGCCAGCCGTTCCTGGGGCAGGTCGGTGTTGACGGTCCAGAACTCGATCTCGATGCCCTGGTCCTCACCGACCCACAGGTTCTCGGTGGGCTCGGTGCGCAGCCAGGTCAGGCGGATCACCTTGGCCTTGCCGAAGTGCTTCCAGGCCTTCAGATGGCTGGCCGGGACGGTCTCGGTGTCGCTCTTCGCGGGGGACACCGAGACGACGTATCCGGTGTGCTCCTCCATCAACGCGCGCAGGGCACGGCGTACGGCGCCCTTGTCGCTTTGTTCCACGGCCAGGCAGATCCGGCGGTCGTCGAGCGCGGGCACCGCGAACCACGGGATGTCGGCTGCGTCCAGCGCGAAGGTGACAAGGTCGTGGTCGAGGCGGCGGGCGAGGTCGATCGTCAGGCCGGTGTGGACGTGGCCCACCCGCCCGTCGGGGGCGGTGATCCGGCGCTCGGAGTGCCCGAACTCCGCCTTGCGCACCCGGCGCAGGGCACGTCGGTGCAGCCGTGCCTCGCGGCGGCCGAGGGTCCGGGCGAGGCCGCGCTTGACCTTGCGGCGGACCCGCAGGGGGACGGTGCCGGCCGCGGCGGAGCGCAGCGGCTGGGGGACGAGTCGCTTGTAGACGTGGGCCGCGGAGCTCATCGACGTCGGGTCGGACACGTCATGAACTCCGTTTCATCGCTCGTGGGGACCGGTGGGGTCTGGGCTGATCTCGTGGGGACTCGGGGTGGGGAAGTAGGCGTTGAGGAATCCGTCCAGCAGTTCCTGCTGGGCTTCGATGTCCTCGGGTGTGGAGAAGGCGTCGTTGAGACAGAAGGTGTCCTGGTCCCTGCCGTCGAGCAGTCGTTGCAGCCGGTCGGCCAGGTCGGGCACGGCCAGTTGCAGATAGGTGAAGGGCATGGAGCCCGGCTGGCCCCGTCCGGTGAGCGCCGCGTAGTAGAGCGCGAATGACGAGGTCGGTGAGAGGTCCGTCATCGCGCGGAAGCGGCTCGCGGAAGTCCGCGCCCAGGCCTCGGGGAAGTCCCGTTCGGCCTCCTCCATCGCACTGCGGCGCAGGGCGTACGGGATGTGTTCCATGGGCTGGGTGATCACCCTGCCGAAACGTTTTTTCAGTAGCGCGCGGTTGTTCTTGCAGGCCGCGTCGACCGGGGTGTCGGTCGCGACGACCGGCCCCTGCGGGATGCGGTTGCGGGAGGGGAAGTAGCGCGCGGTGCCGCTCGGGGTGAAGAAGGCGTGCGGCGCCACCGGGCGGCCCATGAACATGTCGTCGTTGAAGTACAGGAAGTGCTCGGCGAGCCCCTCGATGTGGTGGAGCTGGCTCTCGATCGAGTGCGAGTTGAAGGTGGGCAGGTCCGCGGGGTTGCGGAAGATCTCACGATGGGTGGCGATGCGCACACCCGGCAGGTCCTCGCGCAGCCAGTCCGGGACCTGGTCGTCGGTGACGATGTGGACGTTGCGGATCCAGGGCGCGAACAGATGCAGCGAGCGCACCGAGTAGCGCAGCTCGTCGCGGCTGATGAAGCGCGCGTCGCTCGCCGACTCCGCGTGGTAGACTTCGCCCTTCGCCTGCGCCTTGCGCTGCTTCCAGGCGGGATCGTTGCCGTCCACCCAGGTGTAGACGGCGTCGACGGGGAACGCGATGTCGTCGGCGCAGTTCACCAGGAACTCGGGCCGGGTGGCGAGCGCGGGCGCGAGGCGGCGCTCGGTCCAGTCCGACACGAACCGGCTGAACAGCCGGGCGGCGCCCAGGACGTTCACGCCGTCGGCGGCGACCGCCCAGGTGACGCGGTTGGCGCGGGGCGCCACGAGATGGGTGCCCTGACGCTGCCAGAACTCGATCGCGCAGCCGTACTCGTGGCCGAGCAGCAGATGGCGGCCGGGGTCGGTGCGCGACCAGCTGACCTGGAGGATGCGCGCGGTGGCGACCTCGCGCCAGGCCTTCGGGTCGCGCGAGGAGACCGGGCGGGCCTGGCGGGGCCTGTCGGGATCGGTGACGCTCAGGTGTCCCGGGTACTGGCTCAGTCCCCGGAACAGCACACCGAGCACCCGCTCGCGGTCCTCCTCGGCGACGGCGACGACGGTGCCGTGGTCCGAGATGCCGCGCACCGCGAAGTACCCGACGCCGGCGGAGGCGAGCAGCGCGGTGAGGGCACTGCGGTTCGCCTCGCGGGCACCGAGCGGGGTCAGGCCGGGCTCGACGTAGACGTCGCCCCGTTCGGGGTCGGGCGCGGTGTGCCCCGGCCGGGCGGAGGCCTGCCCGGCGGCACCGGTGCGAGCCCCCGAGGCACCGCCGGAGTCACCCACCGCCCGATGGACGGCGGGGTCGGAAACGGTCGTCACACCCGCTGCCCCTCATGGGCAGACGCATGCAGCGGCACAGCCACCCTCCTCATTCCTCGCCTGGCCGGAAACCGACGGCGAGCACCTTCACGGTCGCCCGCCCTCGTGCCCCCCGGCTCGAATCCGCGACCGCGTCCACACCGTCAACAGCGACGGCGCCATTCACACCAAAGTTTTAACCTTCACAGGTCTGGCACATCATCACTAGGTGAATCATCAACTGTCAACAGTGATCACAAATGACAGAAGACACACAGCTGTCCATGCCCGGCGTGAACCTCCGGTAACGCCCTCATGAATCGACCGCCGCCGAGCTTGTTCGAAAGTCGGTCTATAGTTCAGCCACATCGCGGCACGTGAGCCGCTTCGGGCTCGGCCTCTCCCCCCACTCGTGCCCTCCCCCGTTCGATTTTCGGCACCGAGCCGGCAGCGAGAGGACACCGCGGAATGACGCACGCCCTGACGGAGACGGAGTCGGGCCCCCGTAGATCCAGGCGCGCGCCGTCGAAGCGCGACGGCAAGCCGCCGCGGCGCCGCCGGGTGTGGCGCTGGATCGCCCTGGGCCTGGCCGTCGTCCTGCTGGGGGCGGGCGGAACGGTCTGGTGGATGTACGAGAGCCTCAACTCGAACCTCTCCGACGTCGACATCGACAAGGCGCTCGGGGACGACCGCCCCGAGAAGGTGCCGACCAGTGGCCAGAATCTGCTGGTGCTCGGCTCGGACTCCCGGTCCGGCGCCAACGCCTCCCTCAACACCGGGAAGGTGAGCGGCGCGCGCTCCGACACCGCGCTGGTGGTGCACATACCCGAGGGGCGCTCGCGCGCGACCGCGGTGAGCATCCCCCGCGACACGCTCGTCAGCCGCCCCGCCTGCACCACCGCCTCCGGCGGACAACTGCCCGCGGCGAAGCGCGTGATGTTCAACTCGGTCTACTCGTTGGGCGGTCCGACCTGCGTGGTGAAGACCGTCGAGTCGATCTCGGGCATCCGCATGGACCACTACATGGAGATCGACTTCGCCGGGTTCAAGGACCTCGTGGACGCACTCGGCGGGGTGACGATCAAGCTCGACGAGGCGATCAAGGACTCCAAGACCGGCCTCGACCTGACCGCGGGCACCCACCACCTGGACGGGACCGACTCCCTCAAGCTCGTCCGCACCCGTTACGGCTACGGCGACGGCAGCGACCTCGGCCGCATCGGGCTCCAGCAGAAGTTCATGCTCGCCGTGCTCGCCGAGGTCAAGCGCCAGGACGTGCTGGGCAGCCCGACGAAGCTGTACGACATCGCCAGCTCCGCCACCAAGGCGCTGACCACCGACTCCGGCCTGGGCTCCCTCACCAAGCTCGCCAAGTACGGGGGCAGCCTGAAGGCCATCGACCCCGCCAGCATGGAAACGATCATGCTGCCCGTCCAGTACGACACCCAGGACCCCAACCGGGTCGTCGCCGCGCAGCCGCAGGCCGGCCGACTCTGGAAGGCCCTGCGCGAGGACGAGACCGTCCCCGAGTCGGCCAAGCAGTCACCCGCGACGGGCGGCACCAAGTCCTGACGGACGGCGTGCGGGCCCCGCACCGGCCGACCCTCCCGACGCCCTGCGGCGACAACGCCAGGAGCTGGACAACGGGCCGGACTCTGCGCGGGGCCCGGTGCGTTGCGGAACCCGCCCAGCCCGAGCCACTCGAAGCGCACGCCCGGTCCAGGTCTTGGGTGCCGGTCCTTCGGCGGCGGTCCGTGGGTGGCGGTCGGTCGGGTCCGGTCGATCGGATCCAGCCCGCCGGTGACACTCCGCCAAGTCCGGCCGATCAGGCCCAGCCCGCCGGTGACACTCCGCCAAGTCCGGCCGATCAGGCCCAGCCCGCCGGTGACACTCCGCCAAGTCCGATCGATCGCGCCCAGCCCGCCAGCGGCACTCCGCCAGGTCCGGCCGATCGGGCCCAGCCCGCCCGCGGCACTCCGCCGGTGGCACTCCGTCGGTGGCGCCGTCAGAGGCGGATGGACGGGGCCATCACCAGACCCCCGTCACCGTTCTGCCGCGCAACGCACATCGCACCGTCCGCGCCGATCATCCCGAGCACGACCCGCCCGTAGGCGTCGAGGGCCGCCGCCGGTGCGCCCACGCCGCGCTCGCCGGTGGGTGACCACCACAGCCCGGCCTGCTCGTTCTCCGTGCCGCAGGCGGCCAGCATGAGCTGACCGTCGAAGTCGCGATGGGCCAGCACCGTGCAGTCGTAGCCGTCGAGGACCGCGCGGAGTGCCACCACGGGTTCCCCGGCCGGCGCGCCGCCCAGCGGGATCACCCAACTCCCCGGCCGGTGCGCGACGATCCCGCCGGTGGCCGGGTCGGTCCAGTAGTACGTCGCCCGGTCGGGCCCGGTCGCCAGTGCGACGGCGCTGCCGGGAGCCACCGCGAGCGGGATGTTGAGGGCCTGCCGGAAGTCCCCGCCGGGCTCCTCCTGGACCCAGCGCATGACACAGCCGTCACCCCCGGCCATCGCCTCCACACGACCGGAGGGATGGACCACCGCGGCCACCGGATCCTGTACGCGGCTGCCCTTGAGGTCGGTCCAGGGGCCCCATTTGCCGCCCGGCAGCTCCCGGCGCAGCATCACACCGCCCCCGGCGTTGCGCACGAAGACATGCACCGTGCCGTCCGGGCTCACCGCTGCGGACGGCACGCCGAGCCGCGCCGCCTTGTCCCGGTCCTTGTGCGGATTGCCGAGCGAGCGCCACTCGGTGACGGGGCGGTCGGTCTGGTACTGGATGGCGTGGACGATCTCGACGGCGGGCGGTCCGTCCCCCTTGCGGACCTCGCGCCGGCCGAGGAAGTGGACGTAACCGTCGGCTCCCTGGGCCACGGACACCCACGTCAGATCGGCCGCCGGGAAGACGTCCGGGCCCGTCCACCGCGAGCCGCCCCGCCGGGCCTCGGTCCAGCGCAGCAGCCCCGCACGGCCGTGGGCGTACGCGCTGAGTCTGCCGTCCTTGCCGAGGACCAGCCAGGGGCCGCCGACCACGGTGTCCGCCACGTGCCGCCCGGCTCCCCCGGGTGCGTCGGCGTCGACCCTCGCTCTGCCCCGGACGGCAGCGCGCCCGGATCTGGTCCGCATGACGTGACCTGCCCTTTCCCATGACACTCGGCGCGGCTCCCCTGCCGCCTCCGCGTGCGGGCACGCGGGAGGCCGAGCGCGCCCCATCATAGGATGAACGTTTCCTCAAGCCCGCGTGACGGCCGTTCAAACGACTGTCCCAACGGATGTCCCCAGGCTGCTCGTGTGATGCTGGCCGGATGACCGACCAGCCTCTGCTCGTGATCATCGACGCCGCCAACGTCGTCGGCTCCGTCCCCGACGGCTGGTGGCGCGACCGCCGGGGTGCCGCGGAGCGGCTGCGGGACCGGCTCGCCCGGGACGGACTGCGCGGGCACGAGGGTCCGGTGGAGCTGGTCCTCGTGGTGGAGGGCGCGGCCAAGGGTGTGGAGTCCGTCCCCGGTGTCCGGGTCGTGGCGGCAACCGGCAGCGGCGACGACCGCATCGTGGAGGTGGTGACCGAGGCCGGTGACCGCCCCGTCCTGGTCATCACGGCGGACCGTGAACTGCGGCGCAGGGTCACCGAGTCGGGCGCGGAGGTGGCGGGACCCCGGACCGTACGGGGGCCCTCCTGAGCCGGCGCGCGACCGCTGGGCCCGAACAGATCAGCGGGCGAGCGGGTGGGCGAGCCCGGGGCGAGCGGGTGGGGCGAGCCGCGTGCGCGGCGCGGCCCCGGCGTCAGTCCGGCCGCCCCGCGCGGGCGTACAGCACCGCCCCGTCCACCGTGCCCGCCTCCTCGTACCCCGCGGCCAGCAGCCGGCGCAGCGAGCTCACCCGGTCCGGGGTGTACGGCTTGCCCCGGGAGTCGTCGACGACGAGGGCCGGTGGGTGGGCCGTCAGTTCCTCGCGGAACACCGGCCAGGCGCCCTCGACGGCGTACTTCTCGCCCACCTGGGGACCGTCGCGGCCCCCGCTGTAGTTGGTGAGGAGCCCGGCGGTCAGATAGCGGCTGGCGGGGGTCCGGTTCGCCAGCCAGTACGTCTCCGGGTGTATGCCCCACACGAGGACGCGGTCCCCGGGATCCGTGCGGTGGTCCAGGGCCGCGGCGAGGCGCTGGGCGTGGCCGAGCTCGGGCCGCGGCGCGAGCAGACCCCAGGCCAGGAACAGCGCGCAGCAGCCGACCGAGGCGAAGACGGCGGTCACCAGGCGGTCGCGGGGCAGGACCTGGAGCGCGGCCGTCGCCAACAGGGCTACGGACGGGATGAGTTGAAGGTAGTAGTGGCCGAAGAAGTGGAAGCCGACCAGGACCGCCACCGCCGACGAGCCGAGCCACAGCCAGAGTTCGGTCGCGCCGGTGCGAGCCACGCGCAACGCCCGCAGGATCGGCGGGATCAGGCCCGCGCAGGCCGCCGCGAGGATCCCCGTGTTGGTCAACCCCCTTGACAGTACGCGGAGTTCGGAGCCCGTGAAGGAGACGTAGGCACCCGAACCGGTGACCGTCCAGAACAGGAAACCCGCCGGGGTGGTCAGCAGCGCCGCACCGAGGACCGGGGTGACCACGCCGACTCCCAGCCACAGCAGGCCTTTTCGAGGCGGCGTCTCCTGCCGCCACAACATCCACAGCACCGGCACGAGCACCACCCCGCCGGTCTGCTTGGTCAGGAAGGAGCACGCCACGGCGACCCCCGCGGCGCCCCAGCGGCACCGGTCGGCGCACCACATCGCGGCCGCCGTGCAGGGCAGTATGAACACCTCGAAGGTCGCCGCCTGCGCGTCCTCGGGGTTGAGCCCGATCGAGACCAGCACGTACAGCACCCCGGCCGTGCGCCCGGCCGGATCGCCCCAGCGACGCCGGGCCAGCGAGGCCAGCAGCACGGCGGTCGACAACTGGGCCACGATCGCGAGGACGCGCACGGAGGTCAGCGAACCGGAGCCGAACACCGCGAACGCCGCCTCGTACAGCCACGGCACGAGCGGCGGCTTGCGGTCCACGACGGTCTCGTACAGCTCTCCCCCGCCCGCCAGTATCCGCGCCTGTACGGCGAGATAGCCCTCGTCGGGGTTCCACAGCGGCCGTACGAAGGAGGGGGCCCGGGTGAGACAGACCAGCACCCCGAGGACCGGCAGCAGACGTCTCCAGTAGCCGGGGCCCGACATCCGTGACGCGGCTGCGGAGCGTGGTGTTTCCAGGAGCCCGGCGAGCATACGGTGCACGCTATCCGGCCCCGCGGTCTCCGCCGAAGCGGGACATACGGGGCCGGAGCATCAATAGCGGCCGATTACTCGGTGTTGGGGCGCGGCGGGTGCACCGCGGCCTCGGTCGTCCCGTCGTGCCGCTCGAGACGGCTGTGCGAGCGGCTGTACAGGAAGTAGACGACGAAGCCGATCACCATCCAGACCGCGAACCGCAGCCAGGTCTCGGCCGGCAGGTTGAGCATCAGCCAGAGCGAGGCGAGGACGGAGACGATCGGGACGAGCGGGACCAGCGGGGTGCGGAAGGAGCGGTGCAGGTCGGGGCGGGTGTGGCGGAGGATGACGACGCCGATCGCGACGACGACGAAGGCGAAGAGCGTACCGATGTTGACCAGTTCGGCCAGTTCGCTGAGGCTGGTGAAGCCCGCCACGATCGCGATGATCACACCGAGCAGGATGGTCGGCCGGTGCGGGGTGCGGAACCTGGGGTGGACCCGGGAGAAGAACCGCGGCAGCAGTCCGTCGCGGCTCATCGCGAAGAAGACCCGGGTCTGGCCGAGCAGCAGGATCATGCAGACCGTGGTCAGACCGACGGCGGCGCCGAAGCTGATGACGCCCGCGAACCAGGGGTGCCCGGTCGCCTTGAAAGCGTCGGCGAGCGGGGCGTCGATGGACAGCCGGTCGTACCTCTGCATGCCGGTGACGACGATCGACACGGCCACGTAGAGAGCGGTGCAGATGAAGAGCGAGCCCAGGATGCCGCGCGGCATGTCCCGCTGCGGGTTCTTGGTCTCCTCGGCGGCCGTCGCCACCACGTCGAAGCCGATGAAGGCGAAGAAGACGACGGAGGCGGCGGTGAAGATGCCCATCACGCCGAAGTTGGTGGGTGTGTAGCCGAAGATGAGCTGGACGAGCGGGGCTTTGAGACTGCCGCCCGCCTCCTGGGCCTGCGCCTTGGGGATGAAGGGCGTGTAGTTGTCGCCCACGATGAAGAAGGCGCCCGCGATGATCACGATCATCACGACGGTGACCTTGACGGCGACGACGACCGTGGTGACGCGGGCGGACAGCTTCACGCCGATGACGAGGATCGCGGTGAGCACCAGCACCAGCGCGGCGGCGAGGATGTCGAAGCCGAACCCGGAGGACCCCTCACGCCCGCTGAGATAGCCCGGCAGATGCCAGCCCGCGTTGTCCAGGAGCGAGCGCACGTACCCCGACCAGCCGACGGCCACCACCGCCGTACCGAGCGCGAACTCCAGCACCAGGTCCCAGCCGATGATCCAGGCGGGCAGCTCACCGAGCGAGGCGTACGCGAAGGTGTACGCGGACCCCGCCACCGGGACCGTGGAGGCGAACTCCGCGTAGCACAGCGCCGCCAGGGCGCAGACGACACCCGCGACGACGAACGCCAGCGAGACCGCGGGGCCCGCGTTCTCCTTGGCGACCTTGCCGGTGAGGACGAAGATGCCGGTCCCGATGATGACACCGACGCCGAAGACGGTGAGATCCAGAGCCGACAGCGACTTCTTGAGTGCGTGCTCCGGCTCCTCAGTGTCCAAGATCGACTGTTCGACCTTCTTCGTCCTGAAGAGGGTGCTGCTCACGGGCCTACCTCCACGCTGGGTGTCCTCGACATGATCGAGGGGGCGTGTACCGCGCATGCCCCTGTGCGGTCGGGTTCACGCAAATGGGCCGGTTTCGCCACCCGTGCGGGGTGGCGAGACCGGCCCAATGGACCTGCGTTCGATAGTGGTACGTCAGTCGCGGGCGGGCTCCACCGAGTCCACCGCCTGCTCGGCGGCCCCCGGGAAGCGGCCGTCGAGCTTGGAGACGAGACCGGTGACCTGACGGGCGATGTCCGGTGCGGTCAGGCCGATCTCCGCCATGACCTCGGCGCGCGAGGCGTGGTCGAGGAAGCGCGGCGGGATGCCGAAGTCGCGCAGCGGGACGTCGACGCCCGCGTCGCGCAGGGCCTGCGCGATCGTCGAGCCCACGCCGCCCACCCGGGAGTTGTCCTCGACGGTGACGACCACGCGGTGCTGCTCGGCGAGCGGGGCCATGGCCTCGTCGACCGGCTTGACCCAGCGCGGGTCGACGACGGTCGTGGAGATGCCCTGCTGGTCGAGGAGGCCGGCGATCTCCAGGCACATCGGCGCGAGGGCGCCGACGGAGACGAGGAGCACGTCGGGCGCGTCGGTGCCCGGCTCACGCAGCACGTCCATGCCGCCGATCCGGCCCACCGCGGGCACCGCCGGACCGACCGCGCCCTTGGAGAAGCGGACCACGGTCGGCGCGTCGGTCACGTCGACGGCCTCGCGCAGCTGGGCGCGGACCTGGTCGGCGTCACGCGGCGCGGCGAGCCTGAGACCCGGCACGACCTGAAGGATCGACATGTCCCACATGCCGTTGTGCGAGGCGCCGTCCGTCCCCGTGACACCCGCGCGGTCCAGCACGAACGTCACGCCGCACTTGTGCAGGGCCACGTCCATCAGGACCTGGTCGAAGGCGCGGTTGAGGAAGGTCGCGTAGACGGCGAAGACGGGGTGCAGTCCGCCGGTCGCCAGGCCCGCCGCGGACACGGCGGCGTGCTGCTCCGCGATACCGACGTCGTACACCCGCTTGGGGAAGACCTTGGCGAACTTGTCGAGGCCGACCGGCTGGAGCATCGCGGCCGTGATGGCGACCACGTCCTTGCGCTCCTGGCCGAGCTTGACCATCTCCTCGCCGAAGACGGAGGTCCAGTCGGCGCCGGAGGAGGCGATCGGCAGGCCCGTGTCGGGGTGGATCTTGCCGACGGCGTGGAAGCGGTCCGCCTCGTCCTGCAGCGCGGGCTGGTAGCCGCGGCCCTTCTCGGTGAGGCAGTGCACGATGACCGGGCCGCCGAAGCGCTTGGCGCGGGCCAGCGCCGACTCCAGGGCCTCGATGTCGTGGCCGTCGATCGGGCCGACGTACTTCAGGCCCAGGTCCTCGAACATGCCCTGCGGGGCGATGAAGTCCTTGAGCCCCTTCTTCGCGCCGTGCAGGGTCTCGTAGAGCGGCCTGCCGACGACCGGCGTGCGCTCCAGGAGGTCCTTCCCCCGGGCGAGGAAGCGCTCGTAGCCGTCCGTGGTGCGCAGGGTCGCCAGGTGGTTCGCGAGGCCGCCGATCGTGGGGGCGTACGAACGCTCGTTGTCGTTGACGACGATGACCAGGTGGCGGTCCTTGGCGTCCGCGATGTTGTTGAGCGCCTCCCAGGCCATGCCGCCGGTGAGAGCGCCGTCACCGATGACGGCGACCACGTGGTCGTCCCTGTCGAGCACCTCGTTGGCCTTCGCCAGACCGTCGGCCCAGCCGAGGACCGTGGAGGCGTGCGAGTTCTCGATCACATCGTGCTCGGACTCGGCCTGCGAGGGATAGCCGGACAGGCCGCCCTTCATCTTCAGCTTCGAGAAGTCCTGACGGCCGGTGAGCAGCTTGTGGACGTAGGACTGGTGACCGGTGTCCCACAGCACCCTGTCTTTCGGCGACTCGAAGACGCGGTGCAGGGCGATGGTGAGCTCCACGACACCGAGATTGGGGCCGAGGTGGCCGCCTGTCTTGGAGACCGCGTCGACGAGAAAGGTCCTGATCTCGCCGGCCAGCTGGTCCAGCTGCTCCAGGCTGAGCCGGTCCAGATCGCGCGGTCCCCTGATGCGGGTCAGCAGCGGCACCCGTGCCTCCTTGCAGTAGAGCTGTTCGAGCTTTGCCGGGCCTGTCGAGTCTAATGTTCCGCCCGGACATGACTGTGCCCGGCACCGCCATTGGCACCGGGCACAGGTTCAAAGGGCGTGGGGCAGTGCCCCGGCGACCGCTACGCGCGACCGGCCGTCTTCTGCGTCTTGCGGGTGACGGCGTCGATGACGACCGTGGCGAGAAGCACACCACCGGTGATCATGTACTGGATCGGCGACGCGATGCCCTGCAGCGCCAGACCGTACTGGATGGACACGATCACCAGCACACCCAGCAGCGCGTTCCACGTACGACCGCGACCACCGAAGAGGCTGGTGCCACCGATGACCGCCGCGGCGATCGCGTTCATCAGGAGGTCACCCGCGCCCGCGCCCTGGTTGGCGGAGGCGATCTTCGAGGCGATGAACAGACCACCGATGGCGGCGAACGTACCGGAGATCGCGAAGACCGAGATCCGCACCATCTCCACGTTGATACCGGCACGCCGGGAGGCCTCGACGCTGCCACCGAGCGCGAAGATCTTCCGGCCGTACGCGGTCCGGCGCAGCACGAAGTCCGTGATCAGCAGCACCGCGATGAAGATCACCACGGCCAGCGGAAGGCCCTTGTACTGGTTGTAGGTGATCGCCACGGCGAAGGCGACGATCGCCAGCAGCGCGGTGCGCAGGACGGTCTCGCTCAGCGGCCGGGACGGCACACCCGCGGCCTCGCGGCGCTTGTTGCCGTAGAAGGAGCTGAGGAAGAACACGGCGGTGACGCCGATGGCGAGCGCGTAGGCGGCGGCGACATCGGTGAAGTAGTAGCTGGTCAGCTTGGCGACGAGGCCGTTGCTGTCCAGGTTGATGGTGCCGTTGTCGCCCAGGATCCGGAGCATGAAGCCGTTCCAGAAGAGCAGACCCGCCAGGGTGACGGCGAAGGCCGGCACACCGATACGCGCGAACACGAAGCCGTGGATCGCGCCCGCGACCGTGCCCGTGAGGATGGCCAGCACGAAGGCCAGATACTCGTTCATGCCGTGCGTGACGTTCAGCACCGCGAACGCGGCGCCCGCGACACCGGAGACCGAACCGACCGACAGGTCGATCTCACCGAGCAGCAGCACGAAGACGATACCGACGGCGATCATGCCCGTGCCGACCATGGCGACGGAGATGTCGGACAGGTTGCCCGCGGTGAGGAAGTTGGAGTTCAGGCTCTGGAAGATGATCCAGATGATGGCCAGGCCGAGGACGACCGGGATCGAGCCCAGGTCACCGGCCTTCATCTTGCGCTTGAACTCGGAGGCGTAGCCCGCGAGGCCCTGCTCGCGCACGAGGAGCCGGGGGTCGACCGCGGTGACCGCCGCGGCGGCCGCCTCGGGGTTCTCCACCACGTGGTCCTCGGGGGTCTCAGAGGTCTTGTCGATGCTCACTTCTGAGCCTCCCCATTGCTGCGCGCCGCACGACGGGTCACGGCGTTCTCCGTGGCGCCCGTGATGGCGGAGATGATCTCTTCCTGCGAGGTCGACTTGACCTCGAAGATGCCGTTGTTGCGCCCCAGGCGCAGGACGGCGACCTTGTCGGCCACGGCCTTCACGTCCGCCATGTTGTGGCTGATGAGGATGACCGCGTGACCGCGCTCACGCAGCCGCTCGACCAGGTCGAGGACCTGGGCGGTCTGCTCGACACCGAGGGCCGCGGTGGGCTCGTCGAGGATGACGAGCTTGGGCTCGCCGAGCATCGAACGGGCGATCGCCACGGTCTGGCGCTGACCGCCGGAGAGCGAGGCGATCGGAATGCGGACGCTCGGGATACGGATGGACAGCGTGTCCAGCAGCTCGCGGGAGCGGCGCTCCATCTCGACCTCGTCCAGGATGCCGCGCTTCTTCAGCTCCCGGCCCAGGTAGAGGTTGCCGACGACGTCGATGTTGTCGCACAGCGACAGGTCCTGGTACACGGTCGCGATACCGAGGCCCTGGGCGTCTTGCGGCTTGTTGATGTGGACGGTCTTGCCGTCCCACTCGATGGCGCCCTCATCGATGGGGTGCACGCCGGCGATCGTCTTCACCAGCGTGGACTTTCCGGCGCCGTTGTCGCCCACCAGGGCGACCACTTCACCGGCGTGGACCTCAAGCTCTACATCGGTGAGCGCCTGGACGGCACCGAATCGCTTGGAGACCCCGCGCAACGCCAGGACAGGCGTAGCGGACACGTGAACCATCTCCTTCGCCGCCTGACCCGGCGGGAGGTTGTGCAGAAGTTTGTGGAGGGGGGTGTTCCGTCCGGCGCCCCGCCCTAGCTTTGCGGGGCTGATGGATGCGGGGCGCCGGAGGGGCTTCTATGACGCAAGTCCCGTACGGAAATTCAAGAACGAATTCCCGTACGTGGATAGAGACTTGCGGCGGCTACTTCAGCTGCTCGGACTACTTGATGCCGAGAGCGTCGCACTTCGCCTTGTAGGCGCCGGTGCAGATGTCGCTGACCGTGTAGATGCCGTCCTTGAGGACGGTGTCCTTGATGTTGTCCTTGGTCAGCGAGACGACCGGGACGATGACCGAGGGGATCGCCTTGTCGGTCGGGCTGTCGACCTTGTCCTTGGCGATGGTGTCGAGCGACTTGCCCTGAGCGATCGCGACGGCCATCTCGGCGACGGTGTTCGCTTCCTGCGGGTAGGACTTGTAGACGCTCATGAACTGCTCACCGGTGAGGATGCGCTGCACACCCGCGAGCTCGGCGTCCTGGCCGGTGACCGGGACGGAGATGCCGGCCGCCTTGAGGGCGGTGATGATACCGCCGGCCATGCCGTCGTTGGCGGAGTAGACGCCGATGACGTTCTTCTTGCCGAGGGCGGTGATGGCGCCCTCCATGTTGGCGTTGGCGTTCTCCGGCTTCCAGTCCTTGGTGTCGTACTCCTTGCCGATGTTCACCTTGCCGTCGAGGACGGAGTGGGCTCCGGCCTTGAACTGGGCGGCGTTCGGGTCGGTGGACGAACCGTTCATCATCACGATCTTGCCGGACTTGGCCTTGGAGCCGAGCGCGGTGAGGAGCGCCTGGCCCTGGGTCTTGCCGACGGTCGTGTTGTCGAACGAGGTGTAACCGCTGATCGGGCCCTGCGCGAGACGGTCGTAGGCGACGACGGGGATGCCGGCGTCCTTGGCCTTCTGGACCGAGTTCTTGATGGCCGCGGAGTCCACAGCGTCGACGATCAGGACGTCCACCTTGTCGGTGATCATCGTCTCGACCTGCTGCGCCTGCGTGGTGGCGTCCTGCTTGGCGTTGGCGTACTGGACCGTGCCCTTGCCGTTCGTCAGCTCCTTGACCTTCTTCTCGATCAAGGGCTTGTCGAACTTCTCGTAACGCGCGGTCTGGTTCTCGGGAAGGAGCAGACCGACCTTGATCGCGTCGCCCTTCTTGGCGGAGCTCGAGCTGTCGCTCTTGCTGCCGCCGGACTCCTTGGCACTGCCACAAGCAGCCAGCGAAACGGCCATCGCACCAGCGGCGACGGCAAACGCGGCACGACGCATACGCGTGTTCACTCTAGAAACCTCCCTGACGAGGCCGCGTCGTTGCGGCCGAGGTGGCTGGAAGTCAACTCGGCCACGCGAGCGACGTCAAGAAGTAAATACTTAACGAGATGGCAACGGTGCCATGCGTTCTCTAAGTGAAGGCAGGGGCGCCCGCGGACAGCGATCCGTCCAAAAGGGTCGAATCGCCCATCTCGCTGAGCGCGAGAGCAAGGGCCCCGAGCACCTCCGCACGGCCGCCAAGTGCCCCTGGAAGCACCGAGAGTTGACGTGCGGCACTGGGGATCGCGTACCGGCCGACCGACTCCCTGATGGGTCCGAGGACGAGCTCACCGGCCTCGGCGAGGTCGCCGCCGAGGACCACCCGACTCGGGTTGAGCAGGTTGCAGAGATTCGCCACTCCGCTCCCGATGTGACGGCCGACATCGGCGATCACCCGACGACAGCCCGGGTCGCCCTCCCGGGCCAGCCTGACGACGCCTTCCATGGTCAGGTCCGTGCCGTGGCTGGACTGCAGCAGCGGCAGCACATAGCGCGCCGCCGCGAAGGTCTCCAGGCAGCCCCGATTGCCACAGCGACAGACGGGACCGGATTCATCGAGCGTGATGTGCCCGATTTCACCCGCTGTGCCGCCAGGCCCGCGGTAGATCTTGCCGTCGATCACCAGCCCGGCGCCGACACCGCTCGCGACCTTGATGTACGCCAGGTCCTTGACCCCGCGCCCGCTGCCCCAGACCAGCTCGCCGAGCGCGCCCAGGTTGGCGTCGTTGTCCACGTACACGGGCACGCCGAGCCGCCCCCGCAGCTCCTCGGCGGGCTTCGCGCCGGTCCAGCCCGGCAGGATCGCGGTGGACCCCAGGGTCCCCGACTCCACGTCGATGGGACCGGGCACGCCGAGCCCCACGCCCGCGATCTTGGACCGGTCCACCCCGGTCGCCGCGATCAGGCGGTTGACCAGCTCTTCCGCCCGGTCGAAGCCCTGTGCGGCGCTCGCGTCCACGTCCAGCGGCTCGGACTCCTCGGCCAGCACCTGGTGGGCGAGGTTCCCGACCGCGACGCGCAGATGCGTATGGCCGAAGTCGACGCCGATGACGATGCCGGCGTCACCGCTCAGGGACACGCTGCGCGCCCTGCGGCCACCCGCCGAAGTGGGGGTGACCTCGACCGTTCCGCCGTCCTTGAGTTCCCGGACGATATTGGAAACGGTCGCGGCGGAGAGGCCCGTCGTCCTCGCGATCTCCGCTTGCGTGAGCGAACCGGCCAGGCGCACCGCACGTACGACGCGCTCCAGATTGGCTCGGTGCAGCGACGACTGCGACCCCGGAGTCTCCACGACGACCTCCCGCGTACGGGGCCGCCACGATGAGGCCCCGCCTATGTCCAACTAGTGAACTCTAAGCTGAGCTGTTTGGGTTACCTCCCGTCAAGAGGTTGAGCTGCATCCGGCGCGGATGAGCACACGTGTGCGGGACAGACTGGGCCGTAGATCCTTCTATGGCCCAGGTCACACCCCGACTGATTACAAGTTGTCGCCGCCTCCGCCGCACAAGATCAAGGCCACGACGCCGCCCCGCCGGGCGCGGGCTCCCGCGGAACCCCTCCGGGCGGGTGGAGCCGTTTTCGGGGGATCGACGCCGGGGAATGCGGGACCGGGCGGACGGGACCAGGGAGGCGGGACCGAATGCGCGGGACTGAATATGCGGAATGGAATGTGCGGGACCGAATGTGCGGGACCGAATGTGCGGAGCGGAATGTGCGGGACCGAATGCGCGGGACCGAATGCGCGTAATCCCCTCCGCGTATTCGGAGGGGATTACGTACTCCAGGGAGTTCTCGGTGGTCGACGGATTCGGCCGTTACCCGGCTCGGCCTACTTGAGAGCCCCCGCCGTCAGCCCCTGGACCACCTGTCGCTGGAAGATGATGTACGCGGCCAGCACCGGGAGCATGGCCATCACCAGGCCCGCGAAGAGGCCCGACCAGTCGCCCTTGTAGCCCTGGCTGGTCGCCAGCTCGACGAGGCCCTGGGAGAGGACCTTCTTGTCGGGGTCGGTGTTCAGCACGGTGGGGAGCATGTACTGGTTCCACTGGCCCAGGAAGTTGAAGATCCCGACGCTGACCAGACCCGGCTTGGCCATCGGCAGCATGATCTGGAAGAAGGTCCTGGTGTGCGAGGCACCGTCGACGAAGGCCGCCTCGGCGATCGAGGTCGGCAGCGTCCTGAAGAACGAGGTCAGGAAGAAGACCGTGAACGGCAGCGAGTAGGCGATGTAGACGAGGATCAGACCCGGCAGCGTGTTCAGCAGACTCATGTTGTTCAGGACGTAGAACAACGGCACCAGGGCCAGCATGATCGGGAAACTCATTCCTCCGACGAAGAGGAAGTAGATGAAGCGGTTGCCCGGGAACTCGAATCGGGCGAGGACGTACGCCGCCATCGAGCCGAGCACGAGCGTACCGAGCAGCGAGAATCCCACCACGATGAGCGTGTTGCCGAAGTAGTCGCTCATGTGGGCCTGCGACCACGCGCGCGACCAGTTGTCGAAGTGCAGTTTGTCCGGCAGCGACCAGGGCGAGCTGAAAATGGAGTCGTCGTCCTTGAAAGACGTCATCACCGCCCACAGCAGGGGCAGTACGACCATGATCGCCCAGATGATGAGAATGCCGTGCGAGAAGGCGTTGAGGATGCCGCCCTCGCTGCTCTTCGCCTTTTCCGGCGGCGCCTTCTCCTTGGCCACCTGAGGACGGTCCTCGACCGGCTCCAAGGGCGGCGGGGTGTCAGTGGTCTTCATCTCTAGAACTCCAACCGCTCGCGCCGGCCCAGTCGCATCACGATCGCCGCGAACAGCAGCGTGACGATGAGCAGCGCGACACCGATCGTGGTGGCGTAGGCGGCGTTCGCGTCACGGAACGCCGATTGGTACACGTACAGCGGAAGGACCGTGGTCGAGTAGTCGGGGCCGCCGGGACCCACGGTCATGATCTGTACGGCGGCGAACGCCTCGGCGCCGAGCGCCAGGATCCCCATGTACACCCATCCCGACTGCACGGTGTCCCACAGCAGCGGAAGGGTGATCTTGAAGAAGGTGGTGGCGCGGCTCGCGCCGTCGAGCAGCGCGGCCTCGTAGAAGTCCTTCGGAATCGACGCCATGCCCGCCGAGAACAGCACGACGAAGAACCCGACCGTGCTCCACAGCAGCACCGCCATCACACACCACAGGGCGAGGTTCGGGTCGCCCAGCCAGTCCGGCTGGACACTGCCGAGGCCGATGGCCTTCAACGTTCCGTTGATGACGCCGTCGTTGGGGTTGTAGGCGAATTGGAAAAGCAGGGAGACGATCGCGATCGACAGCACCTGCGGGAAGAAGTAGGCGATTTTGTAGAAACCCGAACCGCGCACTCCGGTGATGGCGGCGCCTTTTCGGCGCCGCCCACCGACATTGAGCATGAAGGCGAAGAAGAGCGCGAGGCCCAGCGTCACCAGCGGCAGCAGCAACGCGAACAGCAGACTGTGCTGCAACGACTTCCAGAAGATGTCGTCGTGCAGCATTCTGGTGTAGTTGGCGAAACCGACCATCTTGAAGTCGGGGCTCAGACCGGTCCAGTCCGTGAACGAGTAGTAGATGGCCTGGACGAAGGGCCAGATCACGAAGATCGCGTACAACGCCAAGGGGGCCACCAAGAACCCCACGATGAACCGGTACTTGCCGTGCTGCATGGTTACCGACCCCGATCGAATCGCGGTTGCCACCGCCGGTGACGCGTGGACACGCGCCGCTACTGGTGCTTGTAGTGCTTGATGGACTGGTCCTTGGCCGCCGCGTCCGCGTAACCCTGGATCTTCTTGATGGCCTCGGCCGGGGTCAGCCGCCCTGCCATCATCTCGCCGAGACCGGCGACACCGATCTGCTCCTTCTGAAGCTTCACGTACCAGTCCTGGAGCCGCGGGTTGACCACGTTGGTCCCGGCCTTCTGCAGGGCCGCGACACCGGACTTGAGGCCCGGGGTCAGCGTGATGCCGTCGGTACCGCCGTTGTAGGCGGTCAGCGACTTCACCTGGCTGGTGAAGTTCTTCGACGAGGCCTCGCTGAGCATGATGCGCAGCTGCTCCATGCCTCCCTCGGGGTTGTTCGCCTTGGCCGGCACGATGAAGGGCTCGCCGCCGGAGGCCCAGATGGTGCCGAACGGCATCTTGTCGGAGCTGTCCAGACCGGTCGGGCCGCTGACAGCCAGGTTGAAGTCCTTCGGGATGACGTTCGCGGACTCGTTCTCCACCCAGGAGCCGTTCGGGATGAAGAGGGCCTTGCCCTTGGCCCAGGCGGTCTGCGACTGGATGTGGTCGATGCCCGGGGTGCCCTGGAGGATGTAACCCTTCTTGTAGAGCTCGTAGTACGCCTCGAACGCCGACTTGACGGCCGGGTCCTTCCAGGCGTTGGGCTCCAGGTTGTCGATCTTGTCGAGAACCTCCCGGCCGCCGATCTTGGCGATGAAGGGGTAGAGCGAGAACGGCAGGTAGTACGGGTACTTGCCCGCGTACGTCCAGCCGGCCATGCCCTTCTTCTTCGCCTTCTCGCACAGCGCGAGCATCGCGTCCCAGGTCTCGGGGTACGTCGCGTCGAGCTTGTCGAGGGCGGTCTGCGAGTACCAGACACCGTAGACGGTGTACGCGTAGTACATGATCCAGACCGGCGCGCCGTCGAACTGGCCCATCTCCACGATGCCGGGACGCAGCGTGTCGCGGACCTTCTTCGACGGGTCGTCGATGGACGGCGCGTCGAGGAGCGGGGTCAGGTCGGTGAGCTGCTTCTTGCCGACGAGCACGCCCATGTCCATCTGCTGGGCACCGGAGTTGTCGATCAGGTCCGGCGGGGTGCCGCCGTTGAACTTGGGCTGCAGTTCGGACTGGATCTTCTGGGTCGCATGGAAGTCGACCTTGGCCTTCGGGTAGGCCGTCTTGTACAGGACGTTGGCGTCGGTCGCGTACTTCGTACCGAATCCGCCGTCGAAGATGACGACGGCGAGCGGGGCCGTCTCGTTGACGCCCAGCGGGTTCTTCGTGGTCTTCTTGCCGGCCTTGGCCTTGTCACCGGAGCCGCTGTCGCTGCTCGCACAAGCGGACAAAAAGCTCATCGTCGGTACGGAAATCAGGCCGAGTGCCGCGGACCGCTTGATCAGGTCACGGCGGCCGACACCCTCGGTGTTGCTGTTCTCGGCGGAAGTGGATCCCATGCTCAAGTCCTCGCCTTCTCCAGGACTCAGGCGGTGAACCGGATCCTCCCCGGCACCGCGGTTAGGTCAAGCTGGGGTCGTGCGTGAGGGATTCAGTCGGTCAACGCGGCGATCCCTGCCCGTCACACTGGCCGCCGACGCCCGATTCCCCCCGGGACGTGCCTGCCCGCGGCCGTCGACCGGCTGGGCGGGTGCCGACAGGTATAGTCCACTTCCCGTCAGCGGAGCAAGATCGAAAGCGGGTTTACCCGCGGGTCTTTTCCGAGTTGAGACCTCGCGGAAATGTGGGGCGTCCGCGGCTTCCCCGGGGGAAGATCGACAGGGCACCAATCTCCCACCATGGGAGTAATGCGCAGCTCGTCGCACGATATTCATCCCGGACGCCACATCCAACACCCTTGACACCACTGACAACTTGACTCCCTACTGGTCCTTGCGCAGCTAATCTGACAACGTTGTCCAAGGCCAGGGAGGGTGCTCGCGCATGCAGGACAGAGCCCGGTACAGACGGAGTTCTTCGGCTCGGCTCAGATGGGGTTCCTCGACGATAATGGGGGTGGTAGCGCTTTCTCTGGTAGTGGCCTCGCAGGGCACCGCGATTGCCCTTCCGGCCCAAACGGCGTCCACCGATCGCGAGTTCGCCTCCTCGTTCGAATCAGGCGATCCGGCACCGACCTGGCTCAACACGGTGGACACCGGAGCAGACGGCGCAAAGCGCGCGTCGGGTGTCGACGGCGGCTACAGCAGCGGCATCCCCGGCAATGTCACCGACCACGTCACGGACGTCCGCGCGAGCGGCGAGAACACCGGTGGCGGCGAGGTGAAGGAGAACCTCGTCGACGACGAGTCGAGCACCAAGTGGCTGACCTTCGAGCCGACCGGCTGGGCGGAGTTCGACTTCGACGCCCCGGTCAAGGTCGTCACGTACGCGCTGACGTCGGCCAACGACCACGACGAGCGCGACCCCCAGGACTGGACCCTCCAGGGCTCCACGGACGGCAAGGACTGGAAGACCCTCGACACCCGTTCCGGCGAGTCCTTCGGCGAGCGGTTCCAGACGAAGTCGTACGACATCGCGAGCCCCGTCGAGTACCAGCACTTCCGGCTCGACGTCACCAAGAACAACGGCGGCGACATCCTCCAGCTCGCCGACGTCCAGTTCTCCACGGGCAAGAGCGACGACCCGACGCCCAAGGACATGCTCTCGCTGGTGGACCGGGGCCCGAGCGGCTCCCCCACCGCGAAGGCCGGCGCGGGCTTCACGGGCAAGCGGGCCCTGCGCTACGCCGGTACGCACAAGGCGGACGGCCGGGCGTACTCGTACAACAAGGTCTTCGACGTGAACGTGGGCGTCGGGCGCGACACCGAGCTGTCGTACCGGATCTTCCCCGCGATGGCGGACGGCGACCGGGACTACGACGCCACGAACGTGTCGGTGGACCTGGCGTTCACGGACGGCACCTATCTGAGTGACCTGAACGCGGTCGACCAGCACGGGTTCGGGCTGACGCCGCAGGGCCAGGGCGCGGCCAAGGTGCTGTACGTCAACCAGTGGAACAACGTCGCCTCGCGGATCGGTTCGGTCGCGGCAGGGAAGACCGTCGACCGGATACTCCTCGCGTACGACTCCCCCCAGGGCCCGGCGAAGTTCCGCGGCTGGCTGGACGACGTGGCGCTGAAGACCGTGGCTCCCGAGAAGCCCAAGGCGCATCTGGCCGACTACGCGCTGACGACCCGCGGCACCAACTCCAGCGGGGGCTTCTCGCGCGGCAACAACTTCCCGGCGACGGCTCTGCCCCATGGCTTCAACTTCTGGACGCCGGTGACCAACGCGGGCTCGCTGAGCTGGCTGTACGACTACGCGCGCGCCAACAACGCGGACAACCTGCCGACCATCGAGGCGTTCAGCGCGAGTCATGAGCCGAGCCCCTGGATGGGTGACCGGCAGACCTTCCAGGTGATGCCCTCGGCCGCCTCGGGCACGCCCGACACCGGCCGCACCGCCCGCGCGCTCGCCTTCCGGCACGAGAACGAGACCGCGCGCCCGTACTACTACGGGGTGACCTTCGAGAACGGTCTCAAGGCGGAGATGGCGCCCACCGACCATGCCGCGGCCCTGCGCTTCACCTATCCGGGTGAGGACGCGAGCGTGCTCTTCGACAACGTGACCGAGCAGGCGGGCCTCACGCTGGACAAGGACAACGGGATCGTCACCGGGTACTCGGACGTGAAGTCCGGGCTGTCGACTGGTGCGACCCGGCTCTTCGTCTACGGGGTGTTCGACGCGCCGGTGACGGACGGCGGCTCGTCCGGCGTCAAGGGATACCTGAAGTTCAAGCCCGGCGCCGACCACACGGTCACCCTGCGCCTGGCGACCTCCCTCATCAGCATCGACCAGGCCAAGGACAACCTGCGCCAGGAGATCCCCGACGGCACCTCGTTCGGGACCGTCAAGGAGCGGGCGCGCAAGACGTGGGACAAGCTGTTCGGCAAGGTCGAGGTCGAGGGGGCGACACCGGACCAGCTGACCACGCTGTACTCCAGCATGTACCGGCTGTACCTGTATCCCAACTCCGGCTTCGAGAAGGTCGGTTCGAAGTACCAGTACGCCTCGCCGTTCTCCGCGATGCCCGGACCCGACACCCCCACCCACACCGGCGCGAAGATCGTCGACGGCAAGGTGTACGTCAACAACGGTTTCTGGGACACGTATCGGACGACCTGGCCCGCCTACTCCTTCCTGACGCCCTCTCAGGCGGGCGAGATGGTCGACGGGTTCGTACAGCAGTACAAGGACGGCGGCTGGACCTCGCGCTGGTCCTCCCCCGGGTACGCGGACCTGATGACCGGTACCTCCTCGGACGTGGCGTTCGCGGACGCGTACGTCAAGGGCGTGGACTTCGACGCGGAAGCGGCCTACGACGCCGCCCTGAAGAACGCGACCGTCGTCCCGCCGGCCTCCGGCGTGGGCCGCAAGGGCATGTCGACGTCCCCCTTCCTCGGTTACACCAGCACCGCCACCGGCGAGGGCCTCTCGTGGGCGATGGAGGGATACGTCAACGACTACGGCATCGCCGAGATGGGCCAGGCCCTCTACAAGAAGACCGGCAAGAAGCGCTACAAGGAGGAGTCCGCGTACTTCCTCAACCGGGCCCAGGACTATGTGAACCTCTTCGACTCGAAGGCCGGGTTCTTCCAGGGCCGCGACGCGCAGGGCAACTGGCGCCTCGACTCCTCGAAGTACGACCCGCGTGTGTGGGGCTACGACTACACCGAGACGAACGGCTGGGGGTACGCCTTCACCGCGCCGCAGGACTCTCGGGGCCTCGCCAACCTGTACGGCGGCCGGAGCGGGCTGGCCCAGAAGCTCGACGCGTACTTCGCCACCCCCGAGACGGCCTCGCCGGACTTCGTGGGCTCCTACGGCGGGGTCATCCATGAGATGACCGAGGCCCGTGACGTACGGATGGGCATGTACGGGCACTCCAACCAGGTGGCCCACCACGTGAACTACATGTACGACGCGGCGGGTCAGCCCTGGAAGACGCAGAAGAACGTCCGCGAGGTCCTCTCCCGCCTCTACACCGGCAGCGAGATCGGACAGGGTTACCACGGCGACGAGGACAACGGCGAGCAGTCCGCCTGGTACCTCTTCTCCTCGCTCGGCTTCTACCCGCTGGTGATGGGCAGCGGCGAATACGCCATCGGCTCCCCGCTGTTCACCAAGGCGACCGTGCACCTGGAGAACGGCAAGGACCTGGTCGTCAAGGCGCCGAAGAACAGTGCGAAGAACGTGTACGTGCAGGGCGTGAAGTTCAACGGCAAGCGCTGGACGTCGACTTCGCTCCCCCACTCGCTCATCTCCCGGGGTGGCGTCCTGGAGTTCGACATGGGCTCCAAGCCGTCGTCGTGGGGCACGGGCCAGGACGCGGCGCCCGTGTCGATCACCCAGGACGACAAGGTGCCCGCGCCCCGCGCGGACGTCCTCAAGGGTGACGGCGCGCTCTTCGACAACACCTCGGCGACGGACGCCACGGTCACCTCGGTCGACCTGCCGACGTCCGCCGCGGCCGAGGGAGTTCAGTACACCCTGACCTCGTCCGCGGACCACACCAAGGCCCCGGGGGGCTGGGTCCTTCAGGGCTCCTCCGACGGCACCACGTGGGCCGACCTCGACAAGCGCTCCGGCGAGTCCTTCACCTGGGACAAGCAGACCCGGGTGTTCTCGGTCGCGCATCCGGGCTCGTACGCGCACTACCGCCTGGTCCTCGACAGCGAGGCGACGCTCGCGGAGGTGGAACTGCTGGGCTGACACCCTCACACAGGCGGGGCGGGCGCGGAGATCACTCTCCGCGCCCGCTCTGCTGTGCGGCCGGCGTCTCAGCCCACCGCGAGGGTGAACACGTGCAGATCCGCGTTGTCCGGCAGCCGCACGCTCCTGACGGTCTTGCCGGACGAGGCCTGGAAGGGCTTGGTGGCGAAGATGTACGTGGCCACCGGGTCCTTGTCGGCGCCCGCGACATTGCGGTACGCGGTCCTGGCGACGGTCTCGTTGCCGTACTGGACGGTGCCGCCTCCGCCGCCGACGGTCCAGTCGGTGAAGGAGAGGTCGACGGAGTCCGTGCTGCCGTCGGTGTAGGTGACGGTCGCGTGGGTCTGCTGGTTGCCGTTGACCGCGCTGCCGATGAAGGACAACCGGTCGGCCGGGTGGGCGAGTTCGATGGTCTGGGCGGTCGCCGAGGCGTTGTCGGGACGGCCGGTGGGCGAGTCGGGCCAGGTGTAGGTGAGGCCGTCCACGGTGCCCTGGGCGCCGGGGGTCAGGCCGGCGGCGGCGAGGGCCTGACGGGAGTAGCTCCAGCCGCCGCCGTCGTAGTCGGCCTCGTCGTGGTCGCCGGTGTCGTCGGAGACACCGGTGTTGTTGTAGGCGGCCAGGAGGGAGCCGGGCGCCGCGACGGTCAGGGCCACCGGCTGCTCGTAGGAGGTCGCGGCCGACGTCACGGTGACCTTGACGTCGTAGAAGCCCTGCTGGGCGGTGTCACCGGCGGACAGGGTGATCTCCTGGGAGCCGTCGGTCACGGTGCCCTCGGCGGGGGTCGCGGTCACGCCGGCCGGGGTGTCCACCTTGAAGCGGACCTCGGGGCCGGTGCCGCCGCTCAGCGCGAGGGCACGGATGCCGAGCTTCGTGCTGCCGCCGGGTGCGAGCGTCGCCGTGGTCGGGCCGACACCGATCTGGTACGGCTGCTCACCCTCACGGAAGGACGGCGGGGCGGCCGCCGGGTCACTGCCCCAGGTGCGGTTCGGGGTACCGGAGAGGGTGTAGTCGAGCGTGCCGCCGTCGCGGACGAAGGAGGCGGGGAGCCAAGGTCGGTCGCTGGTACGGCCGTCGACCTTCAACGACTGGACGTACGGGGCGTCGGCGGCGGCACCGTTCGCGCGGATCTCGATGTCGTTGCCGCCGGGCCGGTTGATCTCCACCCGTGTGAACAGCGGTGAGGCGAGGACGAGTTCGGCGCGGGAGGGAACCTGCGGATACATGCCGAGCGCGGAGAAGACGTACCAGGACGACATCTCCCCCAGGTCGTCGTTCCCGGGGATGCCGCCCGGCTGGGTGGACCACAACCCGTTCATCGCGGCGCGGACGGTCTCCTGCGTCTTGTAGGGCGCGCCCGCGTAGGCGTACAGGTAGGGCACATTGATCGAGGGCTCGTTGTCCAGCTCCGACTTGTCGCCGCCGTTGCCCGTGAGGGCCCAGCTGCCGTCGGCGTTGTGGAAGAAGGTGTCGAGGCGGTCGAGCGCCTTGCTCCGGCCGCCCATCGCGGCGAAGAGCCCGGCCGGGTTGTGCTGCACCATCCAGGTGTACTGGGCGGCCGTACCCTCCACGAATCCGTTGCCGGTCGCCGGGGTGAAGCCGGTGACCCAGCTGCCGTCCGCCTTGCGGTTGGCGATGTAGCCGCCGCTCGGGTCGGCCGCGACGTTGAAGTTGTTCTGCCACCACTGGGAGCGCTGGGCGAAGTCGGCGGCCGTCTGCTTCCTGCCCGCCGCCGTGGCGAGCTGGGAGAGCGCGAAGTCCGCGCCGGACATCTCGAGGGTCTCGGCGGCGCCGCCCCAGGCGTTGGACACGGACGGCATGTAGTGCTGCTTGAGGTACTTGTCCAGCGACGGCCGCTGCCCGACGGACAGGACCGGCTTGCCCGAGGAGGAGAGGTCGCCCTCGGTCGGTACCGTCGCCGCCTCGACCAGCGAGTCCAGCGCGCCGCGCAGGTCGAAGCCGGTGCCGCCGAAGGCCCGGATGCCGGCGAGCGCGGTCGGGGACGGGTCGCCGTTCATGACGTGGGTGCCGCTCGCGCCGTGCAGCCAGCGGTCCCAGACGCCGCCGTTCTGCCGGGCGAGTTCGAGCAGGGACTGCGCGATGTCGGAACCGGTGTCCGGGCTGAGCAGGGTCAGCAGCTGGACCTGGGAGCGGTAGACGTCCCAGCCGGAGAAGGTGCCGTACTGGGCCCGGTGGCCGCGGCCGACGACATGGACCTTGTCGTCGGGGCCCCGGTATCTGCGGTCGGCGTCACTGATGACGTTCGGGTGCAGAAGGGCGTGGTAGAGCGCGGTGTAGAAGGTGGTGCGGTCGCTGTCGCTGCCACCGCCGACCCTGATCACGCCGAGCCGGTCGCGCCAGGCCCGGTGGGCGGCGTCCTGGACCGAGGCGAAGGAGCGGGACGGCGGGTTCTCGGCCGCGAGGTTGGCGGCGGCGCCCGCCTGGCTGACGTACGAGATGCCGACCTTGACGTTCACGGGGTCGGCGCCGGGCTCGAACTCCACATAGCCGCCCGCGCCCTTGCCCGCGACGGGACGGCCGCCGCTCGCGAAGCCGCCGGTACCGCCGCTCGTCTGCGTGGACCCCGGGCTCAGCCTGTCGTCCTGCCAGGTGCCGGTCGACTTGAAGTCGCGGTCGAAGCGGGCGGTGAAGTAGAGCGTGTAGTAGGCGCGTTGGCCCTCGGGGTCGAGGTAGCCGCAGAAGTTCCCGGAGGTGACGGACCCGGAGACCGTACGGGTCGCCGGGTCGATCTTCAGGGTCGAATCGGTCGACCCGACCTCGGAGCCCGCACTGCGGACCAGGAGCGAGGCGGGCTTGTCGGCGGGGAAGGTGAAGCGGCCCGAGCCGGTGCGCGCGGTCGCGGTGAGGTCGGCGGTGACGCCGGAGGCGAGGCCGACCTTGTAGTGGCCGGGCTCGGCCGTCTCGTCGGTGTGCGCGAAGTCGGCCGCGTACACCGCATCCTTGGTGTCGCTCGCCGGGGAGGACGTGACCTCACCGGCGTACGGGAAGAAGGGGATGTCGCCGCTGCCGCCCGCGCAGCCCGTGCCGGACATGTGGGTGAGGCTGAAGCCCCTGATACGGGTGGCGTCGTACTGGTAACCACCGGGCGCGGCCGTACGGGTGGCGTCGCCGCGGGTGTTCTCGGGGCTCCAGGAGAGCATGCCGAAGGGGACGACGGCGCCGGGGAAGACGTTGCCGCCGTTCTTGGTGCCGATGAGCGGGTCGACGTAGGTGGTGGGGTCCCGGACGAGGTCGGGGGGTGCGGCGGTGGCGGCCGCCGCGGGGGTGACGGCGGGGGTGATCCCGGCGGCCGCCAAAGCGACGGCGAGCAGGACGGATGACGGACGGAAACGCATGACGCGGCCCCTCCTCCTTCGGACGGGTCGCGCACCACAGGTCGCACAAGCCGCAGGGACAGTAACGTGCGCCACGGGTACCACGGAAGACCGCGTGCGACCCCTCAGGCACGCTCGGCGCACACCCCTATGGCGCAACGCGCCCCCCGGCGGTCCCTCAACTCGCTTGACATCGTTGTCGGTTGAGGCGGTAAAGTCATGTACAGACCATCAGACAACGTTGTCGCCGCCTCAGTCGTCACAAGCCACGCACCATCCCGGGCAGCACCCCCCTCGCCCGCCCGGGCTCGCGGACCGGGTGAGTTCCACACCACCCACCCGGTCCGCCCAGAGCCGGTCAACCGACCTGACAGGGAAGCGCGGTCGCGGGATCACCGCCGGAGCCCGAGGCGACGTACCCGAAGGTCGCGCTCCGCCCGGGATCCAGCGCACCGTTCCAGTCGGCGTTGTGCACCATCACGTCCTGGCCGCTGTAGGTCGCGTTGCCGTTCCAGAGGCTGACGACCGACTGCCCGCCCGGCAGGGTCCAGTCGACCATCCAGCCCAGCATCGGCACGTCTCCGGTGTTGGTGACGGTCACCTCCGACTGATAACCGCCGTTCCAGCTGTTGGTCGTCCGGCGGGTCGCGGAGCAGACGCCGGGCGGGGGTTCGGTGGGGTTGCCGGGGTCGTGAATGCCCGTCACCTCGCCGTTGCCGCCGTCGAAGACGACGTCCGAGCAGGAGTAGAAGGTCTCCGTGCTGTCCGAGCGCTGCCAGACCATGTAGATGATGTGGCGGCCCGACTTGTTCACGGGGAGCTGTCCGGTCCACGAGTAGTTGGCCTCGACCGTGCCCGGGCTGCCGTTGAGCGGCGGGTGGTCGACGGTCAGGAACGGCTGGTCCTCCATGTCGTTCCAGGTGAGCGCCTTGGTCGGGTCGAAGCCGTCCTTGGTGACGTAGACGTAGAACCAACCCGGGTGCGCGGCCCATGCGTTGTAGGAGAAGTCGACCGTGGCACCCGAGGTGAGATGGGTGAGGGGCCAGTCGCTCCGGGGCAGGTTGAAGCCGGTGAAGTTGGGGTTGCCGCCGCTGCACAGCTCCCCGTCGGGGACGAAACCGCGGGTGCGGCCCGCGCCGTCCGAGCGGAGCACCGAGAACCAGTTGTAGAACGGCGTGGTGCCGCTCACCTGCTGGGCCGCCTTGCACGCCGGGTTCACCGGTTTGATCTCACCGGTGTCGGTCAGCCCGCCCTGCCAGCACAGGAAGGTGCGGCTGCCGGGTTTCATGGGGGTGCCGTGCGCCGCCGCCCTTCCGCCGGTCGTGACGACCAGGCCGAGGGCGGGGACGACGGCGAGGAGAGCGAGCAGGACGAGGAGGAGGGAGCGGTGGCGGGACGGCCGCGATAATCGCAACCTTGTCACGTTCATGACAGATCCAGGCATGACGAACAGACCCTTCGCTCGACGGCGCGGGAATGGTGAGGTGAGGCGGGAGCAACTCCCGGCGGGTTCCGGTCCGCCACATGGGAGCGCTCCCACCTCATTCGGACGTTAGCGCGCACGACCACCTCTGTAAACGCTTCACGCACGAGGGCCGCACCCCCTGACATCGGGTGCGGCCCTCGCCATGACGGAGAAACCACTCAGGTACCGATTTTCCTATGACTGAGAAACCACCTGAGTCGGTCACGTCACCGATGGTGGGGTGACGTCAGATAGTGCTGTCGAAGAAGCTCCCTCCCGTAGTCGTTGCCGTTGGGTGTGCGGATGATGGAGTGGACGTGCTTCTGGGTCGCGCCGCTGCCCTGCGTGGCCCCGTACGCGCCCGCGAGCGGGCCCGGGGCCTGGCAGTCGACCTCGACCCAGACGACCGGGCTGTGCACCCGGACGTAGAAGGCGGAGTCGTCGGCCGTGCCGCCCGCCCAGGTCACATAGGTCTGGTCGAGGTACTTGCGGACCTCGGCCATCCGCACCTTCGCGGCATCGGCCTTCCCGCGGCCGACGAAGGCCTCGACGATGCCGAGAAGCTTCTTCTTCTGCGCCCCGTTCAGGGCGTCGGCGCGCAGGCCGGTGTACGTCTGCACGGCGTTGTCGGAGAAGGCGCCCGCCTTCATGGACTCGTTCGACTTGGTCGCGGACTCGATGGCGACCGCCTGCTGCGCCTGCGTGAGGGAGTTGACGAAGGCGAGGCTCGCCACGACCTCCTCGTGGCAGACCGTCACGGTCTCGCCGTCGATCTCCATCGAGGTCGGCTCGGAACCCCAGAAACAGGGGCTCATGACGACCTGGTCGCCGAGCACGAAGTAGTTGATGACCAGGTGGTGGCCGTCGAACTGGAAGCCCCAGGGCTCGGTGGCCGACGGGGTGCCCATCAAGGTCCAGTAGTACGCGTCCTCGTTGAAGGAGGCGGTGTTGCCGATCGCCTCGCCGGCCGCCTGGTTGATCCTGCGGATCTTCTCGGTGGTCTCCAGGCCGTCCGCGCTGAGCGCCGACTTCAGCAGAGCCGTGCCCAGCGTCTTCTGAGCATCCGTCATGTCGGCGAGGGTGACGCCCTGGCGCGCGTACGAGTCGATGTTGCTCCACAGGCGCCACTCGGTGGAGTGGACCGTGAACTGCGTCGCCGTCTTCTGGGTGTCGGTGAGCCCGGCGAGGAAGGCGTTCGCGGCGGCGATCACGGGAGCGGTGGCGACTCCCGTGGAGTGGATCGCGTACAGGTCGTCGATCCGCTTGCCGTCGGTCGTGAGGCCGAAGAAGTCCTCCGTGATGGTCTGGTTGCCGGGGCCGCCCGCACCGCCACCGGGGCCACCGCTGGGGCCGCCGCTGGGCGCGCCGCTCGGTGTGGCGGAGGCGTCGGCGGTGGGGGTGGCGGTGTCGTCGGCGAGCGCGGTCCAGGCTCCGGCGCCGCCCATCGTGGCGACGGCCGCGGCGCCGCTCGCGAAGAAGACCCTCCGCATGAAGTTGCGCCGGTCCGAGTGGGCGCGGGAGTCCGTCCCGGACTGCGGAGGCGTCCCGGACTGCGCCGCGTGCTCTCCGGTGTCGAGCTCGGTCATCGTCGCTGGATCCCTTCGTCGTGGGCACGTCCGTGGCGGACGGCCGGGCGCCCACGACTCTGGGGGGACAACCTGAGGCGAACCTGAAGTGCGTCGGGAAATGGCCAGGCGCGTGGGGCGGGAAAAGGTCCGGAAGGTGCGGTGGGGACGGGTCCGGCACGTGCGGTGGGGACGGGTCCGGCACGTGCGGCGGGGAAGGGTCCTGCAGGTGCGACGGGGACGGGTTCGGCACGTGCGGCGGGGAAGGGTCCGGCAGGTGCGACGGGGGAAGGGCCGGCGCGAGGACAACGAACCGCTCCCTTCCGGGCGCCGGGGCGGGCCGCTGTCGCGTCACCCGCGCATGGCGCGCGCCTCGGTCTGACGCCTGCGAACGTATGCCGCCACCGAAAAAAGTGTCAACAATTTCGTTGACCTTCATGGTGGGTACACAGGGGCGGGGAAGCGGGTGCTGGGAAGCAGGTGCTGGGAAGCAGGTGCTGGGGATCAGGCCGACGCGGGTGCCGGAGCGGATGCCGGGGTGGATGCCGGGTCCGGGGTCCTGGCGCCTTCGGCCGGGGGCAGTTCGAGCGTGAACTCCGTACGGCCCGGGGCGCTCTCCACGCGGATGCGACCGCCGTGGGCGACGGTGACCGCCTCGACGATGGCGAGTCCGAGGCCGGAGCCGCCCTCCGTGGGGCCGCCGCGGGCGCGCGAGACATCGCCGCGTGTGAAGCGTTCGAAGACCGACGGGAGCAGGTGCTGCGGGATACCGGGACCGTCGTCGCGGACACGGATCACGCAGGCCGCTTCCGTGGCCTCCACCGAAGCGATCACGGTCGTGCCAACGGGTGTGTGCACACGGGCGTTGGCCAACAGGTTGGCCACCACCTGGTGCAGCCGTGCCTCGTCGCCGACGACCAGGGCCGGGGTGTCCAGCAGCAGCGCCAGCTGCCAGTTGTGGGTGTCACCGGCGGCCCGCGCGTCCCACACCGCCTCGGCGACCAGTGCCGCGAGGTCCACCTCGGCCGCGTGCAGCGGTCGGCCCTCGTCCAGCCGGGCGAGCAGCAGCAGATCCTCCACGAGGCCGGTCATCCGGGCCGACTCGGCGGAGACCCGGCGCCAGGCCAGGGTCGGTTCGATCCGCTCGGTGCCGCGGTTCATCAGTTCCGCGTATCCGGCGATGGAGGCGAGAGGTGTACGGAGTTCATGGCTGGCGTCGGCGAGGAAGCGGCGCATGCGTTCCTCGCTGCGGCGCATCTCCTCCTCGCCGCGCTGGCGTTCGGCGAGCGAGGACTCCACGTGGTCGATCATGCGGTTGAGGGCGGCACCGACCTGGCCGGCCTCGCTGCCGGGGTCGGTGTCGCGTTCGGGGACGCGGGTCAGGGCGGTGACCTCGCCGTGACCCAGCGGGGAGCGGGAGACCTCGACGGCGGTGGCGGCGACCCGTCCGAGGGGGCGCAGTTGGCGCCGTATGACGACCGCGCAGACGCAGCCCGCGGCGGTGAGGCCGACGGCGGCCACCACGCCCTCGACCGCGACCAGCCGGCCGATCATGTCCTGTACGTCGCCCATAGGGAGCCCGGTGAGCACGGGGACGCCGTCGCCGCCGAGGGCGGTCACGCGGTAGCTGCCGAGGCCAGGGACGGTCCGGGTGTGCAGGGAGCCGTCGGTGGTGATGCCGTCGAGGGCGGCGCGCTGGACGGCGGTGAGGGTCTGCCGGCCGCCGTCGTGGGTGACGACCTCGGCGGCGAGGATGTCCCCGTCCTCGTCGAACCGGGCGGCGAGCGTGCCGACGGCCTGTCCCCGTTCGTTGAGGAACCCCAGGTCCGTGTCGTCGCCGCTGCGGCGCTGGAGGCCGCCCTGGCTGCGCTCGGCGGCGTCGGTGACGCGCTGGTCCAGGTTGCCCAGCAGATAGGAGCGTTGGGCGAAGACGGTGGTGAGGGCCATCGCGGCGCAGACGGCGACGAGGGTGGCGCTGATGAAGAGCAGCAGCCGCGTGCGCAGCGAACGTCCGGCCCGCGCCGTGGGCCGGGAGCGTCCGGGGAGCCGGGTCCGTCGGAGGTTCATCTCCCGTCCTCCACCGGGCGGATCGCGTACCCCACCCCGCGTACGGTGTGGATCATCGGCGCCCGCCCCTTGTCGATCTTCCGGCGCAGGCTGGAGATGTAGACCTCGACGAGGTTGCCGCCGCCGTCGAAGGAGCTGCTCCACACGTGGTCGAGGATCTGGGCCTTGCTCAGCACCTGCCGCGGGTGGCCGAGCAGTAGGCCGAGCAGGTCGAACTCCTTGGCGGTGAGCTGGATCGGCGTACCGTCGCGGCGCACTTCGCGGGTCTCCTCGCTCAGGACGAGATCACCGAGCACCAGGACGGAGTCGTCGGTCCGCAGCGGTTCGGCGCCGGCCCTGCGCAGCAGTCCGCGCAGCCGCAGGACGACCTCCTCCAGGGAGAAGGGCTTGGTCACGTAGTCGTCGGCGCCCGAGGACAGGCCGTCGATGCGGTGTTCCAGCGCGTCGCGCGCGGTCAGCATGAGGACGGGCAGTCTCGGATTCTCGTACCGCAGCCTGCGCAGCACCTGGATTCCGTCGAGGTCGGGCAGCATCCCGTCGAGCACGACCGCGTGCGGGGCGCAGCCGCGGGCCGCGCGCAGGGCGCTGTGCCCGTCGGCGACCGGGTAGGGCCGCCAGCCCGCCTCGGTGACGGCCACGGAGAGCAGTTCGGTGAGTGCGGGTTCGTCGTCGACGATCAGCACGCGGACACGGTCCCCACGGATCCGCTCGCCGCGGGGGCGGTCCCCGTGGAGGTACTCGCCGCCGTCCCGTCCGACCCGGGGCCGCTCGCCACCATCACCTCCGCCACGAGGTCGCTCACCACGGAGGCGGTCCCCGTGGAGGTACTCACCGCCGTCCCGTCCGACCCGGGGCCGCTCGCCACCGTCACCTCCGCCACGAGGTCGCTCGCCACCGGGGCGGTCCCCGTGGACCAACTCACCACCATCACGTCCGACCCGGGGCCCCTCGCCACCGTCACCTCCGCCACGAAGTCGCTCGCCACGGAGGCGGTCCCCGTGGACCGACTCACCACCATCACGTCCGACCCGGGGCCCCTCGCCACCGTCACGCTCGCCGCGCACGCGAGCCCCGTGGACGAACTCGCCCCCGTCGCGCACGTGGGCGTCGTCGCCGGGGACGCGGTGGCCGGCGGCACGTTCGCCGTGGGCGGGGTCGCCGGAGGCGCGTGTGGCGTGGAGACGTTCAGTTCGGGTGCCAGACATATGACGATCCTGTCCCGGTTCGCTGGGAGAACCCTGTGTTCCGACTTTGCCGCAGCCGTGCGAAAGGCCTCGTGGGAGGACCCGCAGGTCCTGTCCCACGCGTGGCGGATGGTCGAACTCGGTGAGCAGGCACGGGTGTTGCCGTCGGTGCCGGTCAAGCTGCTGGTGGTGGACGGGTGTCGGGCGATACTCCCGCCGACCTCCTCCGCGGCGGGCGGCTACCGCGCCGTCGTGGTGTGGCACTCGGCGGTGACCGAGGTCCTGCGGAGGCTCTTCGAGCCGGCCTGGCAGCAGGCGGCTCCGCTCGGGCAGTCCGCCGACGACGGTGAACTCTCCGAGGGCGAGCGGACGCTCACGCGGCTGCTGGCGACCGGGATGAAGGACGAGGCGGTGGCCCGTCATCCGGGCGTGAGCCTCAGGACACCTCGGCGGCGGGTGAGCGACCTGCAAGACCGGCAGGGGGCGGCGAGCCGGTTCACGCTGGGGGTGCGGGCGTCGCAGCGCGGCTGGGTGCAGGCATGCGGACGTGCCGTCGCATGCGAAGGGCCGCACCCCTCCGGAGAGGAGCGCGGCCCGACCGCCGTACCGGATCCCTACTTGCGGATCAGGTTGCGCAGCACGTACTGCATGATGCCGCCGTTGCGGTAGTAGTCCGCCTCGCCGGGGGTGTCGATGCGGACGACCGCGTCGAACTCGACGCCGGTGTCGGTGGTGACCTTCACCGTGCGCGGGGTGGTGCCGTTGTTGAGCTCCTCGACGCCGGTGAAGGAGAAGGTCTCCTCGCCGGTGAGGCCGAGGGCCTCGGCGGTGGCGCCCTCCGGGAACTGGAGCGGCAGGACGCCCATGCCGATGAGGTTCGAGCGGTGGATGCGCTCGTACGACTCGGCGATGACGGCCTTGACGCCGAGGAGCGCGGTGCCCTTGGCGGCCCAGTCGCGGGACGAGCCGGAGCCGTACTCCTTGCCGGCCAGGATGACCAGCGGGGTGCCCTGCTCGATGTAGTTGCGCGAGGCGTCGTAGATGAACGCGACGGGCGCGCCGTCGACGGTGAAGTCGCGGGTGTAGCCGCCCTCCGTGCCCGGCGCGATCTGGTTGCGCAGGCGGATGTTGGCGAACGTGCCGCGGATCATGACCTCGTGGTTGCCTCGGCGCGAGCCGTAGGAGTTGAAGTCACGACGCTCCACACCGTGCTCGGTGAGGTACTTGCCGGCCGGGGTGTCGGCCTTGATGGCGCCGGCCGGGGAGATGTGGTCGGTGGTGACCGAGTCGCCCAGCTTGGCGAGCACACGGGCACCGGCGATGTCGGTGACCGGGGACGGCTCGTGCGCCATGCCCTCGAAGTACGGGGGCTTGCGGACGTAGGTGGACTGCGGGTCCCACTCGAAGGTGTTGCCGGTCGGGATCGGCAGCGCCTGCCACTGGGCGTCGCCCGCGAAGACATCCTGGTAGGACTTGTTGAACATGTCCTCGCCGATGGCGTTCGCCACGACGTCGTTGACCTCGGCCTCGGAGGGCCAGATGTCGGCCAGGTAGACCGGCTTGCCGTCCTGGTCGATGCCCAGCGCGTCCTTGGTGATGTCCACCTTCATGGAGCCCGCGAGCGCGTACGCGACGACCAGCGGCGGGGAGGCCAGGTAGTTCATCTTGACGTCGGGGTTGATGCGGCCCTCGAAGTTCCGGTTGCCGGAGAGGACCGAGGTGACGGCGAGGTCGTGGTCGTTGACGGCCTTGGAGACCTCCTCCGGCAGCGGGCCGGAGTTGCCGATGCAGGTGGTGCAGCCGTAGCCGACGAGGTTGAAGCCGACCTTGTCGAGGTAGGGGGTGAGCCCCGCCTTGTCGAAGTAGTCGGTGACGACCTTGGAGCCGGGGGCGAGGGTGGTCTTGACCCACGGCTTGCGGGTCAGGCCCTTCTCGACCGCCTTCTTGGCCACCAGCGCGGCGGCGACCATGACGTACGGGTTCGAGGTGTTGGTGCAGGAGGTGATGGCCGCGACCGTCACCGCGCCGTGGTCGATCTCGTAGGTCGAGCCGTCGGGGGCGGTGACCGTGGTCGGACGGGTCGGTACGCCGTTGATGGCGGCCGGGGAGTCGGAGGCCGGGAAGGACTCCTTGCCCGCCTCGTCGTCCTCGTCGACGTAGTTGCGCACGTCCTGCGCGAACTGCTGCGCGGCGCCTGCCAGGATGATCCGGTCCTGCGGGCGCTTCGGTCCTGCGATCGACGGGACGACCGTCGAGAGGTCCAGCTCCAGCTTCTCGGAGAAGTCGGGCTCGGCGGCCGGGTCGAGCCAGAGGCCCTGCTCCTTGGCGTACGCCTCGACGAGCGCGAGCTGCTGCTCGCTGCGGCCGGTCAGCTTGAGGTACTTGATCGTTTCTGCGTCGATCGGGAAGATCGCGGCGGTCGAGCCGAACTCCGGCGACATGTTGCCGATGGTGGCGCGGTTGGCCAGCGAGGTGGCGGCGACGCCCTCACCGTAGAACTCGACGAACTTGCCGACGACGCCGTGCTTGCGCAGCATCTCGGTGATCGTGAGCACGAGGTCGGTGGCGGTGGTGCCCGGGGTGAGCTCACCGGTCAGCTTGAAGCCGACGACGCGCGGGATGAGCATGGAGACCGGCTGGCCGAGCATCGCGGCCTCGGCCTCGATGCCGCCGACGCCCCAGCCGAGCACACCGAGGCCGTTGACCATGGTGGTGTGCGAGTCGGTGCCGACGAGCGTGTCGGGGTACGCCTGGCCGTTACGGACCATGACCGTGCGCGCCAGGTGCTCGATGTTCACCTGGTGGACGATGCCGGTGCCCGGCGGGACGACCTTGAACTCGTCGAAGGCGGTCTGGCCCCAGCGCAGGAACTGGTAGCGCTCCTTGTTGCGGCCGTACTCCAGCTCGACGTTCTGAGCGAACGCGTCGTTGGTGCCGAACTTGTCGGCGATGACGGAGTGGTCGATGACCAGCTCGGCCGGGGCCAGCGGGTTGATCTTCGCCGGGTCGCCGCCGAGCTCCTTGACGGCCTCACGCATGGTGGCGAGGTCGACGACACAGGGCACGCCGGTGAAGTCCTGCATGATCACGCGGGCGGGCGTGAACTGGATCTCCTGGCTGGGCTGCGCCTGGGAGTCCCAGTTGCCGATGGACCGGATGTGGTCGGCGGTGATGTTCGCGCCGTCCTCGGTGCGGAGCAGGTTCTCCAGCAGCACCTTCAGGCTGTACGGAAGGCGAGCCGAGCCTTCCACCTTGTCCAGCCGGAAGATCTCGTACGACTCGTCGCCCACCTGCAGCGTGCTGCGGGCGTCGAAGCTGTTCGCCGACACGACAGTCTCCTTCATTGATGTGCGCGTTCCCACCGCATCCTGCCGCCACGACGTCTTGGCCGATCCGCTAAGGTAAGGCTAAGTTAGGCAAGCCTTACTGTCGGACCCGACGACACCGTGCGGCTACGGTGCACCTCGGCAGATATCTCGATGTCGAGATAACTCTAGTACATGGGCGCCCCCGGGTCATGCCCGGCATGCTGTCGACCTGCCGTCACTCACTCCGGCGCGCCCGGGGCAGCGCGCGCGTGAGCCACACCAGCTCGCCGCGGTTGTCGGCCGAGACGTGGTCGCGCTCGAACCCGAGCTTTTCGAGGACACGGAACGACGGGGCGTTCCAGGTGCGCACGGTCGCCCAGACCCGCCCGCGCCCGGTCGCACCCGCGGCGGCGAGCACCGCGGAGGCCGCCTCGGTCGCATAGCCGTGCCCGTGCGCGCTCCGGAACAACTCGTACGCGATCTCGGGCTCGGCGAGGGAGGCCCGGCCGACGAGGAGCCCGCAGTAGCCGATGAAGGCGCCCGTGTCGCGGCGGTCGACGGGCAGCAGAGCGATACCGGTCGACGCCGCCGCGGCGAGCTGGGCCGCGATGATCTCGCGGCTCCGTTCGACCGGGAGCGGCCGGTCGCCCCGTTCCGCGAAGAGCGCGCTGTGACCCTCGGCGTCGGAGTCGGACCACGGCCGCAGCGTCAGCCGGGCGGTCTCGAGGAGTGACGGCATCGGCGGATACGCGGGCACGGCGACACCCTATCGACGGCGCCCGGGGCGGGGAACACCCCGCTCGGAGCGGGGCGGGGCGGGGCGGGCGGTCACGGGTCCGGCCGCCCGTGCCTGGCACTGCCAGTACCAGGCACGGGCGGGCCGACCGGTGCACAGTGGAGGCATGGCGAGTACGGAGTTCGGGCGGACGGTCCGGCGCTGGCGGGACCGGGTCTCCCCCGAGGCGGCCGGGCTCCCCGTCGGCGGGCACCGGCGCGCGGCCGGACTGCGCCGCGAGGAGCTGGCCCTGCTGGCCGGGATCTCGGTCGACTATGTCACCCGTCTCGAACAGGGCCGGGCGAGCAACCCCTCGGAGCAGATCGTCGAGGCGCTCGGCCGGGCCCTGCGGCTGTCCGGCACCGAACGCGAACACCTCTTCCATCTCGCCGGGCTGGCCCCACCGGGACGCGGCACGGTGCCCGCCCACATCACCCCCGGCGTACAGCGGATGCTGGACCGGCTGACCGCAACGCCCGTCGCGGTCTTCGACGCGGCATGGAACCTGCTGCTGGCCAACCCGCTGTACGCGGCCCTGATGGGCGACCCGTCCGGCTGGCGCGGCAACGAGCGCAACGCGGTGTGGCGCAACCTCGTGGGCCCGGGCACCCACGTCCGCCACACCCCCGAGGCCCGGCGCGAGTTCGAGACCACCGTGGTCGCCGACCTGCGCGCGACCGCGCGCAGGTATCCGACGGACCAGCGGCTGCGGCGCCTGATCGAGGATTTGCGCGCGAACAGCGACCGGTTCGACGAGCTGTGGAAGTCCGAGGCCGTGGGCCACCACGAGGCCTCGCGCAAGACCATCGACCATCCACAGCTGGGCCCCGTGACGCTCGACTGCGACGTGCTCAGCGTCGCGGGCAGCGACCTGCACATCATGGTCTACACGGCCGAGCCGGGAACGCGGGACGCCGAACAGGTCGCCCTCCTCGGGGTCATCGGCACCCAGATGCTCGTGGAGCGCGGGACGGCCGAACGAGGCTGAACACGCCGGGAGTTCGCAGGCAACCATCGCCCGCTTCGGGGTACTGGGAACGGAACGCGCCACAGCCGGCGCAGCAAAACGACAGAAACGCCGCGAACTTCCCCAAGGGGGACCATCACGGGCGGCCGGCACGGGCCGCACCACACCCGCAGCAGCAGTGGACGCCGCACTACGACGGGGGTGCCCCCGCTCGAGCGAAGTCGAGAGTGGGGGGGATCTGCCGGGCCCCTTCGGCTGGCGGCGGACCACGCGTCGGCGGAAGCGCTGAGTGAACTCGCCGTGCCGCTACGGCCCCGCACCCGAACTCCCCTACGGGTGCGGTGTGCTGTAGGCCACTACTCGGACGGGTGCGCTCCGTTTCTCTTTATCTCACATCAGATATACGGTCGCGCCATGGCAGACGACTACCTCGTACGCATCGGCAAGCTCATCCGTGACGCCCGGCAACACCGGGGCTGGACACAGTCGCAGCTCGCCGAGGCACTCGGCACAAGTCAGAGCGCCGTCAATCGCATCGAGCGCGGCAACCAAAACATCAGCCTTGAGATGATCGCCCGAATCGGTGAAGCCCTGGACAGCGAAATCGTCTCTCTGGGCTACGCGGGTCCGATGCATCTGCGCGTGGTCGGCGGACGTCGTCTGTCCGGCTCGATCGATGTCAAGACCAGTAAGAACGCGTGCGTCGCACTGCTGTGCGCGACGCTTCTGAACAAGGGGCGCACGGTGCTGCGCCGGGTGGCCCGGATCGAAGAGGTCTACCGCCTTCTGGAGGTGCTCGGTTCGATCGGCGTCCGCACCCGCTGGATCAACGACGGGGTCGACCTCGAGATCGTGCCCCCGAGCGAGCTGGACATGGAGGCGATCGACGCCGAGGCCGCCCGCCGGACGCGGTCGATCATCATGTTCCTCGGCCCGCTGCTGCACCGTATGGACACCTTCAAGCTGCCGTACGCGGGCGGTTGCGACCTCGGCACCAGGACCATCGAGCCGCACATGATCGCGCTGCGGCGGTTCGGGCTCGACATCGCCGCCACCGAGGGGCTCTACCACGCCCAGGTCGACCGGGCCGTCTCCCCCGGCCGGCCCATCGTGCTGACCGAGCGCGGGGACACCGTCACCGAGAACGCGCTGCTCGCCGCCGCCCGCCACGACGGCGTGACCGTCATCCGCAACGCCTCCTCCAACTACATGGTCCAGGACCTGTGCTTCTTCCTGGAGGCGCTCGGTGTACGGGTGGAGGGCGTCGGTACGACCACGCTCACCGTCCACGGCGTGCCGAACATCGACGTGGACGTGGACTACTCGCCCTCCGAGGACCCGGTCGAGGCGATGAGCCTGCTCGCCGCCGCGGTGGTCACCGAGTCGGAGCTGACGGTGCGCCGGGTGCCGATCGAGTTCCTGGAGATCGAGCTCGCGGTACTGGAGGAGATGGGCCTCGACCACGACCGCACGCCGGAGTACTTCGCCGACAACGGCCGTACGCGGCTGGTGGACCTGACCGTACGGCCCTCCAAGCTGGAGGCGCCGATCGACAAGATCCACCCGATGCCGTTCCCGGGCCTGAACATCGACAACGTGCCGTTCTTCGCGGCCATCGCGGCCTCCGCACAGGGCAAGACCCTCATCCACGACTGGGTCTACGACAACCGGGCCATCTACCTGACCGACCTCAACCGGCTCGGCGGCCGGCTGCAGCTCCTCGACCCGCACCGCGTGCTGGTCGAGGGCCCGACCCGCTGGCGCGCCGCCGAGATGATGTGCCCGCCCGCACTGCGCCCCGCCGTGGTCGTGCTGCTGGCGATGATGGCGGCCGACGGCACGTCCGTGCTGCGCAACGTGTACGTCATCAACCGCGGCTACGAGGACCTGGCCGAGCGGCTCAACTCGATCGGAGCGCAGATCGAGACGTTCCGGGACATCTAGGGCGACCGGAAGGTGGTGGGGCTCGCCGGGGGACGACTTCGCGTCATCCTTGGCGAGCCCGCCGCGTGCCGTCCCGTCCCGCCCGTGTGCCGGCTCAGCCCTCCATGAGGGTGATGTCCTGCTCCTGGAGCGCGTGGAACAGCGGCAGCGGCAGACCGCCCAGGGCGGGGCTCAGTTCCATCAGGGTGGCCTCGACATGGGCGGCGCCCGGTGCGAGGGTGCCGGGTGTGCGCTTCTCCGAGTTGGTCCAGCGGTGCTCCGCGCCGTCGCAGACCGCCGCGCTGCCGCCGATGCCGTAGCGGAACCGGGGGTCGCCCTGCGACACCGACGAGGAGACGAGCACCGGCCCCGTACCGCTGAGACAGCGGTAGGTGCCGGAGAGGGTGACGGTTCCGTCGGCGGCGAGGTGACCGGTCGGGTCGACGGTGACCGTCTCGGACGGGGCCGACAGGGCGCCGACGGACACGGCGACGGCGGACGGGGCGAACAGCAGCAGGAGCACGGCGCCGGTCGCCGTGCCGAAGACCTGGCGCAACGGCATGAGGTACCTCCTGGAACGTGGGGGCTCCACAGGTACCGGGCGCACGGGCCCGAGGCGGTGATCGTCACCCCTTTGGTGGCGAGTCCGGTGTACGGCGAGTTCGGTAGACGGCGGGTCCGGTCCGTCGCGGGTCGAGTCCGTGCGTCATGGGAACGTTCGAGAGTTGTCCGCGTGTTGTCACGCTTCTCGACCGGCGGTTCCGATGAGTTCGCCGCGGGAGCATGGTCTTACCTATGCGAGGCGGCGACAGTGCCGTCGACACTCATCGCATCCGACGTGGAGGTGCGTCATGTGTTCCCACCAAACTCTGTGCCCGTCCGCGGACTCCAAGGCTCCGCACATCGTCTCGGCCCACCCCGAGCAGGGCTGGAGCCTGCTGTGCAACGGCGCGATCGTCTTCGACGACAGCGGTGAACTGCTCCCCGACGGCAGCGTGGTCGCTCCGCACCGGGTGTTCGCCGAGCGGCTGGCCGTCGCCGCCTAGTCCCTCCGGGAGTTCCGGCAGTTCCGGCAGTTCCGGGGGCGGGGTGCTACGGCAGCACCGCGAAACCGTCGAGTTCGACCAGGGCCTGTTCGTCCCAGAGGCGGGCGGCGCCGACGACGGCCATCGCGGGATAGTCCCGTCCCGCCAACCGCCGCCAGACGCGGCCGAGTTCGGGGGCCCGCGCACGGTAGTCCGCGACATCGGTGGCGTAGACCGTGACCCGCGCGAGGTCGGCCGGGGTGCCGCCCGCGGCCCGCAGTGCCGTCAGCAGATTGGTCAGCGCCTTCTCGAACTGCTCCGGGAGGGTGTCGCCGACCACCTTCCCGTCCGTGTCCAGCGCGGTCTGGCCCGCCAGGAAGACCACGCGGGTGCCGGTCGCGACGACGGCGTGCGAGAAGCCGGTGGGCGGGGAGAGTTCGGGCGGGTTGACGCGCTCGGTGCTCACTGGACCTCCAGGCTCTCGACGCTCACTGGGCCTCCACCGACGCGTACAGCTCCTTGGCGATGACCGCCCGCTGGACCTCGCTGGCGCCTTCGTAGATACGGGGCGCGCGGACCTCCCGGTAGAGGTGTTCGAGGAGATGACCGCGGCGCAGGGCACGGGCGCCGTGCAGTTGGACGGCCGCGTCGACCACGTACTGGGCCGTCTCCGTCGCCAGCAGCTTCGCCATCGCCGCGCGCCGGGGCACGTCCGGGGCCCCTTCGTCGTACGCCGCCGCCGCCGCGTAGACCATCAGGCGGGCCGCCTCCGTACGCAGCGCCATCTCGGCGACCTGGTGAGCCACCGTCTGCAGGTCCTTCAGCCTGCCGCCGAACGCCTCACGCCCGGCCGTGTGCGTGAGCGTCGCCGAGAGGGCCGCCTCCGCCATGCCGACCGCGAAGGCGCCGACGCTCGGGCGGAAGAGGTTGAGGGTGTGCATCGCGACCCGGAAACCGCGGTCGGGCTCGCCGAGCACGTCGTCCGCCGTCACCGGTACGGCGTCGAAGACGAGGGCGCCGATGGGGTGCGGGGAGAGCATGTCGAGCGGGGTGCCGGTGAGGCCCGGCCGGTCGGCGGGCACCAGGAAGGCGGTGACGCCACGGGCTCCGGCGCCCTGGGTGGTACGCGCGAAGACGGTATAGAAGTCGGCCTCGGGCGCGTTGGAGATCCAGCACTTCTCCCCACTGAGCCGCCAGCTCCCCGAGCCGTCACGTTCGGCAACGGGCGACTCCTGCGCCTCGACGACTGATGGCACGGGGTCGGCGGGCAACGAACCGGGGACCCCGGGCGAGGCACCGGGCTCCGCGGACAAGGTTCCGGGGGCCGCAGGCAAGGTCCCGGGGGCCGCAGGCACGACTCCAGGGACCGCAGGCACGGCGCCGGAGACTGCAGGCACGGATCCGGGGGCCGCAGGCACGGCTCCGGGGACTCCGGGCGCCGCTCCCGAGGTCGCGGACGAGGCCCCGCGGGCCGCGGGTGCGGCTTCGCCGGGCGCCGGTGCGGAAGCGGGCGCCCCGGGGGCGTCCCGGTCCGCGCGGAGCGCCAGCGCCGCCGCGTCCGAGCCCGCGCCCGGCTCGCTGAGCGCGAACGCGGCCACCGCACTGCCGTCCGCGACCCGGGGCAGCCAGCGCTCGCGCTGCGCCCGGGTGCCGTACGCGTGCACCGGATGCGCACCGAGGCCCTGTAGGGCGAGCGCCGTCTCGGCCTCGGTGCAACCGCGCGCCAGGGACTCCCGCATCAGGCACAGATCGAGCGCGCCCGAGGTGAACAGGCGGGCGAGCAGCCCCAGCCGGCCCAGCTCGGCGACAAGTGCACGGTTGACGTGACCCGGCTCGCCCTTCTCCGCCAGCGGGCGCAACCGCTCCTCGGCCAGCGCGCGCAGCTCGGCACACCAGGCGGTCTGTGCCGGATCGAGCGAGAATGCGGTCATTGCCGGTTCCCTCTCCGCCGTCGGACTGCGGGACCCCAGGCTATCGCGAGACGTTGACTGTCGTCACCAACACGATACGCTCCTTGTGCGAGACGCGAGACGCAAGCCGAGAGCACCGAGAGCCGAGCACCGAGAACACCGAGAGCCACGAGCTGAGCGCTGCGAGCCCACCACGACAAGGGGGCGAACCTCCATGGACGGCGACACCCTGGAGCCGACGACCTCGGCCCACGTCGACACCTTCGCCCGCGACCACCTCCCGCCCCCCGATCAGTGGCCCGAACTCCCCTTCGACCTGCCCGAGCTGCACTACCCCGAACGGCTGAACTGCGCCGCCGAACTCCTCGCCGGCAAGCCACCGCAGCGCCCCGCCTTCCGCACGCCGTCCGGCGACCTGTGGACCTACGGGCACCTCCTCGCCCGGGTGGACCGGATCGCCCACGTCCTGACCACCGAACTGGGTGTCGTGCCCGGCAACCGGGTGCTGCTGCGCGGGCCCACCACACCCTGGCTCGCCGCGTGCTGGCTGGCGGTCCTGAAGGCGGGCGGGGTCGCCGTCACGGTGCTCGCCCAGCAGCGCTCGCACGAGCTGACCACCATGTGCGCCATCGCCCACGTCACCCACGCGCTGTGCGACGTACGGTCGGTCGGCGACCTGGCGAAGGCGGAGATCCCGGGGCTGCGGATCACGACGTACGGCGGGGACGCGCCCGACGACCTGCTGCTGCGCATCACGGGCGCCCCGGACGAACCGTTCACGGCGGTCGACACGGCCGCCGACGACGTCGCGCTGATCGCGTTCACCTCCGGCACCACCGGCCGCCCCAAGGGCTGTGTGCACTTCCACCGCGATGTGCTGGCCATAGCGGACACCTTCTCGAAGCACGTGCTGCGGCCGCACGAGGACGACGTCTTCACCGGCAGTCCCCCGCTGGGCTTCACCTTCGGGCTCGGCGGCCTCGTCGTCTTCCCGATGCGCGCCGGAGCCTGCTCCCTGCTGCTCGAACAGGCGGGCCCCAAGCAGCTGTTGCCCGCGATCACCGAGCACCGCGTCTCGGTGCTGTTCACCGCGCCGACCGCCTACCGGGCGATGCTGGCGGAGCTGGACGAGCACGACACGACCTCGCTGCGGCGCTGTGTGTCCGCGGGCGAGAACCTGCCCGCCGCGACCTGGCGGGCCTGGCACCACCGCACCGGACTGCGCATCATCAACGGCATCGGCGCCACCGAGCTGCTGCACATCTTCATCTCCGCGGCCGACGAGCACATCCGCCCCGGTACGACGGGCGTCCCCGTACCGGGGTGGCAGGCGCGGGTGGTCGACGCCGAGGGGACGCCGGTGCCGGACGGCGAGCCCGGACTGCTCGCGGTGCGCGGCCCGGTGGGCTGCCGCTATCTCGCCGACCCACGGCAGCGGGAGTACGTGCGCGGCGGCTGGAACATCACCGGCGACACCTATGTGCGCGACCCCGACGGCTACTTCCGCTATGTCGCCCGCGCCGACGACATGATCGTCTCGGCGGGGTACAACATCGCCGGGCCCGAGGTCGAGGACGCTCTGCTGCGCCACCCGGACGTGGTCGAGACGGCGGTCGTGGGGCGGCCCGACGAGGCGCGCGGGCAGGTGGTGGTGGCGTACGCGGTCCTCAGAGAGGGGGCACGCAAGGACGCCGAGCCGCTGCGCGCCTTCCTCAAGTCCGAGCTGGCGCCGTACAAATGCCCTCGCGAGTTCGTCTTCCTGGACTCGCTGCCGCGCACGGCGACGGGAAAGCTGCAGCGCTTCCGGCTGCGCGCGGACGCTGCGCCGACGAGCGGGGAGACCCTGTCGCCGCCCGCGCCGGAGGGTGAGTTGTCCACCGGCGGCGGTCCCAAGTGATCTTCGCGCACTAGAGTGATCAACGTGTCAGAGCAGCACGCCCCCCGGTCCCTCATCGTCACGTTCTACGGCGCGTACGGCCGTTTCATGCCCGGCCCCGTGCCGGTGGCCGAGCTGATCCGGCTCCTCGCCGCGGTCGGCGTCGACGCGCCCTCCGTACGCTCGTCGGTGTCCCGGCTCAAGCGCCGCGGGCTGCTCGAACCGGCCCGTACGGCGGCGGGCGGCGCGGGGTACGCGCTGTCGCCCGACGCCCGCCAACTGCTGGAGGACGGCGATCGGCGGGTGTACGCGACGGCGCCCCCCGAGGACGAGGGCTGGGTGCTCGCCGTCTTCTCCGTGCCGGAGTCCGAGCGGCAGAAGCGGCACGTACTGCGCTCACGCCTCGCCGGTCTCGGCTTCGGGACGGCGGCCCCCGGCGTCTGGCTCGCCCCCGCGCGGCTCTACGAGGAGACCCGGCACACCCTGGCGCGGCTGCGGCTCGACCCTTACGTGGAGCTGTTCCGCGGGGAGCACCTGGGCTTCGCGGCGACGGCGGACGCGGTCGCGCGCTGGTGGGACCTGGCGGCGATCGCCAAGCAGCACGAGGCCTTCCTCGACCAGCACGCGACCGTGCTGCGCGACTGGCGGCGGCGCGCGGACACCCCGCCCGAGGAGGCGTACCGCGACTATCTGCTCGCCCTGGACACCTGGCGCCACCTCCCGTACGCCGACCCGGGGCTGCCCGCCGCGCTGCTGCCCGAGGACTGGCCGGGCGTCCGCTCGGCCGCCGTGTTCCGGGCGCTGCACGCGCGGCTGCGGGACACGGGGGCGAGCTTCACCGAACCCACCGGCGTGTGATCTCGGTTACATCATGAGGCGCTAAGGGAACCCTCAGCCTCTTCCGTCCCTCTTCTCATGTTTCTTACCTAGCGTCGTGAGCCGCACGCCAGGACAGGAAGAGGACCGCACGTATGACCACCACGGCAAGGGCTCAGGGAGCCACCGTCTGGCTCACGGGCCTGCCGAGCGCGGGCAAGACGACCATCGCCCGGATACTCGGGACCCGTCTGAAGGCGGAGGGGCACCGGGTGGAGGTCCTCGACGGCGACGAGGTCCGCCGGTTCCTCTCCGCGGGTCTCGGCTTCTCGCGCGAGGACCGCAACACCAACGTGCAGCGCATCGGCCTGGTCGCCGAGGTGCTCGCGCGCAACGGCGTCCTCGCCGTGGTGCCCGTCATCGCGCCGTACGCCGACAGCCGTGACGCCGTCCGGGAGCGGCACGAGGCGAGCGGGACGCCGTACATCGAGGTGCATGTCGCCACCCCGGTCGAGGTGTGCAGCGAGCGCGATGTGAAGGGGCTGTACGCCCGGCAGGCCGCGGGCCGGCTGACCGGGCTCACCGGCGTCGACGACCCCTACGAGCCGCCGCTGGACCCGGCGCTCACGCTGGAGACGCATCTGCAGACCCCGGAGGAGTCCGCGGACTCGGTGCACGCGGTGCTCGCGGCGAGGGGGCTCGTATGACCTCCGCGACGGTCGAACAGGCCTTCACGCTGTCGCACCTGGACGCCCTGGAGTCGGAGGCCGTCCACATCTTCCGTGAGGTCGCGGGCGAGTTCGAACGGCCGGTGATCCTCTTCTCCGGCGGCAAGGACTCCATCGTCATGCTGCACCTCGCCCTGAAGGCCTTCGCCCCCGCCACGATCCCCTTCACCCTGCT
>NZ_JBVJPA010000024.1:107136-174242 GCF_055582885.1 Streptomyces sp. NPDC107454 | reverse complement strand
CTCCGCCGGGACCAGGCGATCACGGCGCTCCGTGCCGCGGGTAGTGCACACGCCGTGTCCGGCTCCGCCGGACCAGATGCGGCGACGCTCCGCGTGGCGACCCTCAGATTCGCTTCACCACCGGGCTGAAGCCCGATGCACTGCGAATGAATCCCGGTAGCGCTGGGGCCCGAACGCCGCGAGGTAGGCAGAGTCGCCGCGCTGGTCGTCCGTGGAGGAGCGTATGTCGTGGTTCCCCGCCAGGACGCTGTAGGGCACCTTGCCGTGGATGGTCCTGAAGGTGTCGGCGGCGAGTGCGATCTCCTGCTCGGTGCCGTGTTCCGTGACGTCACCGAGGTGCGTCATGAAGGCGATGTTCGCCTCCTCCCGCTCGGCGGCGAGGTAGCGGAACGTGGCGCGCAGGGGTGCCGGGTCGGCGCTGTCGGCGTCGAAGAGGTATTGCGTGTCGGGCAGGACGGCCAGCGCGAAGCGGGGGCTCTCGGTGTCGAAGGGGGACCGGCCGCCGCTGTGGGCTGCCGGGTCGGCGTGTGCCGGGGTCGCCTCGAATACGGTCGCCACCGCGCCGACCGCGGGTATGGCGACCGCGGCCTGCAGCAGTGCGCGTCTGTCCAGCCGGTTGTGGTGCCCTGCTATGCTCATGTGCCCTCCAGATGAGGAACGTCGGGTTCGCAAGGCACAGTCCTGAGCGGCCGTGGCCACGTGGTGGCAGGTAGCTGAACGCCGAATTCTGTTCGCCGCACGTTTGGCTTCCGCCGCCACGGACCGCACGTTTGGCTTCCGCCGCCGCGGTACGAGGCGGGGTGCGCCGCCGGAAGAACCGCTCGCGTGCGCCGTCCCGGCCGGCTCGCCCACTGCCCCTCCTCCCCCTCCCCCGCTGCCGTCTGCGGGGGAATCGGCTCCGCCGGGGCACGGCCCGGGGGCGGGAGCAGCCGTAGGCGAGCGGGTCGTGGCCGTACGGCGTGAAGCGGCCGCCCCTCGTACGGACTGCCCCTTGCACGGACTGCCCCTCCAGAGCCGGCAGTTGTGCCCGGCCGTCTGCCCGGCTCGCGCAGGGCCTCCTGCCCGGCCCCGCTCCCCCGGGCCGGGCAGGCCCCGTCGCCTTTCCTGCGGCCCGCCCCCGAGCGGCAGGCCCTCGGCGTCCCGTCGTCGGCCGGTCAGGAGGCCGGTCAGCGGGTCAGTCGTGGTCCTCCTCGCGCTGGTGCGCCGCGACCAGGGCCTCGATCATGTCGACGGCGCTGCCCTCGTGGTCGCTGCCGGCTGTTCCGCTGCCCTGCTGGATGTTCGCGGTCCGGTCGACCTCGAGGATCGAGTCGGCGTGCGAGTTGTCGAGGACGGTGATCAGGCTGTCGCCCGCGGCCGCCGGTGTTGCCGCGGCGCCCAGCAGGGCTACCGCCAGCACGGCGGCCGTGCGCAGTCGCGGTGGTGGGACGCGTGCCGGTGTCACGCGCTCACGCCCTGGGGCTCGGGCCGCCGTCGGGCGATGTTGCGCTCCAGCAGCTGGGTGGCGGTCTTGACGCCGACGCCGTCCGCCGCGTTCACCACGGGGAGCCGGCCGTCCGCCGTTTTGAGGTCGGCGAGCGCGGAGTGCATGGCCTGGTGGGCGGCGAACAGACACGGTGTGCTGTAGATGGCGACGTCCACGCCGAGTTCGGACAGTTCGGTCAGTGAGAGCCGGGGGGACTTGCCGCCCGCGATCTGGTTGAACAGCAGGGGCTTGTCGCCCACCACTTTGCGGATCCGCCGGATCCACTCCACGCTGCGTACTCCGTCGACCAGGACCACGTCCGCGTCGGTCGCGGCCAGTTCCTCGGCCCGGTGCAGGATGTCGTTCTCGTCGGTGGCGTCCGTACGGGCCACCACCACCAGGTCCTGCCGGGTCGCCAGTACCATCTCCAGTTTGGCGAGGTACTCCGACAGCGGCAGCACCTGCTTGCCGTCGGCGTGCCCGCACCGGCGCGGGCGCTTCTGGTCCTCCAGGATCACACCCGACGCCCCGATCCGCTCCAGTCCCTCCACGACATGGCAGGCGACCTCGGGGTCGACGTATCCGTCGTCGATGTCCACCAGGAGGTGGTGGCGCGGGAACGCGCCCCGCAGCCGCTGGACGAACGCCACCATGTCCGGCCAGGCGATGAAGCCGATGTCCGGCAGCCCGTAGTACGAGGCCGCGAAGCCGAAGCCGGAGACGAACATCCCGTCATAGTGCTCGGCCGCGATCGACGCCGAGTACATGTCATACACGCCGATCAGCGGAGTGGTCTCCGGCCCGGCGATCTGTTCCCTCAGCTTCTTCCCGTAGGTCAACGTCCGGTTCCTCTCGTGGGGTTGAACACGTCGCGTGGAAAAAGGCCGCCGCAACACGACCGTCCTTTGCCAGAACAAGAGGATTCCTATAGCGACAGCGGACTCTCCCCTTGGAAGGGCTTTACTCACCTCAATGGCGCAAGCGGTTCACCGGAGAAACGTCACTGGTCCTCCCTCCGGGCCGCCCAGTTGATCTCGCCGCGCGGACGGGCGCGGAAGCCCGGTCCGCGCGGACGGCCGGGGCGTGGCCGAGGGCATTCAAAAAAGCAGCCCCGCCTCCGGAATACCGGAGGCGGGGCTGTGCGGAGCGCCGGGCAGGCCTTGCACCTGCATCTCCCCGCAGGAAGCGGGGCATCTTTCCTTGGACCACCAACGCGCGGCTGACCGCCGGAAGTTCGGGCGGCTCGCTCAAGATCAATGATAGCGCAGTCCCGGCGTCCCGGATCACGCGGCGGCGCAGGAACCGGACCGGCTGCCGTGCGGGGCAGCGTCCGATTCCCCGAGTGTTCAGATCACTCTGCCATTCAAGTCACTCTGCCGTTCAAGTCACTCGGGTGTTCAGGCCAGCGGAATGGTGACTTCGTCCTCGACCGGCGGGTCGAGTTCCTGCGCGCGGTGTCCGGTGGCCGCGAAGCAGCGCAGCCGGACCGACTCCGGGGTGACGTCCAGGCGCAGGAAGCACTTGAAGAACGGCGGGCTGTAGGTCGCCGAGCTCGGCGAGAAGAGCTGGGTGTAGATCTTCCGCACGGGCAGGCGGAAGCGCGAGGTGCGCTCGGGTCGGCCGCCCGCGCCCAGCAGGCTCGCGATCAGGCGGGTGCGCCGGGTGACGCGGGCGGGCGGGCCCTGGGTGCGGGTCGGCGGGATGCCGAGGCGCTCGGCGACGACGGCTGCCGCCTCGGCCTCGGTGAGGGTGAACAGGCGGCGCAGGCGGAGCCGGTGTCCGTAGAGCCTGCTGTAGAAGGCGAGGGAGTCGCCGCGCAGCGGGTAGCAGCGGAACTCCTGCTCGGTGACGTCCGCGACGCAGACGCGGGGGATGGTGTGGGTGGCGTGCATGAAGGCTCCGCCGCCGCCCGACACCACGTACTGGATGGTGCGGCCGTCGACCTGCACCGGGTAGCGCTGGTAGTTGTGGATGTCGCCGCCTATGGCCGCGAGGTAGCGGTGGTCGGGGTCGCGGACGAGGTCGTCGACGGTGCCGCCGCCTTCGATGGGGCAAGGGTGGTGTTCGCCGTCCACGTACAGGGGCGAGCCGGTGACGAGGATCTTGGGGAGAGGTCCCTTGGACACCTCGCGCAGCCATGCGCCCTGCTCGGCGTCGATGGTTCCCAGCAGTCCCGTGTCGATGCCTATGATCCGCACCGGACCGGCGTCGATGGCCCAGTACGGGCCCGGCTGGACGGCCCGTTGGGCCGGCGAGGAGCGCAACTTGCGTGCCTCGGCGAGGTGTTGTCCGTCGGCCGGGTGCGGCCGGTGCCACAGCAGCGACCGCAGCCAGGCCCGTGAGAGGGGGCGCGGCGCGGGCTGTGGGGCGAGGGGCGGGGCGTCGTCGCAGAAGACGCGCATGAAGCCGCCGAGGTCTTCGTACCAGTCGTGGTTGCCGGGTATCGCGTATATGGGTGCCTGGTAGTCCTGGTAGGGGCGGAAGAACTTCGTGCCGTAGTCGTCCGCCCGGCCGACGGGGTAGATCACGTCGCTGGCGATGACGGCGAACTTCGTTTCCTGGCTGGCCTTCAGGAAGCCGGGGACGACGGCGTATTGGGGATCGTCGCCCTCGCCGGTGTCTCCGATGACCATGAAGGAGAAGTGGTCCGGGTCGTCGCGCCGGATCACCTTGGCGGCGGGTGCTCCGGCGGCCGTCCGCTGTGCCACCCAGCGGCTGCGGGTGCGGCCCGTGGGGTCCCCGAGCCAGGAAGCCAGTACGCCGTTGCGTGCGGCCCACAGGGTCTTCGGGTTGAGCCATGAGAGCTTGTCGACCTGGTGCGGCATCAGGTGCTTGTACTCGCCGTGTTCCAGGGTGCCCCAGCCGGCGCCTTCGGCGGTATCGCGTGAAGAGTCAGACACCGGTGAACCGTAGCAACGATCCAGGAACGGGCCGGGGATGGGTGCGTCGGGACACTGCCGCCTCTGCGTGCTCCGGGCGGGCGTGGACGTCGAGTTCGCCCCCTGCGCATCGGGCCGTGGCCATGCTCGGCGGCCTCGCTCCTTTCCGGCTTCCCGTCTTCCCGTCGCGGCCGGACAGCGACGTCGGGTCGTCGCCTGACGTCCGCCCGGCTCAGGACAGCCCGCGGACTCCACCAATCCCGGGGCGAATCGGGACCCCTCCCGCCCTCCCCGCCCTCCCCGGCATCACCCGGATCAGGCTGCCCCCAGCTGCGCCGCCTTGCGGGCAGCCTCCTCGTAGCCGGTACGCGCCGCACCGACACCAACCCGGCTGCTCGACGCCGACCACGGCTCAGGGGGGCGGGCGGCGGACGGCGGGCCACCCAGGCCCGTGGCCCTGGCCCTGGCCCTGGCCGGACTGGGCAGTTTTCGAGAAGCACCGGTGGCCCGGCCGCCCCTACCGTCGAAGACATGAACTCCATCGGCTCCGTCACCCTCGAGGTGGCCGACACCACGGCCGCCGCCCGCTTCTACTCCACCGCCTTCGGACTGGACTCGTCGCAAGTGCGCCTGCGCGCCTCCGAAGCCCCCACAACCGGCTTCCGCGGTTTCACCTTGTCGCTCGTGGTGTCCCAGCCGGGCAACGTCGACGCCCTCGTCGGCGCGGCCCTCGACGCCGGCGCCACCGCCCTCAAGCCCACCTCGAAGTCACTGTGGGGCTACGGCGGCGGCGTTCAGGCCCCGGACGGCACGATCTGGAAGATCGCGACGTCGACGAAGAAGGACACGGGTCCGGTCACCCGGGACTTCGACGAACTCGTGCTCCTGCTGGGCGTCGAGGACGTGAAGGCCAGCAAGCAGTTCTACGTCGAGCAGGGCCTCACCGTGGGCAAGAGCTTCGGCGGCAAGTACGTCGAGTTCGCCACCGGGCCGGGCCCCGTCAAGCTGGCTCTGTACAAGCGCCGCGCTCTCGCCAAGGACGCGGGTGTCCCCGCCGACGGCACCGGATCACACCGGCTCGTGCTCTCCAGCACCGCCGGCCCGTTCAGCGACCCGGACGGGTTCGCCTGGGAAACCACTGCTCCCCTGACCGCCACCGCCTGAGCCGAGTCGTCTCCGTTTCCTGTGCCGGCAGCGGCGAACGTGAGACTGGCAGCGAGGATGGCGAGCGCAGTGGATGCCGCGCGCATTCGGGTGCTGATCCGCATGATCCACTCCCGTGGGAGTCCGTGGGGTGACTGAGTGAGCCTCTTGCTCTGAGGGGGCTCACTGAGGTGTGGCCGCGGGCCGGAGCGAGTGGCTCGAGTCTGGTGGCCGCAGGGGGAAGGGAAGACTCCCCCTGGCCGGGTCGGCCCGGAAGCGCCCCTCCACCGCGGCGACGGTCGAGGGGCGCCAGGTCGGCAGCAGCCTCAGCCCTGGTTCATGACCACCGGGGAGTTCTGGTAGGCCGCAAGCAGCCACTTGCCGTCCTGCCGGACAAGCACCCAGCTCGCGACCACAAGACGGTCTCCCGGCACCTCGGTTTCGCCCGGGAAGAGGATGCCCGTCTCGCTGACGACCACGGCGGCGTCGTCGTTGAGGAAACGGATGTCCAGTACCTTGTCGGTGGTGGTCGAGCCCTTCAGGAAGGTGCTGAAGCCGACCTTCATGCTCTCGCGGATCTCTTCCCGGGACTTTCGGTAGGACCCGGGCAGAATCGCGCTGGCGTCCTCGGTGTACTCGGCCACGAACGCATCAGCATCGCTGGCATTCCAGGCTTCGTAGACGCCCTTGAGCACGTTGCGGATGGCGGTCTCGTCCGCCGCACGCGTCTGGTTCGCAGTCAAGGTCTTCCTCGCTTCGTCGTACCGGTACAGGTCGCCGCGGCCTGCGGCTCACCGGGAGCCGTCTGCGCTCCGCAGATAGATACCGGCGGCCGGGCCGGAACTCATCGCGCCCGCCGAGATTCTTTTCGAGTGGCGGCTGACAGCGCCCTGACCGGCGATGACGTGTCCGGATCCGGTCGGCTTGCCGCCCCGGAGCCGGCACAGAGGGACCCGCCCGCGTCCCGGCATCGGCAGGGGCCCGCGGAGCAGCCCTCAGGATTCGCTCTTGGTGTCCAGGCCGAACGCCGCAAAGACCTCGATGTCCTGGAACACGGTGGTCCTGCTGATGCCGGCGTTCGTGACGGTGAACACCTGCAGGGTGTGCAACTCGAACGCGCCGCTGTCGCCGCGTCGATAGGCCGCGAAGCCCGGCTGGCCGTTCGCCGCAATCGGGTCGAGACGCCAGCTGCTGCCGGCCTTCGCGAAGACCCAGCCCATGAACCGGGCGTAATTGTCGCGGCCGACGAACCAGTTGAGCATCGGAGGCATCTCCATGAGGACATCGTCGGCGAGGAGCTTCTTGATTCCTTCGATGTCCGCCTTCTCGAATGCCTTCATGTAGCGCTCGACGCAGGCCCGCTGTTCCGTCTGTGAGGGCTCCGCGACACTGTCCTCCCGGACGCCTGCTTCGTTCAGGCGTGCACGCGCCCGCTGCAGCGAACTGTTGACCGAAGCGACCGACGTACCGAGCACGTCCGCGGTCTCGGCCGCCGAGAAGGCGAGCACCTCGCGCAGGATCAACGCGGCACGCTGGCGTGCCGAGAGATGCTGCAGCGCGGCGACGAACGCCAAGCGCAGGCTGCCCCGGTCGACGGCTGCGCCGACCGGGTCCCCCAGGTGCAGCAGCGCGTCGGGCATCGGCTGCAGCCAGGTGACCTCGCCGCCGTGGACGAACGACCGGAGCGGATCGCTTTCCGCGACCATCCCTGACGGCAGCGGTCTGCGGCTGCGGCTCTCCAGGGCATTCAGGCAGGCGTTGGTCGCGATCTGGTACAGCCACGTCCGCAGCGACCCACGGGTTCGGTCGTAACGGGCCCGCGCCCGCCAAGCCCGCAGACAGGTCTCCTGCACCAGGTCTTCGGCGTCGTGAACCGAGCCGAGCATCCGGTAACAGTGGGCGAGCAGCTCCGGTCGGTAGGGCTCGAGTTGGCGGTCGAAGTCCTCCGTCGTGGTCGCCACACCCAGCTCCCTCCCGCTGCGTCCCTCACCGAGGACCCTATTGAACCTCCGCACCGCCGGCGTACACCTCACGCGCCGGCGCCGAGTGCGGGCACACCGACAGGGCGAACCGGGTCTCACAGGCCTGGCTCGCGTGCCGGAACTGCGGATTCGTTGGCCACGAGGGCCGATGGGGGACCCGACGCAAACCACACCACTGCCAGTGATGCCCGTTGCGCAAGCCCAGGCGGCGCGGCGGGCGGCGTGGGGCGCTTCGCACTACGGCTGGCGAGACGGAGAAGGGTGCACGGGTCATCGCGCTGCGCACGAGCCCGATTCCCCTGACGCCGTTGCCGAAGGGCCCGATGTCCCCGCTGCCCGAGAGGGGCCTCCTTTGCCGTCGTGTGCGGGGATCATCGCATCGGCGACTGACACAGCAGGCGCCAGAACTCCCGAACCGGCTGGACCGCTCGGTCCGGGGAAGAACGTGCCTCGCACTAGCGTGGCCGCATGCGCTTTGCCTTCAAGACGTCGCCGCAGAGTACGACTTGGGACGCCATGCTCCAGGTGTGGCGGGCCGCCGACGACATCGGGATATTCGAGTCCGGCTGGACCTCCGACCACTTCCACCCGACGCACAGCGCCGACCCGGCCCTCCCCCGTCTGGAGGGCTGGATCACGCTGACCGCGCTGGCGCAGGCGACCAGCCGGCTGCGGATGGGCACGCTGGTCACTGGCATCCACTACCGGCATCCCGCGGTGCTGGCCAACATGGCGGCAACGCTCGACGTCGTGTCCGGCGGCCGGCTGGAGCTCGGCCTCGGGACCGGCTGGAACCAGGAGGAGTCCCGTGCCTACGGCATCGAGCTGGGCACCCCGAAGGAGCGCAGCGACCGGTTCGAAGAGGCGTGCGAGGTCATCACCGGTCTGCTCAGCCGGGAGACCACGACGTTCAAAGGCAGCTACTACGAACTGACCGGCGCCCGCTGCAACCCCAAGCCCGTGCAGCGGCCGCACCCGCCGCTGTGCATCGGCGGCAGCGGCGAGAGGCGCACTGCGCACCGCCGCCCGTTTCGCACAGCACTGGAACTTCGACAGCGGCACGGTCGGGCAGTTCATCCGCGCGCGCGACGTACTTCACCAGCACTGCGCCGACGTCCGCCGGGACCCGGCGGAGATCCTGCTGTCGAGCCAGGTGCGGTTCAGCGGGGATCCGGCCGCGACGGCGGCCACCGCCGCCGAGCTCGGCGAGGCCGGTGCGGAGCTTGTCATCGTCCACCTGCCGCCGCCCTGCACCCCCGCTGTGCTGGAACCGCTGGCAACAGCGCTGGGCCGGCTGGCCTGAGCCCAGGAACGGCGCCCCGCTCGGTTCGAGGCCGGCGGTCAGGTCGCGGTGGGGAGGTAGCGCGCTGCCGCCAGTCCGGCCATCGTTCGAAGTCTCGCGAAGTAGGCGGCGCAGTACTCCTCGTTGATCAGGGGCACGGTCTTGTCAAGGTCGGCGATGCACGCCCAGAGGATGGCGATGCCACGGTCGTCGAGTCCGCCGTTCAGCTCCCTCTGGACGAGGCCATAGCCGTCGGCGTCCAGGAGGACCAGGCTCACGCCCGCGATGTCGACGCCGCGGAAGCTTGCGGGGAACGGCGCGCGCCGGTGTTCCTCCCGCAGCCGGGCGAGTTGGTCTTCGGGCTGTGCTCCGCTCGTGCCGGCGGCTGTCGCTTCTGCCACGGCCGATGGGCGAAGGAGCAGGGAAACAGCGTCGAAGACGGCACGCACCATGTCGGTGGCCCTGGCGGGGCCGAGGGCGGCGCTTGTCACGGCGCCCTGCGTGAGCTTGTCGCGCAGCAGTCGGCCGTGGTCGAGTCCGGCGGCGAGTTCGGCCGTGATGAGCCCTGCGTCGACGGCCCGCTCGATCAGGTCCTGGAGTGGCTTGGTGACGGCCAGGCGCTCGGCAAGGACGTGCTCCAGGGCGAGCAGGGAGTGCGTGACGGCGACGGTGGCGAACTCGTACCGGTAGTAGGAGTGCCGGATGAGCTCGCGGGAGGTTTCCATCGCGCTCATCACGTACATCGACGCGTCGCCGGGCAGCACCAGGTCGGCGACCACGGCGTGCATGCCCGCATAGTCGACAACGACGTCGTGGGCGCGCGGGTCCGGTACTGGCAGAGGGAGCGGGCCGGGCAACGGCGGCAGGGTGTTCACGCGTGCAGTCTTGTCGCCTGAAGGCCTCCGGTGCCACTCCTTGTTCTTCGCAGGGAATCCCGGCCTTCAGGCCGGGCGGGAATGCGATCGCCCGGTCTGCCGCGCCGCAGGCCGAAGTGGTCGTGATGGGTGATCGGCGCAATCGTTCGAGGTGCGCGCGGAGGTCGCCGGAGACGGGCGGGTCAGCCGGCGGCTTGGAGTTTCTCCTGGCGGGCGGCCCTGCGACGGCCTGGATGACGGGGGCTGTATCGGTCACGGCCGCAGCGCTGTCACAAATCCGATCGCTATCCGGTCATTCGGTGCGAAAAGGGGCATTCCGCTAACGCCTCGTACCGCCGACCTTCCCGGACCTCTGAGGACAGCACTTGATGACCACGATCAGTATCGACACAGTGACACTCGGCAAACAGCTGAACGTGTCTGATATATCCGATACGGCCATCGCGCTGCTCGACGAGCAGGGGACGGTCACCGCATGGACACACACCGCCGAACGGCTCGTCGGATTCCGCGCCGGGGACGTCGTGGGCCGGTCCGCCGCACTTGTGCTGCCGTCCTTCGAGGAAGCGACGACGGCAGCGTTCGTCGAGCGGTGCCGTGCCGAAAACGGGTGGTCAGGGACGATGGTAGTGCGCCACCGGGACGGCCGCGTACTCGACGCCGCCGTACGGCTCACGATGTTGCACGGTCAGGACGGGACAGCGCGATGGCTCGCGTCCGTGACCGACGCCCTCCCGCAGTCCGGGGACGCGATAGACCGATCGGTGCGGGGACCGCTTCTCGCCCGCGCGCCGATCGGTGTCGGCATTCGTGACCGGCAGCTGCGGTCCACCTACGTGAACGACGTTGCCGAGAGCTACGACGGCCTTCCCCGTGACCGGCGTCTCGGACGCCGGTTCACCGAGGTACTGCCCGGTGCCAATGCCGAGACGATCGAGGCGGTGATGCGGCAGGTTCTCCAAAACGGTGCGCCCAAGATCCACGAGTACCGGACGTGGCTGCCGACGAGCCAGGGCCCGGAGCACCAGTTCGCGGCCTCGTTCCAGTGCCTCCAGGGCGCCGACGGCCGAGCGCTGGGGGTGTGCGTCATCGGCGCCGACGTCACCGCGAGCCGGCGGACGCGTGAGCACCTCGCCGCCCTCAGCCAGGCCAGTACGCATCTGGGCAGCACCCTGGATGTGACGCAGGCCAGCCAGGAACTGGCCGACCTGGCCGTGCCGTTGCTCGCCGACCACGTCGCCGTGGACCTGGAGCAGTCGATCTCGTGCGGGGAGGGGCCCCCGGTCCGCATCGGCGCGACGGGCAAGCACCTGCCCGGTCTGCGACGTGCCGGTCTGGCCTCGATCCTCCAGGGGGTCCCGGAATCCCGATGGGGGTGCGGCGAGCCGGTGTTCGTGCCGCCGGTCTCCCCCTTGGCCGACGTCCTGCGTGCCGGGAAGTCCCTCCTGGAACCGGTCGTGGACGCCGCCTCGAGCGCATGGGTCGACGAGGTGCCGGAACTGGCGCACGGGGTCCGCGAGCACGGCGTGCACTCGATCATGATCGTACCCATCCGTGCACGGTGCTCCCTGCTGGGCGTGGCGCTGTTCGTCCGCACAGAGGATCCCGTGCCGTTCCAGGAGGTCGATCTCCTCCTGGCCGAAGAGCTCGTCGGCCGCGCCGCGCAGTCGTTGAACAACGCCCGTCAGTACGCTCGCAAACACACCGCCGCCCTCACACTGCAACGCCATCTGCTGCCCCGCCGGCTGACCGGCGGCACAGCGGTCGAGGCGGCGTCGCGCTACCTGCCCGCGGACCTGGACCACGGTGTCGGCGGCGACTGGTTCGATGTGATCCCGCTGTCCGGCGCACGGGTGGCGCTCGTCGTCGGCGACGTGATCGGACACGGCCTCCACGCCGCCGCGACCATGGGCAGGCTCCGCACCGCCGTCCACACCCTCGCCACCATGGAACTGCCCCCCGACGAACTGCTGGCCCACCTCGACGACACGGTCCAACGACTGGGCGAGGAAGACGCCGACACCCCGGACCAGACCCCCGCGGTGATGGGCGCCACCTGCCTGTACGCCGTCTACGACCCGGCCACCCGCCGGTGCACCATGGCGCGGGCCGGGCATCCCCCGCCCGTGGTCATCGACCCGCAGGGACAGGTCACGTATCTCGACCTCCCCCCGGGAGCCCCCTTGGGCATCGGGCTGGGGGATCCCCCCGAATCCGTGGAACTGGAACTGGCCGAGGGAAGTGTCCTCGCCCTGTACACCGACGGCCTGATCGAGACCCGCGACCACGACATCGAAGAGGGAATGCGCCGGCTGGGCACCGTCCTCGCGCAACCGGGCCGGTCCCTGGAAGACCTCTGCGACATCGCGACGCAGTCCCTTCCGGACCAGGCACCGTGCGACGACGTCACACTCCTCCTGGTCCGCACCCGCTGCCTCAGCCCGGCCCGGGTTGCCTCCTGGAGGCTGCCCGGTGGCCAGTCCGCCGTCAGCAGTGCCCGCATTCTGGCAGCACGGCAACTGACGGAATGGGGCCTGCAGGGTCTTCAGGACGCCACGAGACTGATCGTCAGCGAACTCGTCACCAACGCCGTCCGCCACGGCACCGGACAGATCGAGCTACGGCTCATCCGGCACCAGGTCCTGACCTGCGAAGTGTCCGACGCCGGCCCCTGCACCCCGCGTCCGCGCCGCGCACGCAGCATGGACGAGAACGGCCGCGGCCTCTTCCTCGTCACCAACCTGTCCCGCAGGTGGGGCTCCCGCCCGGTACCGGGGGGCAAGGTCGTCTGGGCCGAACAAGACCTCCCCCACGCATCCGGCCCCCGGTCGGCGGCTGCCTGAGGCGAACCCGCCGGCCTCGCGAAGCGGGCTTCGCGGGGACGTCCGGCACACCTCCGGACCTCCATCGGTCCCACGTCCGACCGGCCGTCGGTCCGCCCGACCGGCCATCGGTCCACCCGCTAAGGAGCACACTGATGCAACCCGACACCATCGTCCTCGTCCACGGCTTCTGGGTGACGCCGCGGGCCTGGGAGAACTGGATCGCCCACTACGAGAACAAGGGCTTCCGTGTCATCGCCCCGCCCTACCCCGGCTTCGAGGTGGAGGTCGAGGCCCTCAACGCCGACCCGGCCCCCATCGAGACCGTGACCGTCCCCGCCATCATCTCCGCCCTGGAGAAGATCCTCACCGGGCTGGACCGGCCGCCGGTCATCATGGGGCACTCGGCCGGCGGCGCGTTCACCCAGATCCTGCTCGACCGCGGCTTCGGTGCCGCCGGGGTGGTGCTCAACTCCGCACCCACCGAGGGCGTGGCTGTCGTACCGCTGTCCCAGGTCCGGTCCACCTTTCCGGTGCTGAAGAACCCGGCCAACCGCCACCGCGCCGTCGGTTTCGACTACGGCCACTGGCGCTACGCCTTCACCAACACCTTCCCCGAGGACCAGGCCCGAGCGGCCTACGAGCGCTACCACATCCCCGCACCGGGCGGCATCGTGTGGGGCAGCGCCCTGGCCAACGTCCACCCCGGACACACCGACACCTACGTCGACTACCACAACGCCGGCCGGGCGCCCCTGCTCTTCTGCTCCGGCGAGCACGACCACCTCATGCCGCCCAAGGTGCAGCGGTCCAACGCCAAGCACTACAAGGCCGACGGCACCACCACCGAGGTCACCGTGTTCCCCGGCCGGTCCCACCTGATGCCCGCCCAGGACGGCTGGCAGGAAATCGCCGATCACGCCCTCGGCTGGGCACTCGCCCACACAAGCGACGCGCGGATCAGCGCGGCAAGGAGTGAATCATGACCCGCAGACGAGTACTCGTCACGGGCGCGTCCAAAGGCATCGGCCGCGCCCTCGCCGAGCAGCTGGCAGAAGAAGGCCATACCCCCGTGGGCATCGCCCGCAGCGCGCCGCAGTCCTTTCCCGGCGAGTTCCACGAAGCCGACCTTGCCGACCGTGCGGCCACCGGTCAGGTCCTGGCCGAAGTGACGGGCGCGGGACCGGTCGACGCCGTGGTCAACAATGTGGGGCTGGTGCGGCCCGCGCCCGTCGGCGAGGTCGCGCTGTCCGACCTCGACGCGGTTCTCGACATGAACGTGCGCACCGCGCTCCAGATCGTCCAGGCCGTCCTGCCCGGCATGCTCGAACGGTCCTGGGGCCGCGTGGTGAACGTCACCAGCCTGGTCACCCTCGGGTGGCCCGATCGAACGTCCTACGGTGCGGCCAAGGCCGCCATGGAGTTCTTGACGCGAGGCTGGGCCGGAGAGCTTGCCGCACACGGGATCACCGTCAACGCCGTCGCCCCGGGTCCCACCGAGACCGAGCTGTTCCGGCAGAGCAACCCGCCCGGATCGGCCGGAGCCGCCGACTACCTGGCGGCTGTTCCCATGAGAAGGTTCGGGCGCCCGGACGAGCTCGCAGCCGCCATCGCCTTCCTGCTCTCCGAGAAGGCGGGTTTCATCACCGGCCAGATCCTGCGCGTCGACGGCGGTGCGAGCATCGGCCGCAACAGCGCCTGAGAACGGCTGACACGGCAGGGCGGATCGGCGCTGTTGCGCACCTGGACCACCCCCCTGAGGCCCCGCCGGCAGGCGGCGGGGCCTCTCGGCGGGCCTGTGTGAGGCGGCTACCGGACGAGTTCCCAGTCCTGCGAGCCGTCCGTGAGCGCGTTCTGCAAGGTGAGCGGCGCGCCGTCGGACGGGCCGGTCAGGTACAGGTCCGTGTTCCTGACCGACTGGAGCCGGTAGAACCCGTCGGTGGTCTTGACGAGGTTCCAGCTGCCGGTGGCGCTGTTGTCGACCCACTGGCCGATCCGCTGCCCGGCCGTCGCGTTGCCGGTCCAGACGGCCGCCGCGCGGCCACCGGACTTGTTCAGCAGGCTCACGCCGCCGTTCGGCTCGGTCACCACGTGCCAGTACTGGGTGTCCGGGTTCGCCGCGGAGCCGGGGTCCTCCAGGACGACGTCGGGGACGTCCGCGTTGCCGATGTTCGCGTCGTTGGTCTTGTTCCCGGTGCCGATCACCTGGCCGGTCCTGCGGTTCACCAACTGGTAGTAGGCGCCACCCGATTGACCGAGGTCGGTCTCGGCGTAGGCGATCGTCGAGGTGCCCTGGTTGTTGAGGATCGCGATACGGCCCGTGCCGTCGACGTACTGCAGGCTGCGGCTGTAGCCGGCCTTCGAGGTCATCTGGTACTCCTTCCAGACGCCGTCGCTGCGTCCGCTCTCGTTGACCCACACGTTGCCGCTGCCGGCCGCGTTGTAGACCAGGCGTCCCCCGGGAAGCCTGATGACGACCGGGCTGCCACCCGTCGCGAGCGGCCGGGAGCCGGTGTCGACCGGCAGTGAGGTGACGGCTTCGCCGGTCGGGGAACCGCGGTAGAACTGCAGCGGGTTGTCGGCGATCACATATCTGGTGTTGGCTCCGCCGCCCCAGTACTCGAAGGTGAGCAGCCACTTGCCGTCCGCGGTGCGCACGACGTTCGCCATGCCCGGCCGTCCGCCGCCGATCTCCGTCCCGCCGCCTCCCGTGCTCTGGGTCAGGCCCGCGATGTCGACGACGGGGGCGCTCCACTGCGCACCGCGCCCGTCCCAGGTCTTGTGGGCGAGGATCTGGCCGTGCGAGTCGGTGGCGGTGGTGTTGGCGGGGTCCGGGGCCGGGACGCCGGTGGTCGCGCTGAAGCCGGTGTAGTCGTTCTCGTCGGAGTAGTAGCAGACGAGTCGGCCCTGGTAGACCATCAGGTACGGCTCCCAGACGGGGTCCACCTGCCGGTGTGTGTTGGCGGCGGCGATGTTCTGGCCGATCGCTCCCGCGCTGCCGCCCTGCCGGCCGCCGGTCGCGATGACGTTGACGACCTTCCACGTCGCGCCCTCGTCGGTGCTGGAGTACAGCGCGATGGCGAGGTCGCCGCGGTCGCCGTCACTGGAGGGCGTCCAGTGGGGGTCGGCCGCCTTGTGCTCACGGTAGTACTGGTCGTCGCCCGACACGACACTCGCCAGGAGGAGCGTGCCCTGCTTCAGGTTCCCGACGTCCTGCGGGAGCGTGTAGAGGTACGGATTCGTCCAGTTGCTCGTGTACTTGGCGTACTGGGGGTCGCTGGAGAGGTACGCGGGAGCCTTGACTTCCGACAGCGGCTGCCAGGTCGTTGCGTGGTCGTCGCTCCTGTAGACCGGAAGGGTCTGCCTGTCGGCGCTGCCCGTCGCCGGGACGACGGTGGACTTCTCGAACGACGCGACCAGGCGTCCGCTCGGCAGTTGCGCCGACTTCGGGTAGACGGCGCAGTTGCCGCGCCCCTTCAGGCACGGTTCGCTGCCGAGCTGGTAGAGGATCCCGCCCGTCGGGTTGTACGCCTGCGCACCGGTGGTCATGGGGATCGCCAGTATCGCGGCTGCCGCGAGGAACGTACCCAGTGCCTTTGCCGCTCGTCTTGCCTGCACAGCTTGCACGGCTACTCCTTCGGGGAGACGAGGACGCGTACGTCCCACGGGCTGAGGTCCAGCACGGTGCCCGCGGGAAGGGGGGTGCCGTTCAGGGCGTCGGCGAGGTTCACCGGAGCGTGGACGCTCGCGGGCTGCCAGCTCCAGTTGTGGACGATGTGGACGCGGCGGCCGTCGGGCGCTGTGCCGGTCGTCGCGGTGACGGACGCCGGCAGGTCCTGCCACGCGCTGCGGCGGGCCGGTGCCATCCAGGCGGCCAGTGCCCGGGCGAGGTCGCGGCCGGGCACGGTGCCGACACAGGTGACGCGGCCTTCGCCGTGGCGGCGGGTGGTGAGGGCGGGAAAGCGGCCGAAGTGCGGGTGCTCGTAGGTGGCGAGGACGTCGGCGTCGGTGACGGTGAGGCCGTCGGCCCAGTGGGTCGCCGTCGCGGTCCGCGGCAACGGGAGGGGGCTGTCGGGTGCGGCGCGGACCGGGAGGGCGTGGGTGAGGTTGCTGAATTCGTCGTACGTCACTCCCGCGGCGCCGGTGAGACGGGCGGGGGCCGCCTCGTGCCGGGCCCGGGCCTCGTGGTCGGCGTAGCCCGTGCGGGGGCCCAGGACCAGATGGCCGCCGGCGTGGGCGTAGGCGGCGAGCCAGTCGAGGGTGGTGTCCTCGGCGAGGTAGAGGGCGGGGACGACGAGGACGGGGTGGCGGCGGGCGGCCTCGCCGGGGGCCATGCCGTCGCGCCGGCCGCGCGGGTCGTGCAGCTGGCGGGCGTGGACGATGCGGACCTGCCGTCCGGCGTCGAAGGCGCCGCGGTAGAAGGGGTCGAGGATGCGGTGGTAGGCGGCCGGGTCCGGTGCGCCGTCGGGGGTCGCGAGGGGCGGGTGCTTCTGCATCAGCCACTTGCTGGGGGTGGAGTAGACGATCGTGATGTCGGCGTCGGGTTCGAGGCCCGCGACGAGCGGTCCTGCGGTCTCGAACTCCTCCCCCAGCCGGGCCAGTTCGGCGTAGGTGCGGCCCGGCCGGCCGCTGTGCGGCAGGACGCCGCCCCAGTAGGTTTCCGCGCCGAAGCGCAGGGTCTGCCACTGCCAGTACTCGATCATGCGGGCCCCGCGGCCGACGAGGGCCCAGGCGGCCTGGCGCCACTGGCCGTCGTAGGCGGGGCGGTTGTCCCAGGCGTAGCCGATGGAGGAGGCGTTGGTCTCGGTGACCAGGAACGGTTCCTGCCGGGAGGAGAACATCCAGTCGGCGGTCTGGTACAGCGACCAGACGCCGGTGCTCTGCCACTTCTGCTCGTGGCCGTCCGGTGTCGGGTCGGGCAGGAGCAGGCCGTCCTGCATGGCGTAGTAGGGGTTGCCGGTGGCGATGTCGAGGCGGTCGGTGAGCTCGTCGTCCTCCACGGCGGGGCGGGTGTAGGAGATGCAGGTGGTGACGAACTGCCCGGGGCGGGCGTACTCGCGGACGAGGTCGGCCTGCCAGCCGATGAACTCGGTGCACTGGCGGGCCTGGAACTCCCGCCAGGCGACGTCGTACTGGGGCTGCACGTTGCCGTCGGGCGTCCACAGGTCGGCCCAGGTGGACAGGCGGTGGGACCAGTAGACCAGGCCCCATTCGCGGTTGAGGGTCTCGACGTCGCCGTACTTGGCGCGCAGGTGGTCGCTGAAGCGCTGGAAGACGCCGTGGTTGTGGAAGAGCTCCAGGCCCGGTTCGTTGTCGACCTGGAAGCCGATGACGGCCGGGTGGCCGGCGTACCGGGCGACGATCTTGCGGATGATCCGCTCGGCGTGGAAGCGGAAGGCGGGGTGGGTGAAGTCCGCTTCCTGGCGGGCGCCCCAGCCGATGCGTTCGCCGGTGCGCCGCTCGCCGGTGATCTCCGGGTACTGGCGGGCCAGCCACGGCGGTACGGCGTACGTGGGGGTGCCGAGGATGACGGAGATGCCGCGTTCGTGGGCGCCGTCCAGCACCGGCTGGAGCCAGTCGAGTGCGAACCGGCCGTTCTCGGGTTCCCAGGTCGACCAGACCGACTCGCCGACCCGGATGACGGTGAAGTGCGCGTCGGCCATCAGGTCGAGGTCGGTCTTGAGCTGTTCGTCGGGCCGCGGGTCCGGGCCGTAGGCGGGGTGGTACTCGTGGTAGTAGGCAGCGCCGAACAGCACGCGGGCGGGCAGGTCCGCCATGGACAAACCTCCAGGGAGCAGGGGGTGTTGGGGGTGCTACTGCTTGACGCCGCCGGTGGCCAGGCCGCTCTGCCAGTACCGCTGGAGCATCAGGAAGGCCAGGACGAGCGGGACGATCGAGATGAGGGAGCCGGTCACGACGAGGGCGAGCATGTCGCTGCTGGCTCCGGCGCCGCCGTTCTGCGCCTGGTCGGCCCAGCGGGACAGCCCGACGGTGATGGGGTACAGGTCCGGGTCGTTGAGCATGATCAGCGGCAGGAAGTAGTTGTTCCAGGTGGCGACGAGCGTGAAGAGGATGACGGTCACCAGGCCGGGGGCCAGCAGCCGCAGCGCGATGGTGAGGAAGATCCGGAGTTCTCCGGCGCCGTCCATGCGGGCGGCCTCGATGAGGCTGTCGGGGACGGCGTCCTCGGCGTAGATCCGCATGAGGTAGAGGCCGAAGGGGCTGATGAGGGAGGGCAGGATGACGGCCCAGGGGGTGTTGACCAGGCCTGCCTTGGCGAAGAGGAGGTAGGTGGGGATCGCCAGCGCGGTGGTCGGGATCATGATCGCGCCGAGGACGAGGTTGAAGGCCGCGCCGTGGCCGCGGAAGCGGTACTTGGCGAAGCCGTATCCGGCCGCCGCCGCGAGCAGCGCGGCGCCCAGTGCGCTGGCCCCGGCGTACAGGACCGTGTTGAGCAGCCAGCGCCCGAAGACGCCGTCGTCCTGGGTGAAGGTGGCCTTGATGTTCGACAGCAGCTGCGGGGCGTGGGAGAACCACAGGCCGAAGCTGTTGAACAGGTCCTGGGTGCTCTTGGTGGAGGCGATCAGCAGCCAGAACAGCGGCAGCAGGAAGTAGGCCAGGGCGGCCAGCATGGCGATGGTGAGCGGGGTGCTGCGGCGGTGCGCCGATGAACGGCGCGGCGGGCGGGTCCGGGCGGGAACGCGCTTGGCCGCCGCGGTGGTTGAGGCGGTGGGCGTCACGGTGGTCATGCGGTCCTCCTGCGGTTCGCGGTGAGCAGGAAGGCGTACGACACGATCACGATGACCAGGCCGAGGATGAAGGACACCGTGGCCGCGTAGTTGGTCTGCTGGCTGATGAAGGCGACGGAGTAGGCGTAGAGGTTGGCGGTGTAGGAGCTGTCGATGACGTCCGGTGCGACCTTCATCAGCAGGCTCGGTTCGTTGAACAGCTGGAAGCTGCCGATCACCGAGAACAGCAGGGTGAGGGTCAGCGCCGGGCGCAGCGCGGGGAGTTTGACCGACCAGGCGATGCGCCAGGCGCCGGCGCCGTCCATGGCGGCCGCCTCGTACAGCTCGGCGGGGATGGTGCGCAGGGCGGCGTACAGGATGATCATGTTGTAGCCGACGAACTCCCAGGTCACGATGTTCGCGAGGCTGCCGAGCATCCAGCTGTCGCTGAGGAAGTGCGGGGCCGGCAGGTGGAGATGGCGGCTGATCTGGGCGAAGGGGCCGAAGTCGGGGCCGTAGAGGTAGCCCCACATGAGGGTGGCGATCACGCTGGGGACGGCGTACGGGACGAAGATGCCGAGGCGGATCACCCGGGCGAGGCGCAGCAGGCCGCTGTCCAGGGCGAGGGCGAAGAACAGGGCCAGCAGGAGCATCACGGGGACCTGGATGACGAAGAACAGCGCGACGCGGCCGATGCCCTTGAGGAGGAGGGGGTCTTTGAGGGCGGTGACGTAGTTGTCCAGGCCGACGAACGCCGAGCCGCCGATGAGTTTCTCCTGGAAGAGGCTCAGGTAGGCGGCGTAGCCGAGCGGGGCGAGGAAGAGGAGCAGGAACAGCGCCATGAACGGGGCGATGAACAGGGCTCCTGCGGTGCCGTGGCGCGGGCGGGGCGGGGACTTCGTGCGGCTGGTGCGGGCGGGCGCTGTGGTGGTGGCCGCTGTGGTGGTGGCCATCGTCAGCCTCCCTCGACCGTGAAGCCCTGGCCCTTGGCGAAGGTCGTGATGCGCGACTGCCACGAACCGAGGGCGCGGACGGTGTCTGACTTGTCGGCGAGGGACTTGCCGACGGTCTCGGTCCAGTCGGTGGCGACCCGGTCGAGGAACGGCGGCCACTGGAAGGAGGGGTTGACCTGGGTGCTGATGTCCGCGAAGACCTGGTTGACCTTCTGGCCTCCGTAGAAGGCGGGCGTGTCCCCGAGGAAACTCGCGTCCGCGAGCAGGGTCTTGGTCGCCGGGAAGAAGAACTGTTCGGTGGCGAACATCCTGGCGCTGGCGGGGTCGCTGTTGAGGAACTGCGCGAACACCGCCGCCTGGATGGGGTTCTTGGTGGAGCGGATGACCGCGGTGGTCGAGCCGCCCCAGTTGCCCGCGCTGGGCTTGGCGGCGTCCCACTGCGGCAGCGGGGCCGCGCGCCATGTGCCCGCGGTGGCCTTGGCGGAGCCGGACAGGAAGGCCGGGCCCCAGGCGCCGGTGAGCCAGGTGGCGTACTTGCCCTTGTTGAGGGCGGCGTACCAGGAGTCGGTGAAGTCCGGCTCGACGCCGATCACGCCTTCCTTGGCGAGGGCGCCCCAGTACTGGCCGAGTTTCCGGGAGACCGTGTCGTCGACGCTGATGGTGATGTCGCTCTTGCCGGAGGTCACGTACGGCTTGGCGCCCGCCTGCCAGAGCAGGCCGTGCCAGGCGGCGACCTGGTTGGCGGCGAGGTTGGTGAGGTAGATGCCGGGGTCGGCCTTGTGGAGCCTGCGGGCCGCGGCGGCGAACTCGTCCCAGGTGGTGGGGACCTGGATGCCGTGCCGGTCGAAGATGTCCTTGCGGTAGAGCATGCCCATCGGGCCGGTGTCCTGGGGGATCGCCCAGATCTCGCCGCCGCTGCCGGAGACCTGCCCCCAGGTCCAGTCGACGAAGGTGGACTTGAGCGCGGAGGCGCCGTACGGGCGCAGGTCCAGCAGGCTGTCGGTGAGGGTGAACGTCGGGATGGCCTGGTATTCGATCTGCACCATGTCCGGGGCGCCGCTGCCGGCCTTCAGCGCGGTGCGCAGTTTGGTGTACTCCGGTGTGCCCTGACCGGCGTTGACGACCTTGACCTTGACGGCCGGGTACTTCTTCTCGAAGAGCGCGACCTCCTTGTCGATGTTCGGGACCCAGGTCCAGAACGTCAGTTGGGCCGGGGTCTTCATGGCCTTGTCGATGTCGGCCTGGCCGACCGGCTTGGCGGAGGAACCGGCGGCGGAGCCGCCGTCGCCGCCGCAGGCGGACAGGGTGGCGGCCAGCGACAGCGCGCCCGTGGCGGCGAGGAGGCCCCGGCGGCTGAGGGGTGACGGGCTGGAGGAGGGGCTGGAGAAGGGTCCGGACATGGTGAACTCCCGCTGGAGGGTGTTGGGGACCGGCACACCGGGCGACGGCGTGCTGAAGCTGGATCCGGGTGGTGTCAGGCACGGTGTGGCGTGACGGGCGGGGCCGGGAGGGCGGGCCTGTCAGAGGTCGCGCCGGGGAGGGCGCGAGAGGAAACGGCGGCCGGTGCGGGGCCTGATCGGGGCCCGGGGAGCGGCAGTGGGTACTGCTGAGGAACTGGGCCGGGCTGAGCCGGCTTGGGCTGAGCTGAGCTGGGCTGGGCTGGCTTGGGCTGAGCTGAGCTGGGCTGGGCTGGCTTGGGGCAACGCCGGAGGCGGTGGATGGCTCTGGTGGGGGCGGACCTCCGTCGGTGAGGGAGACCCCGGTGGCCCGGGGGCTAGCGGGGCGGCGGGGGCGCGGACGAGGCGCGGACGACGAGTTCGACCGGCGGGTCGGTCATCGGCAGCGGGTCGGCCTGCGGGTTGTCGATGGCGTGCACGAGGAGCTTCAGGCCGTCCTGCGCCATGGCGTCGAACGGCTGACGCACCGTGGTCAGCGGCGGGGTCACGTAGGCGGCGACCGGGATGTCGTCGAAGCCGACCACGCTGACGTCCTGCGGCACGCGCCGCCCGGCTTCCGTCAGCGCGCGGATCAGGCCGATGGCCATGTCGTCGTTGGCGGCGAACACCGCGGTCACACCGGGGCCTGCGAGAAGTCCACGGCCGGCCGCGTAGCCGGAGGCGGCCGACCAGTCGCCCTCGGCGACCGGCGGCTCGGCCCGGCCGTGCGCGGCGAGCGCCTCGCGCCATCCGTCGAGGCGGTCCCGGGCGGAGTACCAGCGCTGTGGACCCGCCAGGTGGTGGACGGTGGTGTGGCCCAGCTCCAGCAGGTGCTCGGTGGCCGCCCGCGCCATCTGGCTGGAGACGATGCCGGCCGTCACCACATGGGGGGCGGCGAAGGGCGGGGGTGCGCCGAGGACGAGGACCGGCACGTCGACCCGTGCGGACAGGTCCGCGCCGTCCGCCTCGTCGATCGGCTCGGAGATGACGATGCCGTCCACGCCCTGGTCCAGGAGCGAGTCCACGGCCCCGGCGATGCCCGCCCTCTCGCCTTCCATGGTGTTGACCACACGCAGTGCGTAGCCGGTGTCCCGCACGGCACGCTCGACACCCATGAGCAGCGAGGCCGGACCGTACAGGGCGGTGCCGAGCGTCACCACACCGATGGACCGGGTGCGTCCGGAGGCCAGGGCGCGGGCCGCGTTGTTCGAGCGGTAACCGAGTTCCTCGGCCGCCGCCAGGACGCGGCGGCGCACGTCCGCCGAGACGTACGGCTCGTCGTTCATGACCCGGGACACCGTCTTCTGCGACACACCCGCCAGGCGCGCCACATCCACACTGCGCGGCGCGGCTCCCGCGCCGCGTCCTGCTCCTGGTGTCATGGTGTCTCCCGATCTTCGGCAGCCGCATCCTAGCCCCGGTCCGCTGTATGACTGCGCTGTCATGACTGCGCTGTCATATCTACGCAACGGGGCGGGGCGCGTCAAGACTTCGCGCAACATCTCTGCCGTCCGGAGCCGGGCGCCGGTGCGGCCGGTGTCCGGCATGGCGGTGCGGGGTACGCGGCTCCCACCGCGTACCCCGCACCGCCGGGGACGACGTTCTTCAGCCCGGCCCTAGCGGCTGCTATTCATTGCCGTTGTTGCCGTTGTTGTTATTGTTGTTGCCGTTGTTTTCACCGGTTTTGATGAACTTGACATTCTTGGTCATCGTGATGACCTTCTTGATCACGACACCCTTGGAATTCTTGGTTATTTTGGTCTTCTTGGTGATCGTGGTGATCTTGAGGCCGTCGATGGTCAGTTCCTTCTTGACCGTCGTTTTGGTGGTGGTGGTCGTACTGTTCTTGACCAGCCCCGCGATCTCGGCGGCCTGGTGACCCTGGTGGCTTGCCGTGACCGCGGCCACGGGCGCGGTGTGCGGCGTCGCCGGGGCGGCGAAAGCGCTGGAGGGCATCAGCGCGCCTCCTGCCGCCAGGGCGGTCGAGGCGGCAAGCATCACAAGGCGCTGAGTACGGGAAGTGCGGGTCATGGGAATTCTCCTCCGTGAGAAATAATCAGGGTTTCCGAACAGTCCTGACAATTCGCGGCCATTCGGTGAGGGCCAGCTTCTGCTGAACCGGCCCGCATCTCTATTAGGCACCGGCGGACGAAAGGAGTCATGCCCCTGGAATGCGTGGCAGGAGAACTCGGGACTTGACGGACGACGGCAGCTCCGCTGCGGACGCGCGGCACATCAAGCGGCACATCAAGGGGCCCGGAGCCGGGGCGGAACGGGTGCGGGCTAGCCTGGCAGTTCCGGGCCGGATCATCACCGGCACCTGACCGCCCGATGCCGGCGGAGCACCCCGCCGCTGTCCGCCCGGGACGGACGAGAACGGAGCAGCCGACGTGAGCGACGCCCAAGCCAGCACCCAGGAAGGAGCCGCGGCACCGGCGGCCGGTCTGCCCGATCCGGCCGATCTGCCCGAGCGGATACGCCGGCACCGGCGCCACACCCTGGAGCTGCTCACCGTCTGCGCCCTCGGCCTTGTCCCCTGGACGGTCCTGCTGGCGATGACGCTGCCGTCCGTGTACGAGGTCCGCCAGTGGCGCGTGACGTGGGTCGGATTCGACGCCCTGCTCATGGTCGCGATGGCGGCCACGGCGCTGCTCGGGTGGCTGCGGCACCGCGCTGTGATCGTGTCGGCGACCGCGACGGCGGTGCTGTTGGTCTGCGACGCGTGGTTCGACGTGTCGCTCGCTTTCGGCACCCCGGGGGTGTGGCTGTCGGCGTTGCTCGCGGCGTGTGTCGAACTGCCGCTGGCCTTCTACCTCATCCGCCGGGTGATGGGGATGATCTCGTTGGCGCAGTGGCCCCCCGCCAAGGCCGCCGCCGGCAGCAGCGGGCAGCCGGCCCGCCCGGACGCCTGAACTCGCCCTGCCTTCCCGCGGAGGAGACGGCATGATCGGGCACGACATGACATGGCAGGCCCTGACACCTGTCCCGTCAGGGCCTGAACTCCACGCGATGACCCGCTAGGACCTAGCGGTAGCAGTCCAGCACCGGGTCGGTCTCGCTGTAGATCGCGGTGTCCTTCATGAATCCCAGCTGACCGTTGTCGGCGACGGTCATCAGCCAGCGGGTCGGGTGCGGTCCGCCGACCCAGGCCTGGCCGTCCTCCTTGCAGTAGAACCAGCTCGGGTTGGAGTACATGTAGCCGACGATCTTGCCGGGGTCGGGGTAGGAGTGGTTGTTGCCGATGATGCCGTAGACGGGCGCGCCCGACACGTTGTTGCAGTACCACCTGATGCCGCCGTCGTTGGTCCAGCAGCCCGCGGCGGCATCGGCTGACGGAGCCGCCACCGCGCCGAACCCGACGGCCAGCGCCGCTGTCGCCAGCGCCGCGCCGATCTTCCTGTGAGCACGCATGCATTCCCCCGCGTTGTCGTGTCACCGAGCGGTGACCGGATCAAGGTGCGTCGAGGCACGGTGTGCTGCGGCCACTATGCCGAGCACGGGCCGCCCAGGTCGATCACTTCGATCCTGGTGGAATCGTGACCCCCGTGCGGGGCGCGGCCTGGGCCGTCTTCGGGGGAAACGCTCCGGGGTTGCGGGAGCGGGCGGTGCCGGAGGCCGGGGCGATGACAGAACCTGTTCACGGACCGGACAGACCGGGAGGAGGGGCGACGTCGTTCGGTGTGGAGCGCGATCCCGCCCGGGTGGTCGCGTTCAGCGACGGCGTCATCGCCATCGCCATCACGCTGCTCGTCCTGGAGATCCGCCCGCCCGCAATCCCGCAGCGGACACGAACCGTCCGGCCGCATGCCGAGAACGCGCCCACCCCGCGCGCGCCCGTCCCTCTACCGGTGCTGTCGCCACCGGTTCGGGTCCTCTTCCAGAGCCGCCCGGTCCCAGCCGCCGTGCTCCGCGGCGGCCTCGTAGGTCGTGTGCAGGAATCCGGCCACTGCCCGGTCCGGGTCGGCCGCGCCGCGCACCGCCTCGTACGGCAGGAGGAACTGGCCGAAGTCAGAGCTGTAGAACGCGTCGGCCGGGGTGACCGGGTGGCCGGCGAAGCCGCCCGGCTCGGGATAGGCGTACGCGTAGAAGGCTCCCTCTTCACCGCCGCCGGGCCAGAAGCCACAGCTGCTCAACTCGCGGGAGTAGCCCTCCACCATCACCCAGTCACCGCAGTGCGGGGCGCTGCCGGAATACGGCGGCGCCGCCCGTCCGGAGAACCTCGTGCAGGCCAGGTCCATGCCGCCCCAGAAGAAGTGCACCGGGCTCACCTTGCCGACGAAGTACGAGCGGAAGTCCCCCAGCACCCGGTTGGCCTGCAGCAGCTGCCGCCAGAAGAGCTGGGCGGCCCCCGGGTCGTAGGAAGTGTGCCGGTGGTCTTCGCCGAAGGGGATCGCCGGGTCCACCTCGTTGGGAGACGCCTGGATCTTTGTCTCGATTCCCAGCTCGCTCAGGGCCCGCATCGTCTCGCGGTAGAAGTCGGCCACCGGCCTCGGCTCCAGGGCCACGCTGCGGTGGGCGCCGTCGCTGCCGCGGATACGCAGCTGATGGTCGAGGAAGTCGAACTCGATGTCGAAGACCCCTGAGCGGTAGGGGATCGCCGACGTGGTGAGGCCGCGCGGGCTGACATAGAAGGTGACCTGCCACCAGTGATTGACCAGGGGCGCGTGGGCCAGCCGGATCTTGCCGACGATCTGGGTCCACATGTGCAGTGTGTCCCGGGTCTCGGTCCAGTCGGCGACGCGCAGCCGCGGCCACGTCGTCCGCGACGCCCCATCGGAGATCACGGCCACAGCACACTCCTCCCGGGACAGCCGGCCGACACCGACCACGCTGCCCTCCGCCGGGGATTCAGGCAACCCGGCAGGCCCCCGGCGCGCCTCACCGGCCACCGGCCCGGGACACTTGCATGCTCCACGGGCAGCCGTGCGCCCGCATCGCAAGGAGTGATCCCGCGGCTCGGTCCCACCCGCGGCAAGGCCCTCCGGGGCCGACCGGAAGGAGCTTTCGTCATGAATGTCGACCAGTCGGTACTGGTTCTCGGGGCGACCGGGGGGCAGGGCGGCGCCGTCGTCAGCGCGTTGCTGTCCCGCGGCGCCGCCGTCCGTGGCCTGGTCCGCAACCCCCGATCCGCTGCGGCCCGCAACCTGGCCGCGCGCGGCGCCGAGGTGGTGGGCGGAGACCTCATGGACCGCGAGTCCCTGGCCTCCGCCATGCGGGGCACAGCCGGTGTGTTCGCGATGACCACGCCCTTCGAGTCAGGACCGGCCGCCGAGATCGCACAGGGCCGGACCATTCTCGCCGCCGCCCGTCAGGCCCGTGTGCCACACCTGGTCTTCAGCTCCGTGGCAGGTGCCGACCAGGACACGGGCGTGCCGCACTTCGAGACCAAGGCCGTCATCGAGCGGGAACTGGCCGCAGGCGAGGTGCCCTACACGATCCTGGGGCCCACCTACTTCTTCGACAACGCCCTCGGCGGCGAGGACCGGATCCGCCAGGGGGTGCTCGATCTGCCCCTGCCACCGGACCGTCCGCTGCAGCAACTGGCACGCCCCGATCTGGGCGAGTTCGCCGCCGCCGTCCTCGCCGCGCCCGACGCGTTCGCCGGGCAGCGCATCGAGCTGGCCGGCGACGCCCCCACGCCCGATGACATGGCGGCCGCGTTGAGCACGGCAGTCGGTGTGACCGTCCGCCCCAACGAAGTACAGCTCGACGAGATCGGCAACGACGACATGCGAGCGATGTGGGCGTTCCTGCGTGGTCCCGGCTACCGCGTCGACCTGCCGGCGCTGCACGCCGCCCGTCCCCGTCTGCGCTGGACGTCGTTCGCCGACTGGGCCGAAAACGCCTTCGCAACGACACCGTGACCACGGTCCTGCCGGTCCGCTGGAAGCCACCGTCAGCAGACGCTCTGGGTGTGCCCGGGAAGTCCGCCGTGTTGGAGGTGCGCGGTTCCGGGCGCGCACAGCGGGCCTCCCGGCCACACCGTTCTCCTGCCCCGCTCCCCCGCCACCCGCGCCTCGGCGCCGGCATTTTCACGCAAGAGTCACATGCGTGCGGTGCGGCCCCGGACGTTGACGTCCGGGGCCGCACCGCACCAGGGGGTGGGAGTGCCGTTCGCTACCAGCGGTACCAACGGCCACGGCCGCCGCCGGTTCCGGCGGAACGCATGACGAAACCCAGCAGCCACACGGCCAGCACGATCACGGCCACGATCCACAGAGCCTTCAGCGCGAAACCGGCGCCGAAGAGAACCAGGGCAAGCAGAAGAACGAGAAGCAGGGGAACCATAGTTATCAACCTCCGAAGCAGCGAGTTCCCCGGCAACACCCCGCCATGCACCCGAAGTTTATGGGTTTCTTATCCTCCGGTGCGGGAATGCGCTACCGCCCCGAATCCTTCGCCCGTCCGGCTTCACCGTCCGGCGGGCGGGTCTGTGGAGCTGCGGGTCAGGCTGCGAAGCCGATGGTGGTGACGTATTCGTACTGGCCCCACTGGGAACCGAGGTCCACGACGGCCTCGTTGATCCAGGCGTCGTCGAGGGCCTGGTCGTCGGCGGCGGCCCAGGCCTCGACGATGCGGTCCCAGTGACGGACGTTGAGGGTGCGGAACTCGACGACGCGGTGCTGGGGCCTGGTGACCTGGGACTGGTTGAGCGGGTGGAACTCCACGCGGGTCCCGCGGCCTTCCCGGTTGAGGCGGCCGAGCAGGTAACGCGCGACGTTGCGCCGGCGCACCTGCAGGTACGCGCTCTCGATGTTGCGCAGGTTCTTCCTGGAGGGGCTCCGCCTGCCGTCCAGCCAGGCCTTCAGCGTCCGGTCGGTGACCGTCAGACCGGCCTCCCGGGCCGCGGCGCGGGCACGCTCCGAGCGGGTGAGGTAGTGGAGCCGGGCGAGGAGGCCGCGCCGGGCGGTGACCGGGGTGGCGACGAACCCTGCGAGCGCGTCGAGTTGCCGGGCCACGGCCTCGTGGCCCTTGATGCCGCGAGCGCCGAATTTGCCGAAATCATTGTTCCTTTCCGGCATTTCGTCTCCTCGCTTTCCCGGCAGCCGACTTGACGGGGCCTCATCGCCCCGTATTTCAGGGTGAGTCAAGAATACAGGATCGGGGGCGGCTGCATTGGGTTTCGGTGAATTCCGGCAGCAGCGGTCGGGAATGCTACGGCGTATCGGATCCGATGACGTACGTGTCCTTGATCTTCACTTCGGAAACGCCGCGTCCCTCCGGGAAGACCGCACGCCAGTCGCCGGTCACGTGGAGCTCGTCGGTGCCCATCGCACGGATGAGGGTGAGGCCCTCCTCGTACGCCTTGAACGCCTTGGTCCAGAGGTTGGCGAAGGCCTGTGAGCGGATGAGGTGCATCCAGTCGGGGCGGTACAGCTCGCGGTTGTAGTTCGACTCCCCCATCGTCGAGACGAACTTGGAGTACATCGCCTTGACGTATTCCAGGGTCACCTCGTCGCCGGTGTCGATCGCCCTGTCCCTGGCGTCCTTGAGGGCGATGCGGAACTTCTCCAGGAGGTTCTCCGTCGCGCCGGAGGTGAACGACTCGTGGATCTGGGGCGGGTCACACAGCCCGTACTTCGGGGAGGACAGGCGCAGCAGCAGCCGCAGGGTGGGTTCGGTGACCCACAGGGGACCTGGTTCGTCCCTGCTGCCCAGGGGGTTGGGGAGCGTGTGCTCGTGCTCCCAGGCCGGGGGTGTGATCAGGTGGACTCCGGCGCGGCGGCGGTCGTGCGGGAGGCCGGTGGTGTGTTCCAGCCGGCCGATCGGCAGGTGGGTCTTGAGCGCGGAGAGATAGGCGCCGTTGATGTCGAGCGCCGTCACCTCGTGCCGGCCCGCGGGGAGTTCGGGCCGGGTCCACTTCGGGCGGGCCTCCCAGATCTCGTCCGCGCCGCGGGCGGACTGCTTGCGCAGGACGTCCGGGATCCAGGGGTGCGCCACGATGTCGTAGCGGCCGCCTTTGCGGGTGGTGTCCAGCAGGGCCATCGCGTCCGGGATGGCGCGCTTGAGCAGGGCCGCGGTGGCCGCTTCCAGGTCGCCGGCGTGCTTGGCGAGTGCGGCGTTCACGGCGTCGCCGACCAGGTCCGGGATCTGGGCTGCGCTCTGGGCGCGGCGGCCGACGGGCACGAGCGGCGTGGCGGGGGCGTCAGGGGCGGGGCGGGGGGTGTGCTGTGCCGGGGCGGGCGGCCGCGCGGCGGGCTGTGCGGGTGCGGCGGTGGTGGGGGCCGGGGTGCATGCGGCGGGGTCCAGGTGCTGGGGGTATCCGGCGACCTCGTGGCGGGCGGGGTGTCCGCACAGCACGCAGGGCTGCGGCGTGGTGAGTTCGCCCTGCTCCTCGTGGTGCGGGGCGGCGGGTACCGGCTCGGAGGCGGCGGGTGCCGGCTCGGGGCCGGTGGTGTCTTGGGTGGTGGTGTCTTGGGCGGTGATCTTCGCGTCGGCGCCCTTGAGGAAGTAGGCGTACTTCTCGCGGGTCTCACCGCTGGGGTCGCGGCCGGATTCCCAGCCGGCGACCGTGGACGGGCTCACGCCGAGGGCGCGGGCGACTTCGGCGCGCGAGAGGCCGAGGGCCGCGCGCAGGGCCCGCCGCTGCTCGGGCGGCGGGAGGGGGGCGGGTTCGGCGGCGGCCGCGAGCAGTTGGTCGATCGCCTCGAAGTCGTTCATGCCGCTCCCGCGCCCCGGTGCGTGGTGCCGGTGCCGTCGGCCCCGGTGGCGGTGACCGTCCAGGAGCAGGCGTGGTCGGTGCTGGTCCACAGGGGGTGTGTCAGAGGCGGCAACAGGTGTCCTTGTGCTGGTGTCGATGCCTGCTGGTGAGGCTGGTCGGCATCGGCGCCCAGTGTATCGGTGCCTGTTCGAAGGGGCGGCCTTCACCGAGGACAATCGTCGCCATGAGTGACGGTACGGGTGATGCCGAGAGCCGCCTGGCGCGGATCGAGCGGCTGCTGGAGAGCGGTGAGCGTGAGGTGGCGCCCGCGTGGCGGCGGGCGACGCGGGGGGAGCCGCGGTGGGCGGTGACCGCGGTGATCCTGGTGGCGGTCGCTCTGCAGTGGATGCTGCCGCACCGGCTCGCCTTCCAGCCGTACTGGGCTTTGCCGGCCCTGGAGTTGGTGCTGCTGGCCGGTCTGATCGCGGCCAATCCCCGGCGGGTCGAACCGAGCACCCGGTGGCTGCGGTGGTGGGGGCTGGCTCTGACCGGTGTGATCAGTCTGGCCAACGGCTGGTCGGCGGTCCGGCTGGTGGCGGGTCTGGTCAACGGCACCGAGGCGACGGAGGCCGGGCCGCTGCTGCTGACCGGCGGCGGTATCTGGCTGACGAACGTCATCGTGTTCGCCCTGTGGTACTGGGAGTGGGACCGCGGCGGCCCGATGGCGCGGGTCCGCGGCCGGAGTCAGTACGCCGACTTCCTCTTCGTGCAGATGCAGAGCCCGGACACCGCGCCGCCGGACTGGGAGCCGGCGTTCCTGGACTATCTGTATCTGTCGTTCACCAACTCCACCGCCTTCAGCCCGACCGACGTGATGCCGCTGTCGCGGTGGGCCAAGATGCTGATGATGCTGCAGTCCTCGGTCTCCTTGGTGACGGTGGTGCTGGTGGTCGCCCGGGCCGTCAACATCCTCAAGTGACCAGGCCGCGTGGTCATGTGCGGGCGGGTGGCGGCCGGTGTGCGTGCCGTGCAGGGGGGCGCGCGGCGTCGGCAACACCGGCCTGGAGCAGTCGCCCGTCACGGTCACGTTCGCCCGCATCGGCCAGGCCTGTCGTCACCTGAGCTGCCGGTGGGCGAGCCGGTCCGTGTCACGCGCCGAGGTCAGTTCATCTGCCGGCGGGCCTGCCTCACCTCGCGGTCGACGGCCCAGGCGTCGGCGACCGGTCCGAGGTGGCCGAGCTTGTCGGGGTTGATCACCGTGCGGATGGTCTGGATCTGCCCGTCGAGCACGTCGAGGGCCAGGGTGTGGAGCACCTTGCCGTCCCGGTCGCGGAAGATCGCGCCGGGCTGGCCGTTGACCTCGTGCGGCTCGAACGTGACGTCGATCCGGCTCATCAGGGGGAAGACCGTGCCCAGCACCCGGGCCACGTTCCGCGCGCCCATGACGGCCTTGGCCAGCTGCGGGGCCTTGCCGCCGCCGTCGCCGACCAGTTGCACGTCGGCGGCCAGCAGATCCTTCAGGCCGTCCACATCGCCGCTCTTCAGCGCGTCGAAGAACCGCGTCGCCAGCGCGTGCCGCTCCTGCCGGTCCGCTTCGAACCGCGGCCGCCCGGCCTCCATGTGCCGCCGCGCCCGCACCAGCAGCTGCCGGCACGCCGCTTCCGAACGCCCCACCGCCGCGGCGACCTCGTCGAAGTCGAAGGCGAAGACCTCCCGCAGCACGAACACCGCCCGCTCCAGTGGGCTGAGCCGCTCCAGCAGCAGCAGCGCCGCCATCGACACCGAGTCGGCCAGCTCCACCGCCTGTGCCGGATCCTGATACGGATCGCTCAGCAGCGGCTCGGGAAACCACGGGCCCGTGTACTCCTCCCGCCGCACCCGTGCGGAGCGCAGCACATCGATGGAGATCCGTGTGACCGCGGCCGACAGGAAGGCCTTGGTCGACGTGGGCCGGGTCGACGAGCCGTCAAAACGCAGCCATGTCTCCTGCACCGCGTCCTCGGCCTCGCCCACGCTGCCCAGAATCCGGTAGGCGATCGAAAACAGCAGCGGCCGCAGTTCCTCGAACTCCTCGACCTTGCTCACGCCGAACTCCCTTCCCTCGCACGCCCCGCATCCGGCCGCATCCGCCGGCGCAGGCGTCTTCTGGTGCACTGTGGCACTGGTCAGCCGATGAAGGACTCGGGGTCCTCAGTGGAACTGCCCGGCCTCGTAGGTGCCGGCCGGCTGCCGGGTGATGATGTTCAGGCGGTTCACCGAGTTCATGAAGGAGACCAGGACCACCAGGGCGGTGAGCTGCTCCTGGTCGTAGTGCTTGGCGGCATGTGCCCACACCTCGTCGCTGACCCCGCCGGCCGCGTCCGCGACCCGGGTCCCCTCCTCCGCCAGCTCCAGCGCGGCACGCTCGGCCTCGGTGAAGACCGTGGCCTCCCGCCACGCCGCGACCAGGCTGAGGCGTACCGAGGTCTCGCCGGCAGCGGCGGCCTCCTTGGTGTGCATGTCGATGCAGACGGCGCATCCGTTGATCTGGCTCACGCGCAGCGCCACCAGTTCCTGCGTCGCGGCCGGCAGCGGTGAGTCCTTGAGCGCCTTGCCCGCCGACATGAAGTACTTGAGGGCCTTTCCTGCGGTCGGGTCGGCGAAGTAGTTCAGTCGCGCGTCCATGCTGTGCTCCTCTGAGGCCGTTGGTGGCTACACCCCCTGAGACGAGGTAGCCCGGCCTCCTGTGACATGGCCCGATGTGACCCGCGTCGGCGTTGTCCATGGTGAACGTCCGGGCCGGCCTCGTGGTTCAGGGGCTTGTCGCCGGCCTTGTCACCTGGTCTTCTGTACGCCGGGGTGATCCGTGACGCGTGTTCGCCCGCCGGCTGCGGGCAGAACCGGGCACCGGAGCGGGACCGGGAAGTGAGGATGAGGCGGCGTGGAACCAGTGGCGGGACCGGACGTACGGGGTGCGGTGCCCGAGGGGCTCGGTGCGGCGATACGGGATACGGCCGAGGAGATCGCCGCACTGTTGCGGGCGGGCGCCGGCATGGAACTGCGGGTGCCGCAGTCGCAGTGGAGCGTCGGGGAGGCGGCCGCGCATCTGGCACTGGCCAACGAGCTGATGGCGGACATCGCGGCGGGACGTGCGCGCAGCTACGGGGACGGCACGCCGCAGAGTCTCGCCGCGGCCAACGAGCAGGCGCTCGCCGTGTTCGGTGAGCGCGGGGCCGAGCCGCTGGCCGGGATGATCGTGGAGCAGGCCGGTGCGTGTGTGAAGGCGCTGGAGGAGCGGAGCGCGCAGGGGACGGTTCTCACTCCGCTGGGCCCGATGGAACCGGATGTGCTGGGGTCGTATCTGCTCACGCACATGCTGGGACACGGTTACGATCTCGCCCGTGCGCTGGGGCGTGCGCACATGATCGACCGGGAGCGGGTGCGGCTGACGCTGCCGTTCTTGATGACGGCGATGCCACGGGTGACCGACACGGCCCGCACGGCCGGGCTGAGCGCCTGCTACGCGATCCGCCTGTGGGGTGGCGGCCGGTTCGGTGTGCGGGTGGCCGGGGATGCGGTGTCGGTCGATGAGCGGCTGCCGGGGCGTGCGGACTGCACCATCCTCATCGAGCCGGTCACGTTTCTCCTGATGGCGCTCGGGCGCCGGGGCCAGTGGGGTGCCCTCGCTCAGGGCCGCATCCTGGTCGGGGGGCGCAAGCCCTGGCTCGCTCCGCGTTTCCCCGCTCTGTTCAAGGCGCCCTGAGCGCGACGGACCGCGGCGGCCGGCTGCCGGTCACCTGGGCTGGGGGGCGGTGACGGCCGGGGCGGCGCCGAGGAGGCCGAGGAGGGTCTCGCGGTGGAGGTCCGCGATCGGGCCGAGGAAGTCCGGGTGGCGCAGCAGGGGGGCCGCGCGGTGGTCGCGCGGGCTGGGGATGGTCAGCCGGCGCGCGTCGCCCACGCTGTCGGGGCCGTGGTGGGTGGCGGCCAGGCAGGCGGCGGCCAGGGCGGCGAGGTCGGCGTCGGCCAGCAGGCAGGCCGCCCAGCTGACGACGGTCTCGTCGACCTGGGTGCGCCAGGCGTGGGTGGCGTCCGTCAGCGGGGGTGCGTCGGCGCCGGTGACGAAGTCCAGCCGGCCGGAGCCGCCGGGGCCGAGCAGGTCCAGCAGTTCGGCGTCCAGCGCGGTGGGGTAGCGCAGGGCGGCGGCGATGGTGGCGGCGTGCCCTGCCTGGGCTTCGGCCAGGGCCTGGTTCAGCGGGCCGGCGGCCGGGGGGAAGGCCGCCAGCAGCCAGCGTGTGGAGGCGGCGATGACGGGCGAGAGCGTGGTGGGCATGGGGGACCGTCCTGTGCGTGTGCCCGCCTGTCCTGGGTGTTCCGGTGTGGGTGATCCGGTCGCGGGCACTGCGCGCCCGGGCGGGGATGTGCGTGGCGGACAACGGTACGGCGGCCTCCCACGGGGGCGACAGGAGCTGCGTCACAGCCGGGGGCGGTGGGGCGGCACGGCCGGGGGCGGGGTGCTGCCGCTCGCGGCGGCCGGGCCGGGTGCGGTCTAGCCGAGCATGCGGTCGAGGTTGAAGGCGGCGCTGATCAGGGCGAGGTGGGTGAAGGCCTGGGGGAAGTTGCCGCGCTGTTCGCCGGTGTGGCCGATCTCCTCCGCGTAGAGGCCGAGGTGGTTGGCGTAGGTGAGCATCTTCTCGAAGGCGAGGCGGGCCTCGTCCAGGCGGCCGGCGCGGGTGAGTGCCTCGACGTACCAGAAGGAGCAGATCGAGAAGGTGCCTTCCTCGCCCTGGAGGCCGTCGGGGCTGGCCTGGGGGTCGTAGCGGTAGACCAGGGAGTCGGACACCAGGTCCTCGCCGAGGGCGTCGAGGGTGGCGAGCCATTTGGGGTCGGTCGGGGAGATGAACTTCGCCAGCGGCATCATCAGCAGGGAGGCGTCGAGGATGTCGCTGTCCTCGTACTGGGTGAAGGCGTGGCGTTCGGCGGACCAGCCGTGGCTCATGATCCGCCGGTAGATCGTGTCGCGGACGGCGCCCCAGCGGACCATGTCGGCGGGCAGGCCGCGGTGCCGGGCCAGCCGCATGGCGCGTTCGATCGCCACCCAGCACATGAGGCGGGAGTAGAGGAACGTCTTGCGGCCGCCGCGGGTCTCCCAGACTCCCTCGTCGGGCTGGTCCCAGTGGTCGCACACCCAGTCGACGAGCTCGCTGATGCTGTCCCAGTGGGCGCTGGAGATGGGCTTGCCCCACTTGTCGTAGAGGTAGAGGGAGTCGATGAGTGCCCCGTAGATGTCGAGCTGGAGCTGGTCGACGGCGGCGTTGCCGATGCGTACGGGGGCTGAGCCGCGGTAGCCCTCGAGGTGGGGCAGTTCGCGTTCGGGCAGGTCACGGCATCCGTCGATGCCGTACATGATCTGCAGGGGGCCGGTGGGTCCGCACGGGCCGTCGGGGGCGCGCTGGACGTGTTCGGTGACGAAGCCCATGAAGGCTTCGGCCTCGTCGGTGAAGCCGAGTCTGAGCATCGCGTACACGCAGAACGCGGCGTCGCGGATCCACACGTAGCGGTAGTCCCAGTTGCGTTCGCCGCCGATCTGTTCGGGCAGGCTGGTGGTCGGCGCGGCGACGATGGCGCCGGTGGGGGCGTAGGTGAGGAGTTTGAGGGTGAGGGCGGAGCGGTGGACCATTTCCCGCCAGCGGCCGCGGTAGCGGGACTGGGACAGCCAGCGGCGCCAGTAGCGCACGGTCGCGTTGAATTCTCGTTCCGCCTCGGCGACGGCGCAGAAGCGGGGGGCCACGTCGCCGCCGATCTTGTCGATGGTGAAGACGGCCGCCTCGCCCTCGTGCAGTTTGAACAGGGCCCAGACGTCCGGGCCATCGACCTCGATGGGCACGGTGGAGGTCAGGGCGAGGCGCAGCGAGGCGGAGGTGAAGACCGCCTGGCGGGCCTCGGCGTGCACGGTGTGGGGTGCGGTGCCGTACTCGAAGCGGGGGGCGACGCGGGCGCGGAAGGGGAGTGCTCCGCGGACGCACACCACGCGGCGGATGAGGCGGTGGCGGTCGGCCTCGCGTGAGTCGTCGACGACGGGCATGAAGTCCTGGATCTCGCCGACTCCGTCGTCCGCGAAGAAGCGGGTGATCAGGACGTTGGTGTCGGGGAAGTAGAACTGTTTGGTGCGGGTGGGGACGTCGGGGGCGAGTTCGAAGGATCCGCCCCGTTCGGCGTCGAGGATCGAGGCGAAGACGCTGGGTGCGTCGAAGCGGGGGCAGCAGTACCAGTCGATGGTGCCGTTCGTGCCGACGAGGGCGGCGCTGCGCAGGTCGCCGATCAGGCCGTGCTCGGCGATGGGCAGGTAGCCGGGGGTGCCGGTGCCGCGGGGGCCGGCGTAGGTCCGGTCGCTGTCCTTCGCTCCGGCCTCAGGAGTTGCTTCAGCCACGTCAGCCTCCTTGGGCTTCGCCCGAGCCGCCCCCTGGTGTCCAGGCTAGCGAGTTGTCGCGCCCGTGGGCCTGCGGAGAGCGGCTGGAGCGGGGGCCTCTCCCCCGCAGCACAGGAGCGTGGCCCCGCCCGTCGGGCGAGGGGGTCCCGGACGGCGCGGTGAGGGCGGTACGCCACCGGCCGGACGGCGTGGCGCGGCCGGACGGCGCGGCCCGGGCGGACAGGCCATGCGGGCAACCTGCCTGCGGGCACGGCTTTCTGACGGTCGGTCAACTGCGCTGGCCGCATGTCGGCGGCCGGCCCGGCGTTCAGTGAGGAACGGGCGGGACGGGGCTGCGGTCTCCTGCGCCGGGCGGCCTGATGCCGGCCGTTGGGCCGGGGCCCGTGCAACCGCCCGCCCTCACTTGATCGTCCCCGCCCCCGGGGAACCGTGACGGGAGGGGATCATGTGGTGCGGGATCACATACGTCCTGAGGACGAGGGCCGGGGGAAGCTGACGTGAGCGTCCTGCTGTGTCTGCTGGTCGTCCTGGCCGCGGTCGTCTCCGGCGTGGTGTTCCTGGGCCGGGGACTGGCCTGTGTCTGGAGAGGCGGGCTCGCGCGCTCGCTCCGCGGTCTCGCGTACGTCGTCGCGGCGGGCGCGGCCGTGATGTACGCCTGGGGAATGCTGTACGTCGCGGGCGCGGCGCTGGACGCGGAGGACGGCGGGGCGGACTCGTCGCCCATCCGGCCGTGCCGCACGGGTGTGCAGGAACGCGACTACCGGATCGACGACTACCACGTCTGGTGGGTACCGGTCCGGTTCGTGTGCCATCGAAGCGACGGGACCACCTATGACCGGGAGGTCCCCGGATACGTGAACCCGGCGCTGGCCGGCCTCACGGTCACCGGAGCGGCCCTGGCCGTATACGCCCGGTCCGTGTCCGCCCGGTCCGCCTCCGCCCGGCCCGTGGACGAGCGCACGCAAAGGCCGTGAGCATGCTGGTGTTCTACGCCGTGCCGCTGGCCGGCCTCTTCCTGTTCGCGGCCGGATCCGTCGCGTACCTCCTGTGGACGGCCCGGCGCCGTCCGTCCCGGCAGGTCCGCTGGGCCGTCATCGGCGCGGGTGTGGCGGTGCTCGGATACGCGGGTGCCGTGGCGTACGGGCTGGCCTTCGCCGATCCCGTGCAGGTGTGCGGCCAGAAGACCCTCGACAACGACTTCCCGCTGGTGCGCGTGCGCGTGGACGCCTTCCCGCCCGACGTCAGCTGCTACTGGAGCGACTCGGGGACCCATGGACCGTCGCACCCCACGGTCCTGGGCACGTGGGTCATGTGGGCGGGCACCGGGATTCTGGTCGTGGCCCTCTCCGTCATCCTGATCGGGCGGAGGTCGCGGGCCTCGCGCTGGGTGCGGGCCGGTGCGATCTGGTCGCCGCTGGTGGCCGCCGTGATCTGGGTGACCGGCGTCGGCCCCGCGATGGAACTCTCACAAACCGAGCTCTACGACGAGTGCCTGCACGACAAGACGGTCCCGCCGGAGACCAGGCTGATCCGGATCGACGTACCGGACATCGAAAGAACGGTCTTCCCGCCCTCCCTCACCTGCACCTACTCCGACAGTGAGGCCGACCTCCTCGCGCCCGAGCGGACCGGCCTGCTCGGGTGCGGCGTCGCCTTCGTGGCGTTCACGGGGGCCGCCCTGTCCCAGGCCGCACGGGCGGGCCGGTCCGGGCCGGGCATGTGAGACGTGGCCGGGCACGGCCTGCCGGGTACCGGGGCGGCGCGGGAACGGCGCCGGGGCGGCGCTGCTGACGGGGCCGGGCCGAGGGGAGTTCGGCCCGGGCCGGTGAGCAGCGGCGGTGCGGCGCTCACCTCGCGGTCGCGGGAAGCGTGGTGGTCACGGTCGCGGGGAGCGTGGTGGTCACAGGCCCATGGAGATGGCCAGCCGGGTGAGTTCGGCGGTGCTGTTGATGTTGAGCTTGGCCCGGATACGGCGGAGGTAGGCGTCGACGGTGTGCTTGGAGAGCCCCATGTGGCGGGCCGTCTGCAGGTAGGTGCGCCCTGCGGCGATATGTCGCAGCGTCTCCTGCTCGCGGGGGGCCAGCGCGGGGACGGGGGCTTCGGCGTGCGACGTGGCGAGTGTGAGGCTCATGGGATTTCCTCCGACGTGTCGGCTCGGTCGTCGCTGCTCACACCCTTGAAAGCAGGGGACATATGACCGAATAAGGCTTTTTGTCCGCTTTACATAAAGAGTGGCCGGGGTACTTCATGACGGTGTCCGCCGACTGTCACAGGCCTGTCACAGGCGATCCCCGCGGGTTTGCCGCGGCGCGGTCACGGACGGGGCGGCGGGCCGCGCCCCCGGTGACGGCGCCGGGTTGGTGCTCCGTGCCCCCCGGGATCATGCTTGTCAGGAGAGCCCCCGGCCGTGCAGGTTCCCGAAGGGCGAGATGAGCGGCGATGGAGCGACTTCCCACCCATCCTGGTGAGCGGCCACACGAGTCGGACGCCTCCCCCGGTACGGCCCGCACGGCCCCTCCCGCTTCCCCTCCCACGGCCAGCGCCGTCGTCGACGCGCGGGGCATCGTGACGGAGTGGAGCGAAGGCGCCCGGCAGTTGCTCGGCTATCCGCCCTCGGAGGTCGTGGGACAGCCCGCCGCCCGTCTGCTCGCCGACGACGCCGGCACGGCCGGCGCGGCGGTGCTGCGGGAGGCGGCCGGACGGGAGCGGTGGAGCGGGACCGTGGCACTGCGGCACCGCGACGGCCGCCGGCTGCGGCGGGAACTGCTGGCGCACCGCCGTACGGCGGACGGCCCCGTCACCGAGTGGCTCGTGGTGTCCGCCATGACCGGCACACCCGAGGGACAAACGCCCGCCGGCACACCCGAAGGAGCAACAGCCGGGGGCGGGACACCCGGGAACGAGGCACCCGGGAGCGAGGCGGCAGGAAGCGGGGCGCCCGGGAGTGGCCGGCTGGGGGAATGGGCGTTTCGCCAGGCGCCCTGTGTCCTGGCCGTCTTCGACGCGGACCTGCGGCTGGTGCGGGCCAACGCCGGTATGGAGCAGGTGCTGTCGCTCACCGAGGAGCAGATGCGGGGGCTGCGTCTGCCGGAGATCGTGCCGCATCCGGTGAGCGACGAGACCGAGGCGAAGATGCGCCGGGTGCTGGAGGGCGGCGGCCCGCAGCATCTGCGGGCGGGCGCAGGCCCCGCGGGCGCCGGGGCGGACGACGCCTGGTCGACCTCTCTCGTCCCGCTGAAGGACCCCGCCGGGCGCGTGCGCGCGGTGTGCCTGGCGGCGCACCAGCGGCTCCAGGAGCATCTCGCCCGGCAGCGGATGCTCCTGCTGAGCGAGGCCTCGGCCCGCATCGGCACCACCGCGGACAGCGGGCGCACCGCGCAGGAACTGGCCGACATCGCCGTCCCCCGGCTCGCGGACTTCGCCGCCGTCGATCTGCTGGACGCCCCCCGGCACGGCGTCGAGCCCTCCCCCGCCGCCCCGGCCAGGCCCCTCGCCGCGACCCGTGCCGCGGTGCGCTCGGTCCTCGACGACGGCCCCGCCGCCTCCGCTGCGGGCACAAAGACCCTCTACCCGGCCCTGTCACCGGTGGCCCGGTGCCTGGCCCAGGGCCACGGCGCCCTGTACGACGCGGCCGACCCCGACCTCCTGCGGTGGGCGCGGCAGGACCCGGCGGCCGCCCGGCTCCTGGGCAGCGGAACGCACTCGGTGATGGTGGTGCCGATGCGGGCCCACGGCGCCACGCTCGGCGTGGCCCTCTTCGGCCGGCACCGGCGCGCGGAGCCCTTCGAGGCGGACGACCTGTGGCTGGCGGAGGAACTCACCGCCAAGGCGGCCGTCAGCATCCACACCACCCGCCGCGACAGCCGGGAGCACACCAGCACCATGACCCTGCAGCGCAGCCTGCTCCCGCAGACGCTGCCCGACCAGGGGGCCCTGGACATCGCCACCCGCTATCTGCCCGCCGGCACCCGGGCCGGCGTGGGCGGCGACTGGTTCGACGTCATTCCGCTGTCCGGTGCGCGGGTGGCCCTGGTCGTGGGCGACGTGGTCGGCCACGGCATCCGCGCCTCCGCCACCATGGGCCGGCTGCGCACCGCGGTGCGCACCCTGGCCGATGTCGACCTGCCGCCCGACGAACTGCTCACCCACCTCGACGACCTCGTCCTGCACCTGTCCGCCGACGAGGGCCACGCGGACGGTGCCGCCGAGAGTGCCGGGGGCATCGGCACCACCTGTCTGTACGCGGTCTACGACCCGGTCTCGCGCCGCTGCGCCCTCGCCCGGGCCGGCCACCCGCCGCCCGCCGCGGTCACCCCGGACGGCGCCGTCCGTTTCCTCGACGTCCCGGCCGGCCCGCCGCTGGGCCTGGGCGGCCTGCCGTTCGAGACCTTCGAGACCGAACTGCCCGAGGGCAGCCTCCTGGCCCTCTACACCGACGGTCTGCTCGCCGCCCGCGACCACGACATCGACGAGGCGCTGGACAAGATGTTTGCCGCCCTCGCCCGCCCCGCGAAGACCCTCGACACGGTCTGCGACAGAGTCCTGACCGCCATGCTGACCCACCGTCCCGACGACGACATCGCCCTGCTCGTCGCCCGCACCCGGGCCCTGCACGCCGACCGGGTCGCCGCCTGGGACCTGGCCTCCGACCCGGCCGTCGTCGCCCGGGCACGCAAGCACGCCACCGAACAGCTGACCGCCTGGGGGCTGGAAGACGCCGCCTTCATCACCGAACTGACGGTCAGTGAACTGGTCACCAACGCCATCCGCTACGGCCGGCCGCCCATCCAGCTGCGGCTGATCCACGAGGACTCCACGCTGACCTGCGAGGTCTTCGACTCCAGCAGCACCGCCCCGCACATGCGGCGCGCCCGGACCTTCGACGAGGGCGGGCGGGGCCTGCTGCTGGTCGGCCAGCTCGCCCGGCGCTGGGGCACCCGGCACGCCCTCACCGGCAAGACCGTCTGGGCCGAGCAGTCCCTCTCCCCCGGCTGACCCGCCTCCCGCATAGGGCCGCGGCCGCTAAAGGCGCACGACGACCAGGGCGACGTCGTCGTGTCCGCCGCTGCTGACACCGAGGCGGGCGAGCAGCGTGTCGGCCAGGCGTTCGGGAGCAAGACGGGTGTGGCGGGTGAGCGTGTCGGTGAGCAGGCGCAGGCCGACGTCGATGTCCTCCCCCCGGCGTTCGACCAGCCCGTCGGTGTAGAGCACGAGGGTGTCTCCCGGGGTGTAGGGCAGCTCGGCCTGGGGGCGGGACACATGGCGGGGGCGGGCGCCCAGCGGGGGGTCGGTGGCCTGGTCGAGCAGGTCGAAGGAGCCGTCGGGGTGCACCAGGACGGGCGGGAGATGGCCGGCGCTGCTGTAGCGGACGCGGTGGACTTGGTTGTCGATGACGGCCTCGGCCGCGGTGGTGGCCAGCGCCCCTTCCACCGAGCGGGCATACAGGCCCAGCACCTCCAGCGCTCTGGCCGGCTCGCGCAGGGCGCGGACCGCCGCGGACAGGGCGCTGCGGAGCATGCCCATCGTCGCGGCGGCCTCCAGGCCGTGCCCGACGACGTCACCGACGGCCACGGCGAACCCGCCGGGCAGATCGACCACGTCGTACCAGTCGCCGCACACGTTCAGGGACCCGGCGGCGGGCAGGTAGCGCACCGCGATGTCCTGGTGGCCCGCCAGGTCGGGCGAGTGCAGCATGGCCTCCTGCAGGGTGACGGCGACCTGGCGTTCCCGGGCGTGTGCCTTGCGCAGTTCCTCGTTCAGCTGCTGCAGTTCGCGCGCCCGCGCATACAGCTCGGCCTCCATCGCCTCCCGCTCGCCCAGCACGCTGATCCTCCGCGCGCGCAGGGGGCGGGACAGGACGAACCCGGTCACGTCCTCCACCCGGTGGATGATCCACTCCACCTCTCCGTCCGGCCCGAGCACCGGGGTGTTGATCGGCGACCACCAGCGCTCCTCGAACTCGCCCGGACGGTCGGCGAGGGGGATGTCGTACTTCTGCACCGCCATGGTGTCCGGTTCCTTCGAACGCAGCACCCAGTGCAGGGAGGCGTTCAGATTCCGCACCCCGTCGGCGCCCGGGTCCGCGGGATTGTCGGGGAAGGCGTCGAAGAGGTACCGCCCGACCAGTTCCGTCCGGGGGCGGCCGGTCGCCAGGAGGTAGGCCTGGTTGACGTCCACGATCACCAGGTCGGGGCCCAGCACCAGGTACGGGCTGGGGGTGGCGGCGAACAGCGCCCGGTAGTCGATCCGCTCCCTCACCACGCGCGCGCTCCCTGCCGTTGCGACGTCACGGTCCTCACCCCCGCCCGTGAACCCACTCGACCACGACACGGGGCCGCCCGCGCTGCGGGAACCCCGGCCCCGGTCCGCCGCCGGCTGGACCGCGCCGCTGGGCGGGCGTTCCATCGAAGGGTGGCTCCTTTACGTGTCGACGTGCACGCCCACCTGTGGACCGCGGGCTATCTCGACCGCCTCGAGCGCCTGGGGAAGACCGATACGGGCACCCAGCGCGGGATCGGCGCCGACGCGACCGCGGCCGATCTGGACCGTCGTCTCGCGCTGATGGACCGGGCGGGCATCGACCTCCAGGTGCTCTCGGTGGCCCCGCAGTCCCCGCACCTGGCCAAGGAGTCCGACGCCGTGGCACTGGCCGGCGCGGCGAACGAGTCGTACGCGGAGCTTGCGGCCCGCTTCCCCGGACGCTTCCGGATCTTCGCCGCGCTGCCCCTCCCCCACATCGACGCGGCCCTGCGGGAACTCACCCGCGCCTTCGACGACCTCGGGGCGGTCGGTGCCGGCGTGACCACGACCGTGCTCGGCCGCACACTCGCCGATCCCCTCTTCCATCCCCTCTACGAGGAACTCGACCGGCGCGGCGCCGTCCTGTGCATCCACCCGGCCGGCGAGGGCGCCGCCAGCCCGCTGATCACCGAGCACGCCATGACCTGGATGGTCGGGGCGCCGGTCGAGGACACGGTGGCGGTCATGCATCTGATCCTCGCCGGGATCCCCGCCCGCTGTCCGCGGATGCGTGTCCTGGCCTCGCACCTGGGAGGGGCACTGCCGCTGCTGCCGCGCCGGCTCGACGACCACCTGGCCTTCGAGTCCCCCCGAACGCCCGAGCGGCCCTCGGTCGCCGCCCGCCGCCTCTGGTACGACACGGTCAGCCATGCGCATCCGCCGGCACTGGCCGCCGCGGCGGCGTCCTTCGGGGCGGACCGCCTCGTCCTGGGCACGGACTTCCCCTACGAGGACAAAGAGGTCTTCCTGCGGGCCGTGGACCACATCGCCGACTCGGGGCTCACCCCGGAGGAAGCCACGATGATCCTCGACACCAACGCGGCGAACCTGCTCGGCCTGTCCGCGCCCTGACCCCGCGCCTTGACCCCGCGGGCGCAACCAGCTCCCACCGCACCACGGGCCGGCCCCCTCGGAGGGGGCGGGCGGACGTCAGCCGGCGCCGCCGGTGCCGCCGCGGCCGCCCGTGCCGCCGCTCTCACAGCCGAGCCCGAGGCAGATCCCGCCGGTGCCGCCCTTGCCGCCGCGGCCGCCGTCGCCGGTGCCCACCGCGGCTCCGCCCGTACCGCCGGTGCCGCCGTTGGCGCTGCCGCCGCAGATCCCGGCGCAGATCCCGCCCTTGCCGCCGATACCGCCCTCGCGGCCCGGCGCGCCGGTCGTGCCGGTGCCGCCGTTGGCGCTGCCGTTGCACAGCCCGGCACAGATCCCGCCCTCGCCGCCGTTGCTCCCGTTGACGGTCCCGTTGCAGTTGCCCGCACACACCTGGTCGCCGATCCGCACGTTGTCGTCGCCCACCTTGATGGTGCCGAACTGACCACTGCCGAACTGGCCGCTGGTGAACCGGCTGCCGCCCGGCTGGGCGCTGTCGGCGGGGAGCTGCCGGGCGGCGGCCACCACGGCCGTATGGCTCTGCGGCACCGGCGCGGCCATCGCGGCCGGCGCCAGCGCGCCGGCCGCCACACCGGCGGTCAGAGCGGTCGAGACCGTGAGGCCGAGACGGACCTTCCAAGAACGCATACGCATGACATTCCTCTTCCCAAAGAATTATTTTCCGTACTGCGGTTTCCGCTGTATCGAATAAACCCGATCAAGGGCCTCGCCGTCACGGCCCGGGAATTCGGGGCTTGACAGGAACGCCCCGGCCCGCACCGGGCCGGGGCGTCGGAGAAAGTTCCTCAGGAGCCGAAGAGGGAATTCAAACCCAGCAGCGCGGCCCAGTCCCCGTCGCGGAACTGCTTGTCCCAGGTGTCGAACTCCTTCTCGGAGATCTTGTACTTCTTGGTGACGTCGGCCTTCTTCGCCTGCCCGGACTCCACGGTCAGCACGATCCGTATCTTGTCCACGCCCGTGAGCTCCGACTTGGGCTTGTCGGGCAGGTCGTCGAACTTGAAGCAGCCGAACTGGCCGGGCTTGCCGGGCTCCCCCGGCTGACCGGGCTCACCGCCCTTGCCGCCTTCCCCTCCCTTGCCACCTTCCCCGCCCTTCCCGTCATGGCCGCAGTGGGACGGGTCGGCCGGGGCCATCTGACTGGTGCCTGTGGTGACACCCGGCGCCGCCTGAGCTGCGCACGCGGTGCCGGTGGCGAGGGCCACCGAGGCCACCGCCAGGACGAGCGGACGCTGCCAGCGAGTTCTGGACATGGGGGTTCTCCGTTTTCCTTGAGCGAGGTTGTGGTTCTGCGGACGCAGCGCCGGCCGTCCGGCTCCGCGTCCTGGTCAATGGGGGTGCAGGGGTGCGGGGGTGAGGGGTGCGGGGGGTGTGGGGTCCGGGTGGGGCGGAGGCTGTGCGGGCCTCCGCCCCGCCCGGGGCGGAACGGTCAGAAGATGCTGCCGCCGCCGGCGCCACCGCCGCCGCCCAGGCCGCCGAAGAGGACGCCCAGCCCGCCCGCGCCGCCCTTGCCGCCGCTGCCGCCCTGGAAGACACCGAAGCCGCCGTTGCCGCCCTTGCCTCCGTTGCCGCCGATGACACCGTCGCCGCCGGAGCCGCCGGAGCCGGCGGAGCCGCCGAACAGGCCGGTGCCGCCGTCGCCGCCCCTGCCTCCGTTGCCGCCGATGACACCGTCGCCGCCGCCACCACCGCCGCCGCCACCGCCGCCGGACAGGACGCCGTCGCCTCCGTTGCCGCCCTTGCCGCCGTCGCCGCCGACGCCCAGGACGCTGCCGCCGCCGGAGCCCCCGGAGCCTCCGCCGCCGCCGACGAAGCCGCCGCCTCCGGCACCGCCGTCACCGCCTGCGCCGCCGCCGTGGACGAAGCTCACGACATGCGCGGCAGGCATCGGGGCGGCCATCGCGGCGGACGCCGGAAGGACGATGCCCCCGGTGATCACCGCGGCCGAGGCGGCGAGTGTCGCGAGGCGGAAGCCCCGGCGCTTGGAACGGACATCGCTGTGGGTGTGAAAAATACGGGTCATGGGTTCTCTCCTACCGATCAAGGGGACTCTTCTGCCCGCCCCTGAAATTCGGGACGACAGCCGGCGGACCGTTTTACCGGGACCGCCACACCGGGATAATTCGCGGTTTCGGTGAAAGAGAAAACCCTCTGCCGAAGATTTCCGTCCTACCGTCCTGCCTCATCTATTTTCCGGATTTCCTTTCCGGTGAGGCCCGCACTTCAAGTAGGCCCCACGGGCACCGCACGGTCACGTTCCGAGGAGTCGTGACTTGACCCAGCGCGACAAGTCGGGTAAAGCACGCAAAAAGACGCCGCACGGTGGTCCTGGGACACCGTGCGGCGTATGTGCGCCAGCGCTGCTAGGACCCCTCGGGGCCGGGCGGTTGCTGCTGCCCTGTGTCGGCGGGCGGGGGTCCGGAATTCTGGGGCGCCGTGTTCTGGGGCGCGGAGGACAGGGGGGCCGAGGACAGGGGCGGAGGCGCGGAGGTCTGGGGCGCGGACGTCTTTGGCTCGGGCTGCGAGGAGGGCGGCTCGGAGGACGGGGCCTGCGGCTTCGAGGACTCCTTGGACGACGGAGAGGACGGCTTGCCCGACTCCGACGAGGACTTGTCCTTCGACGGTGACGACTCCTTGCCGGACTTCGACGACTCGGAGGACTTGGAGGCCTTGCCCGACTCCGACGGCTTGCCCAACTCGGAGGACTTCGACGGCTTACCCGACTCCGACGGCTTCGACGACTTGCCCGACTCGGACGGCTTACCCGACTCCGAGGACTTCGACGGCTTACCCGACTCCGACGGCTTACCCGACTCCGACGGCTTGCCCGACTTCGAGGGCTTGCCCGACTCGGAGGACTTGGAAGGCTTACCCGACCCCGACGGCTTCGACGACTTGCCCGACTCGGACGGCTTGCCCGACTCCGAGGACTTCGACGGCTTACCCGACTCCGACGGCTTGCCCGACTTCGAGGGCTTGCCCGACTCGGAGGACTTCGACGGCTTACCCGACTCGGACGGCTTGCCCGACTCCGAGGACTTGGAAGGCTTGCCCGACCCCGACGGCTTCGACGACTTGCCCGACTCGGACGGCTTGCCCGACTCCGAGGACTTCGAGGGCTTGCCCGACCCCGACGGCTTCGACGACTTGCCCGACTCCGACGGCTTGCCCGACCCGGAAGACTCCGAGGGCTTACCCGACCCCGACGGCTTGCCCGACCCGGAAGACTCCGAGGGCTTACCCGACCCCGACGGCTTGCCCGACCCGGAAGACTCCGAGGGCTTGCCCGACTCCGACGGGTTCGACGGGTTGCCCGGTCCCTGCGAGGTGTTGCCGTTCGAGGGTGTCTGTTCCCTGCCCGGCGTGGACGGCTTCGGTGACGGCGGGGGCGGCGGCGGGGGCGGTGTCGTCTTCTTGTCGTGCTCGCCACGGTGGTCGCCCTGCTTCCGGGTGAACCATTCGCCCTTCTTCTGGTCCGCCACGACGAACTTCTTCACCGGGCGGGGCGCCGGCGCGACGACGACCACGTGCGAGGACCGGTAGCCGGACCACGACTGGCCCACCGGCCTGGGGGCGGCACTCTGCTGCGCGGCCGGCGGTGTCAGCGGATTCCCGCAGGCGCAGCGCACCCGCGGTACCCCGCGGTCGTCGACCAGGACGGCGGTCCCCGCCTGCAGCACGGCCTGATAGCTGGTGGCAGAACCGTTGCGGTAGCCGTGGTTGGTGACCCGGGTGTCCGCCCGTAGCCGTACGGGGGTGAGGGTGCGCAGATAGCCGGGGACGGCGGAGGGCCGGATGCCCAGCACCGAGGCGAAGGCCGCGTTCTTCGACGGGTCCGCCTTGAGAGCGGTGATCTGCTTCTCCACGTCGCAGCTGGCGACGTTGCGTGTCCCGCCGTAGAGGCCGGGGGCGTCACCGCTCACGCTCCGTACCGCGGTGCCCGTGCCCGTGGCCGTGCCCGTGGCCGTGGAGGGCAGCGAGGGTGTCGCCGTCGGCGCGGTGCCCTCCTTCGCGGTCGACTCCGTGAACGGGTCCGCGCCCGTGCTCCCGGCGGACTGCAGGAAGACCTCGCCCCGCTGCTGGTTCGAGGTGTCGTCGGAGCGGGTGAACACGAGGATCAGGGCCACCGCTGCCACGATCGCGGTGGCGACCACGGCCACCCGGGGCGCGGACTTCCACCACGGGTGGTGCGGGCCCTCGTCGCCGCCCCGGCCCCCGCCGCCGGGTCCGCCGGGCGGTCCGGCCGGCGGTCCCGACCGCCCGCCGCCGGGGCGGGTCTCGGCTTCCGGGGGTATGGGCCGGTCCGGCTGGGAAGGCCCCGCCAGCGGCCCCGACGGAGGACCTTTGGGACGCCCGGACGGCGGTTGGGACGACGACGGTTCGATGCTCACGAGCTCCACTCCCGGCATCGGGGCCTGCGGCACACAGGCCAGCGGCACAGCCTCAGGAAACCCGCAACACAACCTCCTGCCGTCGGCCCCGCGCCCGCCCCCTCACCCTCCGGCCGTCGGTTCCTCTTCACACCATTGTGTGCGGCCGTCCCGCACACCTCGCAAGCCGACGGCCCCGCACCCCGGCAGGAGCGGGCAGGGCCAAACCGGGGCGTACGGCGTGCCCCGGCCGGGTGTACGGCGTGCGGCTATCCGGGCGTACGGCCGAAGACCGGCCGGGCCCACCGCGGCGGATCCGGCACCGGCTCCGGCACCGGCACCGGCTCCGGATCGGGTGCCCGCGCGGGTTCGGCGACCGCGGGGACCACCTGGGTCGGCGCGTGCACGTCCTTGCCGACAGCGGCAGCGGCAGCGGCGGGGGCAGCGGCAGCGGCGTCCGTGCCGCCCGCGCCGCTCGCGGCGGCCCGCAGTGCCGCCACGAACTCCAGGCAGGAGTCGTAACGGTCCTCGGGGACCTTCGCCAGGGCCTTGGCCAGCACGCCGTCCAGCGCCGGCGGGATGCCCGGCCGTTGCTCGCTCAGGGGCGGCGGCTGGTCGTACTGGTGCGCCCACAGCAGTGCCATGTCGTCGTCCCGCTGGAAGGGCGGGCCGCCCGCGAGGGTTTCGTAGACGACGCAGGCGAAGCCGTACAGGTCGCACCGGCCGTCCACCGGGCGGCCCGAGATCTGCTCCGGGGCCACGTAGTCGAGCGTGCCGACGAACTCGCCGACGGTCGTGAACCCGGTCAGCGACAGCGACTTCTTCGTCAGCCCGAAATCCGTGAGGTAGACGTACTCGGGATGATCGCTGTCCGTGCCCCGGGCCACCAGGATGTTGCCGGGCTTGACGTCCCGGTGCACCAGATCGTGTTCATGGGCCGCGTCCAGCGCCGACGCCACCTGCCCGGCGATCCGCAGCGCGGTCGTCACCGGCAGCGGGCCGTCCCGGTCGAGCAGGGCCCGCAGATCCAGCCCCGAGACGTACCGCATGGCGATGTACAGGACACCGTCCGTCTCACCGGCCTCGAAGACCGGCACGATGTGCGGGTGGTCGATGGCGGCGGCCACCAGCGACTCGTGCGTGAAGCGGCGCCGGAAGGTGTCGTTGCGGGCCAGTTCCGGGGCGAGCAGTTTCAGCGCGACCGTACGGTCCAGACGCAGGTCCTTGGCGCAGTACACGACGGCCATGCCCCCGCGGCCGATCTCGCGCTCCACCCGGTAGCCCGCGATCTGCGCCCCGATCAGGCCCGAGGCCCGGCCGGAGTACAGCTCCATGCCCCCCGACCCCGCGCCCATCACACACCGCCGCCGGAACCGACTCCCGGAGCGGGTCCCGGCGCAGCCGTGTGGACGGGCCGCTCACCCATGCCCGAATTCTATCCAGCGCTTTCTCCGGGCGCTTGGGTCAGGGCGTGGGGCACAGGGTCAGGTGGCGGCGGGCGGACGGCCGGGGCCCCGCGGGCGGGACCGGGGCGGGGGCAAGGGCGGGAGGGGGAGTGGGGGCGGGAGGGAGGGCGCGGGCGGGGCGGGGGCGTTGCGCACCGGCGGTCTCCTCGCGGACGACTTCCCGCAGGGCGCGGCCGAAGCGGGCGATGTCCTGGGGGGTGGTGTCGGGGCCGAGGGAGGCGCGCAGGGCGGTGGTGGCGCCGGAGCGGGGCAGGTGGAGCGGGGTTTCCTGCGCGACCGTCTTCCACAGGACGACGCCGCGGGCCGCCAGCCGGCGGCGGACGAGCGCGGCGGGCAGGTCGCGGTGGCGGAAGGCGAGGATGGCGGACTGGACCCGGCCGGGGGCGATCAGTTCGGTGCCGGGGCACTCCTCGACGGCGGCGCGCAGGGCGGGCAGGAGCCCCTGCCCGGCCAGGCCGGCGGGCCCGTCGGGGGTGGCCGTGGGGGTGGCGGTGGCGGTGTGGTGGGCCAGGGCGGCGTTCAGGCCCACGACGGCCGCGTTCGGCGGCAGGGGGCGGTGGGCGGCGGCGTCCTCGAACGCGGCACGCAGCCGGGGCGCCAGGACAGCGAACCCGACGGCGTACGGGCCGCGCAGGAACCGCCAGCCGTCCCCCGTCAGCAGCTGGCAGCCGATGCGGCCGGCATCCACGGGGAGCTGGCCGACGGAGTAGGAGGCGTCGACGGCGTACACGCACCGGTACGGGGCGAGGATCTGCCCGATCTCCTCGACCGGGTTGACGATTCCGCAGCCGGAGGGGACGTGGACGACCGAGACGAGGGCGACGTCGTCGTCGATGTGCCGGGCCATCCACTCCAGGTCCAGGTCGCCGTCCTCGCGCAGCGGGACGACCTCCACCGTGCAGCGGGTGCGGTCGCGCAGGGCGTAGAGGGCGGTCAGGCGGGCGGCGCTCTCGTAGGGGGTCGTCCAGACGCGCTCGCCGCGGCCGGGGGCGAGGCAGGAGACCAGCGCGTCGAAGGCGCCGGCGGCGTCCGTGACGACGGCGGTGTCGGCGGCCGGGACGCCGAGCAGCGCGCCGAGACGCTCGTGGACCTCGGTGCGCAGGACGTCCTCGAGGTCCTCCTCGAGCTCGTGCGGGCCGTAGCGGTCCTCGCGGCTCGCGCAGTCGGCGACGAGTGCGCGGACGGCGGCGGGCATGGTGCCCCAGCCCGCCGTGTCCAGGTGGACCGTCCGGCCCTCCTGGTCCGCGGGCTCCGTGCGGTCCGTGCCGTACGTGTGGTCCCTGTGGTCCGTGGATGACGGCGTCGCGTTCATTTCCGGGGCCTCCCCCCGCTGTCGCCAAATATTGCCAACTTGCTTGGCAATAGATTGCCTAGCCTGAGGCCGCGATGGCAACGGGGGCTCCGGCGGCGCTCTAGCGGAGGGGCCGCGAAAGTGCTGCTCAACCCCCTCGGGTCCGGCTCCGCACGCCCCAAGGAGCGGGGTGTTTGACAAACTTTGCCAGGCATCTGCGCAGGCGGTACGGCGTCTCTCGCCGGCCTCCAGCCCATCTCCAGCGAATACCGAGCAGATCCCGAGGAGGCGTTGCCAAGCTTCTTGGCAAGAAGTTACCAACGCAGATTCGCTTCATTGCCACGGAGGAGCTGTCATGAAGAACCTCGTCGCCCGCCTCGCCGTCACCGCCGCCACTGCCGCCGTCGCCTCCGCCGTACTCACCGCCGGCGGCATCAGCACCGCCGCGGACGGCATCGGCTGGCCCAAGGCGGCGAGCACCACGACCGCCGCCTCCGCGGAGGGCAACATCGGCTGGCCCAAGACCACCGCCACCGCCTCCGCCTCCGATGGCATCGGCTGGCCGAAGGTCACTGTCGTCTCGGCGAACGGCGACATCGGCTGGCCCAAGGCCACCACCGTCTCGGCGAACGGCAACATCGGCTGGCCCAAGGCCACCACCGTCTCGGCGAACGGCAACATCGGCTGGCCCAAGGTCACCGTCGTCTCGGCGAACGGCAACATCGGCAGGCCGAAGGCCACCACCGTCTCGGCGAACGGCAACATCGGCTGGCCGAAGGCCACCACCGTCTCGGCGAACGGCGACATCGGCTGGCCCAAGGCCACCGCCACCACCGCCTCCGCCTCCGCCTCCGCCACCGACGACATCGGCTGGCCGGTCGCGGCCGGCAGCGCGGCCGTCTGAGGATGCCGCCCGCCCCCGCTCCCCGTACGGCATCCACCGGACCCCCGCCCACCGGACCACCCGCCGAACCCGTGAGGCCCCCGCCGGCAGCAGCACCGTGGCGGGGGCTTCGGTCATGACCGGGGCGGGCCTGCGGCGGCCTGAGCGGGCGTCCACGGCGGCTCGAGCGGGATGCGGCACGGTGCTGCCCGGAGCACCGCTTCGCCTCGCCCGCGTCCCGGAAGGAAGTCGCCCAATGACCCACACCCCGTGGAACGCGAAATTCGAGGACGTCCTGCGCCAGGGCCTGCCGGGGCTCGGCAAGGACAAGGAGCCCGCCGCCGACGTCCCGATGGAGGCCTACGGGCTGGACTCCATGGCACTCATCGGCATCGTCAGCGCGCTGGAGTCCGCGTTCCGCGTCAGCCTCGCCGGCCAGATCGTCGTCCCGGTGCACGCCCTGACCGCCGGCCACCTCTGGGGCATCCTCTCCGCCGCGCTGGCCCCGGCATGGGACGAGAGCCGGCCTGCCACGTCCGCCCGCCGCACGCGCGACCTGGGCCCCTGGGCCGTGGCCTGAGCGCCGACAGCATGCCGGCCCCTGATGCCTACGGACCACGTATGTGCGCGTGGCGGGAAACGGCGCCCTGGCCGGCCGAGGGCGGGCGGTGTCAGTAGTCGCCGACGAACGTGACCGTCTCGTCGAGCGGCGCCCGGCCCGTACGGGTGTAGCCCACCGTGACGTCCTCGAACCCGATCGACATGCCGCAGAAGAGGATGAGCTCGTCCGGGGGTGACAGGACCTCCGCGACGGTCGTGCGGAACTTCGCCCATGCCATCTGCGTGCAGCTGTGCAGCCCTTCGGCGCGCAGCAGCAGCATGACGGTCTGCAGATACATGCCGAGGTCGGACCACTGGGCCGGGCCCAGGTCGCGGTCGATGTAGCAGAACAGGGCGGCGGGGGCGCCGAAACAGTCCCAGTTCGCGGAGGCGGCCCTCTGGCGCGCCTCTATGTCCTCGCGCGGAATGCCGAGTGCGCCGTAGCGCTGCTCGCCGAAGGCGGATCGGCGTTCGCGGTACGGGGACTTCAGTATGGGCGGGTACTGCTCGTACTCCGGCTCGTCCCAGGGGTCGCCCGCGGCCAGGCGCTCGCCGGCGCGCTTCTTGAGTTCGGCCAGCGGTCCGCCGGTCAGCACGTAGATGTGCCACGGCTGGAGGTTCGATCCGGACGGTGCCCAGGCCGCGCCGGACAGCACCCGCTCCAGGACATCCCTCGGGACGGGCCGGTCGGTGAAACCACGCACCGCCCGCCGGCTCGTGACCGCCTCATAGACGTCCACGATCGTCCACCTCCCTCCGCTCAACGCACCACTTTCGTTTCACTCAATATAGTATCACTCAATACCATCTCATGTCCAACTATATCCGCATACAAATCCTCTGCCCTGATCCCCGGAGGGCACCTTCATCTACCGCGGCCTCGCCGCCGGCCCCGTCCCGCGCATCACCGCCGCCGCCCGATCCTCCGCGTCATCGAGGAGCCGGAGCGGGCGGACGCCGTCCTGACCGGCGCTCCGCTGTACAGCCGCTCGATCCCGTCGCCCTTCAGGGCGTGCGCCGTTGTCGCCGGGCGCGGCGGCTCCTCCGCACCCGGCGCCCCGCGCGAGGGCTACGAGTTCGCGCAGAACTGCCAGGAGGCCGTCCTCAAAGACACCCTAGGCCTGGACCTCGACTTCATCGTCCCGGAGCTCACCATGCCCCCGCGGCCCGGCCATGTCCGGGCCGGCCCCTCCCAGACCCCTTGCGGCGACACCGCGAGGAGGGCAGGGGCTCGAGTGGTGCTCCAGCGGTCCGAGACAGCCCCTCAGGATCCCGTTGCCAGGATCCTGGCAAGGTTTTGCCAAGCCTTCCTTCTGTAGCCGCTGTCGAAGGAGCGAGCCGCGATGTCACTCTCCGGTCAGAAGCCGCCCGGCCGCCCGGTCCCCTCCGCACTGACGACACGGCCGGCGCTGCCGCACGCCGCGCCGCCCGCGTCCGGCGCCGAACCGCCCGGCACGCCCCTGCAGGAGATCGTCCGCGACCTGTTCGCCGAGGCGATCGGCGTGCCGCGGCGCACCGTCCACGCCGACTCCGACTTCTTCCGCATCGGCGGGCATCCCGCGGCCGCGGCCCGGCTGCTGGCCCGGGCCCGCCGGGTGCTGGGTGCCGGCCTGGACGACCGCGCCCTGCGCGAGGCGCCCACCCCGGCCCGGTTCGCCGCGGCGGCCGGCGAGCGGCCGGCCGCCGCCACGGGGCCCGCCGGGGCGCTCGGCGAGGCACTCGACGGGGAGGGCAGCACGGTCCTGCCGCTGCGGCTGCGCGGGGCACTGAACGCAGGGGCGCTGCAGGAGGCGCTGGGCGATGTGGGGCACCGTCACGGGGCGCTGCGCAACAGCCGGCTGGGCTCGGCCGGCACCCGGCTGCGCGCCCTGGCCGCCGAGGACCACCTGCTGGAGCTCACTCTCCCGGCCGACCTGGTCGACCTGTGGTCGCACACCCCGCTGGCCGCCGAACTCGCCCTGGCCTACCGGGCACGGGCCGCGGGCCGGCCGCCGCGCTGGGAGGGCCCGGTGCCCGAGGCGGCGCCCCGGGCGAGGGCCGGTGACCTGGCGCCCACCGTGCCGCCGGGCAGCCGGCCCGCCCCGGCCGACGCCCGTGTCGGCCGCCTCGCCCTCGACTGGGACGCCGGCCTGCACCAGCGGCTGGCCCGGCTGGCCGCCACGCAGGGCGCCACCCTGTTCATGGTGGTGCACGCCGCGCTCGCGGCCCTGCTCACCCGGCTCGGCGCGGGCCCCGCCATCACCGTGGCCGCGCCGGTGCCGGCCCGTGACAGCGCCGCCCTGCGCCGGGCCGTGGGCCCCTACGGGCGGGTACTGGCCCTGTCCGTGGACACCTCCGGCGACCCGGCCTTCACCGTGCTGCTGCGCCGGGTACGCGCCGCGGACCTCGCCGCCTACCGCGCCGGCACCGCGGCGCTGGCCCGGCCCGGCGGCATCGCGCTGAGCGTCCTGGCGGACAGCGGCGAGGCGTACGAGGCGGCCGGGCTCACCGTGCGGGCGGCCCCGCCCCTGCTCCCCCTGCGGGCCGCGGCCCTCGGCCTGATCCTGACCGAACGGCACACGCCGGCCGGCGCGCCCGCGGGCATCGCCGTCACCGCCGCCTACCAGTGCGACGCCGTCGGCGAGACGGCCGCCGCCCGCCTGACCGGGCAGCTGGCCGCCCTGCTCGAGGCCGCTCTCGACGCTCCCGCCGCCGCGCTGAGCCGGCTGGGCGGCGGGACGAGGCCGCCGCTCGCCCCGGCCGGGGCCGGGGAACACACCACCTCCTCCCCCGCCCGCCGTCCGGCGCCCGCGGTGACGCCGGTGCCGGTGGCCGGGTGAGCCCGGGTGGCTCTGCGGCCTGCGATCCCGGGGCGGGCCGGGCCCGGTCCCCGGGAGGCGGGCTCGAGACGCCCTGCCGGGCATCCCCTGCACTGGGGCAGCGCCGGCGCCGGCGGGCTCCTAGGGCGCGGTGGCTGCAGTGCGGTAGAACTCGGCCGCGGTGACGGTGGCGGGGACGCCGAGTTCGGTGGCGACCGCGGTGATCGCGCCGGCGCCGACGGCGGGGTCGGCCTGGCCGCCGGTGGTGAAGTACGGCGCGATGAACGTCTCGTAGTGGGCCCGGACCTCGTCCGCGGTGTGCCGGCCGAGGAAGGTCTGCATGTGCCGCACCGTGGTGTCGGGTTCGTCGTGGATCACCTGCAGGGCGCGCCGGTGGGCTCGTACGACGGCCTGGATCCCGGGGTCGTCCGGGCGGATGCGGGTGGGGTCGACGGCCACGCCCACGGTGGGGATCCGGAAGTGGCCGCCGACCCAGGCCAGTACCTGCCAGCCGTGCTCGGCGGCTATCGCCTCCGGTGCCATGGTGCTGCCCACCAGGGCGGCGTCGATGCTGCCCTCGTGCAGCCGGCGCAGGTCCATGCCGTAGTCGCCGGGCGGGCGGACGACGGTGTGGATGTCGCGGTCCGGGTCGAGGCCGGCCCGGCGCAGCACGATCCGGGTGAAGCACCCGGGTGCGGTGCGGGGGGCGTGCACCGCCAGCCGCCGGCCGGCCAGGTCGGCCAGGGAGGTCAGGCCGGGGCGGGCGAGGAACCAGAACAGCGGGCGGGTGGTGTTGACATGGAGTGCGACCCAGGGGATGCCGTCGGTCAGCCGGGACAGCAGTGCCCGGCCGAGCCCGATGGTGGCGCCGCGGCGCAGCCGCTCCTCGTCCCAGGAGCAGCCGTCGCGCAGCGCGACGTGGACGCCCTCGTCGGCGTAGTAGCCCTGCTGGTCGGCGATGTGGGCGACCAGTTCCTCGTGCAGGCCCCGCCCGACGTAGGCGAGATCGACCGTGTACATGAACGTTTCCCTTGATCGTGTCACAGGACAGCGGGGCGTCAGTACCGTCAGTACCGTCGATACCGTCAGTACATGGACATGCCGCCGTTGACCACGGCCGTGGTGCCGGTCATGAAGGCGTTGTCCTCGCCGGCGTAGAAGGCGACCGCCTGGGCGACGTCGTCCGGGTGTGCCAGGCGGCCCAGCGGGGTGGCGGCCACCTGGCGCTGCTTGTGCTCGTTGTCGAACACATCCGTCATGTGGGCCATGCGGGTGTCCTCCACCGGGCCGGGCGCGACGATGTTGACCGTGACGCCCTGCGGGCCCAGTTCCTGGGCGAGGTAGCGGGCGAACTGCTCCAGTGCGGCCTTGGCGGTGCCCAGCGCGATCATGTGATCCCGGGGCCGGCGGCTGAGGCCGGTACCGATGTAGATGATGCGTCCCCAGCCCTGTTCGGTCATGGCGGGCAGGACGGCTTTGGTGACCGCGAACGCCGCATGCATCTCGGCGTCGAGCTTGCCGCCCAGTTCTTCCCACGTCATGTCCTGGAACGACTTGACCGCATACGGGATGAGCGCGTTGTGCACGAGCACGTCGATGGCGCCCCATGCCGCCTGGACCTGCCCGACCATGCTCTCGACCGCCGCCGCCTCGCGCACGTCGGCCTGTACGGCCATGGCCTGGCCGCCCGCGGCCTCGATACCGGCCACGATCTCCCCGGCCGCCGTGCCGCTGCGGAGGTAGTTGACCACCACGCGCATCCCCCGGGCGGCCAGCAGACGCGCGGTGGCCGCACCGATTCCGCTGCTGGCCCCTGTCACCAGGGCCACCCTGCCGCTTGTCCCGGTCATGGGTCCACCTCCTCATCGCGGGCCGTCGGAATGACCGCCTCGAGTGGTTCGTCGCCGGTGGCGGGGTGTGCCGGGCGGATCGCCCCGTAGAGCACGGTGTCGACGCTCGCCCGCAGCAGATCGGCCGCGGTCCGGCCGAGTTCGCGCGGCAGCTGCGAGGTGAGCAGCCGCTCCAGCGCGCCGCGGGTGATCTCACTCAGCAGCTCGGGCGGCGCCGACAGCAGTCCCTGCCGGTGCCCGTCCCGGAACAGTTCACCGAGCCGCCGGTAGACCACCGCGTCCACGCGCTGCTCCACGTACCGGCGCAGCACCGCATCACCCCGTCCCGCCGCGAGCTGGGCCGCGCCGATCCGCCCGAGCTCACTGCCCGCCGCGATCAGAAACCGCTGGACCCGCACACCGAACGGCTGCCCTTGCGCGTCCTGGGCCGCCGCCAGCGTGCGCTCCACCGCCGCGAACTGCCGGTCCAGCACCGCGGCCAGCAGGCTGCGTTTGTCCGGGAAATGACGGTAGATCGTCTTCTTGCTCATCCCGAGCTCACGGGCGAGATCGTCCATGCTCACCCGCACCGAACCCGGCGCGAAGAACAGCCGGCCGGCCGCCTCCACGATCACGTCAGCCCGCTGCCCGCCCCTCTCGGAAACTGGGGAAACTAATTCGGTTTCCATAGTTTCCAGGATGACTTCTCCGCCTTTGTGCCGCCAAAGCGGACCTTTACGTCGGACACGGGCGAAGTGGGCGGGGACCGTACGGGTCGCAGGTCCTGAAGGTGCAGGTCGCGTCGTACGCCATCAGGTTCCCGCTCGGCGCCGGGAGCCCGAGCCTCCGGCTGAGCGGTGCGGCCATCGGCCCGCAGTCCTCAGCGGCGGGTTCGTGGAGATCCACCGCGAAGGGCCCGATCGCTTCAGCCCGAAGCCGACCGGCGCACCGGCGCCGATGGTGCAGTCCTGCGGCAGCCACGGGCTCATCAGCCTGAATCGCAGGCCGAACCGCCCGGTGCAGAAGTCGGACCGGCCGCCGCGCGCGCTCGCCCTGCGTCGGGCCGGACCGGCCCCGGCGGGGAGGGCCGGACGGTCGCTGAGACCAGCCGCGGGCTGCGCGACGGGGGCCGTATCGGCGGGGGCGGCGGCTCGGCGGGCGAGAGGGAAGCGGGGCTGATCGGCAGTGGTGCGGCATGGTCGTCAGCCTGCTGTCCACCGCCCGCCGACCGCCATCGGTGACGCCCCTGCCCCGCCCTGAGCCGGCCCTGACGCCTTGTCAGGGTGCGGCCCCGGACGGAGAGCGGCCGGCATCCGCGGACGCGGAGGTCTCCACGGCGGCCGGGCAGCACGACGGCAGGGGGGGAGGACGACGTTCAGGCCCCGGGCCGCCGCCGGCGGCAGCGGGAGGCCGGCCCGCCGCAGGCGCTGCGGAGGTGTGTCATACGGCCTCTTCCGGGTCCTTGGGGGACGGCGGGGTGACGGGTCCGGGCGTGACCTGTGCGCTCGCCGCGCCCGCGGCGGCCAGGAAGAGTCCGGTGACCGCGGCGACGGCCGCGACCGTACGGGAGTGCCTCATGCGGGTGCCTTTCGTCTGCGTGGGCTTTGCGTGGACGAACCTCGACGCCCCAGCCTGGCCCGGGGCGTCGCAGAGGTCCTCGAGACCTGCTCGAGAGGAGCTCGAACGATCTCCCGAATCGGGCGAAGCGTTCGTTCCGGAGTGCTTCAATGGCCCCCGGCAGAGCCTGAATTGACCAGCACTGACCGGCAGGGAGCGAGCACGGGGATGCGGAAGTCGTACTACGCGGCACACGTCTACATGATCCTGGGAGTGATCTCCGGGCTGTATTACCGGGAGTTCACCAAAGCCAACGATTTCACCGGCGACACCCAGCTGGCGCTCATGCACACCCATCTGCTCGCGCTGGGCATGATGGGTTTCCTCATCGTCCTCGCCCTGGACAAGCAGTTCACCCTGTCCGGGACGAAACTGTTCACGTACTTCTTCTGGTTCTACAACGTGGGCATCACGATCACCGTCGCCATGATGTTCGTCCACGGCACCGAGACCGTGCTCGGCGACCATGTCCCCGAGGCGGTGCCGCTGACCGCGGGCCTCGGGCACATCCTGCTCACGGTGGGACTCATCCTGCTGTTCGTGCTCCTCGGCAAACGGCTGAACGAGTCCGCCGGGGCGGGCCCCGCCGAACCGGAGCAGGAGAAGGAGACGGCCAAGAGCCCCGTCTGAGAGCCCGGCCTGAGGGCCCCCGTCCGACATCCCGGTCCGGGAGTCCGGTCCGGGCCGGCTGCGGCCCGGACGCATCCCGCCCGTCCTGGACGGGCCGGGCCGCCGTCCCGGGCCTGGCCGGCCGGGCGGCTGTTCGCGGCAGGAGGGACCGGGCCCTGCGGGTCAGACGGGCTGGGCCGCCGGGCCCAGCAGCGCGTCGGTCAGGGCGGCCAGCCGCTGCCGCGCCGGATCCGGGCGCAGGCGGCCCGCCCGGGTGAGGGCGGCCAGGCCGTGCCAGGCACTCCACAGGACCTCCGCGAGCAGCCCGCCGTCGCGGCCGGCCGCGACGGGCTCGACGGCCTGCCTGATCTCGGCGAGGACGTCCGCGAGCGGCGCCGGCGTGCCGGCCGCCCCGCTGGTGTCCTCGCCGGTGGCGTCCTCGCCGGTGTCCTCGCCCGGGTCGAGGGTGAGCATGGCCTCGTAGAGGACCGGTCCACGCTCGGCGAAGTCGGCGTAGGCGCGGGCGACCGCGCCCAGCGCCTCCTGCGGGTCACCGGCTGCCTCGCGGGCGGTGCGCAGCGCGGCGGCGAGTTCGGCGAAGCCCTCCAGGGCGACCGCGTGGACGATGGCGTCCTTGTTCTTGAAGTGCTGGTAGAGCACCGGCTGGCTGTATTCGATACGGTCCGCCAGGCGCCGCGTGGTGACGTAGTCCCAGCCTTCGGACTCGGCCATCTCACGGGCTGTGGTGAGGATCAGCCGGTGGCGCTGGGCCTGCTCGCGAAGGCGTCGCTCTCGGGGCGTCATGAACCGGACTTTAGCACTTTCGGCGAAAATCCAGCTGTCAGTGATAGAGTCCCTGCCTTTGAAATCGGCTGCTGCCGTACGGGACCGGCGGCGCTGTGCGGGGCGGGTTCGAGCGGGCTTCGAGGAACGGGCGCCAGCATCGGGGCACGACTGCCCACAGAGAGGGCCATCCCATGCTGACCCCGACTCCCCTGGAGGAGCTGCTCGACCTGGCCGCGGACGTCATCGGCTGCGACCGGCGCACCCTGCCGGCCGGGGCCGCGGGTTCTCCCTTCATCACGCTGGGCGGCGGCCTCGCGCAGGCCGTGCGGCTGCAGGCGCGCGCCGGCCGGCAGCTGGGCCTGGCCGTGGACCTGGCGCAGCTGCTGGGCCCCGCCCCGCTGGCGGACGTACTGGCCCGGGCCGTGCCCGTCCCGGCCGCGGTGCCCGGACCGCCCGCGGGCGCAGGCGCGGTGCGGGCGTTGCTGCCCGGGCAGCGGGCGGCGCTGGCCGCCGAGCGGGAGGCGGGTGCCGGTGCGGTGTGCCGGGTGCTCAGTGCCGAGCTGGCCGGACCGCTCGACGCGGGCGCGCTGCGCCGTGTGCTCGCCGCTCTCGGTGCGCGGCACGAGGGCCTGCGGACGGTGTTCGCGGATGCGCCGCACGGTCCGGTGCGGCGGGTTCTCGCCGCCTGCGCCCCGCCGCTGGTCACTCTGGAGGCGGCGGGAGCGGGCGGGGGCGGGGACCCGGTGGCGGCGGTGCACGGGTATCTGGCCGCGCGGGCGCGGCAGTTGGTCGGCCGGCCGGGCCGGCCACCGCTCGTCTTCGCCCTGAGCCGTCTGGCCGGGGGTGCGCATCTGCTGTCGTTCGTGTACCACGACGCGGTGGCCGACGGCTGGTCGGCGGCGCTGCTGTGGCAGGAACTGCTCGCCGACTACGACCGTGCCGTGCACCGGCGTCCGCTGGTGCGGGCGGTGCGGCCCGGGCCGGATACGGCGGGGCGCGCCGCGGTGGCCGGCCGGCCGGGCGGGCTGCGCGCGGCGGCCGGGCGGGCCGAGCGGCTGCGCGGCTTCCCCGCCGCCGTGGACTGGGCGGAGGGTGCGCCGCGGCCCGCCGTGTTCGATGTCCGCGGCGAGCGGCTGCACGTCGGCCTCGACGTGCAGCTGCGGGACGCGGCCGATGCGACGGCCCGGCGGGCCGGTGTGCCGCACGGCACGGTGCTGCTGGCGGCGTGGGCGCTGGCCGTGGGCCGGCGCGCGGGCCTGGAGCGGCTGCTGGTGGGCTGCGAGGTGCCGCGCCGTGCCACGGCGGCGCTACTGGGCACCCTCGCGCCGTGCTCGGCGACGGTGCCGGTGGGCTGTGAACTGGAGGGCGGCGTCGACTACTTCCTGCGCGGGATCGCCTGCGCGTTCGGCGAGGCCCTCGGCTGCGCGGACCTCGACACCGCCGAGCTGGCGCGCGAGCTCGGGGTGCGCCCGGACCGCTCCCGGCCCGTCCTGACGCCGGTGACGTTCGCGGCCCGCGACGAGCTGCTGCCCGCGCGCGTGCGGGCGGGCGCCTTGAGCGCGCGTTTCCATCACGGGCACGCGGGCGCCGTCACGGCGGACGCCGCGCTGACCGTGCTGCGCTGGCGCGAAGACCCGCTGCTGCGCCTGGAGTTCGCCCCCGCGGTGCTCTCCCGCACGCGGGCCGTGCGGCTGGCCCGCGAGATGCGCGGCGCGCTGGCCGCGCTGACGGCGGCGCCCCCGCACACCCCGGTCGAGGACCTGCTGCCCGCCCCGGCCGGCGCACGCGGCCTTGCCCTGCCGCTCCCCTAGCCCCGTACCCGCCGTCGTGCCGTGCGGCGGCGGGGGCGTCCGGTGCGCGCGTGCCGGGGGAATGCACGCGCGCACCGGAGCCGGTGCCCGGGCGGCCGGCGGGCCGGCGCCCGGGGGGCGGGGTGCGTATCCCTCCGGGGGTTGGGCGGGATACGCACCCGAGGCGGACTCGGCCGGGCGGACCAGGGCCCCGGGGAGGGGACGGCTCCCGGGAGCGGGAACCGTCCCCCTCCCGGCGTACGGGAGTCGGTCCTGCGGCGGAGCGGGAGTCACTCCTTCTACGGACGGGACACCCCCCGGGGGGTGAGCGCCCCGGAGGCGCGGCCAGGAGCCCCGGGCACCTTGCCCCCCAGGGGCCTGGTCTGCAGGCCCCGGCCTGGGGCCGGGTCCCGCCCCGGGGACGGGGACCAGGCCCCCACAGGCCGGGGCCAGGCACGCCGGGCCGGGGCGGGGATCCGGCGCCCGGGACCGGGGCCGGATGCCCGCAGGCCGGGGCAGGCGCCGGGACCGGGGCCGGATGCCCGGGGGCCGGGGGCAGGCGCCGGGACCGGGGGCGGATGCCCGGGGGCCGGGGGCAGGCGCCGGGACCGGGGGCGCCGTCAGGTCGTGAACTGCGGGAGGCGGGTGGCGGTTTCGGCGGGGGCGGGCATGGAGGCGATCTCGGTGGCGACCTTGCGGGCCGCGTCGCGGTAGGTCTCGTCGCCCAGGATGCGGCGGGCCTGTGCGGTGACCGCGCCGGCCGACAGGTCGGCGGCGTAGACCACCTCGCCCGCGCCCGCGTCGCGTACGGCGGCGGCGTTGGCGGGTCCGTCGGCGCCCTGCGGGAGGATCAGCTGGGGCAGTCCGGCCGCGAGCGCGGCCAGGGTGGTGCCGGCGCCGCCGTGCTGGACGACCAGGGCCGCCCGCTTCAGTGCCTCGGGCTGGGCCACCCACGCGGCCGCCACCACCCGCTCGGGCAGTTCGCCCAGGTCGGCGACGTCCACCACCGGGCCGGTGGCCACCAGGACCGGCACCTCGAGCGGCAGCAGCCCTTCGATGACCGTGCGCAGGACGTCCACCGAGCCCAGTGCGGTGCCCAGGGTCAGGTAGACGAAGGGGCCGTCCGCGTCCCGGATGGCCGCGGGCAGTTCGCCCGGCTCGCCGTAGGCGACGGGGCGCTGCTCGACGCGGGGCAGCGGGGCGGCCAGGAAGCCGCGGTCCTGGAGGGAGGGCGGGCAGATGTCGATGTAGGTGCGGGCCAGGGCCAGCAGCTGGCCGCCGGGCACGTGCACGCCCAGGTCGGCGGCGGTGGCCAGCAGTTCCTCCTGGATGCGGGCCTCCTCGGGGCCCATCGCCATCACGCCCACGCCGTGCGCGACGGCGGGCACGCCCGCCAGGTGCGCGGCGAAGGCGGCGCCGGGGTTGAGCGCCTCGTAGACGACGAGGTCGAAGCTCCCGCCGGCCAGGACGGGGGCGAGGTCGGCGGCCACCCAGCGGGGCAGCACCGAGCCGAACACCTTCACATGCAGGTCGGCCAGTACCTCGGGCGGCACGTCCTGGGCGCCCAGGTCGCCGTCGCCCTCGCCGTGTTCGAGGCCGGCACTGCCGCGTACTGCTTCCATGAACGCCTCGGGAACCGAGCGGCCCGCCGCCACCGGCTCGAGGCCGGCCGCCCGCAGGGCCGGGTGCAGCTGCTCGCCGGTGGCGAAAGCGACCTCGTGGCCCGCGGCGCGCGCGGCCTTCGCCAAGGGAAGCAGGGGATACACGTGCCCGAAGTTGCCCGCGCTGGCAAAGAGGATTCTCATACCGCCCCACGGTAGGGACGCCCCCACCCTTTGTCTAGCAGTGACAGGAGACATAGCACCGGCAGGCACGGGGGTTCGAGCGGGCGTGCGGGGCGTTTCGAGGCGCTCTCCAGTCACAGCCGATCGCCCTGGCGGATCGTCGTGGCGGCGACCTGGCCCTGGGCGCGCGGCACACGGCGAAGGAGTCACGGCTGTCGACTTCCTCCTCCGCCCAAAGGCGGGGGCTTCCAGCGGTCGCCCGCTGGGTTTCCTGGTTCATCGCCGACTGCCCCGTCCGGGAGGACTCCCGTTGAGGTCTTACACCGCCTCCACAGGCAGACGCCGCCGGCCCGGCGGCCAGGATGTTGCGTGCCGCGTCCACGTCACGGCCGTGCACGGTGCCACAGCCGCACGTCCGCTCCCGGACGTCCAGCGGCAGTTTCCCGCGAACCGCGCCGCAGGTCCCGCACAGCTTCGAGCGGGGAGACAGCTCGGCTGCCTGCGCGCCGGCCGGACAGAAGCGGTACTTGAACGCCCGCCTCACACGAGTGGTCACAGCCCGCAAACCAGCGCATCAGTTTGGGACCGCCTGACGGTCTGTCGGGTGTGGACGCCGAATCGCCCTGGCGGCGCTTCCCCTTTCCCTGCCCTGCTCCGCAGGAGTCCGATTCCTCCCCCGCCTGAAGGCAGGGGCTTCCCCGGAGGTTCCCGATGACCATCACCCAGGCGGTGCCCCCCGGCACCCTCACCCCTCTGGGGCGGCGCTTCACGCTGTCGGCCCAGACCCTGGACAGCCCGGTGACGCCCAATCCGGTCTTCCGCGAATGGTTCGCCGAGCAGCGCCGCACCAACCGCTACGAGGTGCGGCGCATCCCCTTCCGCGACCTGGCCGGCTGGCGCTTTTCGGACTCCACCGGCAACCTCGTGCACGACAGCGGCCGGTTCTTCTCCGTGGAGGGCCTGCAGGTGCGCGCCGAGTGGGACGGGCACGCCGCGTCCTGGTCGCAGCCGATCATCAACCAGCCCGAGATCGGCATCCTGGGCATCGTCGTCAAGGAGTTCGACGGCGTCCTGCACTGCCTGATGCAGGCCAAGATGGAACCGGGCAACCTCGAGACCGTCCAGCTGTCCCCCACCGTGCAGGCCACCCGCAGCAACTACACCGGCGTGCACAAGGGCGCCCGGGTGAACTACATCGAGTACTTCGCCCCGCCGCGGACCGGCTCCCGGGTGCTGTTCGACTCCCTGCAGTCCGAACAGGGCTCCTGGTTCCTGCGCAAACGCAACCGGAACATGGTGGTCGAGGCCCTCGGCCCCGTCCCCGCGCACGAGGACTTCGTCTGGCTGACCCTCGGCCAGATCCACCAGCTGCTGCGCGAGTCGAACGTGGTCAACATGGACGCCCGCACCGTGCTGTCGCTGATCCCCTCGCACGCCGACGAAGGGCCCCCGCTGCACAGCATGGAGCACCTCCTCAACCGGCTCACCGAGATCAAGGCCCACCGCGAGCTCGTGCAGACCAGCATGCCGCTGGCCGCCGTGCAGGGCTGGCGGCGCACCGAGGACGCCATCGCCCACGACAGCGGCCACCACTTCACCGTCATCGCCGCGTCCGTGGCCGCCGCCAACCGCGAGGTCACCCGCTGGACCCAGCCCCTGCTCGCGCCGGCCGAACAGGGCCTGTCGGCGTTCCTGGTGCGCCGCATCGGCGGCGTGCCGCACCTGCTCGCCCACGCCCGCTCCGAGGCCGGCGTCCTGGACGTGGCCGAACTCGGCCCCACCGTGCAGTGCCAGCCCGGCCGCGCCCTGACCCTGCCCCTCCCCCGCCGGCCCCGCTACCTCGACCTCGTCCTGCGCGCCGATCCCGGCACGCTGCTGTACGACACCGTGCAGTCCGAGGAGGGCGGACGCTTCCACCACGCCGGCAACCGCTACGTCCTGATGGAAGTGGGCGGCGAGTTCCCCGTCGACGTACCCGGGGACTTCCTGTGGGTGACCGTCGGCCAGCTGTCCGCCCTGCTGCGGCACAGCAACTACCTCAACATCGAGGCCCGGACCCTGCTGAGCGGACTGCGCGCGGCCTGGGCCCGCGGCGGGGCGTACGCCCGGTGAACGGGCCCGTGCGCGTACCAGGAGCGGGCGTGCTGCGGATCGGGGTGCTGGGCTGCGCGGACATCGCCGAGCGGCGCATGCTGCCCTCGATGGCCCGCCAGCCGCTCGTCGAGGTGACCGCGATCGCCAGCCGCAGCCTCGCCAAGGCGCGGGCGTTCACCGGCCGGTTCGGCGGCACGCCGGTGGCCGGCTACGCCGGGCTGCTGGAGCGCGACGACGTGGACGCCGTCTACCTGCCGCTGCCGCCCGAACTGCACGTGGAGTGGACCCTGCGGGCCCTCCAGGCCGGCAAGCACGTGCTGTGCGAGAAGCCGTTCGCCGCCCGTCTCGCGGACGCGGACAAGGCGGTGTCCCTCGCCCGCGAGCGCGGCCTGCTGCTGATGGAGAGCTTCATGTTCCTCCACCACTCCCAGCACGCCCGCGTCCAGAAGCTGCTCGGCGACGGGCTGATCGGCGAACTGCGCCTGTTCGGCTCCGAGTTCGGCATCCCGCTGCGCCGCGACACCGACGGCACCCTGCGGCGGGCCAGCACCCTGCCCGAGGTCGCCGCCTACCCGCTGCGCGCCGCCCAGCTCTTCCTCGGCCCGCACCTGCGGGTGGCCGGCGCCCACGTGAGCCCCGCCACCGCGCAGGGGCCCGCGCCCGCCGGCGGCGCCCTGCTGACCGCCGCCTCCGGGGCCACCGCCCAGCTCGCCTACGGCGTCGAACACGCCTACCGCAGCGGCTACGACCTGTGGGGCAGCCAGGGACGGCTGCGCCTGGAACGCGCCTTCAGCACCCCCGACGAGCACGTCCCCGTCCTGCACGTCGAACGCGGCGGCACCGTCCGCGAGATCCGCCTCGCCCCGGACACCCACTTCACCAACATCGCCGGCGTCTTCGCCCGGGCCGTCCTCGGCCGCGAGGACTTCACCCCGCACACCGAGGCCCTCCTCGCCCACGCCCGGCTCACCGACGCCGTCGAACAGGCCGCGGCCCGCCCCGGCCCCGTATAGACAACACACGGACGCCCCGGCCCCGTACCAGCTCACGCACGGGCGGCCCGGGGGGGGGGGGGCGTTGGGGGGGGGGAGTTTTTGTGTTGGGTGGTGGAGGGCTGGGGTGTTGGGTGGGGGGGGGGTTGTTCGGGGGCTGGTTGGGCGAGCAAACCCCCTA
>NZ_JBVJPA010000024.1:0-107126 GCF_055582885.1 Streptomyces sp. NPDC107454 | reverse complement strand
ACCCGCGCCACCCCCCCCCCCCTTTCTCCCCCCCGGGCCGCCCGTGTGTGCCCGGTGACGGCTACCGGCCGTCCTGGCCGGCGTGGATGTCGACGCCGAGCTGGCGGAACAGCCCCGCCATGTCCAGCTGGTCCCAGTGCTCGGCCAGCAGCCCGCCCTCGACCCGCCAGAAGTCGATCGACTGGAAGTTCAGCGGCCGCCCGGTGGCCTCGACGCCGAAGAACGTGCCCTGGTGGGTGCCCGAGTACTCGAAACGGCCGGCGATGCGGTCCCCCTCCACGACCAGGTCGTGGACGGTGACCTTGACATCGGGGAACGCGGCGAAGATCTGCTCCCAGAACGCCGTGTTCGCCTCGATGCCGTCCTCCACGACCGGGTTGTGGTCGATGTGCCCGGGCGCGGTGTGCTCGCTCATGGTGCTCACGTCATGAGCGTTGATCATGTCGACGAAGCGCTGGACGAGTTCACGGTGGTTGTCTGCCATGCCTCAAGCCTTCCTGGGCTCACGTCACCGAAGCGGGCAGGCGCAGCCGCCCGCCCCGCCGTGTCACCCGAGGATCCCCACCGCCTCTCGAGCCGCCCTGGAGGGGGCCTGTGGGCGCGGCCCATCCCCCATCCCGGCTCAAGTGCCCGCTCCTAGCCTGATCTTCATGAAGGCTCTCGTACTCTCCGGCGGGGCCGGTACCCGCCTGCGCCCCCTCACCCACACATCCGCCAAGCAGCTGGTGCCCGTGGCCAACAAGCCGGTGCTCTTCTACGGCCTGGAAGCGATCGCGGACGCGGGCATCACCGAGGTCGGGATCGTCGTCGGGGACACCGCCGACGAGATCATGCAAGCCGTCGGCGACGGCTCCAAGTTCGGCCTCACCGTCACCTACATCCCCCAGGACGCGCCGCTGGGCCTGGCCCACGCCGTCATCATCGCCCGTGACTTCCTCGCCGACGACGACTTCGTCATGTACCTGGGCGACAACTTCATCGTGGGCGGCATCTCCTCCCTCGTCGACGCCTTCCGCGCACAGCGGCCCGCCGCCCAGATCCTGCTCACCCAGGTCTCCGACCCGCGCCAGTTCGGGGTCGCCGAATTCGGCGCGGACGGACGGGTCATCGGCCTGGAGGAGAAGCCCAAGGCCCCCAAGAGCGACCTCGCGCTGGTCGGCGTCTACCTGTTCACCCCGGCCGTGCACGAGGCCGTCCGCGCCATCAAGCCCTCCTGGCGCGGCGAACTGGAGATCACCCACGCCCTGCAGTGGCTCATCGACCAGCGGTGCGACGTGCGCTCCACGACGATCTCCGGCTACTGGAAGGACACCGGGAACGTCGGCGACATGCTGGAGGTCAACCGCTCCGTCCTGGAGCACACCGAGCCGCTCATCGAGGGCGACGTCGACGACACCAGTGAGATCATCGGGCGGGTGCAGATCGACGAGGGCGCCCGGGTGAGCGGCTCGCGCATCGTGGGCCCGGCCGTCATCGGCACCGGCAGCGTGATCACCGGCTCCTACGTCGGCCCGTTCACCTCCATCTCGCACGACTGCCGCATCACCGACAGCGAGATCGAGTTCTCCATCGTCCTGGACGGCTCCTCCGTGCGCGGCGCCCGCCGCGTGGAGGCCTCGATCATCGGACGCAACGTGGAGGTGACTCCCGCACCCCGGGTCCCCGCCGCCCACCGGCTCATCCTCGGCGACCACAGCAAGGTGCAGATCTCATCATGACCACCACACGCATCCTCGTCACCGGCGGAGCGGGGTTCATCGGCTCGCACTACGTGCGCACCCTGCTCGGCCCGGGCGGTCCGGACGGCGTCGAGATCACGGTGCTCGACAAACTCACCTACGCCGGCAACCCCGCCAACCTCGACCCGGTCCGCTCCCATCCCGCCTTCCGCTTCGTGCACGGCGACATCTGCGACACCCCTCTCGTGGCCGGTCTCGTCGCCGGCCACGAGCAGATCGTGCACTTCGCCGCGGAGTCCCACGTCGACCGTTCCATCCTCGGCGCCGCCGAGTTCATCACCACCAACGTGCTGGGCACCCAGACCCTGCTGGACGCCGCGCTGCGCCGGCCCGGCGGCCCGGCCCGCTTCCTGCACGTCTCCACCGACGAGGTCTACGGCTCCCTGGCCGAGGGCTCCTGGCCCGAGAGCGACCCGCTGCGCCCCAACTCCCCCTACGCCGCCTCCAAGGCCTCCTCCGACCTCGTCGCCCTCTCCTACCACCGCACCCACGGCCTGGACGTCCGGGTGACCCGCTGCTCCAACAACTACGGCCACCACCACTTCCCCGAGAAGGTCATCCCCCTGTTCGTCACCAACCTCCTCGACGGACACCGCGTCCCGCTGTACGGGGAGGGGCTCAACGTCCGGGACTGGCTGCACATCGACGACCACGTGCAGGGCCTGGAACTGGTGCGCACCGGCGGCCGGCCGGGCGAGGTGTACAACATCGGCGGCGGCACCGAGCTGAGCAACAAGGAACTGACCACCCTGCTGCTCGACCTCGCCGGGACGGCCTGGGACAGCGTCGAGCACGTGCCCGACCGGCTCGGCCACGACCTGCGCTACTCGGTGGACTGCACGAAGATCTCCCGCGAGCTCGGCTACCGCCCCCGCAAGGACTTCGCCCAGGGCCTGGCCGAGACCTTCGCCTGGTACCGCGACCACCGCGCCTGGTGGGAGCCCCTGAAGCACAAGGCCGCCCTGTGAGCCGGTGAGCGCGCTCCCGGAGGCGGCACCGGGCCCAGAGAAGACGAGGTTTCTTTTCCGGTGCTGTCACATCCTGCCGGGCCGGTCCGTCAAGGAGGTGTAACCACCGGCAACGGCACAGGAGCTCACCATGGACGCCCGCTTGAACCTCTTCGGCAACCCGCTCGCAGGCAAGGTCCTCAGGCACATCAACTCGGCAGGCAAAGCGGTCTCGGACTCGGCGCTGCCGGCCGCGACGCAGGAACTGGTGAAGATCCGCGCCAGCCAGATCAACGGCTGCGGTTTCTGCACCGACATGCACACCAAGGACGCCGCGCACGCCGGGGAGAGCGCGGTGCGCCTCCACCTGGTCGCGGCGTGGCGCGAGGCCACGGTCTTCACCGACGCCGAGCGCGCCGCCCTGGAACTGACCGAGCAGGGCACCCGCATCGCGGACGCGGCCGGCGGGGTCACGGACGAGGCCTGGGCGAACGCCGCCAAGCACTACGACGAGGACCAGCTCGCCGCGCTGGTCTCCCTCATCGCCCTCATCAACGCCTACAACCGCGTGAACGTCCTGGTCCGCCAGCCCGCCGGCGACTACCAGGCCGGCCAGTTCGGATGACCGGGCGCCCGTTGCGCCACGGGACGGTCACGGGCTGTACTCCACGCTCACCGGGGCTGTGTTGGTGTCCTGGTCCGGGTCGGCGGGAGCGGGCGGGACCGTGACGCTGCCGCGGGCCCGCAGGCGACGGGACCGCCCTTCGCCGGGCCCTTGCGGCAGTGGGAGTCCTCGCTCCGCGGCACGGCCCCGGGCTCCTGCGCCGGGTGACGGGTTTTCAGGGCCACGGCGCCTGCCCCGGCCGCCGCCGGCACCACCGCACACACCACGGCCGCATACCGCCGCTTCCTGTCCGCCCACCACGCCCTCAGTCCGCGTCAGGCGTACTGGACGCCGGATGGTTGCGCGAAGGGGAGGGCCGGGGTTGTGCCAGACACGCCCGCGCCTCAGGGGCGCGGGCGTGTCACCTGCCCCGGCAATCAGGGCTAGGACCTGGTCGGCTTGGCGGTCACGGTCGGGCGCGCCATCTTCGACGCAGTCGGCTTCGGCTTCGGCGTGTACTTGCGGGTCTTCGTCGGAGTCGGCTTCGGCTTCGGCGTGTACTTGTGCGTCTTCGTCGGAGTCGGCTTCGGCTTCGGCGTGTACTTGTGCGTCCTCGTCGGAGTCGGCTTCGGCTTCGGCGTGTACTTGTGCGTCCTCGTCGGCGACGGCTTGCTGGTCGTCATCGGCGAATGCTTGGTGGTCGTCATCGGCGACGGCATGGCGGTCGTCATCGGTGACGGCGCGGTGGTCATCGTCTTCGACGTCTCCGACGCCGGTGTCGAAGGTGTCGCCGCGCGTGCGGCCGGATGCTGGGCTCCGGCGGCCGCTACCGCGATACCGCCCGCTGTCCCTCCGGACAGCAGGGCCGCTGTCAGGGTTCCTACGGCGAAGGTGCGCCCCCAGTGGCTGCGGAATGTGGCATTCATGATGTTCTCCCATCTTGAACAACTGCCCCATTGGTCACTGTCGGCCTCAACCGAGGTTAGGTCGGTGTCCCCCGATCGGCGACCGGAGCACATCGGTTCGCACTTTCAACAGAAGTGGCGGGTGCCCGTACGCGGCCGCACTCCCCGGGCGGGCAGGAGTTGCCCCCCTCCTCGCCTCCCGCGCGCGGAACTGTGGCCTCCACCGCAGCGTGCGGGGTCCGCGCCTGGTCGACCGGCCGGAGGACGGGCCCGGGGCGGCATCGGTCTCGCGTTCCTCGCCGCCGCGGCCCTGCGGATCCATCTCCTGCGCCGTGAGGGGAGATCCCGCCAGGCCGCGGGAGGAAGCGTGTGAAGCCCCGCGCCGGGCTCGCTCCAACCCGCGTACAGGGCAGGCCGGTTCACACCCGGCGGCCGCCGGCGCCCCCGCTCCCGGCGGAGGGGTTCCGGGTGCCGGCCGCCGCGCTCACCGTGCCGGATCCGCCAGGGCGGCCAGATCGGTCCCGGCCGCCACCGCGTCGCGCAGCAGTGCGGCGATCTCCTGCGGCTCCGGGCTGAGGGCGTCGAGCGCCCGCACGCTCAGCGGGACTTCCTCGAGCCGGTACTCGCCGCGGTCCGGGTCGGCGAACTCCTCTCCGGTGCGGTCCGCCTCGGACCAGGACCGGATGCGCGCCAGGTAGAAGTACTGGCGCTGGTGCTCATCGGCCAGCACCTGCAGCAGGCCCGTGATCTGCGGCTCGGCGCCGGTCTCCTCGCGTACTTCACGGACCAGGGCCGCGCGCAGGCCCGGATCGTGAGGTTCGACGTGCCCGCCGGGGAAGACCCGGTAGGGCGTCGCGCCCGGCCAGGTGCGCCGGATCAGCAGCAGCCGGCCGGCGGGCGTGAGCAGTACCGCCCGGACACACTCGATCACCGCACCTCCCGCTGCCGGCGCCGCCCGTCAGGTTACGGGCGGGGGCCGGTGGTGCGGTAGGAGGCGAGGGCCTGTTCGTAGGTGGGCAGCAGGCCGCGGGCGGCGGCCTCCAAGAGGCCGGGGGCGTGGGTGTCCTTGTCGGAGCGGATGAGTTGTCCGCCGGTGTTCCAGGGGATGCCGATGTCGGGGTCGAGGGCCTGGATGTCGACCATGGTGCCGGGCACGTACTCCTGGGAGCACAGGTAGTTCATGCAGGTGTCGTCGCTCAGGGCGAGGAAGGCGTGGCCGAGGCCGTCGGCGAGGTAGACGCCGATGCCGGAGCCGGCTTCCTGCAGGGTGGTGTCGAACATGCCGAACGTCGGGGAGCCGACGCGCAGGTCGACGACCACGTCCAGGGCGGCGCCGCGCACGCAGGTCACCAGCTTCGCCTGGCCCGGCGGCAGGGTGGTGCCGTGGATGCCGCGCAGCGTATTGCGCCGGGAGACGGAGAAGTTGACCTGCCGGACGGTGAACGGCTGGCCGCTCGCCGCCGTCAGGCCGCCCAGCCGCCAGGCCTCGTAGAACAGGCCCCGGTTGTCCGGCAGCTGCGACGGTGTGATCCGGAAGGCGTCGCGGACCTTCATCTCCTCAATGGCCATGCGTCCTCGGTTCGTCGGGGCGTGGGGGCGCCGGTTCGTGGGACGGAGCCGGGGCCGGCGCCACCCGTGGGGTGGCACCGGCCCCGGCTCCGGGTCAGTGCAGGGGGGCCGGTGCACTCTCCTGCGCGGGGGCGGCCTTGGCGACGGGGGTGCTCGCGGCGGCCCGCCGGCGGGAGGGGGCCCCCAGCATGGCGAAGGTGGCAAGGGCCACCGCGGCGGCGCCCACCCACATGGCGGGCACCAGGCCGTCGACGAAGTTGCGCGGTGAGGCGTAGCCGCCGTTGGCGCTGAAGATGGAGGCGAGCAGGGCCACGCCGAGGGCGGCGCCGACCTCGCGGGTGGCGGCGGTGACGCCGGAGGCGATGCCCTGTTCGTGTTCGGCGACCGAGCCCATGGTGAGGTTCATCAGCGGGGCGTAGAACAGGGCCATGCCGGCGCCGCAGATCATCAGGGAGGGCAGCTGGGCGGCGTAGGAGACGTCCGGCCCCAGGACGAACGCCCAATAGACCATGCCGGCGGTCATCATGGCGAGGCCGAGGGTGACCACGGGTTTGCCGCCGATGCGGTCGGAGACCATGCCGCCGATGGGGGCGACGACCATCGGCATGGCGGTCCAGGCCAGCAGCCGTACGCCGGCCTGCATGGCGGTGTAGCCCTGGATGTTCTGCAGGAACTGGGTCATCAGGAAGATCGCGCCGAACATGCCGACCGACATGAGGGCGCCGGCCAGGTTGATCGCGGTGAACGCGCGGTTGCGGAACATCCGCATCGGCACCATCGGGTGTTCGGTGCGGTTCTCCCACACCACGAACAGGGCCATCACGGCGGTGCCGCCGATCAGTGCGCCCAGGACCTGCGGGGATGTCCAGCCGTCTCCGTGGCCCTTGATCAGGCCCAGCACGATGCCGAACAGGCCCAGGCTGGCCAGGGCGGTGCCGACGGCGTCCAGGCGGGAGTGGGCGATGCGGCTCTCGGCGAGCTTGCGGAAGGACAGCGGGGCAAGGGCCAGGCCGATCGGCACGTTCAGCCAGAAGATCCACTGCCAGGACAGGTGCTCGACGATGGCGCCGCCCACCAGCGGGCCGGCGGCGATGGACAGTCCGTTGACGGCGCCCCAGATCCCCAGGGCCGCGCCGCGTTTCTCGGCGGGCACGGCGGCGGTCAGCAGGGTCACCGACAGCGGCATGATGATGGCCGCGCCGACGCCCTGGACGGCGCGGGCGGCGACGAGTTCGTTGATGCCGGGTGCCAGCGCGGCGGCCGCGGAGGCGGCGGTGAACAGCAGCAGGCCCAGGCTGAAGACCTTGCGGCGGCCGAAGCGGTCGCCGAGGGCGGCGCCGAACATCATCAGGACCGCGAAGGACAGGGTGTAGGCGTTGACCGTCCATTCCAGGTCGGTGAGGCTGCCGCCGAGTTTCTCGCGGATGGTGGGCAGCGCCGTGATGATGACGAGGTTGTCCAGTCCCGCCATGAACGAGGCGAGGCTGGTGGTGAGAATGGCCCAGAAGACCACCCTCCTGGTTTCACCGCCCGGGGATGGGGGGTTGACGGTGCTCATCTGGATTCCTCCGTGGATACCCCAGCCTTCAGGCTGGGGAGGAAACGGACTCCTGCGGAGCAGGGCAGGGGAGGACGATTCGCTGCCAGGGCGGATCGTCGTTCACCAGCAACTGCCCGCGGGTGTATTAGAGTTGCCAGGCCCGGCCGGTGATAACCAAGCTGGCCGGGCCTACCGCCGGGCTGGCGGGATGTCAGGTCTGTGGAGCCGGCGTAAGACTGCTGGGCGTACCAACGTCCCCCGCCGTTGATTCGGGGCAGCTGCTGTCTGAGAAGCAGAAAGCTCAACCCGCGAGGGAAGAATCCCCCTGCTTCAGCTGGGGGAGATGTCAACCGAGCATCCTTTCTGGAGGCGGGTCGTGCGAGATGCTCATCGCCGTGACCGGTCCGTCCCGCGGCGGGCTGGTGCCCGCGCGGGCCGGTACGGCGCCGTCGACGCTACGGACGTCTGCTCAAGTCCTCCTTGAGTCCCGCTCGGCACACGCGGGCGCGGCGCGGCGGGGCCCGGATACCGGTGTGGCCGGTATCCGGGCCCCGCCGCGCCGCGCCCGTGGAAGGGGGGAGGGTCAGGCGAGCTGGCGCTGGAAGGTGGCGATGTCGAAGTAGAGGGTCTCGTCGATCAGGACGTCGCCGTCGAAGTGGAAGAAGACGGCGACGGGGGCGTCGATGGACTTGCCGCGGTTGGGGATGCCGCGCCAGTCGGCCTGCTGCCTGCCGCGGGCCTGTGCCTCGAGGATCACGGCGGTGGGTGTGTGGTGCACGTGGTGCAGTTCGTGCTCGAGGTCGGGGAAGGCGGCCTTGAGGTCGGCGAAGTAGCCCTTCTTGATGGCTTCTTCGCCGATCAGCGGGCCCTCTTCGAAGGCCTGGATACGGTAGACGCCGCCGCGCGGGAAGGTGGCCAGCACGCCGTCGATGTCCCAGGCGATCTCGGCGACCGTGTGCTGCAGGACGACCGCCTCGCGCTTCTTGCGCAGTTCGGCGTCGGGCTGCGGGAGATCCGCGCCGGGCAGGGTGAATTCGTGTGCTTCGGTGGCCATGACCATTCCTCCACGCATCGGCCGTGTTCGGTTGGGGCCGACGCTAGGGCGCACGGCTCGCTGCGCCCTTGGGTCCGGCTCGAACTGCGTGCCGCTGCCGGTGTGTTCAGGCGGTGGGCTGGAGGGTCGCGGTGTTCTGGGGCGGGCGGTAGGTGGGGCGGTAGCCGCAGGCCAGGGAGAGCGGGGACAGCAGCAGGCACAGGGCCGTGTCGAGGGGGTAGGGGCGGCCGGTGACGACGCGGTACTCGTCGCGGAAGGCGAGGGCGAGCAGCGGCATCTGCAGGCGGGGGGTGCCGTCGGGGCGCAGCCGGCCTTCGTTGGTCAGGCCCCAGAGGGTCTCGAAGACGGTTTCGGTCTGGTAGGCGGGGGTGGTGCGCCAGATGACCCGGGTGGGTTCGGGGCCGGGGTTCCACATGGAGTGGACGGCGCCCGGCGGGATGTAGAAGTCGGCGCCTTGTTCGTACTCGTGCAGGACGCCGTCGAGTTGGAGGCTGAGGCGGCCGCTTTCGAGGCGCATGTGTTCGGTCTGGCGGGGGTGGTAGTGCTGGGGCGGTTTGATGACGGCGGGGGCGTACTCGACTTCGACTTCGACGAAGGCGCCGTCGGTTTCGGCGGCGGTGGTCAGGAAGGTGAGCTTGTCCTTGCCGAGGCGGAGGGTGTCTCCGGGGCGTGCCATGGGCCTCTCCCTGTTTGTTGGGGGGGTTGGGGGGTGGTCAGGCGGTGCGGGGGCCGGCCGGGGCGGGGGCGCGGCGGTGGCGGGGCAGTCCGAAGTAGGCGGTGAGCAGGTTGAGGACGCCGATGCCGGTGGCGATCCAGAAGCCGAGGTGGAGGCCGTCCAGCCAGGCCAGGGCGGGGGCGGTGCGGTGGGTGAGTTCGTGGGTGGTGCGGGTCAGGGCGCTGGTGGCGACGGTGGCCACCCCGAGGGAGGCGCCGACCTGGAAGGCGGCGACCAGGACGCCGGAGGCGATGCCCTGCTGGCGGGCGGGGATGTCGGAGACGCCGTGCACGTTGACGGGGATGCCGCAGCACTGCATGGACGCGCCGAGGATGAGCAGGGCGGGCAGCAGGTGCAGCAGGTAGGTGCCGCCGGCCGGGGCCTGGGTGAGCAGGAGGAGGCCCAGTACGGAGCCGGCGGCGCCGGCGAGGTAGACGGGGCGGGGGCCGGCCTTGTGCATGATGCGGGTGGCGGGGGCGGTGACGAGGATGGCGACGACGCCCAGCGGCAGGAACGCGAACCCGGACTTGAGGGTGGAGTAGCCCAGGGTGCGCTGCAGGTAGTAGCTGCACAGGAAGAGCACGGACGCCTGCACGCCGCTGGTCAGGACGCGGCCCAGGCCCGCGGTGGCCAGGGAGCGGGTGGCGAACAGGTGCAGCGGCATCAGCGGGTCCGGGGTGCGGCGTTCGATCAGGACGAACGCGGCGAGCAGGACGAGAGCGGCGGCGGCCGGGGCCAGGACGTAGGGCGCGGAGGCGGCGCCGTGGTCCTGGATGTTGACGATGGCGTAGACGAGGGCGGCCAGGCCGGCGGTGACGGTGACGGCGCCGGCGATGTCGGGGCGCGAGCCGCGGATACGGGTCTCGGGGCGGCCCCGGGACAGCAGCAGGACGCCGGCGACGGCGACGATCCCGAAGGGCAGGTTGATGTAGAAGATCCAGCGCCAGCTGAGGCTGTCGGTGATCAGGCCGCCGGCGATGACGCCGAGGGTGCCGCCGAGGCCGGCCAGCGCGGCCCACACGGCGAGCGCGGTGGTGCGTTCGCGGCCCTTGGGGAAGATGGTGGTGACCAGGGACATCGCGGCCGGTGAGAGGAACGCGGCGCCGCAGCCCTGCAGGGCGCGGGCGGCGATCAGCAGGCCGGCGCCCTGGGCGAGCCCGCACAGCAGGGAGGCGGCGGTGAACAGCAGGGCGCCGAGCAGGAAGGTGCGCCGCCTGCCCCAGCGGTCGGCGGTGCGGCCGCCGAGCAGCATGAGGCCGCCGAAGCACAGGATGTAGGCGGTCAGCACCCATTCGACGGCGGTGGCGCCGGCCTTGAGGTCGGCCTGGATGGCGGGCAGGGCGAGGTTCACCACGGTGGTGTCGAGGAGCACCATGAACTGGGCGAGGGCGACGAAGACGAGCAGGCGCCAGCGGCGGGGGTCCGCTGCGGCGCCGGCGGGTGCGGTGTCCGTCGTGCGGGGGGCGGCGGTGTGGTCGGTGGTCATGGCTCCCTCTCGGATGAATCTGCCTCCCGCCCCCCTGCCCCCTCCTCCTGCAGCTGCTTCCTGTCGCGCTGGGGGGTGGGGGCGGGAGGGGCGGCCCGGTCAGGCGGCGGGTGCCTCGATGTAGCTGAGGGCGTTGTAGATGGTGCGGTCGGGGTCGGTGATGGCGCGCCGGCCGTGCATGACGCGGGTGTTGTCGATGACGGCGGCGTCGCCGTCCTGCCAGTCGAGGTTCTCGGTGAGGCGGGCGGTCACCTCTTCGACCTCGGCCAGCAGCTGCGGGGACAGGGCGGTGCCGTCGGCGAAGGTGATGGTGGGCTTCTCGTAGTTGAAGGAGGGGCCCAGGATGCTGTTGGCGAAGGAGGGGCGCGGCCCGAACACGGTGGTGCCGGCCGCGGGGGTGGTGAAGGAGTAGCGCACCCCGCCGTCGTCCTGCGGCAGGATCTCGGTGCCCGGCAACTGGCCTGCCAGCGCGAGGAGTTCTTCGACCCTGATCTCGTCGGCGGGCTTGGTGCGGCCCAGCAGGTGGTGGGCCATCGCCCGCCACTGCGGCTCGGCGACGTAGCGGCTGTAGACGATGTCCTGGGCCGCGAATGCCGTACGGGCCTGGGGGCTGAGGGCGTCCCAGACGCGGTAGCCGTCGCAGACGGTGGTCTGGGAGCCGGAGGAGGCGGCCTTCTCGCAGAAGAACCAGGCGAGGTGGGAGCGGAAGGGGCTGTTGCCGTTCTCGGTGTGCAGGCCCACCTCGTCGAAGCCGGCGTCGACCTTCTGGGCGACCTCGGAGTAGAAGTCGCGGGCCGGGTCGAGGGTGGTGGAGGTGGAGGTGTGCTGCACCAGGGCGGTGAAGGCGTCCATGTCCGCGCCGAAGCCGCGCAGCAGCAGGAAGCCGGCCTGGGAGAGCAGGTCGCGCAGTTCCTTGGGGTCGACGCCGTCGAGGCCGCCGGGGCCTGCGGGTTCGACCAGCAGGCCGCTGCCGGTGCCGTAGGGGGTGGTCTTCATAGCCGTGCTCATCTGGATTCCTCCGTGGATACCCCAGCCTTCGGGCTGGGGAGGAAACGGACTCCTGCGGAGCAGGGCAAGGGAAGACGATTCGCCGCCAGGGCGGATCGTCGTTCACCAGCAACTGCCCGCGGATGCAGTAGCGTTGCCACGCTCGGCCGGTGATAACCAAGCTGGCCGGGCCTACCGCCGGGCTGGCGGGATGTCAGGTCTGTGGAGCTGGCGTAAGACTGCTGGGCGTACCAACGTCCCCCGCCGTTGATTCGGGGCAGCTGTTGTCTGAGAAGCAGAAAGCTCAACCCGCGAGGGAAGAATCCCCCTGCTTCAGCTGGGGGAGATGTCAAGCCTTCTCCTTGGTCTCGCCGCCGCGGGGGGCCGGGGTGCGGGGCTGCTTGAGGACGTACGCGCGCACGACGTCGCGGCGGGGGCGTCCGGTGACGGTGAAGCAGGTGGCGTAGGCGGGGTCATCCTCGGACATGAGGTGGACGACGGCGGCGCGTTCGATGCCGGAGAGTTTCCGCCTGCCGAAGTCGGTGATCTCGCGGCGGGCCGTGGCGGGGTCGAGGCCGGCGTCGATGACGAACAGGCCGTGGACCTGGTCGAGGCCGTCGGCGACGACGGCGGCCTCGCGGACGAAGCCGAGTTCGCGGTAGCGGGCCTCGACCCATTCGGGGGCCACGTTGCGGCCGCCCGCGGTGATGACGAGGTTCTTCTTGCGTCCGGTGATCCGCAGATAGCCGTCGGCGTCGATCTCGGCGAGGTCGCCGGTGTGCAGGCGGCCCTGGTCGTCGACGACGACGCTGGAGGGGTCCTCGCGGGTGTAGCCGGCGAACAGGGAGGTGCTGCGGATGAGGAGTTCGCCGTCGTCGGCGAGTTCGGCGTGCACGTGGTCCAGGGGGCGGCCGACGGTGCCGAAGCGGACGGCGCCGGGGAAGTTCCAGGACACCACGGAGGAGTTCTCGCTCAGCCCGTAGCCCTCGTGGACGGTCAGTCCGTAGGCGTCGAGGCGCTGGAGGATCTCCGGGGGGACGGGGGCGCCGCCGCAGGCGATGAAGACCGGCCCGTCGTGTCCGAAGATCCGCCGGTGGCGCTCGGGGATGCTCTCGGCGGGCTGCTGGTCGCACAGGGCGAGGAAGAGGCCGGCGACGGTGGGCGGCACGACCAGGGCGGTGGGGCGGGCCGCTCGCAGCAGGGTGAGCATGCGGGGGGCGGCGTCGGCGGCGGTGCCGACCAGGGCGGTGCCCGGCGGCAGGAAGGACACCGAACCGCCTGCCAGGAAGGGCATGTAGAGGCCGGCGACCTGCTCGATGAGGAGGCTGAGCGGGACGATGGACAGATAGCGCTCGAAGATCTCCGGGCGGGTGCGGGCGCGCAGGGAGGTGAGGAGTTCGTCCAGGCCGTGCCGGCGGATCTGTACGCCTTTGGGGGCGGAGGTGGTGCCGGAGGTGTGGATGACCTTGACGATCTGGTCGTGTGCGGGGATCTGCGGGGGCGCGGCGGGGCGGGGTGCGCGGGCCAGGGCGGGCAGGTCGAGGGGAAGGACGCGGCAGCCGTCGGGCAGGACGGGCCGGGGGTTGCCGGCGCGCCAGCGGGCCAGGGCGGCTTCGCCCGCGGCGTCGGTGAGGCACAGGTCGGCGCTCTGAAGGAGGGAGGCGGCCTGCTGTGCGGTGAAGGCGGTCGGGACGGGGATCTCGACGGCGCCGGCGAACAGGGCGGCCAGGTCGGCGGCGACCCATTCGGGCGAGTTCTCCGCGAGCAGCCCCACCCGGGCCGGCCGGCCCAGCGCGCGGGCTCGTTCCTGGAGCCGGGCGGCCAGGGTGAGGGCGGCGCCGGTCAGGTCGCGGTAGCTGAAGGCGGCGGGCGCCGAGCCGTCGGCGGCCAGCACGCGGACCATGACGGCGTCGCTGGCGGCCCGCTCCAGGAGTCCCTGGGCGAGCGAGAGGCGGGCGGGGGTGTCAGGCGGCACGGGTGAGCACCCCCTGCTGCGGGCGGTTGCTCAGCAGCCGCATGTCGACCGAGGTGAAGCAGTAGCGGCCGATGGCGGCCAGCAGCAGGGTGGACTGCTCGGCGGCCTCGGCGTAGCCGACGACGGGCCGGGTGTCGTAGTAGGAGCCCCATGCGGCCCGTTCGCCTTCGGGCAGGCGTTCCGCGCTGGCGTCGGCGAGGGGGTGGAAGACGCAGCCCAGGCGCTGCATGAGGGCGGCGAGCCGGCCGGTCATGGTCATCACCGCGTACGGGCGGCCCAGGCAGGCCATGATCAGCGGGATCGCCTTGATGATCTCGGCGCCGGCGGCGGCCCGTACCGAGGCGATGGAGCCGATCTGCAGGACCTGGGAGCGTTTGACGGGGGCGCCCACGGCCCGGGTGATGACGTCTTCGACGGGGGCGTCGAGGTAGCGCTCGAGCAGGATGCTCTCTTCCTCGGGGAAGGACAGGCCCGCGCAGGCGAGGACTTCCTCCTGGCCGTCGGCGGCGGTCTCGAAGAAGGCGAGGAAGCCGTCCGGGTCGGGCGAGATGCTCGCCTGGTACTGCTTGGCGAACACCAGCCGGGCAAGGTCCGCGGCGGTCTGCCAGTCCGGGGTGCCGCGCTCGGACAGGGTGATTCTCATCGGGATTCCTCCGTGGATGCTCCGTCTTTCAGGGCGGAGGGGAAGCGGACTTCTGCGGAGCAGGGCAGGGACAGGTGATCCGCCGCCAGGGCGGATCGTCGTTCGCGGCCAACTTCCCGCAAATAGTCATAAGTTGATGCGATAGTTTGTGAGCTGTGACCACTCACGTGAAGCGGGCGTTCAAGTACCGCTTCTGTCCGACGGATGCGCAGGCAGCGGAGCTGTCGCGCACGTTCGGGTGCGTGCGGAAGGTCTACAACCTGGCGCTCACCGCCCGTACCCAGGCGTGGACGCGTCAGGAGCGGGTCAACTACCACCAAACGTCGGCGATGCTGACGGCGTGGAAGAAGACCGAGGAACTGGCCTACCTCAACGAGGTCTCCTCGGTGCCGCTCCAGCAGGCGCTGCGGCACCTTCAGACGGCGTTCACCAACTTCTTCGGCAAACGGGCCAAGTACCCGCGTTTCAAGTCGCGGAAGAAGTCCAGGAGGTCCGCCGAGTACACCACCAGCGCGTTCCGTTTCCGGGACGGCAAGCTGACCTTGGCAAAGATGGCGGAGCCGCTCGACATCGTGTGGTCCAGGCCGCTTCCCGAGGGTGTGAGCCCGTCCACGGTGACCGTGTCCCAGGATGCGGCGGGGCGCTGGTTCGTCTCGATGCTGTGCGACGACCCCGGCATCAGGCATCTGCCTGCCACGGACGCGGCGGTCGGTATCGACGCCGGGCTGGATCACCTCCTGACCCTGTCGACCGGGGAGAAGATCTCCAACCCCCGCCATGAACGCCGCGACCGGGCCGCGCTGGCGAAGGCGCAGCGCCGGCTGGCGAAGAAGGAGAAGGGTTCGGCGAACCGCGTCAAGGCCCGGTGCAAGGTCGCCCGTATCCATGCCCGGATCGCTGACCGGCGTCGTGACAGCCTGCACCAGATCACCACTCGTCTCGTGCGTGAGAACCAAACGCTCGTGATCGAGGATTTGTCCGTCCGCAACATGGTCAAGAACCGGAAACTGGCCCGGGTCATCTCGGACGCGGCATGGCGTGAGTTCCGGAGCATGCTGGAGTACAAGGCCCAGTGGTACGGGCGTGAGGTGATCGCGGTGGACCGGTGGTTCCCCTCGTCCAGGCTGTGCTCCGCCTGTGGCACCTTGCAGGACAAGATGCCGCTGAACGTCCGCACGTGGACGTGCGACTGCGGCGCGGCCCACGACCGGGACGTGAACGCAGCGAAGAACCTTCTGGCCGCCGGACGGGCGGTCGCAGCCTGCGGAGCTGGTGTAAGACCTCAACGGAGTTCTCCGGGCGGGCAGTCGGCGATGAAACAGGAAGTCTCACGGCGCGAGCCGTAAGAATCCCCTCCCTTCAGGGAGGGGAGCATCAAGTGCTGCGCTCCCTAACAGGGTGGGGTGGGACGTGAAGGGCTGCTCATCGCCCGAGCGCCGCGGGACGGTGCGCCGCCGGCCGGGCGTTCAGGGCGAGTTGGGCGGCCCGCAGGGCGCTGTTGATGGAGGTCTCGGCGAGGATGCCGGGGGCGGCGACGCTGTCGCCGGCCAGGAACACGCCGTCCCCGCGGTCGACGGCGGGCCGGTCGCGCCAGCTGAGGCCGGGCAGGTCCAGGGCGCCGGTGCGGCCGCGGGAGACGCCTTCGCGGCGCCACAGGAGGCGGGTGCGCCAGCCGGGGGTGGTGAGGTCGAAGAGTTTCTCCAGCCGGGCCAGGGCGTCGGCCTTCGACTCGCCGGGCCGCAGCGGCATCTGGCCCTGGAAGAGGGCCTGGCCCTTCGGGGCGAGGGAGGGGTCGTGGTCGGAGTACTGGGAGGTGAAGCCGCCCTCGTCCATGTCGAAGGAGACGTTGCCGTCCTTCTTGGAGTGGGTGACGGCCATGTCCAGCAGGGCGGCGGTGCCGCTGGGCCATTCAAGGCCGGGGTCGCCGAGCAGGCTGCGCGCGGAGGCCAGCGAGGTCGCCACGATCACCGGTCCGCCGGCGGGCAGTTCGCTCAGCCGTGAGCCGGTCTCGATGATGACGCCGCGGGCGCGGGCGACGCGTTCCATGCGGGCGATCAGCGCGCCCCAGCCGCCGATGAAGTAGCGGCTGGGCAGCGGGAAGCGGGGGGTGCCCACGCGCAGCAGCCGCTCCCACACGAAGGCCGCCGACAGCCGTCCGGGGTCGCCGTCGAAGAGGATCGGGCCGAGGAAGCCGAGGGCCTCGTTCACGGTCTGCTGGGCGAAGCGTTCACTGGCCCAGTCCTGGAAGGAGCGGTCGACGGGGACCTCGATGCCGCGGTGGCGCCAGGTCATCTTCATGTAGCCGGACGGCAGGGTCATCCGCAGCCGGCCCTGGTGGCGGAAGCGCATCCGGGTCCACTCGTGGAAGGACAGCCGCACGTAGCGGCCGGCCAGTCCGCGCTGCAGCAGCCAGTGCCAGGCGTCGCCGTTGTCGAAGAAGGTGTGCGGCCCGTCGTTGGTGACGTAGGGGCCCGCGGCCGAGCGGGCGCGGCCGCCGGTGTGGGAGTGGGCCTCGTGGACGGTGACGCGGGCGCCCTGTTCGGCGGCGGAGATCGCCGCGGTCAGGCCGGCCAGTCCGCCGCCGATGATCGTGATGTTCGCCATGGTTATCGCACTCACTTCGCCTTCGAAGGCCCGCGGGCCGGGGTCGGGGGTCAGCCGTCGAGGGTGGCCATGGCACCGACGGGGTAGCGGTCGCCCGCCGTGGAGCCGTGGGGGGCGATCTCGTCGAGGGCGGCGAGGTCGGCCGCGCTCAGCTCGACGGCGCAGGCGGCGAGGTTCTCTTCCAGGTAGGTGACGCGTTTGGTGCCGGGGATGGCGACGATGTCGTCGCCCTGGGCGAGGACCCAGGCCAGGGCGAGCTGTCCGGCGGTGATCTTCTTGGCGGCGGCCAGTGCCTGCAGCCGCTCCACGACGTGCAGGTTCGTCTCGAGGTTGCCCTGCTGGAAGCGGGGCACGACGCGGCGGAAGTCGTGTGCGGCGAGGGCGTCGAGGCTGCGGATGGCTCCGGTGAGCAGGCCGCGGCCCAGCGGGCTGTAGCCGACGAAGCCGATGCCCAGCTCGCGGACGGCCGTCAGGACGCCGTTGGCCTCGACGTCGCGGGTGGACAGGGAGTACTCGGTCTGTACGGCGGTGAGCGGGTGCACGGCGTGGGCGCGGCGGATGGTGGCGGCGGACGCCTCGCAGATGCCGAGGTGGCGGACCTTGCCGGCGGTGACGAGGTCGGCGAGTGCGCCGGTGGATTCCTCGACGGGGACGGCGGGGTCGACGCGGTGCAGGTAGTACAGGTCGAGGCGGTCGGTGCCCAGCCGGCGCAGGGTGGCGTCGATGGAGGTGCGGATGTAGTCGGGGCGGCCGTTGAGGCGGCCGGTGATGGTGCCGTCGGCGGTGACCTCGTTGCCGACCTTGGAGCAGACGGTGATGCTGTCGCGGCGGCCGGCGATGACTCGGGCGACGAACTCCTCGTTGCTGTGCGGGCCGTAGAAGTCCGCGGTGTCCAGGAGGTTCACGCCCAGTTCCAGGGCGCGGTGCGCGGTGCGCAGGGCTTCCTGGTCGTCGGCGGGCCCGTAGGCGAAGGTCATGCCCATGCAGCCGAGTCCCTGCTCGGAGACCTCCAGCCCCTGGCTGCCGAGTTTTCGTTGCCGCATCATCGGTTCCTTCCTGAGCCGTGCACGGGGCAGTTGTCGTCTAGCAGTGGCCGTCTAGCAGTGACAGTGTCGGTGTCTTTGCTAGAGAAGTGGTGGGGTGCCGGTCCCCCGGTGCTCGCGCAGCGGTCAGCCGGCGGTGGTCAGTTCGCTGGTGACGGACATCCAGGTGTGGCCCTGGCGGGCGGCGTTGGCGGCCAGGTGGGTCCACGGGTCGGTGCCCAGCACCGCGGCCGCTTCCCGGCGCAGCCAGGCGTCGAAGGGGTCGGCGGAGGCCGCCAGCCGGCGGGCGGCGCCCTGCGGGTCGCGGGCCTCGATCCGGTGGACCAGCACGTCCTGGCCGTTAAGGGGCTGGAGGGCGAAGGACTCCTGGAGGATGCCCGCGCGGCGCCGGGAGGCCTCGTAGGCGCGCAGTTGCTTTCCGGCGAGTTCGGCCTGCAGGGCGTGCCAGGCGCCGGCGGCGCCGGGCGGCAGCGGCAGCAGGGCGCCGGCGCTGGTGACGGTGCGGCGGGCCGCGGTGCGGGCGCCGGTGCGGGCGGCGGGGGCGAGGCGGCGCAGGCCGAGCACGGCCAGCATGTTGGACTCCACGCCGATGCCCCAGCGTTCGGCGATCAGGCCGTCGGCCAGCAGCCGCCACACCACGACGCCGGTGAACTCGATGGCCTGTCCGGTGGGCGGCGCGCCGAGGAAGTCGCCGAGGTGGGTGCCGCGCCAGGTGTTGTGGATGACGACGTGGTCGCCGTGGGCGCTCATGTCCTCGATGGTCACGTGCAGGTCGGGGAAGCCCTCGCGCAGGCCGGCGATGGTGTAGCGGACGCCTTCGAGGCCTTCGGGGGCGCCGGGCAGCGGCTGGTGGTCGATCATGCGGGGGCTGTAGATCTCGTCGACGACGGAGAAGTCGCCCTGGTTGACGAAGGCGTCGAAGACCCGGCGGATGGTCTGCTTGTTGCGTTCCTCCACGCTGCGGGCGGTGCGCTCCGTCTCTTGTATCGACACGTTCTCTCGTCCTTCGGTCTCGGCGTCCCGCGGGTGCGGGGGCGCAGGTCACAGGGGCGGCGGGCGGGTGTCCGGGGCGAATCAGCGGCCGGGGAAGGGGGCGTCCCAGGTGAGGGTGAGGCCCGCGTACAGGTAGCGGCTGGCCTCGATGGCCAGCAGCAGGACCGTGTCGCCGGGGCGGATGCGGCCCTCGCGCCAGCCGGCGTCGAGGGCGAGGGGGACGGCGGCGGAGCCGGTGGCGCCGACGTCGGTGAGGTTCTCCACGATGGTCTTGCTCAGGGCGGCCTGGTCGGCGGGCGGCAGTCCGGCGGCGGCGTACTCGCTCGCGAAGTACTCGGCGTTGCCCTCGGGCAGCACGCACGCGTCGAGGTCGGCCAGGGTCAGACGGGAGCGGGTGAGCAGGTCGTGGATGCCCTCGACGAAGACGCGGGGGCCGAACTGGGCGGTGCCGGGGATGTCGAGGCGGATGTCCATCAGGCGGGGGCGGCGCTGCTGTTCGGCGAGGGGGGCGTCGGTGCCGCCGCCGACGATGAGCATGCCGGGTTTGCGGGCGCCGCCCAGGGAGCGGGTGGCGAAGACGGGGCGCCGGCGGCCGTGGGCGGAGCCCTCCTCGCCGGCGCGCAGCACCAGGGCGCCGGCGCCGTCGCCGAAGGTGTAGACGGTCAGCCGGTCGCGCATCCGTACGCGTTCGGGGTCGCGGCCCAAGAAGACGGGGGCCAGCAGCGGGGAGACGGCCTCGGCGCCGATGACCAGGGCGGTGGTGTAGGTGCCGTCGGCGAGCAGGCGGCGGGCGATGTCGTGGGCCTGGACGGCGCCCACGCAGCCGGCGCGGACCTCGATGACCGCGCAGTCCTTGAGGCCGAGCTGCTGCTGGACGTAGGTGGCGGCGACGGGCAGGAGGTAGTCGGGGCTGGCGGTGGACAGGACGATCAGGTCGATCTCGTCCGCCTGGACGCCGGCCCGCTCGAGGGCCTGGCGGGCGGCGGCGGTGGCCATCTGCGAGGTGCTGGTGGTGTGGGCGCCGGTGGCCGGGTCGATCATCCAGTGCCGGCGCTTGACCTGGATGCCGTCCAGGACGTCGGCGGGCAGCGGGCCCGTGATGCGGGCCAGGGCGTCGTTGTCGAGGGCCTCGCCCGGCAGGTGGGCGCCGGTGGCCAGGACCGAGACATGGCGGGCGCGGGGTTCGGCGGGCGGGGCGGTGGGGGTGTGGGGCATGGTCAGTTCTCCGTTGCGGGACGCAGGACGAGGCTGATGTGGGTGCCGCCGAGCGAGGAGCTGTTGATGAGCACCGGCCCCGCCGCCACCCCGCTTGCCGGGGTGGTCCAGGCGGTGAGGGCGAGGAGGGCGGCGAGCTGGGCGCCCGCGCCGACCGGTTCGCCCAGGGTCTGTTTGGGGGTGTGCACCGGGCAGTGGGCCTCGGCGGCCAGCCGTGTGGTGGCAAGGGCCTCGGGGGTGTCCGCGCGGGTGAGGCCGGCGGCATTGGCCCAGATGCCGGTCAGCTCGCCGGGGGTGAGGCCGGCGTGGGTGAGGGCGGCGCGCATGGCGCGCTCGACGCCCTCGCCGTCGGCATTCCAGCGGCCGATGCCGGCCGCGTCGCCGGCGGCGCCGTGGCCGGCGAACTCGGCCAGGATGCGGGCGCCGCGGGCGCGGGCGCTGGATTCGCGTTCCAGGACGAGGGCGATGCCGGCCTCGGCCAGGGTGTAGCCGGCATCGTCGAACAGCGGCAGCTGGCGGTAGGCGGCCAGCACGCCCGGGGAGAGGTCCTCGACCGCCGGGCACAGCACCGCCTCGGCGCGGTGCTGCAGCAGCAGGTCGTGGGCGACGGTCAGGGCGGAGGCGCCGGCGGCGTGTCCGGTGGTGACGGTGGAGGTGGGGCCCTTGGCGCCGACGTGCATGGCGACCTGGCCGGCGGCGGCGTTGAAGACGGTGTTGGGGAAGACGGCGGGGCTGCCGTGGGCGGGGCAGCCGCCCAGCACCGGCAGCAGGAAGTCCTCGATGCTGCGCATCGGGCCCAGTCCGGTGCCCAGGACGACCCCGGTGTGCTCGTCGGCCTGAAGGCCGGCGTGGGCGAGGGCGGCGCGGCAGGAGGCGACGGCGAGCTGGGAGAGGCGGTCCATGCGGCGCCGGTCGCGGGCGCCGATGTGGGCGCCCGCGTCGAAGACGGCGCGGGCCACGCGCAGGCCGTCCTCGTCGGCGCCCAGCCGCCGCCCCTGCCGCCAGGCCTCCCACAGCGCCTGGAGGCCTTCGCCGGCGGGGGTGAGGGCGGCGCCCCCGGTGATGACGACCTTCTCGGCGGCGGGCGGGGCGGGGACGGTGAAGCGCCGTCCGGAGGGCCAGCCGAAGGCGACGCAGGCGTTGGCGCCGGCGAAGGCGAAGTTGTTGGACAGGGCGGCGTTCATGGCCAGTTCGCGGCCGGTGTCGGGGACCGCGTCCAGTCCGCACTTGGGGTCGGTGCCGGTGAAGTTGGCGGTCGGCGGGGCGATCTGTTCGACCAGGGCCTTGACGGTGACGATGGCCTCGACCGCTCCGGCCGCGCCCAGCAGGTGGCCGATCATCGACTTGGAGCTGCTCAGGGCGGTCTTCTGGGCGGCCTCGCCGAACGCGGCACGCACCGCGTTGGACTCGGCGGAGTCGTTCTTGGGGGTGCCGGTGCCGTGGCCGTTGATGTAGCCGACGTCCCCCGGGGTGATGCCGGCGGCCTTCAGGGCGCCGCGGATGGCGCGGGCGGCGCCCTCGCCCTCGGGGTGCGGGGCGGTGGCGTGGTAGCCGTCGGCGGACAGGCCGTAGCCGAGGACCTCCGCCAGGACGGGGGCGCCCGCGGCGCGGGCCACCGACTCCTCGGCCAGCACCAGCATGCCCGCGCCTTCGCCCAGGGACAGCCCGTCGCGGTCCTTGGAGTAGGGGGCGGCGGGTTTCGCCGACAGTGACTGGAGGCTGGTGAAGCCGGCGAACGCGGTCTCGGTGAAGGCGTCGCTGCCGCCGGCGAGCATCGCGTCCGCGCGGCCCGCGGCGATCGCCTCGGCGGCGTGCGCGATGGCGTGCGCGCCCGAGGCGCAGGCGGTGTTGACGGACAGGGCCGGCCCCTTGAGCGCGAAGGCGCCGCTGAGTGCCTCGGCGATGGCCTGCGGCGGGACCAGCAGGTAGTGCAGGGCGTCGTCAGGGCGGGCGGTGCCCTCGCGGCTGCGGCGGGCGAGTTTCTCGGCGCTGCGCAGGCCGCCGTTGCAGGAGCCGAAGGCCACCCCCCAGCGTTCGGCGGGCAGACCCGCAAGGCCCGCCTGCTGGAGGGCTTCGGCGGCGGCGGTCAGCGCGAAGTCGGCGGCCGGTTCCCGCTCGCTGCCGCCGAAGGCGGCCAGGTAGTCGTAGGCGGGCCGAGGCAGCGGGGGCACTTCGCCGCCGATGGCCGTGCCGTAGCCGTCCATCGGCATGCCGGTGACCGGGCCGATGGCCGAATGCCCGGCCCGGATGCCCTCCCACAGCGCGGCGGCGCCCTCGCCCTGGGCGGTCACGGCGCCGACACCGCAGACCACCACGGTCCGGGGCCGGGCCGCGGTGTCCGGCCGTACGGCGCGGTCGTGGACGTCGGTCATGGCCGCACTCCTTTCGGATATGGCGGGTGTTGCGGGTGTGTCTGTCATGAGGTCCGTCCCAGGGCGACGGCGACGGCCTGGCCCTCCAGGCCGCGGGCCAGGGCCAGGGCGCTGTCGGGCCGGGTGTGGCGGGGGGTGAGGGGGACGTAGTCGAGGTCGCACTCGGCGGCGGGGTGGTGGAGGTTGAGGGTGGCGGGCACGGTGCCGCTGTCCAGGGCGAGGGCGGCGACGGCCGCGTTCAGTGCGCCGGCGCCGCCGACGAGGTGTCCGGTCTGCGGTTTGACGCTGCTGATCTGGGCGGACTTGGCGGCCGTGCCGAGGGCGTCGTGCAGGGCGACGGTCTCGCTGGCGTCGCCCTGCAGGGTGGCGCAGCCGTGCGCGGCGATGTAGCTGCCGTCGGGGAAGGGCCGTGCGGCATCGGCGAGGGCGCGGCCGATGGCGCGGGCCAGGCCGCGGGCGCGGGGCTGGGGGCTGGGCGGGCGGACGCAGTCGTTGCCGGCGCCGAAGCCGGTGATCTCGGCGTAGCAGCGGGCGCCGCGGGCCAGGGCGTGTTCGCGTTCCTCCAGGACCAGGAGGGCGGCGCCCTCGCCGAAGACCGAGCCGGAGCGGTCGCGGTCGAAGGGCCTGAAGGCCTCGGTGCCCAGGTCGGTGCGGGTGCTCAGGACGCCCAGGCCGTCCATCTTGGACATCGCCCACCAGCCGGTGGCGTCGTCGTAGCCGCCCGCGAGCACGAGGTCGGCCTCGCCGCGGCGTACGGTGCGCATGCCCCGGCCGATCGCCATCGCGCCGGAGTCGGCGGTGCCGGCGAAGTAGGCGTTGGCGCCGCGGATGCCGTACTTCTCGGAGATGTGGAAGGCGGCGGCGGGCTGCAGTCCCTCGACGAAGAACAGCGGGGCGATCACCGAGGAGGCGCTCTGTCCCAGCCGGTGCAGGTCGGGGGTGCCGTCGTCGGCGCGCACGGCCTGCAGCTGGGCGATGAGCTCGTCCATGCGGGGCATTTCCTTGTTGCTGCCCAGGAACAGGCCCGCGCGCTGTCCCAGCTCGCTCCCGTCGTCCAGGCCCGCGTCCTTGAGGGCGAGGGTGGCGCCGGCCAGGGCGAGCTGGTCTCCGCGGCACAGCATGCGCAGGGTGCGGCGGGAGGCCCACTGGGCGGGGGTGAAGGAGGGGATCTCGGCGCCGATGCCGGTGCGCAGCGGGGCGGGGTCGTAGGCGCGCAGCGGTCCGATGCCGCAGCGGCCCTCCAGCAGGCTGTGCCAGGTCTCGGCGGCGCTCTGGCCGATCGCGGTCATCAGGCCGATGCCGGTGACCATCACGCGGCGGCGCTGCTCGCTCATGCTGTGCCCTCCCGGGTCGTCTCGTCGCTGGCCAGGGCCAGGACACGGGCGGTGGCGACCACCCGGCCGCCGGCCCGGGCGGTGGCCCGGCACTCGGTGCGGTGCGGGCCGTGAGCGGTCACCTCGACGGTGAGGTGGACCTGGTCGCCGGGGCCGACGAAGTGCTTGAAGCGCACGCCGCGCACGGCGGCCAGGCGCCAGGTGCCGGGGCCCGCGGCGGTACGGGCGAGCGCGGCCATGCTCTCCAGCAGCAGCACGCCGGGCAGCACGGGGTGGCGCGGGAAGTGGTCGGTGAAGCAGGTCAGGGTGGCGGGCACGTTGCGCACGGCCGCCGCCCGCTCGCCGACGACAACCTCCAGCAGCCGGTCGAACCCGCCCAGGCCGCCGCCGGGCACGGCGGCGGCCGCGGATCCCGCACCGGAGACAGGAGCGGATCCTGCACCGGAAACAGGGGCGGATCCTGCGGCGGGGGCGGGGGTGGGTCCCGCGGTGGGGACGGTGGTGGTCATGTGTCCTCCCGCGGGGCGCCGACGACGAGGCTGGTGTTGCTGCCGCCGAACGCGAACGCGTTGATCAGGGCCGCCGCCACCGGCATCGGGCGGGCGGTGTGCGGCACGTAGTCGAGGTCCAGGCCGCGGTCGGGCCGCTCGAGGTTGACGGTGGGCGGGACCAGGGAGTGGCGGATCGCGCCGAGCGCGGCCAGCACGCCCAGGCCCAGGCTGGCGGAGGTGAGGTGGCCGGCCATCGACTTGGGGGCGCTGACCACCAGACGGCGGGCGTCGTCGGCGAAGACCTTCTTGATGGCGACCGTCTCGGACTGGTCGTTGCCGTGGGTGCTGGTGCCGTGCGCGACGACGTAGTCGATGCCGGCGGTGCCCAGCCCGGATTCGCCGATCGCCGCCTCCATGGCCTGCACGGCGCCGGAGCCGTCCGGCGGGGAGTCGGTGATGCGCCAGGCGTTGAGGGTGGAGCCGTAGCCGAGGACCTCGCCCAGAACGGGCGCGCCGCGCTCGCGGGCGGCGTCGAGGTCCTCGAGGACGACGGCGACGGCGCCCTCGCCGATCACGAAGCCGGAGCGGTCGGCGTCGAAGGGCCGCGAGGCGCGTGCGGGATCGTCGTTGTGACGGTCGGTCAGCGCGCCCAGCAGGCTGAAGCCGAGCAGGTCGAGCCAGGTGGTCAGGGAGTCGTAGCCGCCGGCGACCATCAGCCGGGCGTCGCCCTCCTGGATGGCGCGGTAGGCCTCCCCGATGGCGTGCCCGGAGCCGGAGCAGGCGGTGGAGATCCCGATCATCGGCCCGGTCGCGGACATCATCCGGGCCATCGCGCTGAGCGGCACGTTCTGGTCGTCGGTGAGGGTGACGGCCGGCGGGTGGCACAAGAAGGCGTCCGCGCGGCCGGTGGTGGCGCGCAGGTGGCCGACGTCCAGGAGGGCCTGCAGCTCGGGGCGGCCGACGCTCGCGCCCATCGCCACCCCGCGCTCGCCCGGCTCGTACACCTCCTCCCCCAGGTCCTCGGCCCGCGCGGAGCGCAGCGCCTCCCAGGCGGCCGCGACCCCGAACAGGCCCACCCGGGAGAGGTGTTTGCGCCCGATGCGGGCCGGGATCGCCGTGGCCGGGTCGAAGTCCTTGACCTGGGCGGCGATACGCACCGGGAAGCCGGCCGCGTCGAAGGTGGTCAGCGGCCCGACGCCGCTGCGGCCGGCGGCCAGGCCCTGCCAGGTGGTGCCGGCGTCGTTGCCCAGCGGGGTGACGGCGCCGACGCCGGTGATGGCTACGCGGGTCATCCCACCGGCCCCCCGCCCTGCAGCTGGTGCGCCATGCGCCGGGTGGCGGCCGGGTCGTCGAGGCGTTCGGCGTCGATGAGCGCGCACAGGATGCCGCTCGCCTCAAGGACGTTCTCGCCGTCCACGGTGACGGTGCCGTCCAGCAGGGCGGCCTCCTCGGTCATCGACTCGACGCTGGCGTGCATGCGCAGCACCTCGCCGGGGCGCACCGGGCGGTGTGCGGTGGCCTCGCCGACCGCCAGCAGCGCGGCGCGCAGCCGGTGGTCGGTGGAGAGCATGATCAGCCAGGTGGCGGACTGGCACAGGGCCTCCAGGGCCAGCCCGAAGGGCAGCGCGGGTCCGTCGCCGGTGTCCTGCCAGTAGGTCTCCTCGGCGGAGGTGACCTTGCGCGCGGTGATGTGCTCGCGGGGCGCGCAGGTCTCGATCCGGTCGATCAGATGGAATCGCATCGTCGTCTCTTCTTCCGTTCCCTCACGCGTCCGTTACGGGCGGCCGATGCCGAGCTGGGCGGAGAACCCGCCGTCCACGCAGAGCAGTTCGCCGGTGGTGTAGCCGGAGTCGGGGCCGGCCAGGAACACCGCGGCCGCGGCGACCTGGCCGGCGGTGGCGAACCGGCGCAGCGGGATCTGCCGCTTGATGCTCTTGCCGCCGTCGCGCTGCAGCACGCCGTCCACGAGTTCGGTCGGGGTGAACCCGGCCAGGACCGCGTTGACGCGGATGCCGAAACGGGCGAGTTCGACCGCGGCGCAGCGGGTGAAGGAGTTCAGCGCGCCCTTGGAGGCCGAGTAGTTGGCCTGGCCGATCCAGCCGCGTTCGCCCATCGCGGAGGAGATGTTGACGATGGTCGCGTCGCCGCGGGCCATGAACTGTTCCAGGACGGCGTGGGTGCAGTGCCAGGCGCCGCCGAAGTTGGTCTTCATGACGTTCAGCCAGGCGTCCGGCGGCGCGTCGTAGATGAGGCCGTCGTCGCTGGTGCCCGCGTTGTTGACGAGGATGTCGAGGGGGCCCAGGAGGCGGGCGGCCTCCTGTACCAGGCGGGCGGCCTGCTGCGGGTCGGCGACGTCGGCGGCGACGGCCGCGGCCCGGCCGCCCGCCGTCTCGATCTCCTTGACGACCGCGAGGGCGTCCTCCTGGCGGGAGCGGTAGTTGACGGCGACGGCCGCCCCCTGCTCGGCCAGGGCCAGGGCGATGGCCCGGCCGATGCCGCGTGAGGCACCGGTGACCAGGGCGGTGCGGTCCTTCAGCTTCATCTGTCTCTTCCCGTTTCTGCTACGAGGGGGCGGTGGCCGGCCGGGGCCCGCGCGGGCGCCAGGGGCGGCGGGGGTGCGGGACGCCGTTGGCCCGCACCGCCACCGGCCCCCGGGGGGGGAGGGGTCCGGGTTCAGGCGGCGTGCTGGGCCGCGGCCCGCTCGGTCAGCAGGTCGGTGAGGTTCTGCACGGTGAACAGGCCCAGCACGCCCTCGGCGGTCAGCGGCTCGCTGAGCTGGCTGCGGTCGAACTGCGGCAGGACCTTCTCCAGGTGGGTGAGGCCGGTGTCGTTGACGACCTCGTTCTCGTCGCCGAACTCCTCGTCGGGGATGCCGCCCTGCAGCAGGGCGGCGATGTCGGCCACGGTGATCTTCACCTTGGTGGCGCGCTCGATACGGAAGAGGATGTCGAGCAGGTCGATCGACTCGGCACCCAGCTGCCCGAGCAGGGTCGCCTCGGGCACGGCCTCGGCCTCGTCGATGCCCAGGGCGTCGGCGATGGCGGCCTGGACCGCGGAGAAGTAGTCGGTCGAGGTGGGGGTCAGGGTTTCGGACACCGTTGGCTGCCTTTCGGATGGGTCGTTCCGCCGGTACCGGCCCGGGGGCCCGCACCGGACGGACGGGAGAGGAAAAGAAAAGGAAGAGAAGAAAGGAGAGGGAGGAGAAGGGAGGAGGAGGGAGAAGGGGGAGGAGGGGGGGAGGAGGGGGGGAGGAGGGAGAGGTGGAGGGAGTGGGTGGTGGGGGCGGCCCCCCGGGGGGCGGGCCGCGCGCCGGGTCAGGCGGCGGCGCCAGGGGCGGGCTCCTGCCCGAGCTCGCGCAGCAGTGCGGAGATCCGGCGCGCGTCGTGGGTGCTGCGCACCACGGAGTGGACGCCGGTGCGGTTGGCGAAGCCGCTGAGCACCCGGCCGGGACCGACCTCCAGGCAGCCGTCGACGGCGTGCGCGGCCACCGCGCCCAGTACGTCCGCCCACCGCACCGGCCCGGCCAGCTGACGGCGCAGCAGATCGCGGGCGTGGCCGCCGTCGCGCACCAGGGTGCCGGTCACCGAGCTGATCACGGGCAGCCGGGGCGCGCTGAAGCGCACGCGCTCCAGTTCGGCGGCGAACTCGTCCTCGATCGCCCGCATCAGCGAGCAGTGGAAGGGCGCCGAGACCTTCAGCGCCACCGCCCGCTCGGCGCCCGCGGCCAGGGCCCGGCGGGCGGCCTCCTCGACCGCGGGGCGCTGTCCGGAGATCACGGTCTGGCCCGGCTCGTTGTAGTTGGCGACCTCCACCACGCCCAGGGGGGCGCAGTCCGCGCAGATCTCCTCGATCCGGGCGGCGGCAAGACCCAGTACGGCCGTCATCGCGCCGCCGGCCTGCCGGGAGACCCCCGCCATCAGCTCGCCCCGGCGGCGCACCAGCCGCAGCGCCGCCTCGGCCTCCAGCACCCCGGCGGCCACCAGCGCGGGGTACTCCCCCAGGCTGTGCCCGGCCACCACGGCGGGCACGAAACCCGCCTGATCGCGCAGTACCTCAAGGACCGCGAGGCTGGTGGCGACGATGGCGGGCTGGGCGATCTCGGTCGGGGCCAGCTCCTCCTCCGGCGCGGTGCTGCACAGCGCGGTCAGCGGCAGGCCGGTCGCCTCCTCGGCGCGGGCCAGGACGCGTCCGGCGGTGCGGGGGTGTTCACGCAGCAGATGCCCGGCCATGCCCGCGCGCTGCGAGCCCTGCCCGGGAAACATCGTGAAGAGATTGTCGATCATCCCCGTTCCTGCCTCACTGAGTTGTCGGAAGAACCGTCGGAAAACTGCGGAAGAACTACCGGAAGAACTGCCGGAAGACCTGTCCGAAGACCTGAAAAGAACGGTCCGCGGAACGGTCCGGGAGAGCGGTCCGGGAGAGCTGTTTCCAGAGCCGGAGAAAGGTCATCGGGCGGTCGGCGGGCGGTACTTGATTCTGTGAATCTGCCACGGGGTTCTGGCGCATTCCTTGAATGCGTCTGGACCGGCACTACGGCGCCCGGCAATCAGCCACTAACGTGCTGGCATGGTGAGGATGAGTGCAGACGAGCGGCGCCGGAGCGTCATCCGCGCGGCCGTGAGCGAATTCGCCCGGGGCGGGTACGACGGCACGTCCACCGAGGCCATCGCCCGGCGTGCGGGGGTGTCGCAGCCGTACCTCTTCCGGCTCTTCGCGGGCAAGCGGGCGCTCTTCCTCGCGGCGGCGCGGTGCTGCCTGGCCGACACCGCCCGGCTGTTCACCGAGGCCACCGAGGGCCTGGCGGGCGAGGAGGCACTGCGCGCCATGGCCAACGCCTACACCCGCGTCATCGTCAAGGAGCCGGAGCGGCTGCTGATGCAGATGCAGGTGTATGTCGCGGTGGCGGCGGGCGAGGCGGACGGTGACGCGGCGTTCGGGGAGGCGGTGCGGGCCGAGTGGCGGCGGCTGTGGGACACCGTCCACCGGCCGCTCGGCGCGGACACCGGCCAGACCACCACGTTCATGGCGTACGGGATGCTGGTCAACGTCCTGGTCTGCCTGGGGTTTCCGCCCGAGGACCCGCTCTGGGACGGGCTGTATCCGGCGGCGCGGGCCGGGGCGCGGCAGCCGGGTGCCCTGCAGCGGCGGCCGGCGCCCGGCTGACGGCCGCCGTCGCGTCGTCCGCCGGGCGGGCGGGACCGGCGGGCCCGGCCCGGCCCGGCCCGGCCCGGGCCGGTCTGCGCCGGGCCGGTTTGGGCCCGCCCGGTCTGGGCCCGCCCGGTCTGGGCCGATAACCGAGGGGCCGGATCCGGACCGGGGCCGGGGGCGCGGCCGGGACACCGAGTCCAGGGCCGGGGACCCAGGCGCGCGGTCCGCGCTCGTGACCCGTGGCCTGTGGCCCGTGAGCCCGTGGCCCGTGAGCCGGAAGCCCGTGAGCCGGAGGCCCGTGAGCCCGTGGCCCGTGAGTTGGAGGCCCGTGAGCCCGTGGCCCGTGAGTTGGAGGCCCGTGAGCCGTGGCCCGTGAGTTGGAGGCCCGTGAGTTGGAGGCGGCGGGTACGGCGCCGGGACCGGTCGGCCGGACCCGGAACCCGGTCCCCGGACCGTCCGTGGCCTGTGAGCCGGGGGTACGGGGAGGACAGCCGGGGCTGGATCTCCGGGACCGGGTCCCGGACCGCCCGTGGCTCAGGGGCCGTGGGCCCAGTCCGTGCGCGGGGCCCCGGCCCACGGGTACGGCGGCCGGGGCCCGCAACCGGGCCCGGAACGGGGGGTTCCGGGGCGGGCGTCAGTCCACGGTGGCGGCCGGGGCGGGGGCCGGGCGGCGGGCCGGGGCCCAGCGGGTGCCGTAGGCGACCTGGCCCTTCTCCGCGGCGGCGAAGGCCTTCGTGTTCCAGTTCTTGCGCATGAACGCCTCGCGCGCCCGGATCAGCAGCGGATTCTGCACCGCGCCCATCCGTCCGATCCGCCAGGCGATGCGCTGCAGCGGCGCGGTACGGGCGCGGCGTTCGCGCTCGTAGCGGCGCAGCGCGGCGATGGGGTCGTCGGCGTGCTCCAGGTGCTCGGCGAGGACCAGGGCGTCCTCCAGGGCCTGGCAGGCGCCCTGGCCGATGTTGAAGGTGATGGGGTGCGCGGCGTCGCCGAGCAGGGTGACGCGGCCCTGGCCCCACCGGCGTTCGGGGCTGCGGCCCTCGACGTCGCCGCGGATGATGTCCTCCTGCGGGGTGGCGGCGAGGATGTCGGCCACCGGGCCGCCCCAGCCGCGGTGGCGGCGCAGCAGCATCTCCCGCACGCCGGGCGCGTCCCGGCCGCCCGCGGGCCCGTTGGCCACGCTCATCCAGTGGACCAGGCCGGGTGCGACGTCGTAGTAGGTGAAGCGGGTGCCGGGCCCGAACATCGCGTTGAAGGTGCCCGGCGGGATGTCCGGGTGCTGCAGGGGGGAGCGGCCGCGCCAGGCGATGTAGCCGCTGTAGCGGTTGCGGGCGGGGCCGAAGAGGGCGTCGCGGACCGTGCCGTGGATGCCGTCGGCGCCGATCAGCAGGTCGCCCCGTTCGCTGCCGCCGTCCGCGAACCGTACGGTGACCCCGTCCTCGTCCTGCTCGAAGCCGGTCACGTGGGCCCCGGTGCGCACCGGGGAGCCGTGCAGGGCCTCGCGCAGCACGCCGTGCAGGACGGAGCGCTCGACGGCGATCGTGGGCGCGCCGTAGCGCTCGACGAAGTCGCCGACCGGCCAGGCGCCCAGCACCTCGCCGCGGTGGGTGCTGAAGTGCGCGACCTGCTGGGCCGGGGCCGTGCGCAGGACCTGCCCGGCCACGCCCAGGCAGTCCAGCGCGAGCACGCCGTTGGTCCAGATGTGCAGGCCCGCGCCGCCGTCGCGCAGTGCCTCGGCCCGTTCGAAGACGACGGGCTCAAGACCGGCGCGCTGGAGCGCGAGGGCCGCGGCCAGGCCGCCGATCCCTCCGCCGGCGATGAGTACGCGACGGGCACGTCCAAGGGCCATGGGTCTGTCTCCTCGTGGCTGTCCGGGCGGATGTCCCCGTAGGGCGGGGACGGCACTCCGCTGCGGCCCGGGGTGCTCCCTCGTCCTTGCGGAATCCCCTGCGGACCACTGGAGTTGTCAACGCTAGCATTCGAAGCACTGAACTTGATAGTGTCGGCAGTACATCTAGCGTTGATAAATCCACGTGGCGGCAGGCCATGTGGCAACCGGCAGACGGACAAGGGTGGTTGTGATGGAAACCCTCGTACAGACCCTGGCCGTGGTGGCCACGATGGCCAACGCGGTGGTCTACGGCACCGACGTCTTCTCCGCGATCGTCCAGCGGCCGGCCCTCGCGCACGTCGACGACGCGGTGCTGACCAGCACCATGGGGCAGATCCACCGTTTCGGGGACCGCCGGATGCCCGTCCCGGGCGTCTTCGGCCTGCTCGCCACGGTGGCCACGGCCGTCGCGGCCGGGTTCGGCGGCCGTGTGACGGCGGCCGCCGCGGCCGCCGTCGCGGCGGCGGCCCTGGTGGTGTGGCTGGCCGTCTACAACAAGGTCAGCGCGCCGGTGAACAAGGAGCTGACCGACGCTGCCCTCGACTGCCGCACCGCGCCCGACGCGCGGGGCCTGCAGCGCACCTGGGACAGCGTCATCAACGCCCGGGTCGTGCTGCAGGCGGTGGCGCTGGGCGCGATGTGCGTGGCCCTCGTGGCGTCCTGACACCGCGGAAGGCCGCCGCCGCGCAGACGGGCGGGGGTGGGGCAGGGAGACCCGCGGGTCTCCCTGCCCCACCCCCTTCCCGCCTCCCGCCTCCCGCTTCCTTCTTCCTGCTTCCCGTCCGCGGCGGCCCCTGCCGCAGGGCGATTACTGCAGGGCGATGCTGCCCAGGACGGACGTCTCGGTGTCCTCGTCCGGGCCGTCGGCGATCTCACTGCCGAATGCGGGGCTGAGCTCCGGCTCGTTTCCTGCGGGATTCTTCTTCTTGCTGACCACGGTGGTGTCCCTTCGGGCGTGAGCGGCCAATACCGTACTGAGATTCACGAAGGGCCGCACCGCGCGTCAAGGCGCATTGCGCCGCGTCCACCGGAATGCGAGGCGCCCTCGAGAAATCCGGTAAAAGAAATACGCATTCCGCACACCGCACTCCCCCGAGGCCGGCGGGAATCAGCGCACCGCCCGCCCCGCCCGAATTCCCCCCGCTCCCCCTCCCCCGCCCCTGCCTTCCCCCGCCGCTGCCTTCCCCGCCCCTGCCTCCCCCGCTCCTGCCCCGCCCCTTCCCTGCCCCGCTCCTGCCCCGCCCCTGGCCTTCTCCGCCCCTGTCCTTTCCTCCCGCGGCTCCTCCCGCGGCTCCTCCCGCGGCGGTCTGGCCGGGCGCGGGCGGCTGGTCACGCCGGTTCGGCCGGGGCGGGCCGGGACTGGGCGAGGGCGTCCGCGAGGGTCCGCCAGATCTCCGCGGCGAGGTCGATGTTGGCGTCCGTCTGGGCCTGCTGCGCCAGGGTGCGCAGCCCCTCCACGCCGGAGGCGTCGCCGCCCAGGATCAGCAGCCGCTGGCGCAGGATCTCCAGCCGCACCCGGTCGCGGTAGGTCATCCTCGGCTCGTCCCCGGCCAGGTCGCCCAGCAGGGCGCGGGCATCGTCGTAGCGGCCGGTGGCGAACGCCAGATCGGCCTTCAGCGCGGTCAGGTCCTGGCGCAGGGCGGGCGTGCCGACGAAGGCGAGGGCGGCCTCGGCCTGAGCGGCGCAGGCCTCGGCCCGCGCGGGGTCGGGGGGCAGGCTCTGCAGGTGCAGCCGGCCCGCGGCCAGCCGCAGCCTGAGCCACAGCACCAGGTCCTCCTGGCTGCTGAAACGCTCCAGGGCCGCGTCCAGGAAGGCCTGCGCCCCGGTGTGGTCGCCCTGGCGCACCCGGACGGCGGCGGCCGTCCACATGGCCTCGGCCCACAGCGCGTCGGTGCGGCCGGCGACCAGCGCGGCCAGTTCGTCGGCGTGCACCCGCGCCTCCGGCACCTGCCCGGCCTCCGCCTGCACCGACACCAGCGCCAGCAGCGCGGCGGCCCGGTCCTCCACGCCCAGGTCCTCGCCCAGGGCGAGCCGGTGGGCGGCGACGGCCGCGTCCAGGGCGGGGGTGATCTCACCGAGCGAGCGCAGGCAGCGGGCCAGCCGGGTCAGGCCGCGCACCCGCAGCTCGGCCGATCCCACCTCGTCTCCGAGCGCCACCAGCCGGCCGAGGTCCGCGCGCTCGGCGGCGTGGTCGCCCTGCAGCCGGGCGGCCCGCGCCAGCAGCCACAGCGCCTGCCAGCGCAGCACCGCGCTCTCGTGGCCCTCGGCGGCCAGCGCCGCGCGCAGCGCCCCGATGGCGTCCGCGGAACCGGTGGAGGACGCCAGCGTCAGCGCGTGTGCCAGGGAACCGGTGACCGGCTCCTCGAAGTCGGCGACGTCCAGGCCCAGCCGGCCCGCCAGATAGCCCACGGCCCGGTCGGTGGGCTGGCGCGCCCCCGATTCCAGACGGGAGAGATAGCCGGTGGACATGCCCTCGCCGGCCAGCGCCGTCTGCGACAGCCCCTGGGCCGTCCGGAGCTTTTTCAGGCGGTGTCCGAACGCGGGCTGTCGCAGCATGACCGAATCCCCTGGGGTGAGCGGGCAAGAAAGTTTCACCGGGAGCCGCCCCGAGCGTAGGGCGCCGGGCAACACGCGGGCAAACCTTTGCCAGGCCCCCGCCGGGAATCTCGTGCCGCTCTCACGCGCCTCTCGTGGACTCCTCCAGCGTTCCTCCAGCGCGGCGGGGCACGCTCGGCAGGACCCGGCCGGCGCACCCGGCCGGGTGCGGAGCCCCTCCGCAGGTCAACGCCCGGGAGTCGACGATGAGGCCATCGGTGTGCGCACCGCGGCGGGCGGCGTGGACGGCCACCGCGGGACACGGCAGCGGCCCCTCCCCGGCGGCGGACACCGGCCGCCGGACCCCGCCGGCACCGGACACCCCCTCCGACGAGGACATCGGCTGGCCCAAACGCTCCGCCCCGCCCGCCCCGTAACCCACGTAACCCTGCTGTGCCGGGTGATGGACCTGCGTCACCGTCCTTGCCGGAGTCGTGCCCTGGGGGCTGAGACGGCACCGCATGCAATGACACAAGACACGGGGCCAGACGCCCGCACCCTTCCGCGCCTGGGGCCCTGCTCCTGCTCCCTCAACTACCCCCGGCCACTGGCACGTTCTGATCCAGCAGACCCCTGCCGATCTGTGACTGACTGTCGGCGGTGAGTTGCGGGCTGCCGACCCGCACACGAGCAGCCGCGGCATCAGACCTCGTGGTCGTCTGCGCCGAGCCGCTGGCTGAGGTCGCTTGCCCAATGCTGGGCCCAGGCCCGCAGGCGCGAGGTCTCGTCCTCGGTGAGTCCGTAGGCGGCGAATTCCTCGTCGTCGTACCACTCGGCGCCGGCGAGACGGTCGTGGAGGTCCTGGAGGCGGAACTCGTCGCGGCCGTGCCGCTCGCCGAGCCGTTCGAGGTCGTTCGTGGTGTGGTTCTCGGCGGCGGCGTGCACGTCGATGAGATCTCTTACCGCGCCCCGGTCAGCCAGGGCGCGGACCTTGGTGCCGATGACGTCAGGAAGAGCGAGGACCAGGCCGTACTCCGTTTCCACGGGCGGTGCCCAGAGGTTCTCTTTGAGGATGTCCACTTCGCAGTCCTCGCCGGTTGCGGGGACGGCGGCCACAAGGCGTGCGGAGAGCGGGTCCACGCTGACTACCGTGACGGCCCAGCCACGCTGGACCAGACCGTGCTCTACAGCGCGGACGATGTCCGTCAGGGGGGCCGGATTCTCGGTGGCGACGTCAAGGTCCTGACTCAGCCGGTCGACCAGCCCATGGGCCTGGACCGCGTATCCACCCGTGATGATCAAGGGGTACGGCGTGCCGATCGCGAGGACATCGGCCAAGAGCCGCCGGTGGAGCTCGCTGAGGTTCACGCGGCGGTCGGCGTCCGCCCGGCGAGCGCGGGAAAAGCGTCCTCCCACACCAGGCGGATGTGCCTGCTGACCAGGGTGCGCAACACGGGCCACTGGGCGACCAGCAGGTCCCTGTCGAGCAGGGTGATCAGGTCGTCGCGCTGCCCCTCGGCAAGGACAGTGCGGTACAGGCTCATGCGCTGGCGCGGCCGGTCCAGGTCGTAGGCGCGAAGCCCGGACCAGGCGACGTGCAGCGGCAGTTCAACCCGGCCCTGCGCGGGTCCGGAAAGCTCGTCGAGCGAGGCGGGCAGGCGACACGCGTACCGCTCCCGCAGAACTTCGGCAGCGGGCGGCACGGAGACGGGTGAGGACTGTGAAGCCATGCGCCCGATTATCCCCGCTCCGCCCGCCCCCGGTCACACAGACGCGGTATCTGCCGCTCCCTCTGGGACAGATGTGCATCACGGCGGCGGCTGCCCCGGCGCGGGATTCCCCTAGCCACCTGCGACTGCGGCGCCGCCGTGACGAGGCCCGGGCCCGGGCCGGCCGACGGGGTGTACGGGGCCGGAGGCGGGCGGGTGCCGGGGGGCTGCCGCTGCTGCGGTGGGCGGGCGGTCAGCCGGAGGGGGCGTCGGCCGCGGAGGCGGCCGGGCGCAGGGGGGCGGCCGGGGCGCGCAGGCCGGATTCGAAGGCGTAGATCGCGGCGTGGACGCGGTTGCGCAGCCGCAGCTTGTGCAGCAGGTTCTGCACGTGGGTCTTCACGGTGTGCTCGGACAGGGTCAGCGCCCGGGCTATCTCGCCGTTGGACAGGCCGCGGGCCAGCAGGTCCAGGACCTGGCACTCGCGGTCGGTGAGCCGGTCGGGGCTGACGGGCGAGATGGGCGCCGGCGGCCCGGCGGCCGGCCGGCGACCGGACGGGGGCGGGGTGGGGCCGTGCACCAGGGTGTATCCGGCGGCGGCCAGGACGACCGCGGAGGCCAGCTGCCCGGCGGTGGCGGTGGCCGGCAGATGACCGCCGGCCGCCCGGCCGGCGGCGTCGGTGCGGCCCGGGCCGCCGAGGGTCAGCAGCGGCAGGTCCCCGCCGCCGAAGGCCGGCGCGGCGAGCTGTCCGCCGCCGGGTGCGCCGTGGGCGACCAGGACGTGCGGGGGCCGGGCGGCCAGCGCGCGCAGCAGCGGCGGTCCCGGTTCGCTCTCACCGGTGACGCGGATACCGGGGTGGCCCTCGAGGAGGGCGGTGATGCCGCGGCGGGCGAGCGGGTCCTCGCCGATCACGTGCACGCGCACGGCGGCCGGCGCACCCGGGCGGGGGGCCGGGGCCGGGCCGGCCGCCTCACCGGGGCCAGGGCCGGGGCCGGGGCCAGGGCCAGGGCCGGGGCCGGGGCCGGGGCCGGGGCCGGGGCCGGGGGCGGCGGGGGCGGGTGCGGGGAGCACGCGGAGTGTGGCGTGCCGCTCGTCCATGGCGGTCTCCTCCCTGTCTCCCGGGATGTCCCGCCGGTCCTTGGATGTCCTACCAGGTCCTGGGATGTCCCGCCCTGCTCACCGTAGGCGGCGGGCGCGGGCGTGTCCGGTGCGCTCCAGCGGGCCACGACCCGTCCGCTATCCCCCCTCACTCCGTGCCGGGGGCGAGGGGGAAGGAGGCCCGCACGGCGGACTGCGTCGAGGGCTGAACGCCGGGGCGCCCGCGCGGGAGTCAGGCGAACGCGGGCCGGGACGCATCCACCAGGTGCAGTCCGCCGTCCGCGTCGAGATAGCCGGCGTCGCCGGTGGACAGCCAGCCGTCCGCGTCCGCCGGCACCCCGGCCTGGCCGGCCGGCAGGCCGGGGCTCAGCTGCGGTCCGCGGATCTGCACCTGGCCGGTCGACCACACCGGCGCGGGCCGGGCGCCGCCCGGCAGGACGACCCGGCACTCGGTGCCCGGCAGCGGCACCCCGACCGCACCGAGGCCGGGCCGCGAGCCGGGCGGCTGGTAGTGGGAGAGGGCACACACCTCGGTCAGGCCGTAGCCCTGCAGGACCGGCACGCGCAGCGCGTCGCGCAGCCGGCGGGCCCGGCCGGGCTCCAGCGCGCCGCCGCTGACCTGGAGGGCGCTCAGCCGGTGCCCGCCCGCCCGGGCACCGGCCCCGCCCAGCCGGGTGTCACCGGCGAGGCGGTGCAGCCGGGCGGGCGGGGCGTAGAAGTGGGTGGCCCCCGCCCGCGCGGCTGTTTCCAGCGCCCCGAAGGGATCCGGGTCCGGGCACAGCACCTGCCGGGCCCCGGCGTGCACGGCCGAGTTGAGATGCACGGCATGGAACTGCGGCAGGTGGTTGAGGACGACGGAGGAGGGGCCCAGGCGGTGGGCGAGGGCGGTCTGGGCGGCGCCCGCGAGAAGGTTGCGGTGCGTCAGCCGCACCCCGTTCAGCCGTCCCGCACCGTCCGGGGCGAACTGCAGGCACGCCACCGCGTCCACCCCCGGCGCCGGCGTCCGCGCGGACCGGCCGGCGGGCACCGACGCCAGCGCCCGCGCCAGCGGCACACCCCCGCCCGCACCCGCCGGCGTGTCTGCTGCCGCGTCCGCCGGGGCGTCCGTGAGGACGACGGTGTGCAGCAGGGGCAGCCGGTCACCGAGCCCGGCGAGCAGCCCGGCCAGCGCGGCGGGTACGAAGGCGATCTCGGCCCCGGCCGCCGAGCACACCTCGTACAGGGCGGCCGGCCCCATCAGCGGGTCGAGCAGGGCGAGCGGGTGGCCGCTGCGGACGGTGCCGTAGTACACGGCGGGAAAGACCGCATCGAGGGTGGCGGCCGCGGCGACGACGGCGCCGGCCCGGCCCGCGGCGCGCCGCACGTAGTGGGCGACCCGGTCCGCCTCCCGGTCCAGGGCCGCGAACGACACCCCGGCCCCCGCCCCCGCTCCGGCCACGGTGACGGCCGGGGCGTCCGCGTCACGGGCCGCGGCCCGCCGCAGCAGGTCGTCCAGCGGGCTCTCCAGATACCTGAGGATGGGCACGGCACGACCTCCCGGCGGCAGACAGCAGGAACACAGGAACGCAGAAACGCAGGAACGCAGGAACAGCGGATGTCCGGATGACCCCACGGTCGGCGGCCGGGCTCGAGACCCCTTCGAAACCCGCTGGAGACTCCCCCGCACCACCGCAGCGGACCGGCCGCGGTGCGCACACGGACCGGTTCCGGGCGTACGGCGGCCGGGGCAGGGCCTGCCGCAAGGCCCGGGGCCAAGCCGGTACGGGTGCGGTGCGGTGCGGTGCCGGTGCGGGTGCGGGTGCGGTGCGGGTGCGGGTGCGGGTGCGGTGCGGGTGCGGGTGCGGTGCCGGTGCCGGTGCGGTGCGGTGAGTGGTGGGCCGGCGGGAGGTCTCTCCTGCCACTCCCCCCCCCGGGGGGATCCGGTGCCGTTTCCTGCCCGTACCCGCTGCAGGTGTGGCGCGTAGCGCCCTGTGCCTTATGCGGGGAGTGCCGAGGGGTGTCCGCCCACCGGGCGGGGCAGGGGGAAGCTGCGCAGTGCCGCGCGGCTCCAGGGGAAGCCGTAGCCGAGGTGCAGGACCGGGTCCTGGGCCTCGTCGGCGGGGACGGCGACGGCGACCAGCACATCGGGCACCGGCTCCAGTTCGACGAACCGCCACGGGCGGGCCGTGTCGTCGGCCGGCGGCGTGAAGGCCCGTACGCCGCGTTCGTCGTCCAGCGTGAAGGCGAACGCGTCGAAGGGCAGCCCGAGCCCCAGGCCGCGGGCCTTGGAGTAGGCCTCCTTGAGGGTCCACACGCGCAGCGCGCGCCGGTCGCGGGCCGGCCCCTCGGGGGCCTGTGCGACCCATTCCCGCTCCGGGGCGGCGAAGGTGCGCACGATGGTGGTGATGGCCCGCTCGTCCCGGTCCTCCAGCCGTTCCACGTCCACGCCGATACGGTGCCGGCGCACGATGCCCAGCAGGCTGTAGCCGCCCGCGTGGGAGAGGTTGAAGTCCAGCCGGGAAGCGCCGCGCGGCTCTCCCGCGGCGGCGGGCCGCAAGAAGGGCCGTCCCCGCGCGGAACGCCAGATGACCAGCTCCGCCTCGGCCAGGCCCGCCTCCAGCGCCAGCGCGCGCCGCACCAGGGTGTGGGCCAGGAGGTACTGGCGCCGGTCGCGTTCGAACAGGAAACGGCTCGCGGTCTTCTGCTCCTGCGCGTCCAGCCAGTGCGTGGCGAGCAGGAGCGCGACCTCCGGCGGCAGGCCGTCGTTGGGACACAGCCACAGCTTGACCGGCTCCCCGCCCCCCGCACCCGGAGCAGGAACGGGAGCGGGCCCGGGCCCGGGTTCGGGGGTGGGGGTGGGGGTGGTCGGGGGTGCGGGGCGGGTGGTCACTGCGGTGCTCCGTCCGTGCCGGGGCCGGGCTCCAGCGGGCGGGGCCGCAGCACGGTGGCGGGCAGCTCGACGGCGGCCGGGCCGGGATGCGCGGGCAGTACGGCGCAGACGTCGACCCCGGCCAGCCACAGCCGTGTCAGCTGCTCCAGGCGGCCGCCCTGCCACAGTGCGGCCACATAGGCGCGGGTCTCCTCGAGTCCCTCGATCAGCGGCGGGCCCGCGGCGGTGCGCAGGTCGGCGCTGTGCACGCCCGCCGGGCCTGTGCCCGGGCCGGGATGCGCGGCGAAGCCGGCCAGCGCGTCGGCCAGTTCGGCGACCGTGCGGACGGTCACCGCCAGACGGCAGCGCAACACCGCCCGCCCCAGGCGCAGTTCGTGCGCGACCGCGGCAAGATCCGGGGCCGCCGGGCCGCCGTCGCGGCCGCCGCCGTCGGACAGGCGGGCCGCGAGCCGGCCGGCGGTGGCCGCCAGGTGCGCGGGCGTCGCGGCGGACAGCAGCACCAGCTCCGCGGGACGCGGGCCCGGCGGCGGGTTCGTGCGGGCCGGGGCGCGGGGGACGGCAGGCGCCTCCTCCACGACCAGCACCGCACCCACACCCTCCACGCCGTCCGTGTCTTCCACGCCGTCCGCAGCGTCTGCCGCATCCACTGGGCTTACGGCGTCTGCGGGGGCTGCGGCGTCCGTAGGGCCTGTGGGGTCTGCGGGGGCCGCGGGTCCGGGCACGCTGACCAGCGCCCTGCGGGGCAGCACGGTGCCGTCGCCGCGGCGGGCCGGCTCCCAGGCGGCGGGCGCGGGGCGGTCCGGGCCGGCCAGCAGCACGGCGTGGCGCAGCTGCCCCACGGCGCGGACCAGCGCCGCCGCCCCGGTCACCGCCCCGGCATCGCCCACCAGCGCCGCCACCGTCCGGGAACTCTCCTCCAGAGCGACCCCCACAGCCTCCAGGCCGGCGTCCGGCACCTGCGACTGCGCCCCGGCGTCCGGGCCTTGCGGGCCGGTGCCCGGGGGCCGCAGGCCGGCCGCGGCCAGCGCCCGGCCGACCAGCCGGCCGTGCTGCGGGCCGGGGGCGGCGCGGCCCGGGTGGCCGACCGCGCTGGAACGGATCACGGCATGCACGCGGTCGCCGTCGGCACGGGCCGCGGCCAGCGGCTTGAGGAGCACGGCCGCCACCCCCTCACCGGCGCCGGGCCGCTGGCACGCCGGATGCAGGCGCAGCTCGACCGCGCCGACCAGCGCCGCGGCGCACTCGCCCGCGCGCAGCGCACCGAGCGCGAGGTGCAGCGCGGTCAGGAAGGAGGAGTCACCGCTGTCCACGCTCAGGCTGGGCCCGCGCAGGTCGAGCAGCCGCGACAGCCGCGCGGCCGGCCCGGGCCGGGAAGGCAAAGGGGCGGTGTGCCGGTGCCCGGTGCCCGCCGGCGCACCGCCGGCCGGCCCGAGAGCGGCATACACACCCACACTGCGTGCCGTGCCGTCGGGGGCGGTGAGCCGTTCCAGGCGCGCTCCGGCGTATCCGGCGCTCTCCAGCGTCTGCCACGCGCTCTGCGCCAGCAGCCGCTCGCGCAGGTCCAGCCCCGCCGCCTGGCGGGCACCGAGCCCGAACAGGTCCGGGTCGAACTCCTCCACACCGTCCAGGAAATGCCCCCGCCAGCCCGCACACGCCGACCGCCGGCCGCCCGGGAGCGCGGCCTCGGCGATACGCCCCTGCAGCCCGTTGCGCCAGAACGCCTCCACATCCCCCGCCTGCGGGAAACGGCCCTGGATCCCCACGACCGCACACGGCATGCCCGCACCGGTCCTGTTCCCGTCCCCGGCCCCGTCACCAGCACCGGGAACCGGGCCGGGGCCGGGGCCGGGCAGCGGCTCACGGTCCGCCGCCACCGGCAGGGCCACCGCCGGCAGGGCCACGACCGGCGGGGCCACGGCCGGTGAAGTGCCGGCCAGCAGGGCCACGGCGTGCTCACGCCGCAGGGTGCCGCCCTTGAACCGCGTCAGGATCTCCCGGGTGTCCATCACCGTGCGCCCCTCGTCTCGGACGGTCCGTCAGGCGGAGCGGGCCGCCAGCAGGGCGGCCGCCTCGTCGATGCTGAGCACCTCGTCACGTACCGCGTCGAGCAGCGCGTCCAGATCGACCCCCGCCGGCGGGACCTGGGCGCCGCCCGGCGCCGGGCCCGCCGGGAACGGCCCCGCCTGCCCGGCCGGGAGGGCGGAAGCCGCGCCCGGGCGGCCGGACACGGGCGTGCGGTGCGCGCGGTGCGCCGCCCGCGCGCTGACGTACGCCGCCATGGCCCCGAGGTCGGGCTGGTCGTAGAGCAGGTCGGCCTGCTCGCCGAGGCCGTAGGTGCGGTTGATGCCGGCCAAGAACTCCGCGGCCAGGATCGAGTCCAGCCCCAGCGCCGCGAACGGCGCGCTCACGTCGATGTCCCCCGGCCCGCAGTGCAGGATCCCGGCGAGCTGCTCCCGCAGCGTGTCCGTGACCGCCTCCACAGCCACATCAGCCACATCCGCGGCCACGTCTGCCTCTGTGGGTGTGTCCGTGGGCGGGGCGGGGCGGGGGGTGGCGAGTTCGGCCGCGACGTGCCGGGCCAGTGCCTGGGGCGTCGGGTGCTCATACAGTGCGGTGGCCGCGATCCGGGTGCCGTAGCGGGCGTTGAGCGCCGCGACGAACTCGACCGACAGCATCGAGTCCAGGCCCAGCAGCCGGAAGGGCTCCTGCGCGTCGAGCGTCTGCGGCTCGATACGCATCATGCCCGCCAGCACCGCGGTGAGCTCCGCGAGCACGTCGGCCACGGGCGTCGGCGAGAGGGCCGGCGGCTGAGGGACGGATGTCATGGTGGGCGTCTCCAAGGGTCGTATCCCGGGTGGCCGTTGTGGCATTGTGGGCGCCGCCGGCCCCCCGCCACATCCCCGGCCGTGGTGATCCCCGCCGCCGGTGACTGGCTCCCGGGAACCAGCCGCCGCCGCGGCCCTCCGCCCAAAGAATGAGCCGCCCCGCCGCACCGCCCCGCGCAAACCGCCCTGCCGCACCGCCCTGCCGCCGCGTTGCCGCCGCGTGCCGTGGCGTGCCGGCCCGCGCGGGTCCGCGCCGTGTCAGCGGACCCGCGCGGGGGCGGGCGGGCCCGCGCCGTCGGCGGGGGCGGGCGCCGGTGCCGCCTCCGGCGCCGCGGTCTGGATCGAGTGCTGCAGCCGCCGCAGCCGCGGCGAGGGCTCCAGGCCCAGGTCCGTGTCGAGGGTGGCGCGCAGCTGGTGGTAGACGCTGAGCGACTCGCTGCGCCGCCCCGAGCGGTGCAGGGCCAGCATGAACTGCGCGTGCAGATTCTCATGGGTGCGGTAACGGCTGGTCAGCACGGTCAGTTCGGGCAGCAGTTCGCGGTGGCGGCCCAGCCGCAGATCGGCCTCGATGCGCTGGTCCAGCGCGCACAGCCGGCTCTCCTCCAGCCGCCGGGCCTCCATCCCCAGCTGCGCCCCCGCCTGGACGTCGGCGAACGCGGCCCCCGTCCACAGCGCCAGCGCCCGGCCCAGGGTGCGGGCCGCCTCGGCGAAGGCGCCCTGGTCCATGGCCCGGTAGCCCTCCCCCGCGAGCCGCTCGAAGGCGCGCACGTCACTGCTGCCGCCGCCGGAGGCCAGCAGATAGCCGCCCGGCAGGGTCATCAGGACGTCCTTGGCGGCGGCCCGGTCGTCCCCCAGCGCCTGCGCGATGAGCTCGCGCAGCTGCAGCACGTACGTCTGCAGCGTGGTGCGGGCGCTGCGCGGCGGGGCCGCGCCCCACAGCTCCTCGGTGAGGGCCGCGACCGGCACCACCTGGTCGGCGTGGAGCGCCAGCAGCGCCAGGACCTGCCGCGGTTTCGGCGCGGTCGGGGTGATGGACACCCCGTTCTCCCGCACCGCCAGTGCGCCCAGTACGTCGATGTCCACGCCGTCTCCCCTGGTCGGTGTGCCGTGCCGCACCCACGATTACAAAACAGCACGTCCGGTCTGTCAATACTAGACCGTTCGTGCTGTTTCTATCGGGTGACGGGTCGGCAGCAGACCGGCGGCGGACGCGGAACAGGCCGCCGGGGTGCCGGAATTCCCCGGTCCGCACCCTCCGGGGAGAGGCCGGGCCCCGGCCCTGCCCGCCGCGGCCGGCGGCCCGCAAAGCAGACCGCCGGGTCTGCTCCCGGCACGGGAAGGGGCGGGAAAGGGCGGGAAGGTGCGGGAAGGGCGGGAAGGAGAGGTGCCGGGGAGGGCGGCGGGGCGGGGGTTACTGCGGGGGGTTGCCGTGTTTGCGGGAGGGCAGGTCGGCGTGTTTGGCGTGCAGCATGGCCAGGGAGCGGATGAGGACCTCGCGGGTGGCGGCGGGGTCGATGACGTCGTCGACCAGGCCGCGTTCGGCGGCGTAGTAGGGGTGCATGAGTTCGGCCTTGTACTCCTTGACCATGCGGGCGCGCATGGCCCCGGGGTCGGCGGCCGCGGCGATCTGCCGGCGGAAGATGACGCCTGCCGCGCCTTCCGCGCCCATCACGGCGATCTCGTTGGTGGGCCAGGCGTAGGTGAGGTCGGCGCCGATGGACTGGGAGTCCATGACGATGTAGGCGCCGCCGTAGGCCTTGCGCAGGATGAGCGAGATCCGCGGCACGCTCGCGTTGCAGTACGCATACAGCAGCTTGGCGCCGTGCCGGATGATCCCGCCGTGCTCCTGGTCCACCCCGGGCAGGAATCCGGGCACGTCCAGCAGGGTGACGATCGGGATGTTGAAGGCGTCGCACATCTGCACGAACCGGGCGGCCTTCTCGGAGGCCTCGATGTCCAGCACACCGGCCAGGGTCTGCGGCTGGTTGGCGACGATGCCCACCACCTGGCCGTCCAGCCGGGCCAGCGCGCAGATGATGTTGCGGGCCCAGCGCTCGTGGACCTCCAGGCAGTCGCCGTCGTCGACGATCTCCTCGATGACCTTGGCCATGTCGTAGGGGCGGTTGCCGTCCGCGGGGACCAGGTCCAGGAGACTCTCGCCGCGCCGTCCGGGCGGGTCGTGGGGGGTGGTGTGCGGGGGGTTCTCGCGGTTGTTCTGCGGGAGCATCGACAGGAGGTAGCGCACCTCGGCGAGGCAGGTCTCCTCGTCGTCGTAGGCGAAGTGCGCCACGCCGGAGGTCTCCGCGTGGACGTCGGCGCCGCCGAGCCCGTTCTGGGTGATCTCCTCGCCGGTGACCGCCTTGACGACGTCGGGGCCGGTGATGAACATCTGCGAGGTCTCACGCACCATGAACACGAAGTCCGTCAGCGCGGGGCTGTAGGCGGCGCCGCCCGCGCACGGGCCGAGCATCACGCTGATCTGCGGGATGACGCCGGACGCCTTCGTGTTGCGCTGGAAGATGCCGCCGTAGCCGGCGAGCGCGCTCACACCCTCCTGGATGCGGGCGCCCGCACCGTCGTTGAGGGAGACCAGCGGCGCACCGGCCGCGATGGCCATGTCCATGATCTTGTGGATCTTCGTGGCGTGCGCCTCGCCCAGCGCGCCGCCGAAGATACGGAAGTCGTGCGCGTAGACGAAGACCGTACGGCCCTCCACCGTGCCCCAGCCGGTGACGACTCCGTCGGTGTACGGCTTCCTGGCCTCCAGGCCGAACCCGGTCGCCCGGTGCCGGCGCAGCTGCTCGACCTCCTGGAAACTGCCGTCGTCCAGCAGCAGGGCGATGCGTTCCCGGGCGGTCAGCTTGCCCTTGGCGTGCTGCGCGGCGGTCGCCTTCTCCCCCGGGCCCAGCCGGGCCGCCTCGCGGATCGCGTGCAGCTCGGCCACGCGTCCGCGGATGCCGGCCGGGTCCTGGGCGGGCGCCGGGTCCTGGGCGGGGGCCGGGTCCTGGGCGGGGGCGGGGGCGGTGGTCATTGCCATGTCAGGTCCCTTTCTGGGGCGGGGAGTTCCGCATCACGGCCGGCTGCGCCGGACCCCGGCGGGTGCGGGGGGGCGGTGTCACGGCCGGCCGCGCGGGGCCCGGCGGGTGCGGGGGGTGTCACTGCCAGCTGCGCGGGGCCCGGCGGGTGCGGGGCCGCCACCAGCGGGAGCCGTTGACCGGCCTGCCCCGGCGGGGGAACGCGCCGCCCGCGCGCAGCGCGAGCAGCACCACGGTCAGTGCGGCCAGTTCCTCGTCGCTGGCCTGCCCGCGCTCCACGCGCAGGACGGGCTCGTGATGCTCCGGCGTGCCCATACCCCCTCCTTCGGTCGTGGGGACACCGTCGGCCACCCGGCTCAAGAACCGCTCTCACCGCGCTCGAAGGCCGCCGCACACGGGGGCGGGCCGGGGCGGCACCGGGGGGGTGGCGCGGAGCATCACAGGGCAGGGGGCGGGGCGGGGGAAACGCTTCGGCCAGCCGCTGCCCGTGCGGGCGGGCAGGCGGCGGGGCGGCGGGGGCCGGGCGGCGGCGCGGGCGGCGCGCGGTGCGGCGCGTACGCGGCGGGGCCGGGCACATGGTGTCTTGACTGCGCCGGTGGCGGTGATTACGGATCCGGCCGGCGGCCGCGCCGGCACGTGAAAAGGGGACGACGGTAGCCGTGTGGAGTGCGGCGACAGCGGAATCAGGAGTTCTCCTCGAGCAGCCGTACACACGTTCTCCAGCGCGCCGAACGCCGTACGCGGCACCGGACTTGGAAGTCCGCTCGAGAACGGATCCAGGAAAACGCTGGACGGGGACGGCCGCGGCTAGCGTGAGCGGCGGCGCGGATTTCCGGCCAACAAAGTGGAACGGGACAAGGAGCTCGACGACATACGGAATGCGGAGGAGACCGTGAGGATTCAGGTTCTGGGTCCGTTGAGTGCCGAGGTCAACGGGGGATCCATCGTTCCGAGCGCGGGCAAGCCGCGGCAGATCCTGTCGCTGCTGGCGTTGTATCCCGGGCGGGTGATGCCCGTCCCGACCCTCATGGAGGAGATCTGGGCGACACAGCCGCCGCAGAGCGCGCTGACCACGCTGCAGACCTACATCCTGCAGCTGCGCCGGCGGCTGGGCACCGCGATGGGGCCCGGTGCGCCGGGCGGCGCCAAGGAGGTGCTGGCCACCCGGCACGGCGGCTATCTGCTGCAGATCCCGCCCGACTGCGTCGACGTGCACCAGTACGACCGGCTGACCAGGGAGGGCCAGAGCGCTTTCGAGAGCGGCGACGACGAGGTCTCCGCCGCCCGTTTCAAGGCGGCCCTGGGCCTGTGGCAGGGCCCCGCCCTGGTCGACGTACGGCTGGGGCCGGTCCTGGAGATCGAGGTGGTGCGGCTGGAGGAGAGCCGGCTGGTCACCGTGGAACGGCGCATCGACGCCGACCTGCGGCTGGGCCGGCACGCCGAACTCATCGCCGAACTCATCGAACTGACCGCCCGTCACCCCCAGCACGAGGGACTGCACTCCCAGGCCATGGTGGCGCTCTACCGCTCCGGCCGGCAGGCCTCCGCGCTGGAGGTCTACCGCCGGCTGCGGGTACGGCTGATCGAGGACCTGGGCGTGGAACCCTCCCCCCAGCTGCAACGCCTCCACCAGGCCGTCCTGACCGTCGACCCCCAGCTGGACGTCCTCGCAGGCCCACGCCACAGCTCCACCTACGACCTGTTCACGGCCTGACAGACCCGCCCCCGGCCGCTGCCCGCCCCCCGCCGCAAGTCGCGGCGGGGGGCGGGCAGCGGCCGGAGGGATGCGGCCGGCGGCGGACGAGCCGGGACCGGGACCGGGACCGGGACCGGGAGGAGCGTACGGGCCGGCGGCGGACGGGCACAGCGGGGACGTACGGCAGGCACAGCGGGGACGGGCGGCGGGCGCAGCGGGGACGTACGGCGGGCGCAGCGGAGTGGAGTGGAGTGGAGTGGACGGCGGATCCCGGGCTGCCCGTCGGTCTCTCCGCCTGTCCGCCCCCGTGGCCACGGGCCCTTCGGGTACCCGGTGCGTTCCTCCCTGGTGAGTCCCGGGCGGCCGTCGTGGCCGTCACCGGTCCGGTCCGGTGAGGGCCTCCGGTCACCGCGGGATCCGGGGTGACCGCACAGCCGGGGGCGTGCGGGGCACCGGATCGTCCCAGAACCTGTGGACGCCCGTTCCGGGGCGCCGGGTTCACCGCCTGGCCGGAGGGCTTCGCAGCCCGTCCGGATGCCCGTGCAACCGTGCCGGTGACCGCCGGGCCGTATGCGGTGCACGGCCCCGGCCACCGCAGCCGATGGCGGCCGGATGCGCCTGGTGGGCCCTGTCCTCCCAAGCGCGTGCCCTCTCGCACGCGAGCGGCGGAGGAACGCCCCGGCGAGCTGAACACCGTGGTGAGAGAGGCCGGTCCCGGCCCCGCGGGCGGCCAGGCTCCCGGTATCGGATGCAAGGCGGCGCTCCGTACGCCGGCCGGGCGCCCGGCCGGCGTACGGGTGAGCGGGGAACTCCTCGCGCGCGGCGCCTGCCGACGGGCCAGGCCCCGGCAGGAGCCCGCCGGGGCACAGGAAACCGGCGGGGAAGGGGGACCGCGTCACCACCGGCCTGGCGGATGCGCGGCGGCGAGCAGACGTACAACGTATGCCCGGCTCGGCGGGACCGGTTCCGGCACGGGGCGGGGCGGGTTCAGGGGGGCGGGGTGAGGACGGCGCGCACCCCGCGGGCGAGGGCGGACGCGCTGGCGGCGGCGTCGCCGATGCCGGTCATGACCACGGCCGGGACCATGCCGGGCGCATGCGGTGTGCGCCGGGCGAGTTCGTAGGCGGCCCTCCCGCCGGGCCCGCACCCGCACAGCACCAGGCGCCGGCCCGGCCCGGGTGCCTGCTGCAGCACGTCCGGCGCGCTGTCACCGCGCACGGCCACGATCTTCTCCGGGCCGCGGTGGCCGCGGACGAACAGGTCGTAGCTGCCCGCCGGCACACCCGGGGCGGTGACCAGGCAGATCACGTCCGCGTGCGGATGCCCGGGCCGCAGCACGGTCAGGGCGGGGTGCGGCGCGGGCGGCACCGGGCGGGCCATGCGCGGTATCGCGGCCCGGGCCAGCAGGTCCAGCAGCTGTCCGGCACTGGCCCCGGCCTGCCGGTGCTCGGGCAGCGCGCGCAGCAGGCGCACGCACTGGGAGTGCAGGGCGGCGGCGTCCTCGTCCGCCAGCTGCGCCCGGTCGTGGAACAGGCCCAGGACCAGGCCGCCCGCGGTGTCGTGCCGGGCGGCGAGGGTGAGGGGCCCGCCGGTGCTGCCGGCCGCGCTGCGGGGGGTGTCCGCGTGGACGCCCTGGGCGGCGAGTTCGCCGCGCAGGACCTTCGGCAGCACCAGCGGGCCGTCGAAACGCACCAGCGTGCTGCCGGCACCGCAGAGCGCACCCGCACCCGCAGCAGGCCCCGCAACAGGGCCGCCAGCGGGACCGGCAGCGGGACCGGCAACAGAGCCGGGGGCGGCGGGCGGGCGGGGGGCCCACGCACGGATCGTCTCGGTGCTGGCCCACGGGTAGGCGGCCAGGTCCAGCAGCGTGTCGCGGACCTGGTGCAGCAGGTCCGCCAGCGGGGCGGCCGGATCGACGGTCACGGTCATCGGCAGCGGGCTGTCCAGCAGGCCGGGAATGCCCGCGGCACCCGGCAGGGCGATGTCCCGGCCCGACAGCTGCACCCCGAAACTCACCGGCAGCGGCCCCCGGGCGCCTGCCGCCCGGTACAACAGCAGCGCCCACACCAGGTGCAGCGCGCTGGACTCGGCGGCACCGCGCAGCGCGGCCCAGGAACGCAGCCGGAAGGTCTCCGGCGCCCGCAGCCGGGTGTGCAGCAGACCGGGCCCGCTCTGCCCGGTGGCGCCGCCCGGCCGCCCCGGACGGGTCGCGGTGTGCGGCGGCGGCACCGCGCGGGCCCAGAACTGCCGCGCGGCCGTGGTGTCCTGGCCGGCCAGCCAGCGGGCATGGTCACGCAGATCGGGACGGCGTTCCCCGCCCGGCAGGACACCGCCGGCGGCGTAGGCGCGGTAGAACTCCCGCAGCAGCAGGTGCACACCCCGCTCGTCCAGGAGCGCCGGGTGATAGGTCAGCAGCACCCGCGGCGGCGCCGCGCCCGCACCCCCGCCGGGCTCCGCCGCCAGCAGGGTCAGGCGCAGCAGCCCCGGCCGGTGCAGCGCGAACCCCCGCGCCCGGTCCCGCCGCAGCAGCTGGGGCCAGGTGACGGCGGCCGGGGACCACACGGCGACGTCCGCCTCGGCCCGGGCGTGCAGCACCAGACGCGGCGCGGCGACCCAGTCGAAACAGGCCCGCAGCACACACTCCCGGTCGACGACGGACTGCCACGCCGCGGCGAACCGCGCCACGTCGAGAGGCCCGGACCAGTCCCAGTACAACTGCTCGACCCCACCACCGTCACCGCTGCGGCCCCCGTCACCGCTGCTGCCGCTGCTGCCGCTGTTGTCACCGGTACCAGTACCGGTGCCGGCGGGGGCGGGGGTGAGGGCGGCGCGCAGCAGGGTCTGCTGGTGTCCGGTGACCGGGAGGACCTCCCCGCCCGGCGGGGGCGGCGCCAGCAGGTCGGCCAGCAGGTCCGCGGGCAGCGCAGCATGCGCGCCCGCGGCGGGCGGGGTCAGGCGCAGCGTGTGGTGACCGGGCCGGTGACTGTCCAGCGCGACACCGAAGGCACGGTGGCGCTGCGCGAGCCGGGCGGCGACCGTCTCGGCGTCCGCCGGGCCCAGCGGGCCGCGCAGTTCCAGGACCAGCGGACCGCCCGGCGACAGCGCCACCGGCTCGTGGACCACGGCAAGAACAGCGCCCTGCGGCACATCCTGGCTGCTCATCCGCCCTCCCGGACCCCAAAACCCGCCCCCGCGGCACGGCGGGCCGGCCCCCCGCACCCCTTACCCGGCCAGCAGGACCAGCACGGCCGGCAAAACCGGCAGGACCGGCAAGGACCGCAGGAGCGGCAAGGACCGCAGAGGCGGCAAGGACCGCAGGAGCGGCAGGGGCATGGGAGGCACGGGAAGGACAGGCACGGCGGGCACGGCCACTGCAGGCACAGCCGCTGCGGGTGCGTCCGCTGCGGGTGCGTCCGCTGCGGGTGCCGCGGGTGCGGGCGGGACGGCATCGGGCGGGGTGACGGCGGACGGGCCGGCCGGGCGGTGGGCGCGGGCCGCGGCGCCCGGCCCGCGACGGGCCGGGCGGCGGCGAAAGCTGCCGCCGGGACGTCCCGCGGCGGCGCCCCGCACGGGAACAGACCGCACGGAGGCGGGCCGGGCGGGGGCGGGCCGGGCCGGGTGCGGTGGGGTGGCTGCACGGTGGTTCACGACGCCCGCCTCTCGTCATGTCGGCTGTGCGCCGGAGCTGCCCGGCAGCTGCCAGCCTAACGTCGCCGCAGGTGGGAGGCCTGATTCCTCGAGCGGGTATGGAGCGGGCCGCGAAGCGGTCTCGATTTCCCGCGGCGGACGGCGGGCACTGCTGACCAGATACCGGCCGTGGACGAGATGAGTGGCCAGAACCCACCGCGCCGCGTCGTCCGGCTCGCCGGCCAGGACCGTACGGCCCTGCTCGTCGCGGCGGAACCCGACCGCCGAGAAACGGCGCCGCATGCCGTGCCCGAGCGCCTTGGTGTAGGCCTCCTTGAGGGTCCACAGGTGCAGCAGCCGCAGCGCCCGCTCGTCCTCGCCCAGCGCGGCGAGCTCCGCGGCCTCCTCCGGGGTGCACACGTAGGGGCGCAGCAGCTCGAAAGAGGGCCGGCGGGTGACGGGCTCGGCGTCCACCCCGATCGGCCCGCTGCGGCTGATGCCGACCACGATCAGCTCGTCGGTGTGGGCCAGGCTCACCTCGGCCTCGGCCAGGCCGCGCAGATGCGGGCGGCCGCCCGGCCGGTAGGCGAGGTCGAGGGCGTCCGCGGGGACCTCGAGCGCGGCGGCCGCGGTGTGCTTGAGGACCATCCGGGAAACGGCGAACCGCAGCCGTCCCGCCGGGGCGGCCGTCTGCCGGTAACGCGGCCAGTCACGGCCGAGCAGAGACCGCAGCCCGGGATCCAGCAGCGCCGCCGTCAGCCACTGCCCCCAGGTGGTGTGCACCAGGGCATGGCCCTGCCCGGCAAGCTGGTCGTGCACCTGCTCCCACGGCCCGTCCGGCCCCGCCACGTGCAACAACGACCCCGCCGACAGCCCCGACAGCCCCCCGGACCCCCACCCGTCCGGCACACCCGGCGGCGCACCCGGCGGCGCGCTGGACGGCGCACCGGCCGACAACAGCCCGGCCTGCAGACCGCGCGGCACACCGGACGGCGCACCGGGCAGCGGAACAGGCGAGGTCCCCGGCGGCGGGCCGGACGGCAGTACGGGCAGCAGCGGACCGGGCACCCGCTCTCCCCCGCCCTCCCCCGCCCCGTTCCGCCCCGGCCCCCCAAAACCCGCCCCGGCGGACACGGACCCAGCAGGAACGGCGCCGGGGGGCACGGCGCCGGGGGGCACGGCGCCGGGGGGCACGGCCCCGGGAGATGCGGCCTCCGGGGGCGCGGCCCCGACGGACACAGTCCCGGGAGATGCGGTCCCGGGAGATGCGGTCCCAGGAGGCGTGATCCCGGGAGATGCGGTCCCAGGAGGCGTGATCCCGGGGGGTGCGGTCCCGGGGGGTGCGGTCCCGGGGGGTGTGGTGCTGCCCGGGCCGTCGGCCGGGCTGTGCCCGCTCACCACAGCAGCCGGGTGGCGTACACGTCGCAGTCCACGCCGCGGCGGACGCGGCCGGCCAGTTCCGCCCAGACGGGTCCGCGCGGGTCGGGGGCATCGCCGGGCAGCGGCACGCCCAGCCGTCCCGCGATGCCCGACAGCGCGAGCAGCGCCCAGTGCGTACCGCCCAGAAACAGGCCACGGCCGTCGTCGGCGGCCTCCCTGACACCGAGCACGGCGGCGGCCAGCCACAGCAGGGCCTGCCGGTCCGCCAGCGCCCGCGCCGCCACAGCGCCGGGATCCGCGCCCGCCGTACGGCACGGCCGGCGCAGCGCGCGCTGCTCGGTCAGCAGCCGCCGCGCCAGCGCCCCCAGCGCGACACGGCCCGCACCGTCCGCACCGTCCGCGCGGGCGGCACCGGCGCGCAGCAGACCGGACAGCACCACACGGTCCCCGCCCACGCCGTACCCGCCCGGCTGCGCCCCGACCGGCTCATGCCCGCCCGGGGTGCGCCCGCCCGGGGTGCGCCCGCCCGGGGTGTGCCCGCCCGGGGTAAAGCGGCCGGACTCGTGCCCGTCCGGGGTGTGCCCGCCCCCGCCCCCGGCAGCGGCAGCGGCAGCGGCAGCTGCGACGCCGGGGGCGGGGGCGGGCGGGCCGGCGAGCCGGAAGGGAGCGGGGACCGGGCCGCGGTGCGCGGCGCGGGGCTCTTCGGCCGCCAGCGCCGGCAGGGCCCTGACCAGGCAGGCCTGCCAGTACGCGGCGCCCGCCGCGTCCACCCCGGCCAGGGGAAGGTCACGGGTCAGTTTCGCGAGCATCCCGCCCCCGGTACTGGACGGCCCGTGGCCGCATTCGGCAAGGACCAGTCCCAGCTGCGCCAGTACGTCGGCCAGCACGGTCGGCACCACATAGCCGGCCACCGCACCCAGCAGCCCCGCCCCCAGGTCCGCCCCCAAGTCCGCCTCCGGACCGGTGGCCGGGGCGGCCGGGCGGCGCAGCGCCACACAGGTCAGGCTCTCGCAGGCCAGCAGGTCGGCGAAGGCGGCGGCGAGCACGGGCTGCCACTGCCGCAGGGCCGGCTCACCGCCACCGCGGCCGGCCACGGTGAGCGCGGCCTGGCGCAGCACGCTGCCGGCGGCGGCCACCAGGGCCGCCGGGCCGAGCAGCGCGGCAGGCACCGAAGAGGACACCGGGTGCGCGGGCCACCTCTGCCCGGCCTGCCCTGGGGCATGCCGGGCGGACAACATACCCGGCCCGCCCCACCTGCCCGCGGCATGTCCCAGGGCCAAATCCCGGCGCAGGAGCGGGCGCAGGGCACGTACCCGCTGGTCGGCGGCGCGTACCTGGCCCAGACCGGCCGCCGCAAGAAGCGCGCCCGCCCGCCCGGCCCACCCCTCCTCCACCCCCGCCCCGGCAGACCCTGCAGAGGCGACGGAGGCGACGGAGGCGGAGGACCCGACAGAGGCGGCGGAGGCGGCGGAGAGGGGAGCGGCGGGGGCGGCGAGGGCGGGCAGGCTGTAGGGGTTGGCCGCGTCGAGGGGATCACCCAGCAGCACCTCCAGCCGCAGCGCGGCGAGCGCCACCGGGAGCGGCGGCGCCAGCGCGGCATACCGGTGCGCCAGCGCTCCCGGGACCGGCCCGGCCCGGCGGACAACGCCCCCGCCCCCGCTCCCCGCCTCCTTCCCTGCCGCCGGCACCGCCGGCCCGGACGCCGCGGCGGGCGGCCGAGCGGTGGAAACAGCCGCGGGCGGCAGAGCCGCCGGGGCGGTACGGGCAGGGGCGGGCACGCCGGGCGCGGCGGGCTGGGTGACGGCCATGACCGGCCTCCTGTTCATCTGGTCATCTGGTCATCTGGTCGGCTGGTCGGCTGGTCGGCTGTTCATCGCAGGTCATCCGTTCACCGCAGACGGCGCACGGTGCTCTCCGCATGCCACTTGGCCAGGCCCAGCGTTTCGGTACTGGCGCGCGACAGCCAGGCCCGGACATGGTCACGGGCCTCGAGCAGGCCGGTGCCCGCACCGAGCACCGCGGGGACGGCCTCCTGCCGGAGCATCACCTGGTGGGCCGCGACGACCGTGACCCCGGACGCGTCCGGCAGCAGCGACCACTCGCCGCTGTGGGCGGCGATCAGCTCGGGCGTGCGCGTCTGCTTGTAGACGATCCGCCCGGCGTGCGGGAAACACAGCCGCACCTCCCGCGTGCTCACCGTCCGCCCGCCCGGCACGGCACACATGTCCAGGGACACCACCTGGATCCCCGGCACGTCCTCACGCACACCGGCCCGCTCCACGTGCGGGAGCCGCCCCGGCCAGCGGCCGATCCGGTAGAGGAAGTCGTAGACCAGCTCCGCGGGGCCCCCGATCCGCACCCGGTCCTCGAACGACAGCAGCAGCTCGTCCAGCTGCTCCCACCGCCCGGCCGCCCGCCGTACCGCCGCGAGCCGGCGGTACACATCCGCCTCCGCCTCCCGGCGGGCGCCGTCCGCGGCCGCCACCGGCAGCCCGCGCTCCTGACGCAGGCCCAGCACACACTCCGCCTCACCCGCCGGCCGCACACTCCACACACCCGAGACCACACTGCCCGGCCAGGCGGCGTCCTCCTGCTCGAACACGACCGCCCGGGCACCGGGATGCAGCACCCGCCGGGCATACCAGGAACCAACCCGGCCCCCCAGCACACCCACACCCGCACCCGCGACGTCACCGGCACCCGCACCCGCGACGTCACCGGCACCCGCACCGGCGGCGTCACCGGCACCGGCACCCGCACCCGCACCCGCACCCGCACCCGCACCGGCACCGGCACCGGCACCGGCGGTGTCATCGGCGTCGGCGGTGTCATCCGCCAGCTCCCACATCCGCAGCCGCTCCTGGACCCCGTCGAAATCGAGACGCTCGACATGCACGACCGAGGGCAAGAACACCGGCCAGCGCGCGGCATCGGCCAGCATCCCGTACACGACACCGGCCGGAGCGGCCACCCCCACCGTGTGCTCACAGGCGTGCACGCGCGACGACATGCCGGCCCCACCTCCTCCAGGCGCACCCCCACCCTGCCCCCCACCACTCGAGCCCGCCTCGCGCCCGCCCGGACCCCCACCCCACCCGCCACCCCCCGCCCCGCCGACCGGGCGACAGCGCCCACACCACCCGAACGCCATCCACCGCAGCCGCCACAGCCCACACAGCCGGCCCCAGCAACCCGCACACCACGCACACCCCGGACCGCCCGCACACCACGCACAGCCCGGACCACACGGACGGAACAGGCGGGATGAGCAGCCCAGACAAGACGGGCAGGACGGGCGGCACGGGCGGCACGGGCGGCACGGGCGGCACGGGCGGCACCAGCAGCCCGTACAGCCCGGGTGGCACAGGCCGGACGCGGCGGAGTGAGAACCGGACGGGCGGCACGGGCCGGACAGGCCGGACGGGCCGGACGGGCGGGCGGGGTGAGTAGCCGGACGGCGGGCCACGGACGCAGACCCGGGCGTACGGGGGCCTGCCGGGGGCGGACCGGGACCGGGGCATGCGCCAGGTCCCGGCGGACGGGACCGGGACCTGGACAGAAGCGGAGCCAGAAGAAGGGTCAGCCGGCCGGGGCACGAGGGGCCGGCCGGCCGGGACGAGAGGCGGTCAGCCGACCGGAGCGAGGCGGCCGGTCCCGGCGGGGCCGCTGCCCGGGGAGCCCGGCCCGGCGGAACCGGGAGCAGTAGCGGTGGCGGGTGAGCCGTCCGGCCGGGCCATCAGGATGGAACGCTGCAGCTTGCTCAGCGCCGCCGACGGTTCCAGGCCCAGACTGCGCACCAGGGTCGCACGCAGCCGCTGGTAGGCGTCCAGGGCCTCGCCCCGGCGCCCGGAACGGTACAGGGCCAGCATGTACTGCCCGCACAGGCTCTCGTGGGTGGGATAGCGGCTGACCAGCACGGTCAGCTCCGCCAGCAGCTCACGGTGGCGGCCCAGCCGCAGATCGGCCTCGATACGCTGGTCCAGCGCACACAGCCGGCTCTCCTCCAGCCGTTTGACCTGGGTGACCAGGTGCATCCCGGCATGCACATCAGCCAGCGGCGGCCCGGACCACAGCGCGAGCGCGGCCCGCAGATGCCGGGCCGCCTCGGGGAAGTCGGCAGCGTCCATCGCCCGGTAGCCCAGCCCGGCCAGCCGCTCGAACTCCCGCACATCACTGCCGCCCCCGCCGCTCTTGAGGAGATAACCGCCCGGCACGGTCAGCAGCACGTCCTTGGCCGTACGGGCATCAGCCGCATCCGGCCCGAGCGCCGCGGTGATCAGCTCCCGCAGCTGCAGAATGTACGTCTGCAGCGTGGGCCGCGCACTGCGCGGCGGCCTGCTGCCCCACAACTCCTCACTCAGCATGCCCACCGGCACCATCTGGTCGGCCTGCACCACCAGCAGGGCCAGCACCTGCCGCGGCTTGGGAGCAGTCGGAGTAATCGAAACGCCCTTCTCCCGCACAGCAAGAGTGCCGAGTATGTCGGTATCCACGCCGTCTCCCCTGTCCGTCCACTGCGCCCTGCCCAACCCCTCGGACCCCGCCAACACCCAAACCCCAAACCCAAGCCCCAAACCCAGCCCCAGACACGGCCGGAACCCGCACAGCCCCGGCCCCAAACTCCCGGACCACCAGACCACCGGCACAACCAGACCCCGGACCGACCACCAGGCCCCGGACCGCAGGACCCCAACGCCGCCAAACCCCGGACCACCGGACCCCAACGCCGCCAGACCCGGACCGCCAGACCCCGGACCACCGGGCCGCCGGGTCCGGACCGCCAGACCCCGGACCACCGGACCGCGACACTGCCGGGCCCTGGTCCGCCGGGACCGGGACTGCCGGGCCCTGGTCCGCCGGAGGGCCGGCGGCGGGTGAGCCGCGCCCGCCGTCCGGGATCCACCCGACACACCGAGTAAAAAACAGCATGGACGGTATGTCAATCTCAAACCGGTCGTCTTGTTTTCTCTCCGCCGGTGCTCGAGATCCCCTCGAGAGAACCCGGCTTACCGCACATAAGCCGACCAACCGGGCGTGATTCCGGTGGCCGCGGCCGTCCGGCCAGCGGTTTGACTTCCCCATTGCCGGACCATGCGGTCTGTTTACCTGGGGGTGCGGTCGGTCCCGGCAGCCCGGGGACCGGGCAGCACCGGCAGCCGGCGCGAGGGCGCCACGAGGCCGGGCAGCAGCAGCGCCCAGAACTCCTCCACCAGACGGGGCGAGGAACCCACACGGTGACCGGCGGCCAGCCGGCCGAACCCGGCGACCGAGGCCACCACAGCCACCGCGGCCGCCTCCGGGGACACCCCCCGCGCCAGCTCCCCCGCACCCTGCGCCTCACACAGCAGCGCATACACCCACTCACTCCACCACCGCCCCGGCCCCTCCGCACTCTTGCGCGAAGGATCACCCCCCAGCTCAAACCCCGCCCGCAGCACCGGATCCACCCCCAGAGCCGCCACCAGATCACCACTCACATCCACCAGCAACTGCACCCCCCCGCCCCCCGCCGCCACACCCTCCCGCACCACCAGCCGCTGCACCGCAGCCGTCGCCACCGCCTCCACCTCACGCGCCAGCAGATCCTTGCTCGGAAAATGAAAATGCAACGCCCCCGTACTCACACCCGCCCGCCTGCTGATCACCGGCAACGAAGCAAGCGCATACCCGTCCTCCGCAAACACCTCCGCCGCCGCACGCACCAGAGCCCGACGCGTCCGCACCGCCCGCACCTGCCTGACCACCCCCACCCCTCCTCCCCAGCCCACCACCTACCACCGCCACCCCCGGACACACCCGGACCACCCACCCTACCAAACCGCACGCGCGGTATGTTTACCGGTCCGCAACCCACCCCGGACCACCCCGCCACCGGACCCCACCCACCGGGAAAGAGACCCGCCCCCGCCACACCCCCACACCAGGCCCCGCCACCGGGCCCCGCTGCTACCAGGACACACCACCAGACCGCACCACCGGGGACCCCGCCCGCCGGAAGGGACCCGCCCCACCCGCCCTACCCGGCCGCCCCGCACACCCCGACACCCCGACACCCCGGCCGTGCACACAGCCCCCCACACCACAGACCAGGCACAGCCGCGAAAAACACACGACACCACACGAAGGGCCCCCGCAGGCCCGCCCCACCATCAGCGCCCGCACTCGACACCCACTCGCACCCCGCCGGAACCCCCACCCCACACCCACCCAGACCAGGCCCACACCACAGCCAGACCCAGACCCAGACCCAGACCCAGGGCCAGGGCCAGGGCCAGGGCCAGGGCCAGGCACACAGAAGCAACACCGGCCGGCCAAGACGAGACCACCCACACACGAACAGGCCAGACAGACCCACAGACCAGACAGACCAAACAGGCAGACCGGACAGAGCAGGCCACGCAGGCCAGGCAGACCGGACCGGGCAGGCCGGACCGGGCAGGCCGTGCAGGCCGGACCAGGCGGGCCGGGCAGGCCGCGCAGGCCGGACCGGGCGAGCCGGGGCGGGCCGTGCAGGCCCGGACCGGGCAGGCCGGACCGGGCGAGCCGGGGCGGGCCGTGCAGGCCCGGACCGGGCAGGCCGGACCGAGCGAGCCGAGCGGGCCGTGCAGGCCGGACCGGGCAGGCCGGACCGGCCGGACCGGGCAGGCCGGACCGAGCGAGCCGAGCGGGCCGTGCAGGCCGGACCGGGCGAGCCGGGGCAGGCCGGGCAGGCCGGACCGGGCAGGCCGGGGAAAGCAGGCCGGGGTCAGGCCGGGGCACCGACCCCGTCCACACCCGCCCGCTCCCCCGCCTCCGCAGCCAGCCGCTCCCCCTCCGCAGCCACCTCAGCAGCCCGCGCCGGATCAATCACCAGCCTGCCCAGCACCGCCGGCACCGCCACACTCGGCAGCAGATGCTCAAACAACACACACACCCGCTCCACCAGATCCTCCCGCCCCGACAACGTATGCGAATACACCTGCACCCCCGTCCACGCCGCCGAGAACACCCACGCACTCTCCGCCACATCCACCTGCGGCAACAACTCCCCCTGCTCCCGCGCCTCCCGCAACACCTTCTCCGTCGCATCCAGCCACGTCCGGATCGTCCACGTCCCGAAAACCGCCCCCATCTCCTGCCCCAACGACAACCGCGCCGACGCAGACACCACCGGACGACACCGCATCCGATACGCCAACGCCAACCCCATATCCACCAACTCCTGCAACTTACTCACCCGCGGCGCCAGCACAAACCCCGCAAACTGCTCCCCCAACACCCCCTCCGCCAACGCCCGCTTCGACGGAAAATGAAAATACAAAGCCCCCTTCGTCACCCCCGCCCGCACCAACACCTCACCAATCGTCGCCGCCTCATACCCACGCTCATCAAAAACCGACGCCGCCGCATCCAAAATCGCACGCCGCGTCCGCACCGCACGCTCCTGCCGCACCACAAACCCACCACCCATCAACCCACAACATGCTCCCTGCAACCACCCCAAACCAAACCAGCTAGCCCGTATATTCACAAGACCAAAACCCCCACCACCCCCCAACCACGACCCAACCCGACAACCCGATCCACCCCCCACCGTTACCTTCTTCATGGCTCCGCAACGGGGCCTCTGGCCTTCGGGTCCGGCATGACTTCCTCCCTCCTGTTGCTGATGATCCGGGCGGGGTGTCACCGGGTCCGCAGGCATCGACGGACCGCTGATGAAGGGCGTGAGCACCGGCTCCACCCGAGCCGGAAGAGCTCTCCGTAACGTGGATGTGGCAGCTCGATGCCTTGGCAAGGCCGGACGAAAGCGTGATGGAGGGCCTGCACGTGATCGACACCGGCGACATCGACGTCTTCCTCGGCCTGGACGTCGGCAAGGGCGAACACCACGCCACCGCCGTCACCCCGACCCGGCAGAAGCCGTTCGACAAGCGACTGCCCAACACCGAACCCAAGCTCCGCGAACGGTTCGCCAAACTCCAGGCCGAGCGCGGAACGGTGCTGGTCGTGGTGGATCAGCCGGCCTCGATCGGCGCCCTGCCGCTGGCGGTCGCGAAGGACATGGGCTGCCCGGTCGTCCACCTGCCGGGGCTGACGATGCGGCAGATCGCCGACCTCTACCCCGGCCGGGCCGGCTCGGCCGGACTCTGCACGCTGCCGTGCGACGGCTCGGGCGCGGACCGAACGGTGTGTCCTTGCGAACCCATGTGCGCAGCCGTCTCCCCGGCGATCCCGGGATCCGCAGCCACCGCCGCGTACGTGCGCGTGCCGCCGGACGCGCGGCACAGCGCGACGGCGTCCTTGCGGAACTCCTCCGGATTCCGGATACGGAGACCGGCGTCCCACCCGGACCTCCCTCCCCGGACCATCAAGATCCACTGCCAGGGCGTCCACCCCAAAGGATCAGCCTCACTTCGATCCTGCACCACGGCAGTGCGCTTCCCAGTCGAGAACTGGTCCGCCCTCAACCAGCGGATGAAGGCGCCGCCGGGGGAGGCCAAGAAACCGTCCGGTGGACCTGTTGATGGCGTCGGTGGAGGTTGTCAGCTCTTGTTCAGTGATCGGGTCACGCCCGCGACGACTGCCGTCGTCAGCAGCCAACCCGCCGCGATCAGAGCGTAGGACAGCCATTGCGCGATGCCGCCTCCCTGCCAGTACCAAGCGGTGCGCTGGCCGAGGCCGCCGATGGGGATCAGCAGGTCGAGGGTATAGACGAGGGCGCTGAACGGCGGACCTTGGCCGGGCTGGGTCTGTTTCGGCGACTGGCCCCCGAAGACAACTGTGCCGAGAACGGTCAGAGCCATGATCCACACTCCGGCCAGCCAGGGACGGTAGCCGTACCCGACCAAGGCATCGAGCAGGTGTCCCCACACTCGCCCGGCCGGATGCAGGGTGCTGCGGCGGTGACGCTGTTTGGCCAGCAGCACTCTGCGGGCGTCGTCCTCATGGCCGACCTGCCGGTACCAGCTCGCCAGTTGCTCGTACGGCTGTGGGGCGTAGCCGGGTTCGCGCCGGATCCACTCCACGCGGCGTGTTGCGTCGTACCCTCGTAGACCGTCCTTGGACTGGATGGACGCGTAGCTGAGCCCTTGTAGCCGTACGATGCGCGGCCAGACACCCTCGCCGTCGTGAAGGGCTGTGATCTTGGCACCCCGGAGGTCCACAGCGCCGGAGGGTGGTGTGGCGGGTGTGAAGTGCACATCGCCTGCCTGCATCCGCGAGCAGTCCAGGGCCACGTCCTCGCCGTTGAGGACGGCGCCGTCAAAGGTGAGCTGATCCGATATCTGCGCGCCGCGCAGGCATACAGCCCCCTGTGCGGTGAACCCCTTGGAGAAGACCAGAGTCGAGGCCACGGCGTTGTCCGCGACGAGCGCCGGACCATCAGGGTTGTCCAGTCGGGCTCCCTCCATGAACAGGCCGCCGGGCAGTTGGGCTCCCAGCAGCCGTATCCCGCCGTGCGCGGTGAAACCTCTGCGGCAGAACACCCCGCCTTCCATGACAAGGCCGCCTGCGAACAACGCCCAACGGTCTGATGCCGACAGCATCGCCTCGCCCAGTTTCAACTCGCCTGCGATCCGAGCTCTCATGAGCGAAACCGTGTCGTGGAGAACCGATCGCTGCAGGTTGAGGGTGCCCTCTATCCGGGCCAATGTGGCGTCCATGCCGGGCGCCCGACTGCCGATGATCCCAATCGTCCGGGTGGCCGCTCCATAGAGGCTCGGGCCCTCCTCGAACCAGCAGTCCTCAAACCACAACATGTGGTCGATCTCCGCTCCAGCGAGATCGATATGACCGGTGATCCGCGCGCCGGCCACCCGCAAAGCGGTGACCGCCCCCGGTGGCGCCGCGTTGCCTCCCCGGGCCAATGCTGTCACGACGGCCGCTCGAAGCGTGCGTTCGGGCCCCCAGTCCGCCCCTCCGGCCGGATCGTCTCGGCTCGGCGTGCCCGCGCGCAGGTCCACCTGGCGACCCTCGGGGAAGGCGTCCCACAACTCACGTTCAGGTGGGGTCAGTTCTTCGTATGGCAGCATCGATACAGCGTAGACAGCACAGTCCCGGATGGCGTCGCCGTGACCACTTCCACTGAGACCGCGAGTCTCATCCGCTGGCAACGTTTTCTGAATCGACAGATGTCGAAACAAGATGCTTCCGGATGGGAGACCGCCATGTCCCGTGTCCAGCTCGCCCTGCGCGTTCCCGACCTGGAAGGCTCGATCGCTTTCTGCTCCAAGCTGTTCGGCGCCCAGCCGGTCAAGCGCCGCCCTGGCTATGCGAACTTCGCCATCACCGAGCCGCCGCTCAAGCTCGTCCTCATCGAGGGTCCAGCCGGTGAGGACACCCGCCTCGACCACCTGGGCGTCGAGGTCGAGACCAGCGAGCAGGTGGTGGCGGCGACCTCGCGGCTGACCGACGTGGGACTCGCCACGGTGGAAGAGAACGACGCGACCTGCTGCTGTGCCGTTCAGGAAAAGGTGTGGGTCCGCGGCCCTGGCCGGGAGCCGTGGGAGATGTACGTGGTCAAGGCCGACGCCGACACGTTGACCAAGCAGGAGGGCAGCGTGTGTTGCGCCACTACCTCTGCCGGAATGCCCGACGCGGCGGCATCCGCCTGCTGCTGAGCGCGATCGACGTGCGGCCGTACCTGGATCGGACCGGTTGGTCGCACCCGAGTAGGGCGAGCTCGGGAGGTCAGTGCTCGCCGAAAAGGATCTCCCGGACCTCGCGGGCCGCGTAGTAGACGAGGACGTAGCCGGCGGCGGGGTCGGCCCACCACCAGCCGAGAGCGGAGTTGAGGACGAGACCGAGCAGGACGGCGGCGGCGAGCAGGCCGTCGATCAGGGTGACCCGGCCCTCGGTCTTGAGGACCGGGTTGTCCAGACCCACACCGGTGCGGGCCTTGCCGGCGGCCAGGGTGAACATGACGACGGCGGTCACCGCGGTCCAGGCGATACCGAGGGGCGAGTGGTGCGGGTGGAAGCCGGTGACGAGCACGATGGTGGACTGCGCCAGCAGGTAGAGGGCGAGCAGGGCGAAGCCGAAGCCGATCAGCCGCAGGGCCCGGCGCTGGCGCTCTTCGCCGGTGCCGGAGAGTTCCCAGATCACGACAGTGGACGCGCCGATCTCGATCAGGGAGTCCAGGCCGAAGCCAGCCAGGGCCACTGACCGGGCGGAGATCGCGGCGATGGCCAGCACCACGATGCCGACCACGTTCCAGCCCAGCGTGGCGTACTCCAGGGCGAAACCCCGGCGAAGCAGCATCTGGCGGGAGATCTCGTTCGCGTTGGTCACCACGTGATTCTCACAGGCGGATGCCCGCCGCTGAGTCGGCCGCTCGCGCGGGTGACCGGCGCGCTTGCCGCGTACTCCCTTGGCACGGGACAGAAACACAACCTCGGACCTTCAACGCCCGTGCGTCGCCTGGTCGGCAAGGGGTCTCGAAGGAACATGTCCGAGTACGCGTCGACAGCGCCGGTCAGAAGAAGCCGAACGAACCGTGGCCGCGATCGTGGCCCCGCGGGTGAGGGTCGTCGAATCCCAAGGTGTCGGTGTCCGAACTGCCGCCCGCGAGTCCTGGTTCGTCCCGGTCCTGAAGGGAGATGCCAATGGATTCGGCTGGCAGTTCCTCACCGTCCAGGGGAGGCAGCTTGTCCAGGATGATCACGTCTCCGACCACGGGTTCGTCCTCGTCCGTGATGTCGATCGGTTCCAGGACGGAGTCGACCATCGGCTCGTCGGGCACCGGTTCGTCGGGCGCCAAGTCCTGCCACCCCAGCAGCTCTGCCAACTCCATCACGGACGGGCCGTCGACCTCAGGCGCCGGAACGTCGACGGCTGGGGCCGGTACCAACCCCGCCGCCGGGTGGGACAGTTCAGCGGCGCCCGCGTAATGGCGCAGCAAGTCGGTCAGCTCATACAGGTCGCGCACACTGCGGTTGTGCAGGGCCTCGCCGAGGACGCGGGTCGCGTCGTCGGCGAGGGCCAGGAAGGTGGGGTGCAGGATGTACTTGCCCACCTTGACCGCCGCCTCCAGCGTCTTGTCACCGCGGGCCAGGTCGGTGACAAGGGTGGCGGTCCAGCCCTCGGACGAGGAGTGCGGGAGCATCAGCCGCCCGAGGACGTCGAAGGCATCGGCCGTGCGGCGCTCCCCGAGGTGCAGTACGTCGGACTGGCCCCGCACGCCGGCCGCGCCGAGGTCGGCCTCCGCCCAGCTGTGCGCCCGCACGTGCACGGCGAGAGCGAGAGCGGTCCGGACGAATCCCTCCTGCGCTGCGGCCCCGACCGGCGGGTGGTCCGGCAGGCCGGGCCCCAGCATCGCCTGTGTCTGCCCCGCCAGCTTGCCCAGGGCCCACGTTCGCTGAACCGGGTCCGGAGGGTCCCGCCGCAGCTCACGGGCCGCGTCACGGGCGGCCCTCAGCACCCCGCGGGCCAGCCGGTCGAGGTCCTTGGGCGACGTGGTGGACCACTGACGCGGCCCCGTACGGTCGTCGGCGTTCACGCTGCTCCCCCTCCCCGGCCGGTCCGACGGTACGAGCGGGATAGGCCGGTAAGCCCAGGATGCCCGACCTGATGCCGTTGCTCCAGACGCGGTGCCGAACGCGACAGCGCCTGGACGACCAGGGACAGCTCCGCCCGTCGTTCCAGCACCTGCCGACAGCCCCACCATGCGCTGGAGCGACGGGTGACACTCCCCGCACCGCCCCCTCGGTTCTGCGCGATCCGGCACTCAACCCCAAGCGGTTCTGCTCACGAGAACCGGCTCTGGCACAGCTTTCGCGAGGCGTCAGCAGTGACAGTGCGCTCGTACCAGGATCGTGTCGTGGGGCAGTTGCGACAGGTATGCCTCGCTGCCCGGCCAGACGCTGGGCTCGGGGGGTTCGTGAGGACACGATTCCGGGTCGCAGTACGCGTGAAGGGCGCTTCCGTCGCTCTCTCGCCACCAGCCGTCCATGGTGAGTACGTCCGTGTCCTGCGGAACCCAGGAGAGCTCACGGATGTAGTCGGCACGGCTGCCGCGGAAGCCGATGACGGGATGCTCCGCATAGAACGGGGGGCCTGAATAGCCCAGGCCGAGGCTCCAGGGGTGATCGAGGTATGCCTTGATCAGCGGCTGGGCCTGGTAGGCGGCCACCATGCCGTCGGACCAGGGGCCGCCCGGGAAGGCGTGCGGATCATTTTCCCAACGGTCCACGAAGACCTTGAGGGGCAGGGCCGGCGGGTGTACTCCAGAAAGACGGTGCCACAGGTCCCAGGACGCGGCTGTAGCTCGTTCGGAAGCGGCTTGCGGCCGTGCGAAGTCGAGGAGGGCACGCGGTCCTCCGGCACAGACTCCTGGAGCGCTGGGAGCGGGGATGCCGTCGTATCGGGGCTCGTCGTGGACCAGCCTGGGATCGTCCTCGTGTCCGCGGACGACCGCGAATCCCCGACCGTTGCTGCCGCCATGGATGCGGCGTGAATCCCACATGCCGCGGTCCACGGGGTTGTCACCGTTCTGGTCGAACGGCGCGAGGGCCTCAGTGAGGGCCCCGTCGATGTCGTCCGCGGCTCCGGGCGGCAGACACACCGTCACTGTCAGGCCGGCCATACGCTCTCCCCGCTCTGTCGGCGGACAGCATGATCGCATCAAGTGGCAACGTTCGGCACGCCGAATTGGCGGCGAGCAGGTGTCTCGTCCGTGCGGAGCCAGAATCGGCCCCAGCAGACCACCCGCTTGGCCTCCGCGATGACGCCGTCGACCGGCTTTCCCCCCGGCCCGCCAGAGAAGTTGAGCCAGACCCCGAGAACCGACAGCGGATCTGGTCCACTTCGTGTGGTCGCATGACTCTCGGATACGCCAACAGGATTCGTTTGCGCAGGAGATCGAATCCTGCGTGGCCGAACATCTGGCGCTTGAGCATCTTGATCCGGTTGACACGACCCTCCACGACGCCGGAGTTCCAGGGCGGTGTGAGGCCCGCGGTGACGGCGTCGAGGTCGCGTTCGAGGTGCTGGGCGAAGCTCTGGAGGCTGGACAGTTCGGTGGTGGAGAGAGCCGCTTCGGTCCAGGTCGGCAACTGGTCACCCTGGAGGTGACCGACCATGTGCCCGAAGGAGCGCATGTGCTCGGCAAGTGCCGTCAGCTCGGGGCCATTGGCCAGGACGGCTTTGAGCTGGAGCCGGTCGCCTTCAGGTAGGGCGTCTGGGTGGGTGAGGATCCAGCGCGTATCGGCCCGGGCTGACGGCAGGCGGGGACCGACCGGTTGGAGTTTGCCGCGAAGCGTCCTGCTGACGTAGGCACGGACACTGGCGTAGCCGCGGGGATAGCCCTGTTCCTTGATCTCCTCCCACAGTCTCCCGGCGTTGGTGCAGCCTTCCTGCCAACGCTGATCGAGGTAGGGCTTGTAGTCATCGAGCCTGGTCGCACGGCTTTGCCACTGCCCGGTGAACATCTCCTCCGCAGTGGCGGCACGGGAGAAACGCAAGATCGTGTTGAGGGTCATCCCGAGCTGCCGGGCGACGGACCGCTTGCTGTACCCGGCGGCGAGGAGAGCGTGGATGGTGGCGTGCTTGGCGCGGGTGCGTCGGCGAACCGGTGCCCTGTCGGCCAGGGCCACGCAGCTGGCTCCGCCTCGTCCTGCGGTTCCTCAGGCTGGGCCGGCGTGGGACGCAAGCAGCCATGGTGCCGGTAGACGCACTTCTCAGCGGCTTCGCCCAGGTTGTGCCAGAGATGCCATCGGTCGGCGACCTGGAGGGCCTGCGGGGCGCCGCGGGTGGCACCTTCGGCGAAGAAGGGCACCCGATCACGGCAGACGATCTCGATGCCGGGCCGCTCGGCGAGCCTGGCCGCGAGCGTGTCTGCGTCCCGATCGGGAAGGAGGTCGACCGGGCGACGTGGCTCGACGTCGACGAGCACGGTTCCGTAGACACGGCCCTTGCGCTGGGCGTACTCGTCCACGCGGGGTACTGCGGTGGCGGGGTCCGGAAGCGAGGCGATCAGCCTCAACAGGGTGTTCCGGCTGACCGGAACCTTGAAGGCATCCGCCATCCGGGCACCGGCCCGGCCCGCGAGCGCAAGACCGATCGACACCAGCATCGACCGCAGCCGCTCGGTCGGTCGCCCGAACCTGCGGGTGAGGCCGGGTACTTGCTCGGCGAAGGTCATGCGCTCGCAGGATTCCTCCTCGCAGACGAACCTCCGCACCCGCACCAACACCACGACGAACTTGCCTGCCGTCGGCAAATCACGAGGAAATCGCGGGTAGGAGCCGTGTATTCGCCCCGACCAGCACCCGCACCCCGGACAGGCCGCCCGCCCCGCGATCGTACGGGCCTCGACCCGGACGACGGTAACGATCGCCTTGACCGATTCCACCAACACGCCCTCGATCGAGGAAAACAGCAGCTCGTTCAACTGCGGCAGCACTTCGTTCACGGCGAGGGACTGTCGACCACACCACCATCCAGCCAGGCGAATGCCCGGCGAACTTTAGTGGTCGCAGGCGGTCGGTGCGCGCATGACCGGCTGGCCGCGCATGAACCTGGCTCCACGCATCAGGACCCAGTAGGAATCGATCATCCAGGGAACCGGGAGGCGCTCTACCGGCGGACCGCCGAGATCAGTCCGCCGGGCCGCTCCTCGCGCTGCGGCGGGGTGCTGATCGGACGGCCGTAGGCGGCAGCGCGCTCGCGCAGGGTGTGGGTGTCGGCCTCCCAGCCGTGCCCGGCCAGCCAGCCCACCGGGTCGTCGGGCATCTCCGAGACCCACATGGACGCCGCTGATCCCGGCACGGCGTCCGCGCCGAAGCGCTCGATCACGCCGCGCGAGCCCAACGTCAGCCCCATCCGACTGCCTGCCGCCGACTGCGCGCTGATCCGGGCCAGCAGCAGCTCCACCGCGTCCTCGGGCAGATAGATCAGCAGTCCTTCGGCGATCCACACGGTCGGCACGGCCGGGTCGTGCCCTGCGGCGGCCAGCGCGCCTGGCCAGTCCTCACGCAAATCCACCGCGACGGTGATCCGCTCGCAGCGTGCGACGGCCTGCTCCTGGCGCAGCACCGAAGCCTTGAAGTCCAGTGGCGCGGCGGTGTCGACCTCGAACAGCCGGGTGTCCTCGGGCCAGTCCATCCGGAAGGCCCGGCTGTCCATGCCGGCGCCGAGCAGCACGACCTGCCGGACCCCGGACGCGGAGGCCTGCTGCAACAGGTCGTCGAGGAACTTCGTCCTGATGACGATGGAGAACGACACGGCCAGACGACGGCGTCGCGCGGCCTCGTCATCGGGCAGCGGCAACGAGGAGGGCCACAGGCCGCCGGCGGTGGCGAAGGCCTGTGCCAGTGGGTCGCGGAACAGCGCGTTCTCCCGCTCGGTCTCCAGCGCCCGCACCCTGGCCACCCCCACCGCCGTGGCCCACACTCCCGACGGCTGCACCCGCTCCTGCTCATCAGTCACCGCGCCAGCCTAGATGGTCGATTCCAAGGGGCCTGATGAGGGGAGCCAGGTTCATGCGCGGCCAGTCAGTCATGCACGCACTGACCGCCCGCGACCACTCAAACCACCCTGAGGCGAAGATCAACAGTCACCCTGCGTACGCGACCACACGAAGTGGACCAGAACCGGTTCCCGTGGACAGAGCCACGAGAGACGCTCGGCTCCGTGGGCGCCCGGGCCGCGCCCACTGCACGTCGGCCAACGGCACACCCGGACCGACGACCACGTGATCCAGACAACTACCTACTCACTGGTCGATCCCACGGTCCAGGACGCGGCGGGCCGCCTCCGCCTCTGCCGCGGGCGGCGACAACTCGTCGAGAGTGTCGAGCTCATCGTCCGCCTCCAATTCCCTTTCCCATGCCGCCGCAAGGCGTTCCTGTTCCTCGCGCGGCCTGGCGCCGACGACCTCCTGGTTCTCCGGGTCCAGGGCTGCCAGGAATCGTCCGACCGTATCCGTCGGCATAGGGTGCTCCTCATCTCCTGAAGGGGTGCCGCCCTACGCCAGCATGGCTGAAGCTCTCACGGCCGACCACCCGACACTACTTGGGAGCACTCTCTTGCCCTCTTGACCTGCTCCTGTCGGCCGGCCCAGGAGCGAGCAGCAGGCAGACGGCGACGGACCGGCGAGGGCTGGCGCCCGGGGTGGTGTGCGTCTCGTCGTCGGCCCTCCAGGTCCCGCTTCGTCATAGGCAACGCCGGCGGCCGGATCACCCAGTCGATCATCCACGACCTCGCGTACCTGGCCTTCCTGGCCAAGACGCTGTTCGGCGCGACCGGGCCGCTCTTCGAGGTCGCGATCCTGCACCACACCCGGTGCGGAACCGGATTCCTCGCCGACCCGAAGTTCCTGCGCCGGGCCGCACAGGCGACCGGCATCGACGAATCGGCCCTGAGGGCGACCGAGGCCGCCGAACCGGACAGGACACGTCCGGGAGGACGTGGCGCGCCTGCTCGCATCGCCGCTACTACCGCCCGGGGTGTGCGCCTCCGGACATGTCTGCGCCATCGAAACGGGGCGCGTGACAACGGTCATCGACTCACAGCACCCGCACCAGCACGCGCACCCCGGCCACCACAGCCGGCGACCGCACGCCGTGACGAACAGCAACGGCACCGGACAAGTCGTCCTGAAGTACCGCACCCACGACCATGACCGCTGTCGCGGGCCGGGCCGGGCCGGGCCGGGCCGGGCCGATCGTCCCGCCAACCAGACGACCCTCAGGGGGCGGATCACAGACAGTCCGGAGAACTGCCGAGCCACCTGCACCATGCGACTAGGGACGAACGGGACGCAGCCGGTTCCGTACCCTGGCCGCATGCGCATGCGCCCTACTCTGAGCTGGACCCCCGGCGAAGACCTGCCCGCGGGCACCGCGGATCTGCAGCCAGTCGCCGAGGCACTGAGCCGCGGCGGTGTGCTGGTGCTCAGCGGGGCCGGCATCTCCACGGAGTCGGGCATCCCCGACTACCGGGGCGAGGGCGGGAGCCTGAGCCGGCACACCCCTATGACCTACCAGGAATTCACCGCCGGCACGCAGGCCCGGCGCCGGTACTGGGCACGCAGCCACCTCGGCTGGCGCACCTTCGGCCGCGCCCGCCCCAATGCCGGACACCGGGCCGTGGCCGCCTTCGGGCGCCACGGCCTGCTCTCGGGTGTGATCACCCAGAACGTCGACGGCCTGCACCAGGCCGCCGGCAGCGAGAGCGTCACCGAACTCCACGGAAGCCTGGACCGGGTCCTGTGCCTTTCCTGCGGCGCCCGCAGCCCGCGCCGCGCCCTTGCCCTGCGGCTGGAAGCGGCCAACGCGGACTTCGAGCCGGTGGCCGCGGGAATCAACCCGGACGGTGACGCCGACCTCACCGACGAACAGGTCGGCGACTTCCGCGTACTGCCCTGCACGGTCTGCGGCGGCATCCTCAAACCGGACGTGGTGTTCTTCGGCGAAGCCGTCCCGCCACAGCGGGTCGAACACTGCCGCACGCTGGTCCAGGAAGCGGCCTCACTGCTGGTCCTGGGCTCCTCGCTGACGGTGATGTCCGGGCTCCGGTTCGTCCGCCAGGCGGCCCAGGCCGGGAAACCCGTACTGATCGTCAACCGGGACGTGACCCGGGGTGACCGGCACGCCCTCACCCGCATCGCGCTCCCTCTGGGCACCGCCCTCACCACCGTCGCCGGCCAACTGGGCATCACCGTCGACCACCAGACGGCGTCCTGACAAAGAGTGACGGCAGGGGGACGTCCCGCTCCGCCTGGAGCCGGCCCGGCAACCGGGCAAAGCGCCCGTTGCGGCCGTGCACCCGCGTCGGCACCCCGCGCGTCAACGCCCCCGCGGCCGACGGCGTCTCATCGCCGGCCGTCCCCGTCCCCGGGCTTCCACCCCCACGCGGTGAGCATGCCGGCCGACAGCGCGGCGCACTCGACGGAACCCAGGTAGCGCAGCGCCTCGTCGACGGCCGCGTCGTCGACCAGGCCGGTGGCGAGCATCGCCGCTCTGCTGCGCTCCCACGTGTCCGCCCAGAAACGGCTGATGGGACTACCCGGCAGCAGCGGCGGCACCAGGACCTCGGCAGCAACGGAAGCCAGCCCCGCCGCACGCAGCAGCCGCGGATACGACGGCACCCAGGACACATCAGTGCCGATCGTGGCCCGCAGCCCCTGCCACATCGCCCTCATCGCCGCGCCATAGGGCGTACAGGGTGTCCGGTCCCCCGTCAGGTCGACCGCGTCACTGAGCACCAGCACACCACCCGGCTCGACCAGATCCGCCAGCACTCCGATCACACGCTCGCGCTCGGGCAGATGCATCAGCACGAAACGCGCATGCACGAGCCGGAACCGGCCCCTGACGGCGTCCGGGGCAGTGATGTCGGCCTCCAGCACCTCGAGCCCGGGCACCGGCCGCGCGCTGAGGAAGCGCCCGTCGCGATCCACCGCGAGCACGCCCGCAACCCCCGCCTCCTCCAGGAGCCGGCGGGAGACCGTGCCCGTGCCTGCCCCCACGTCCAGACAGCGCCACCCCGGGCCGACCCCCAGCGCCCGCAGCCGCGCCACGGTGAAGTCGTCGTAGGCAAGAGCACCGAAGTCGATGCGCTCGCCCTCGCCCGCCTGTTCCGGACGGAACACGGCCTCCCCGTAGCGGCCACCGCCCGACGCATCCCCGCGCCCGGCGCCGCTCACGTCGCACTCCGCCCGGCGAGAAACTGCAACAGCGGGGCGTCGAACGCCTTCATGACCAGACCTCTTCACGGGATGGGGCGGTACCGGGCGGCCCACACCGGGACCACCCCACCGATAGTCCGCCGGCAGCCGCCCGCAGCACCCAGGCGCGCCGCGCCTCAGCCAATCGGACCCACGGCACACCACACCGAGACACCCAAGCGCCGCAACCGGGTCAAGATGCACGCGTAGCCGACCTTCGCGGCACTCGGGACACGACAGGCGCCGAGCACCTACCCAGCCCCCTCACTCGACTCAGTGAGGTCACGCAGACTTCGGGCCTCCGGTGACGCCCCTTCCCAGTAGCGCGTCTCGGGCGTGCCCCGCGGATGGACGAACTTGAGCCATCGCGCTCGACCTTGTCCGCACTTTCTCTCACCTCCCGGTGGGCGGAACTCATCGCAGCCCAGAACACCTTGGGGTCAACAGGCTCATCACGCAGCAGCGCCTCATACGCGTCGCCGCGGAGCAGGAGCGCCTCACGCGTCGCCCTGCGCAGGCTCATGCCGGTCGAACTCGGCTCCAGCGTCCTACCGTTGCTGCCGGCGTCCGGCATCGCGATTCAGCAGCACAGGGGCCGCAATCATTGCCCCAGCCCCCAGGACGACTCCCCCAGGGCACCGACCAGGCCGTAGACCGCCGCAAGATGTGTCACGCGGACAGGCTCCCCTGGCAGCCACCGACTGCTAGACGTTTCGATGGCGGGGATCACCTGGCCCCGGACGACGCGTTCGTATGCGTCGGCGTTCTGCTTCGTGGCCCGGCCCGCCACACGCGAGAGGTCATGAGTCGAGTCCAGAGCCGCCCAGGCCCGACCCGACCCGCGTCCCGCCGTCGCCCCTCCTCCACCTCCTCGGCCCCAGAACACGCCCCCGAGGAAAACCCCTGCGCCGGCTGCCGCCCTCCGTCATACGCTGGCGCCCGCTGTCTGTCGAGGGAGGACGCATGGGGATCCGAAGCCTGACCCGTACCGAAGCCGAGCGCCGGGCCGAGCTGTTGAGCATCGAGCGGTACGACGTGGACATTGACCTGACCGCGCTGCCCGACGGGCCCGAGGTCCGCTGCGTCTCGACCGTGGCCTTCACCTGTCGCGAGCCGGGCGCGGAGAGCTTCGTGGACTGCGCGGCACAGGTGCTCAGCGCCACGCTCAACGGCACCGCGCTCACCCCGACCGGTGACGGCCGCATCCCGCTGCCCGCGCTGGCCGGACACAACGTGCTGCGCGTGGAGAGTGTCCAGGCCGACACGGCCACGGGCGAGGGCGTACACAAGGCTGTCGACCCCGCGGACGGCGAGGTCTATGTGTGGATGAGCTTCGAGCCGGACGAGGCCCGGTTCGTGTGGGCATGTTTCGACCAGCCCGATCTCAAGGCCCCGCACGCCTTCACGGTCACGGCCCCGTCCGCATGGACTGTCACCAGCAACTCCGGGGAGGCGCGCATCGAGGAGCTGGGGAAAGCCCGCCGCTGGATCTTCCCCGACACCCCTGCCCTGGCCGTGTACAACACGGTCGTCAATGCGGGCCCCTTCCACGAGATACGCCGCGAAACCGACGGCCACGACCTCGGCCTGTACGCCCGCCGCTCGCTCGCCGGCGTCCTCGACCGCGACGCCGACGAGATCTTCACCCTCACCCGCCAGGGCCTGGCCTTCTTCGGCGAGGCCTTCACGATGTCGTTCCCGCAACGGAAGTACGACCAGGTGTTCATGCCTGAGTTCGGCGGAGCGATGGAGAACTACGGCTGCGTGACCTGGTCAGACGCCTTCCTGCGGCGGGCCGATCCGACGCCCGCCGAGCGGGAGCTGCTGGCCAAGGTGCTGCTGCACGAGATGGCCCACATGTGGTTCGGCAACATCGTCACCATGCGCTGGTGGGACGACCTCTGGCTCAACGAGGCATTCGCGGAGTTCGCCTGCCACTGGGCCGCCGAACGCGCCACCCGCTACACCGACGCCTGGGCCGGCCACCTGGTGGGCGACAAACTCAAGGCCTATCTCGCCGACCAGGGCCCCGTCTCCCACCCCATCCACCAGCCCATCCACGACGTCGCCCAGGCCGCGTCGATCTTCGACAACATCACCTACCCCAAGGGCGCGTCCGTCCTGCAGCAGCTCATGACGTACGTCGGCGAAGAGCACTTCCGGGCCGGCATGGCCGCCTATTTCGCCCGCCACGCATGGGGCAACACCACCCTCCAGGACCTGATCGACGAGCTCTCGGAAGCCAGCGGGCGCGACCTCGACGGCTGGCGCTCGGCCTGGCTCGCGACGGCCGGCACCGACCGCTTCTCGCTGGAGCGGGACGGCGAACAGGTCACCCTGGTGGCCGCCGCGACCCCGCGCCCGCAGGTGCTGGCCGTGGGCGCCTACCGCCGCAGTGGCCAGGCATGGGAGCGTACGGCGCTGGTGCGCATCGAGGTGACTGGCACCCGTACCGCCGTCGCCGGCCTGCCGCCCGCCGCGGACCTCCTGCTCATCAACGACGACGACCTCACCTTCGCCACCACCCGCCCCGACTCCGCCACCAGGGACGTTCTCTTCTCCCAGGCCGCACAGCTGCCCACCGCCATCTCCCGCGGCGTGGCCGCCGCCACCGTCTGGGACATGCTCACGACCGGCGAGGCCACGGCTGCGGAAGCCGGGCAGTGCCTCACCGAGATCCTCGCCGCCGAGACCTCCGACGCGGTGATCGAGCCGTGTCTGACACTCGCAGCCGACATCGCCGAACTCTGGGCCCCGCCCGCCGAACGCCCCGCGCTCACCGCCGCGGTCGCGGCCGCCTGCCGGCGCCTCGCCGCCGATACCGGCCGCCGCCAGGTCGCGCTGCGCGGCCTGGCCCGTACCGCCACCACTCGCGACGACCTCGCCTGGCTGCGCGAACAGGCAGGCGACGACGTGGACCTGCACTGGCGCACTCTCGTTCGCGAGGCGGAACTCGGCTCGGACGTCGCGCCCGAATCCGCCCGACTGCTCGCGCGCGACCCTGACCCCGACGCCTGGATCCGTGCCCTCACCGTGCGCGCCGCGCTGCCGGACGCAGCCGCCAAGGCCGAGGTCTGGCAGAAGGTCACCGTCGACCGCGCCGTGCCCGTGCACGCGGTCGGCCAGGTGGCAACGGCCTTCTGGCGTCCTGACCAGGACACCCTCCTCGCCCCCTACGCCCAGCACTACCTGGACGCCATCCCCCAGCTCGACCAGGGCGGAATGATCCCCGCGATGGTCTACACCAGCCGCCTCTTCCCGCCGTACGCCATCGACGACTCCTACATCGAAACCGTCCAACAAGCCTGCGAGAATGCGGCTCCCGTGGTCCGTAAGACACTCCTCGAACGCTCGGACACGGTCCGGCGCATGCTCCGGTCCCGAACCCGCACCGCCTGACCAGGCCGCCGGACGAGCCTGCGCCCCGCCGTCAACGATGGCGGGGCGCAGACATCCATGAACTCCCGTACCAGGCAGCCCAGTTGGCGTCGCCAGCGACCTCGACGTCACCGGCAACAGGTCGTCACCCCGGGCCGCCGGGGACACGCAATCCCCGCGAAACCACCGCCCTGGCGCGAGTGCCACCCTCAACTCCCCCAGGCACCCACCGGTTACGGCCACGGCGCTGCCGTCCGGGCTCAGCACCACGTCCTGCACGGCGAGTGGACTGTCGGTTGTGCCGTGGGTGGCTTCGTTGATCTCCAGGAAGAGCGTTTGGCGACCGGTTCCGGAGGCAGTGGGTGATCACCTGGCTCACGGATCTCGATGAGGAACGGCGGCACTGTCGTGTCCACGAACGTGGGACAGCCAGCTTCTCGTCAGACCGGCCGGCCATCGAAGGGGTCGCCGGAGCCGGGCTTGAACGTCGTGCCGAGGTCGTACCGCGCGATCCCGAACGGCTGGCAATCGGCATCGGCAAGGACTCGGCAGAGGAACTCAGAGGTGGACATGTCGTGCCGATCCCATCCGCCGACGTCATTGGACCGCGCAAGGACGGGGCAACCGCCCGGCCGCTCGGCATCGATCAGCCAGAAGTTCCGATGTCCCTCAACCCCCGAGAGCCCCGAGAGTTCGTGAAAACTGAAGGGTTCTCGGCAGGAACCCACGGGTCCGATACCGGATTTTTCGCCGAGAAGGCCCGGGTTCACGACGAACCTGGGGTGCGGGCCAGCTACAGAGGTCGGTAGGTGCCGTAGTTCCCGGCAAGGGACGTAGCGGCGGCTTCGGCGACATCGGAGCGGGGACTGGAGAGGCATGAGGTGAGGAAACCTGTCTTCGACAAAGTCGAGGACGTAGGTGACGGTTTCCTGATCCCGGACGAGCCGGAGCATGGCCACGGCCTGCAACGCTCCGTCCACAAGCGTCTCGTCACTGGTACCGACCAAGAACCGGGCTGACCAGCAGGATACGGACTGGCGCAGGCTCTACGGGCTGCGCTCCGGGGCCGAGGGCACCGTCGAGGAGTTCGTGGCCGGACATCGAGGACGCCGGTGCCGTTACCGCGCACTGGCCAAGACGCACGTCCAGCACGTCCTGACCGCACTCGCGATCAACGTCGAGCGACTGAGCCCGCGGGACAACGCCGATCTCGGCCATCCACTTCGGCGGACAGGGGGTGGGGCTGTTCCGCGGGCGCCGGGAGCGATCCAGCAGACCGGGCACGCCGTCCTGGTCGAACCGCCGCCGCCAGTGGGCGATCCGCCGAGCACCTCACGAACAGCCCGTAACGGTCCGCCGAGAGCCCGAAAAGCAGGAGTTCCAGGCAAGACAACAGCAGCTGACCGTACGACCGCCGGTCGCCGCGGCAGCGGCGAACCCCAGGGCGTCCACGTTCTCGTCGATGGTCGGGATCCGCTACGCCTTCATCGCGATCTTCAAACGATCCTTGGACGGGGCTGTCGATGACGGACCGGGGCAACCGCCCTGCCGTCCTGGGTGTGCCTCTTGGCGGGTGCGCGCCGCGCGCGACAGGGCGAGCATAGGAGGGCTGGGGACCGCACCACGGAGCGGAGTGTGAGGCAGGAAGGCATCCGATGCAGCGCAGCAAGACGGCCAGGATCGTGATCGTCGGAGGGTCCGTGGGGGGTCTCGCGGCCGCCCATGAGCTGATGGCCATCGGTGCCGAGGCCGCCGTGTACGAGCGTTCCGCGGGCAGGATGGAGGCCCGCGGTGCCGGGGTCGTCATGCAGCCCGAGGTGGAGGCTCTGCTCGTTCGTCTGGGCATGTCGGCACGGGAGGTGAGCGTCAAGCTGCGGGAGCGCCAGCAGCTCCACCTGGGCGGTAGGGCCACCCGGTACGAGGCTCCCCAGCTGATGACTGCCTGGGACACCCTCTACCGGGTGCTGCGCGAGCCTGTCGCCGGGCTCTGCTACCGCCTGGACAGCGCCCTGAGGCGGGTATGGGTGACGGGCTCCGAGGTCACGGCCGAGTTCACGGACGGGTACAGCACCGTGGGTCACTTCCTGGTGGGCGCCGACGGGATCGGCTCGGCGACGCGCCGACTACTCGATCCCGCCACGCGCTCCTCGTACGCCGGCTACGTGGCCTGGCGGGGGCTTGAGCCGGAATCAGCTGTACCCAGTGATCTGTTGGAGGTGCTGACGGGCCGGTTCACGTTCTTCGGCTCGGACGGCCTGCAGATGCTGTGCTACCTGGTTCCGGGCCCGGACGGCGAGCTGGCGGAGGGCTCCAGACGGGTCAACTGGGTGTGGTACATGAACGTGCCCGAGCGCGATCTGCCGCGGCTGCTCGCGAGCCGGTCCGGGAAGCCCTATGCCACGTTCCTGCCGCCCGGAGAGATTCTCCCGGAGGTCGCGGCGGAACTCGCCGCCACGGCGGACGCGTCGCTTCCGGCGCAGTTCGCGCAGCTCGTGCGGCTCTCGGACGTCTTCATGCAGCCCGTCTTCGACCTGGCGCCTCATCGCATGGTCGCCGACCACGCGGCTCTGATCGGTGACGCTGCCGGTACGGTGCGCCCCCACACGGCCTCCGGAACTTCGAAGGCCTTCGCCGACGCGGCCGGTCTCGCGGCGGCCCTGCGTGGCTGGAGTCCCGATCAGGACCTGCCGGCCAGTCGGCTCGCCGACTGGGAACAGGAGCGGCTCCTGCACCTGGTTGCCCTGTCGCGCGCCGGAATCGACCTGGCCGGCCGGTCATCGCTCGGGACACCCGGCAGCCGTCGCTTCTTCGTCTCCCCGTGAGTTTTCGCATTGCCCCATCGCCCGGACGTGCGCCACCAGCCACGGGGCGGTGCCGAACGCACGTGTCGAGGACGTGTGGATGCCGATGGCAAGGGGAGCCGGTGCCTCACGCCCCGGGTCCCGGATCGCTTCGCGCGGACGACTCGGTCGCGGCACGCATGATCGCCCGCCGGATGGGTTCGTACCCGGTACAGCGGCAGATGTTGGACTCGACGAGGCCGTGGACGCGCTCCGGGTCCTCGCCGATGGTGGGGTCGGCCTCCAAGGCGCCGGCGGCCACCATGAGGAAGCCGGGGGTGCAGAAGCCGCACTGCAGCGCGTGCTCGGCGGAGAAGGCCCGCTGGAGCGGGTGGGGTTCGCCGTCGGGTCCGGCCAGTCCTTCCACCGTCCGTACCGAGCTGCCGTCGCACTGCACGGCCAGCATGAGGCAGGACCGGACGGCCGCACCGTCCACCAGCACCGTGCAGGCCCCGCAGACGCCGTGTTCGCAGCCCAGGTGTGTGCCCGTCAGGCCACAGTCCTCGCGCAGTGCGTCGGCCAGAACGCGCCGTGGCTCGACATCGAGTGGGTAGGTCTCGCCGTTGACCGTGAGCGTGATCTTCACGAGGAGACTCCTTCCGCGGCCTGTCGCAGCGTTCGGCCGACCAGCACCGCGATGGCGTGCCGTCGGTACTCCAGGTCGGCGTACGGCTCGGCCAGCGGTGAGGCATCCTGTTCTGCGGCGATGCGGCCCGCGCGCTCGAACGGGTGTCCGTCGGGCAGCCGGTGACCGGGGAGGGGCGAGCCGGCCTCGGCGCCGGTCAGCGCCTGCTCGGCGGCGCGTGCCCGCACTGGCCGGTCGGCACAGTTGACCAGCCCGATCCGCGCCCCCTCGATCACCCCGTCGCGCATGGTCAGCGCCGCGGCCACGGCCACCTGCGCGAAGCAGAAGTGGGTGCGCCGGTGCTCGATGAAGCCGACCCCGGTGTCCTCGCCGAGCAGGGGGAACCGTATCGAGGTGATCAGCTCACCGGGTCGGCGCGCCGTCTGGAGGGGGCCTCGGAACCAATCGCGAGCCGCTACCTCACGGGCATCGTCGGAGCGCTCCAGCCGGATGTCGGCGTCCAGGGCGGTGGCGATGGCGCACCACTCGGAGGCTGGATGGCCCCAGGCCAGGCTGCCCACCATCGTGCCGCGGGCGCGGATCGGCGGGTGGGCGATGTTGACGACGGCGAGCGAGAACAGCCTGCCGAGCGGCCCGGGTACGGACCGCGGGGACTCGAAGCGGCCATGGCGGACGAGCGCGCCCACCTCGACCGCGCCGCCGTCGGCGTCCAGATGGTCCAGGTCCGTGATGCGGTTGATGTCGACCACGAGGTCAGGGCGTATGCGCTGCAGGTGCATCTCCAGGATGAGGCTCTGCCCGCCGGCCAGGACCCTGACGTCCCGTCCGGTGTCGGCGAGGGCGTCCAGTGCCTCCTGCGTGGTGCGCGGCGCCACGTAGTCGAAGGCGGCGGGCTTCATGACGCCTCCCGGAGTCTTGGCGCCCGGGCCGCTCGCCAGACCACGTCCGGGGTGAGCGGCATCTGCAACAGGCCGGGGTCGGCGAGTTGCAGTGCGTCCGCCACGGCGTTCACGATTGCGGCCGGCGTGCCGATGCACCCCGACTCGCCGGCACCCTTGGCGCCCAGTGGTGTGCTCGGGCTCGGTGTACAGGTGTCCTTGACCGTGATCGGCGGGATCTCGGTGGCCGTGGGGAGCAGGTAGTCCAGGAGCCCGTTGGCGAGCTGCGGAACACCGTTGTCGTCGAACGGGATGCCCTCGTACAGGGCCTGGCCGATGCCCTGCACGGCCGACCCGAACGCCTGCCCCTTGACCACCACCGGGTTGAGGACGACCCCGCAGTCGTCCACGGCGACCACGCGGAGCACATGAACCACGCCCAGCTCGGGGTCGACCTCGGCGACCACCGCATGCGCCCCGAAAGGAAAACCCATGCCCGACTCGAAGCGGTCGTCCACGCGCAAGGGACCGGTGGTCTTCACCAGTTCACCGAGATCCATGGCCGCACCGCCCGACGCCGGAGACACCGCACCGTCGGCCCAGACGACCTCCTCGGCCGGCAGCTCCCACAGCCGCGCGGCCCGCGCGCGGGCCTCCTCGACGAGGAGACCGCAGGCGTGCTGCAGGGCCGCGCCCGCCACCTGCGCCGACCGGCTGGCGAAGGAGCCGAGGCCCTCGGGCAACTCGTCCGTGTCCCCTTCCACCAGCCTGACCCGCGTCTGATCGACGCCGAGGGTCTTGGCCACCAGCGCCGGGAAGGTCGTCTCATGGCCCTGACCGCTGGGAGCCGCTCCGCACCGGGCGACGATCACGCCGTCCTCCCGCGCTTCGAGTGCGGCGAACTCGTGCAGACCGCCCGGCTCACCGCCGGAGCGCTCCACATAGCAGGACAGGCCGATGCCCAACGGCAGCGCGTCCGGATCGGCACGGCGTCGAGCCTGCTCCGCACGCCAGTCCGTGTAGCCGAGCGTCTCCAGGGCCTCATCGAGTGCCGCGGCGTAGCCACCGCTGTCGTACGTCCGCCCGGTGGGTGTCTGGTAGGGGAAGCTCTCCGGTGCGATGAAGTTGCGCCTTCGCAGCTCCACCGGATCCATTCCCAACCTGCTGGCCAGCAGGTCGATCGACCGCTCCAGCGCGATCGTCGCCTCCGGCCGGCCCGCGCCCCGGTACGGGTAGGTCACCATCGTGTTGGTGAGCACCGAGCGGAGCGTGGCGTGCACGCGCGGCGTACGGTACGGGCCCGTCGCCATCCAGCAGGTCTGCATGGGCAGCCCCACGCCGAGGTGGGGATAGGCACCCACGTCGGCGTCGACGGCCAACTCGTAGGCCAGCAGGTTGCCTTCGGCATCGGCGGCGAGCCTGACCCGCTGGTCCTGGCCCCGCCCCCGGGTGGCGGTCAGCATGGACTCCAGCCGGTCCTCGATCCAGCGCACCGGACGTCCCAGCAGCACCGCGAGGTAGGCCACCGCGACGAACTCGGGGAACGCCGCGCTCTTGGAACCGAACGCGCCTCCTGTGTCCGGCACCACGACTCTGATCCGCTCCGTCGGCCATCCCAGCAGAGCAGCCAGTTCCCGGCGCAGCCGATGGGGCATCTGGTGCCCCGACCACACCGTCAGCCGGTCCCCCTCGGGCACGGCCAGGATGGTCCGGCACTCCATCGGCGTAGGCATCAGCAACTGCTGGCGGTAACGGGCCTCCACCACCACATCCGCCCCCTGCCACACCGACTCCTCGATCGGCTCCCCGGCCTCGCCCGCGAAGGCGACGTTGCTCATGCCCTCGAACAGGCGCACCGAGTCGTCCGCGGCCTCCGCCGGGGTCACCACAGCGGGCAGCGGGTCGATCGTGAAGGTGACCTCGGCCGCTCCGTCCTCGGCACGGTAGCGGTCCTCCCCGACCACCACCGCGACGGCCTCGCCCGGGTATCGGACCCGCTCCTTGACCAGCACCGGCCACTCCCGCCCCGCCACTGCCTCCTCCGTCGACAGCCTGGCCAGCAGCGTGTACGGGACCGGAGGAAGGTCCTGGAGGTCCGCGGCGGCGTGCGCGCAGCACGGCAGCTCCGCAAGATCCACCGCGGACCAGGCCCCCACGACCCCCGCGACCTGGCGGGCACCTGTGCAGTCCACCTCCCGCAGCTCTCCGTGGGCCACCGGACTCCTCACGAACGCCGCGTCCAGACACCCCGGCACCGACAAGTCGGCGACGTACCGGCCCCGGCCGGTGAGCAGCCGTTCGTCCTCACGCCTCGTCCACCGCTCCATGAAGACCTCCGCTGGCCCCTCTCCCAGGCTAGAGCAGGGCCTGCCACTCGTCGCGCCGACCGTGCACGGCTGCTCCGACGCCCTCACCAGGAGGAACACCGGCCCGCCACCGCGTCCCCCTATGACGATGACGACGATTACTTGGGCTGTCGGGATCCGCGCCGCCCCGGAACACCTTGAACGCCCGGCGCTCGTGCCTGGGAGAGCAGAGGGACCTCGAACTTGGGGTCGTGCGTCATGGCGCACACCACGGTGCGACGATCGGTGCTGGTGCCCGCCAGGTACTGGTGCGGCCAGTCGACCACGATCTCGTGGGCCTCCGGGAAGCGCTCGGGCGTCATGAAGACCGGTCGTGCGTCACAGACCGTGACCCGGTACCCAAGGAAGGCTCCGAGTCCGGCCACGGCCGCGGCGTGGCCGTTCGCTCCGAAGACGGGCAGCCGGGGGCGTGGTGCCCACGCCTCCACCAGGACACGGATCGTGGCCTCCGGACCGAGGTCGTAGGAGCGTACGACGGTTTCGGTGAGGCCGAGCAGAGCGCGCGTGTCGGCGCCAGGACCGCGGCGTCCAGGTCCGGCCGGCCCATGTCTCCTCGCCGCCCGTCGGGCAGCACCACGAGTGAGCGTCCCACGAGGCCGGCCGGTCCCGACATCACCCGTGCGACGCTGACGGGTTGCTCGGCCGCCACGGCCCGATGCGCCGCGGCCAGGGCGTCGGCGGTGTCGTCCGCCACGCGCTGTACGAAGACCTCGATCTCGCCTCCGCAGGTCAGCCCGACGGCGAACGCGTCGTCGTCCGCGTACCCGAAGGACGCGAGTCGGGAGCGGCCCGAAGCGAGTACGTCGCGCGCCAGTTCGTACACGCTCGCTTCGACGCAGCCGCCGGAGACGCTTCCCAGCACGGTGCCGTAGCCGTGCATGCAGAGGGCCGAGCCCGGCCGCAGGGGGGCGCTGCCGCGTACCGCGACGACGCTCGCCACCGCGTACGCGGAACCGGACGACCGCCACTCCAGGAGTCGGGCTGCCAGGTCTCTCATCGGGATCTCCCGGATCACACGCCCAGGAAGGCGCGGCCGTTGGCTTCGAGCACTGACGCGTCCAGGCCCTGGGACAGCAGGTAGCCGACGGGATCGGGCTGGGCCATGTCGAAGGGGTAGTCACTACCGCACAGGATCCGCTCCGGGGAGCTGTGCGAGCGCAACAGCCGCAGTACGTCGGGGTCATGGGTGACCGTGTCGAAGTACAGCCGGGTGAAGGTGTCACTGGGCAGGCAGTTGCTTCCCGCGCGTACGTCGGCGCGCGAACGCCATCCGTGGTCCCAGCGGCCCACCAGCGCCGGTGCGCAGCCTCCGCCGTGGACGAAGCAGATGCGCAGGCCCGGGAGTTGTTCCAGAACACCTCCCAGGAGGACCGAGGCCACAGCGGTGGTGGTCTCGACCGGGTTGCCGATCAGGTTGACGAGATAGTGGTGCCCCCATTCCGGGCGAGGGAGCTGCATGGGGTGCACCAGGACCGCGAGGCCCAGTTCGGCGGCGATGGTGAGCACCTCGCGCGGTACGCCGTCCGCGTAGGAGCTGCCCTGAACCAGCGGTGGTACGGCAACGCCGGCCACGCCGTCGGTTCCCGCCAGTCGCGTCAGCTCCCGCCGCGCGGCCGCGGTGTCGTCCAGCCGGACCAGGCCCAGACCGACGAGTGTGCCGTCGGCGCGGGCGACGGCCTCGGCGAGCTGCTCGTTGTACGCGGCGACGTAGTCGTCGGACTGTTCCGGAGCATGCACGGGGAAGGCGAAGGGAGGTGCGGAGATGGCCCGGGCGCCGATGCCCGCCTTGTGGGTGTCGGCAACAACGGCGTCGGTGTCCGTCATGGCCGCGGTGGCGAACGACAGCGGGATGTCACCGAGGAAGAGTTCGCCGCCGCGATCGTTCATACCGCCGTAGGGGTTGCCCGGCGGCAGACCCAGCAGATCCCGCGGCAGCCAGTGGGCGTGGACGTCGATGACACCTGTGCGAAGGTCACTGCTTTCAGACATGGTTGCTCCTGGTGTGCTGCTTCCGCTCCTGGGCGGCGCGGGTGATGGCCCGTTTGATGGGCTCGTAGCCGGTGCACTGGCAGAAGTTGGAGCCGACGATGCCTTCGACGGCCTCCGGGTCGTCACCGAGGTCGGGGTTGTCTTCCATCGCGCCGACGGCGACCATCAGGAACCCCGGGGTGCAGAAGCCGCACTGGAGCGCGTGCTCGGCGGAGAAGGCCCGGGCGAAGCTGCCGACCATGGTGCCGCGGGACCGGATGGGCGGATGGGCGGATGGGCGATGTTGACGACGGCACGGGCGAGCAGCGTGCCGAGAGGTCCCGGTACCGCCTGCGCCGACGCGAACGTCGCGTGGCGTACCAGGGCGCCGACCCGAACCGCCCGGTCAGTCTCGTGCGACTGCCCGCTGGAGGCCGCCCCGCGGCGCGCGGTGACCGTGCCGTCCTCGTGCGCCTCCAGGCTGCCGAACTCGTGCAGACCGCCCGGTTCTCCCCCGGAACGCTCGACGTAACAGGACAGGCCGATACCGAGGGGCAGGGCGCCCGGATCGCTGCGCCGCTGTTCCTGTTCGGCGCGCCACTTGCCGTAGTCGACGGTGTCGAGAGCGGGGTCGAGAGCGGCGGCGTAGTTGCCGCTGTCGTAGCGCCGGCCAGTGGGCGTGTCGTACGGGAAGGCCTCGGGCGGGATGAAGTTGTGCCTGCGCAGCTCGGCCGGGTCCATTTCCAGCCGGGCCGCCAGGGCGTCCATCGCCCGCTCGACGGCGATCACCGCCTCGGGCCGCCCGGCACCCCGGTAGGGGTACGTCATGACGGTGTTGGTGAGCACCGAACGCAGGGTGGAGTGCACCTGGGGCGTGGTGTAGGCGCCGGTGGCCATCCACACCGTCTGCATCGGCAACCCCGCGCCCAGGTGCGGGTAGGTGCCGACATCGGCGTCGATCGTCAGCTCGTGGGCCAGAAGGCGGCCGTCGGTGTCCGCCGCGAGCCGGACCCGCTGGTCCTGCCCCCTCCCCCGGGTCGCGACGAGCATCGACTCCAGCCGGTCCTCGATCCACCGCACCGGCCGCCCGAGACGCACGGCGAGGTAGGCGACGACGAACTCCGGGAACGCGGCGTTCTTGGAACCGAACGCGCCACCGGTATCGGGCACGATCACCCGGATCCGGTCCGTGGACCAGCCGAGGGGAGCCGCCGGCTCACGTCGCAGCCGGTGCGGCATCTGGTGTCCGGACCACACCGTCAGCCGGCCGGCCTCGGGCACGGCGAGGATCGTCCTGCACTCCATCCGCATCGGCATGAGCAGTTGCTGCCGGTACTCGCCCTCCATCACGACGGGCGCGTCCCGTCAGACGGCCTCGTCGATGGGCCGCCCGGCCTCGCCGCGCAGGGCGATGTCGGACAGCCCGTCGAACAGCGGCACGGTGTCGTCCGCCGCGGCCGACGGCGTCACCACGGCGGGCAGCGAGTCCATGCGTACGGTGACCTCGGCAGCCCCGTCCTCAGCGCGATAGCGGTCCTCCCCGAGCACGACCGCCAGGGCCTCCCCGGGATGGCGCACCCGTTCCTTCACGAGCGCCGGCCACTCCCGACCGGCCACGGACTCGTCGTTGGACAGCTTCGCCAGCACGGTGTGCGGCACCGCCGGCAGATCCGGGAGGTCCGGGGCCGCCCAGGCCCCCACCACTCCAGGAACCTCCCGAGCGGCCGTGCGGTCGACCTCTCGCAGCACGCCGTGCGCGACCTGGCTCCTGACGAAAGCCACGTCCAGGCATCCCGGCACCTCAATGTCGGCGACATAGCTCCCTCGACCGGTCAGCAGCCGTTGGTCCTCACGCCTCATCCAATGGCCCATAACCACCCACCTCGCCTGTTGAAGCCATCGTGAGCGGCCGTTCGTCGTACCGTGGCCGCAATCCTTTCCGTACCCGCAGCGCGGATGTCGTGCGAATTACGCTATTCCCATCGAGCGGAACACGACACGCGAGAGGCCGTTCTTGTGCGCTTTGGCGCCAGGGCCTGTGCGCTCCTGGACACATTGCGCGCGTCCCCTTCAAGCACTCTGCGCAGTCCGCGTATTCGAAAGCGCAGAGTGACCGCGCTGTATCACACGCGGTGCCGGGACGGGAGGTCCGCCACGAGTACGTACCGCTGACAGAGATCAGAAGTCCGGATACGCATGCGATGTGCCCGTTCCTGAACGGACCCGGCTATCGCGTGCACATTCCCGCACTGCACGGCGCTCACCCGGAAATTCCGTGGACCGGATTCGCGGACTGGGCGCGCCGCGCGTTCGCTTGAGCGCCCGACAGTGCGCTGGTGAACTTCCCTGCGTGCAGCGAAAGACAACTGGCTCGGATAGTTGTCGCTACCGTAGCAATGGCACCACGAAACGACCATCGCGGATCATTCGAGCGGAGGTCTTCGTGGAATCCTGGACGAAGCCCCTTTTGAAAATGTGGAAGTGGCAGGCCGACGCCGCGTGCCGCGGCATGGACAGCTCCGTCTTCTTCCCGCCACCGGTGAGCGGGGCCCCGCCCGCCGACGGCGGGAAGAGGCAGCGCGTGCGATGTGCAGGTCCTGCCCAGTCAGTTCTGCCTGTGGTCTCTTCGCCGAGACCTCTCGCCAGGCCTACGGCGTCTGGGGCGGTCTCACCGAGGCGGAACGGCAAGAAAAGGCCCAGGACGTCCGACGCTGCTGACGCGTCCGGCAGTCGACGGGGGCGTACTCCCAGAGTCATCTGTTCTGGAGATAACCGATATCGAGATCCATCGCGCTCGACGGGGAAGCTCCAGGAGGTGTCGCGCGCTTAGTCCGGGTGAGCGCGGCAAGGAAGCCGCTCGACCACCGACACCGCGTCATCGGCGAGCCAGGTCTCCGGCTCGTCCGCCACGAAGAAGGTTCCATGTCCCAGTCATCCGATCTCCGCACATCTGGTCCGCGCACGTCACACCGCGCCGCGACCGGCGCGCACGCTCCTCACGGCGTCCCCGGCTGGCTGGTCGCGCTACTGGCCGTCGCCTCCGGCATGACCGTCGCCAACCTCTACTACGCTCAGCCCCTGCTCGCCTCGCTGCGCGACGTCTTCCACATCACCACGGCCACCGCGGGCGTCCTCATCACGCTCACCCAGGTCGGCTACGTGATCGGCATGATCTTCCTGGTCCCGCTCGGCGACCGGCTGGAGAAGCGCGGCCTGATCACCGCCCTGCTGACGGTCACCACACTCGCCCTGGTGGCGGCCGGTCTCGCGACCGGGTTCCCGATGCTGCTGGTCGCCTCCCTGATCAGCGGTGGCACCTCGGTCGTCGCCCAGATCCTGGTCCCGTTCGCGGCGAGCCTCGCCCCCGACCACGCCCGCGGCCGGATCGTCGGCCGGGTGATGAGCGGCCTGCTCACCGGCATCCTGCTCTCCCGTACCCTCAGCAGCCTGGTGTCCGACATCGCCGGCTGGCGCGTCGTCTACCTCGGCTCCGCCGTCCTGATGGCCCTCCTCGCCGTGGCCCTGCACTTCGCACTGCCCAAGCACGCACCCACCACCACCGTGCCGTACCACCACGTGCTGCGCTCCACGGCGGCGCTGGTGCGCACCCACCCCGCACTGCTGCGCCGCGGCCTCTACCAGGCGGCGATGTTCGGCGCCTTCAGCGCCTTCTGGACCACCATCTCCTACGTCCTGACCGGTCCGGGCTTCCGCTACACCCCCGTCGGCGTCGGTATCTTTGCCCTCGTCGGAGCCGCGGGTGCGGGCATCGCCCCGCTCGCCGGACACTGGGCCGACCGCAAGCTCGCCCGCCCCATGACCGGCCTCGCGTTCGCCGTCGCCGCCGTGGCCTTCGCCGTTGCAGGCTTCGGACAGCACAGCATCGTGCTGCTCGCCCTGGCCGCGATTTTCATCGACATGGCCGTACAGACCACTCTGATCCTCGGCCAGCACACCATCTACCAGCTCGACCCCAGCGCCCGGTCCCGCCTCAACTCGGCCTTCATCGCCACCTTCTTCCTCGGTGGCGCCCTCGGCTCCCAGCTCGGCTCGATCGCCTACCGCGCCGGCGGCTGGGGCGCGGTCAGTATCATCGGCGCGGCCCTGCCGCTGCTGGCGCTGCTGTACTGGCTCACCGAACGCCGCGCCGCCGGACGGAAGACCGTCCCGGTGTCCAGCTGAGCCACAGAGACGTGAGAAAGCGGTTCACTCCGCACCCGGTGCGGTCCGCACGGACGGACCGCACCGGGTCGTCCGGCTCTCCGCTCACCGGCAGAGCCGTGCGCCCGCCGAGGCGGAGCACCACGTGGAAGTGGTGGGACTGAAATGATTCCGGCGGTGGTGTTCGCCGGGGTGGCCGCCGGCAGTAACGCGGTGGGAACCGTGCTGCAACGGCGAGCGGCTCTGGAAGTACCCGACTCTTCGGCCCGGCTCGGTCTCGTCCGGCATCTTCTGCGCAGTCCGCTCTGGTTCGGCGGAATCCTGGGGGTCGTCTCCGCCGCGTTCTTTCAGGCTCTGGCCCTGAGCACGGGGACGCTGGCAGCGGTACAGCCGGTCTTCGTCCTCGAACTTCCCCTGGCTCTCCTGGTCGGCAGCGCGGTCTTCCGCGTCAGAGTGTCGCGCAGGTCGTGGTTCTGCGTGGTGTGTATTTTCCTGGGCCTGGCCGTCGCCCTGTTCTGCGCCTTCGCTTCGGGAGGGCGCTCCCAGGTTCCAGGACTGTGGTGGGTGCCGGCGCTCGCCGCTGTCGGCGGGGCCGGCACCGCACTTGCCCTGGCCGGGCTCCGGCGTCCGCACGGTCTGGCGCGCGCCGCCTGTCTGGCGGCTGCGGCCGCGACCGGCAACGCGCTCACCGCAGCGCTGGTCAAGTCCGCGATGGACACTCTCGTCAGGGACGGGGTTGTGGCGTTCTTCCGCGCCTGGCAGACCTTCGGCTTCGCCGCCGTCAGGTCGCTCTCCGTCTTCCTGCTGGGATACGCGATGCACTTCCAGCACTGGGCGGCCGCGGTGGCATGCCGATCTCGCAGAGTGCCGTTGGCGAGTGCGTGGTGGCCGTGGGGGACGGTGACCCGGAAGGTGTAGGCCGCTTTGTCGTCGGGGCGGTCGTTGCAAGGAAACCACGAGGGCGCACCCAGGGGCTGGGAGGCCACGAGAGTGCCGTCGTGCGGGTCACCGGTGCGGTCCCAGCCGATCTGTCCGAACGGCGAGCGCAGCGGGGCCGGTCGGCCGCGGTAGCCGACCTCCACGGTGAACGGGGTGCCTGCGGCGAGCGCGTGCGAGCCGGTCAGGTACAGCTTGTCGCCTTTCTGCCTGGGCCTCGCCGGAATGCCGTTGACACGGGCGGTGTGGGCGGTCAGGCGGGCGAGGTCCAGTTCCACCCGTGCGAGTGGCCGGTCTGCAACGGCGTGGATGTGTGCGTGGCCGTCGAGCGTGCCGCTCGACGGGTCGTACGCGAGGCGCAGGTCGTAGGAGAGGGTGTAATGGTCGTACGTGCCGTGACTCGAAAAGTAGCGGTTCTCTGCCCCGGCCTCGTCGAGGGGACCGTCTGCGGCCGTTGCGGCGAGCGGAATCAGGGCCGCGCCCCGCAGGAGGGCACGACGACTGCAATGGGTCATGCCTCACCGGTCCCGGCCGACGGCGGTACGGGGCGCGCGGCCGGTTCGCCCGCGATGGGGTTGCCGGCCCAGCGGGTGCCCGCGGGCACCGTCTCGCCGCGCATCACCAGCGAGGCGGCACCGATGGAGGCGCCCGCGCCCACGACGGTGCCGGGCAGCACGATGCCGTGCGGGCCGAGCGAGGCACCGGCGGCCAGGTGCACGGTGTCCATCCGCATGATGCGGTCGTGGAAGAGGTGGGTCTGCAGCACACAGCCGCGATTGACGCTCGCACCGTCTCCCAGGGTGACAAGGTCGGTTTCCGGCAGCCAGTAGGTGTCCAGCCACACACCGCCCCCAATGCGCGCGCCCAGACTGCGCAGCCACCAGTTCAGGACCGGGGTGCCCAGGAAGTCGCGGGCCATCCACGGCACGGCCACCGACTCCACGAACGTGTCGAAGAGTTCGTTGCGCCACACGAACGACGACCACAGCGGGTGCTCACCGGCCCGGAAACGGCCCACCAGCAGCCATTTGGTGCAGGTGGCAGTCAGCAAGGCCGCCAGGCCCGCGCCCAGCAGCAGCGGTGCGCCGACGAGTGCCGCCAGGAGCAGACCGCCGTGGGTGAAGGCGTCCTGTTCGCCCAGCAGTACGCATTCGGCGAGGGCGGTGCTCGCCATCAGAGGCAGCACGCGGCACATCTCCACCAGCGCGCGGGCCACAACCAGCCGCCGGGGCGGGGCGAACGTACGCTCCGGATCGGCCGCCGTCGCCACCCGCGGCAGCGGCAGTGCGGGTCGCCCGAGCCAGGACATACCCACCTCGCCGTGCGCGGGCATGTCGGAGAGCACGCCCACCAGGCTGTGGTCGGGCACCGTACGGCCGGGGCCGACGATGCCGGAGTTGCCGACGAACGCCCGTGTGCCTATGCGCACTTGCCCCAGCCGCATCCATCCGCCGCGTACCTCGAACGGTGCGACGAGCGTGTCGTCCGCGAGGAACGCACCGTCCTCGACGTGCAGCAGCGACGGCAGCGGCAGCACCGTCGAGATCTCGGCGTTCCGTCCCACACGCGCCCCGAGCAGCCGCAGCCAGTGCGGCGTGGCAAGGCTCGCGTACAGCGGGAAGAGGCCCCCGCGGGCGCCGTCGAGCAGACGGGTGACCAGCCACACCCGCCAGGCGACACCGCCGTCCGCGCGGTGTACACCCGGCGTGATCCCCCGCCCCAGGCCCCGCACCACCAGCGCGAGGACCAGTACCCAGCACACGGTCGTCATGACCGTGAACAGCGGAACGGCCGCCAGCAGGCGGAGCGCCGCGGTCGGCAGGGCCGACGCGTCGCGCACCAGCTGGTACGTGACCAACAGGGCCGGTAGAGCTGCCAGGAGCGGCAGCAGCGGCGCCGCTGCCAGGGACAGGGCGTAGGCGATGTTCCAGCGGCGTCGGCGCACGGTCGGCGGGGCGGGCCAGCCCTTGCTCGCGATACGTTCGGCCGGGCCGGCCGGCCGGGCCGGGGAGCCCGTCCAGCACTCACCGTCGGGGATCCGCCCGTCCAGGCAGGCGCCGGCCGTGAGTTCCGCGCTTCGGCCCACGACCGCCCCCGGCAGCAGCATGCTGCGGTGGCCCACACGGGACCCCGCCCCCAGCGCCACCGTCCCTACATGCAGCGTGTCGCCGTCCAGCCACCAGCCGGAGAGGTCCGCCCCCGGCTCGATGGCGGCCCCCTCACCCAGCTCCGCCAGACCCGTCACGGGCGGCATCGCGTGCAAGCGCACGTCCCGGCCGGTCGTGCAGCCCAGCAGGCGTGCGTACAGAGCAGCCCACGGCGTACCCAGCAGGGACGGGACGCCGAAGGCGGCCACCGCCCGTTCGGCGCTCCACAGACGCAGGTGGACGCCGCCGCCCCGCGGGTAGGCCCCCGGGCGGACGGAGCCGGCTAGGGCACGCGCCAGGCCCGCTCCGGTCATGCATCGTGACGGCGCGCTGAACAGCACCGCCCATGCCACCGCCACCAGCCACCACGGGGTGTGCGGCACCCAGGCATGCGGCGCCACCTCGCCAAGTACGTTGTCCGCCATCGCCAGCCCGGTCAGCAGACGCAGCCCCGTCACCCCGTACAAGGCCGTCTGGACCAGAATCTGCACCACAAAGGCCCGCCGTGGCACGGGCCGCACCACCCGTACCGCCTCGGTCGCACCAGACAGCGAGTCCAGATGCACGGCCATATGGCACAGCACCGGATACCGGTACAGATCGGCGACCGAGACACCCGGATGGTGCACGCGCAGCATCGAGGCCATCCGCGCCGCGGTCAGGCTGGTGCCGCCCAGCGCCACGAAATCACTGTCCGGGCCGGGACGTACACCCAGCAATTCCTCCCAGATGTCCGCGAGCCGTGCGGCCGTCCCCGCCAACTCCATCGCCGGGCCGGCAGGACCGTCCCCGCCACGCTCACCGCTGGGCGGAAGGGGCAGCGGCCAGGGCAACGCCTTACGGTCCACCTTGCCCGACGTGCGTGTCGGCAACTCCGCGACCTCGGCAAGGACCGGTACCAACTGCTGCGGCAAACGCTCCACGAGCAGCGCACGGGCCTTGTCGCTCTCGAAGGCCGAGCCCCGGCCGTCCGCGGTCAGTTGGGGTACCAGGTAGCCCACCAGCACCTGGGTACCGGCCGACGTCGTCTGCACGGCCGCCGCCGCGCCGCGTACCCCCGGCAGGGCGCTGAGCGCGGCGTCTATCTCACCGAGCTCGACGCGGCGGCCGCCCAGCTTGACCTGGTCGTCGGCGCGCCCGACGAAGATCAGGCCGTCCGCGTCGGCCCGCACCATGTCACCTGTACGGTAGGCACGCGTCCAACCCAGCGCGGGGCAGGGCCCGAAGCGGTCGGCGTCCTTGACGGGATCCAGGTAACGGGCCGTGCCCGCACCGGCGATGACCAGCTCGCCCTCCTCCCCGAACGCCACCGGCTCCCCCGTCTCGTCCACCACGGCCAACTGCCAGCCCTCCAGTGGCAGCCCGATCCGCACCACGTGGCCCGGCTCCAGGGGAGCCGCACACGCGACCACGGTGGTCTCCGTCGGCCCGTAGGTGTTCCACATCTCCCGTCCAGGCGCGGCGAACCGCTCCACCAGCCCCGCGGTACACGCCTCGCCGCCCAGTATCAGCAGCCGCACCCGGCTCAGCGCCTCGACCGGCCACAGCGTCAGCAGCGTCGGAACCGTCGACACCACCGTGATGCCACGCTCGACCAGCCAGCCGCCGAGTTCGTACCCCGCTCGCACCAGCGAGCGGGGCGCCGGCACCAGACACGCGCCGTGCCGCCACGCCAGCCACATCTCTTCACAGGAGGCGTCGAAGGCGACGGACAGCCCCGCCAGCACCCGGTCGCCGGGGCCGGGCGGCCGCTCCCGCAGGAACAAGCCCGCCTCGGCGTCCACGAACGCCGCGGCCGATCGGTGGGTAACGGCGACGCCCTTCGGCGCGCCCGTCGAGCCAGAGGTGAAGATGACCCACGCGTCGTCGTCCAGGCCGGGTCCGGGTGTCGTCCGGCCCGCCGCAGTGACTCCGACCGGCTCCACGAGCCCCTCCGGCTGTGGGTACGGCCCCAGCACCGCGCACACGCCCGCCTCCCGGAAGACGGTGGCGGCCCGCTCCTCGGGATCGTCCGCGTCAACCGGTACGTAGGCGGCGCCGCACCGGAGCACCGCCAGGATCGACAGATACAGCTCCGCCGTACCCGAAGGCACCCGTACACCGACCCGGTCACCGGGGCCTATCTGCCGCCCCGTCAGGTTCCGTGCTCGGCGTACGGTCTCCTCGCGCAGGTCGCGGTAGGAGAGCACCGCCGCTCCCGTGTCCACAGCAGGCGCATCCGGAAACGCTGCTGCCGTGGCATCCAGGACGTCGATCAGCGTACGTGGCGCGGCAGCCTCCCCGGAGCGGTAGACGGCTCGGCCGGCCAACTCCGTTGACGGGCCAAAAGACGGTTCCTCACGGGACCAGGACATCAACATGCCTCAGTTGTTCTGTTCGCTACGGACAGGTCGAAATGACCTCGGACATTCGCCTCGGAAGACGGCATCCATCCACCACGGGTTCGCTGCGAAACCGATAGATCGTCAAATCGAACACGCCGCGCAACGGCCTTGCCTCCCGTACCCGAAAGCAACCGCAACGACAGTCACCCACCGGCCGCTACCAACTCATGGGAAATAATTGGCAAGACCCCAAAATTGTTTTCGATGCGTGCAGGCGCACGAGCGCCCCTCATGCCATTACTCAGTTCTTACTGAAATCTCGCCGTGGAAAGAAATTTCTCACCTGGCCGAAAGGCCAATTCCCGGAATTTGGCCAAAGGTTCACCACCGCCCGCCCATGAGACAGGCCGCGGGGTGGTCATGGGCGGATGAGCTGGGTTTCGGCGGCGCTCAGGTCTGTGGCTGGGGTGGGCGGGGGGCCGGCGGGCGCTGTCGCCGTCACTGTCGCTGACCTTGACCAGGACGGCGACCAGCAGCCAGTTGGCCACCAGCGCCGAGCCGCGCTGGGCCAGGAACCGCAGGGCCTTGCCGATGAGCGGGATCCGGTCGGTGACGCCGGTCAGGCCGAGTTCCTCGCCGACGGTGGTGAGGATGAAGTCGCCGCGACCGGCGAACCAGATGGGTTCAGGGTGGCCCTGACCGAGGCCGGTGCCGAGCATTCCACCGGAACCGAAGCTGAACAGGGCCTGGGCGGTTCGGTCCGAGACCCGACCCGTCGGCGAAGACCAGGGCCCCGGCCTCGAGGGCACCGACGAACGCCGCGCCCGACACGCCCAGACCGCCCAGCCCGGCGAGCGCGACATCCCCCGGGGCTGATGACCAGAACGGCGCCGGGCGAGGCGCCGTAGGAGACGCCGAGGACGATCGGATCGGCGAGTGGGTTGGATGCCAGGGTCTGGAGGACCGCCCCGGCGACGGCCAGGCCCGCGCCGACCAGCGCGAACAACGCGGCCAGGGCGACGCGGGGCGCCCGGAAGGTCCACACGATCTGGTCCGGCGCCGGGTCGCCGGTGCCGCCCCGGCCAGTGATGTGACACTGCCAGGGCGGCCGGTCGAGGCCGCCCCGTTTCACCGACGGACGGACGATGCCGCCGCGTCGGAGCTCAGGCCGCTTCGTTCCCGGCCGGCGATCCCGTGGTCGGCAGCGGGTCGGGAATCGTGAGGTCCGCGATGCCGTCGGCCAGATGGACAATGAGGTCGGCCTGGACGGTCAGGCGCAGGTCGTGGGTGATGAGGAAAGTAGTGCGGCCCGCCGTGAGGCGTCGCAGGGGCGCCATGATGCGCGCGATGGACGCGTCGTCGAGTCCGGCGGTGGGCTCGTCGAGGACGACCACGGGCGCCGTGCGGAGCATGGCCCGCGCCAGCGCGATCCTGCGGCGCTGACCGCCGGAGAGGTTGTTGCCCCGTTTGCCCACGGGCGTGTCGTAGCCCTCAGGCAGCGAACTGACGAACCCGTGGGCGTCGGCCGCGACGGCGGCGGAGCGCACCTCGTGCTCGCTGGCGTCGGGACGGCCGTAGGTGATGTTCTCGTGGACCGTGCCGTCGAAGAGCATGCTGTCCTGGGGCAGCAGGGTGATGTGCCGGCGCACCTCGTCCACCGGGAGTTCGGAGATGTCCCGGCCGTCGAGCAGGATGCGGCCCTGCGAGGGCTCGTGGAAGCGCAGCAGCAGCTTGCCGAGCGTGGATTTTCCCGTACCGCTGGGTCCGGTGACCGCGACCAGCAGACCTGGGGTGATGTCCAGATGGACCCGCTGCAGCACGGGGCGGGCGGTGCCGGGGTAGGAGAAGCCGACGTCCTGGAAGGTGACGCCGCCACGAACCGGTTCGGCGAGCGGCGGGACGTCCGGACGGGGTGCGGTCTCCGGGACGGGGCCGGTGCGCAGGACCTCGATGAGGCGTTCGCAGGCAGCGGTGGCGGATGAGGCGCTGACGAGGAGTTCGCCGAGTTCCTGTAGGCGCGGGTGGAGGTAGCCGAGGTAGGCGGCGAAGGACAGCAGGCCGCCGACGCTGAGGTGCTGCTCGGAGATCTGCCAGGCGCCGGCGCCGATCACGGCCAGCACGCTGAGGGTCTCCAGCAGTTCGCTCATCGGCCCGTACACGGACGACAGCCGGATCTGCTGAAGCCCGGCGCGCATCCAGCCGCGCCCCTCGCGGTGTATCTTGCTGCGCTCCGCCTGCTGACGGCCGTACGCCTGTACCAGGGGCATGTTGGCCAGACTCTCCTCCAGCAGGGAGGCCAGCCGGCCGTTGCTGTCGCGTTCCGCGCGGCTGGCGGTGCGCATCAGGGCGCCGAACACCCGGGCGCCGACCCAGATCAGCGGAGCGGCGGTCAGGGTGATCAAGGCCAGTTGCCAGCTGGTCCAGAAGGCCGCAGCGGCGAAGACGACGGCGCCGACAGCTGAGGTGATCAGCTCGACGGGTGCGGAGGCAACCAGCGACTCGACGGCCTCGACGTCTCCGGTCAGCCGGGAGACCAGGTCGCCGGTGCCGTACCGGTCCAGGGCGTCTGGTGGGACTTGCTGGAGGTGCTGGAAGACCCGGTCGCGCAGACCGAGCAGGAAGTGCTCGCTGGTCCAGCCCGCAAGGTAGCTGCCCGCCACTGAGGCCGCCGCGCCCGCCGCGGCGAGGCCGAGCCACAGGGCGGCGGGCCCCCAGAAGGCGGCGAGGTCGCCGGGGGCCAGCACGTCGTCGGTCAGTTGGCCGACGATGCCGATCGCGGCCGCGTCGCACCCGGCCGACACCACCAGCAGCACGGCAGACACCAGCACGGCCGCGCGGTTGACGCTGACCAGGGGCCAGAACGTCCGGAACGCGGCCAGGGGCGAGATACGGGCGTGGCGCATCCGGGCAGGTGCCCGGGCCCCTGCCACGGACATGGTGATCGGTGCTGCGGCGCGCATGGCTGATGCTCCCTGGGCACTGCCCAATCCGACAGCGTGCCGGGATCCGTTCCGCTCCCGATTGCACGGAAGGACCCCGGCACGATCTGCCTGTGTGGTCGTGTCGCTCGACGCGCGGTTACTTGGCGTGCTTCTTGTGCTTGCGGTGGTGCTTCTTCTTGTGGTGCTTGGCCTTGGCGGCGCCGACTTCCTTCTTCTTGGCCTTCTTGGCCAGCGTGATCTTGGCGAAGGACACGGTGATCTCCTTCCTAAAGACCCGTCAACAGACTTTGGCCGCTGCTGACTTGGTCTGGTGTGGCACCTGTTAGTACGGGGACGGCCGATGCCTCATTCAAGAAGGAAGGTGAGTGTTGAGTTACATTCTCTTACCGAATCCCCGAACACGGAAAAGACCGCGAAGCCGTTTCTCGAATGATCTTGGAACGTGTGGGGCGAATAAGGTTCGCGGTCGGGTGATGTTCCGGCTGCTCGCGCATGAAGGCAGACACCTCTCGGTAGCTCAAGTACCTCTTCTGTCTGCTCCTCCGTCAGGATCGGTGCTGGTCACGTCCCTTGCGATGGTGTGGTCGGCGTATTCGGCGACGTAGATGGCCGTCCTGCTGCCTTCGGACACGTAGCGGAGGGGGAAGACGGCTCATTCGTCGTGCATCTCGCTGAGCACGGCGGTGACCAGTCGTTCGAGCGCGGCCGGGTCGGGGAAGACCTGCACGACGTCGGTGCGGCGCTTGATCTCGCGATTGATCCGCTCCGGCGGATTTGAGGGCTGGATCTTTTTCCAGTGGGAGATGAGGGAAGCGGCGAAGGCGGTCAGATCCTCCTTGGCATCCATGAGCATCTGCCTGACCTTGGGGAACTGCTGCCCGAGCTTGTCGGACACCGCATCGAGCTGGTGGTGAAAGGCTTCGAACGGTAGCCACGACGGACCAGCTTCTTCATCCTCCAGGCACCAGCAGACACCTCCGATGCGTGGGACCGCCAGGTCAACGGCGCCGGAGACGACGCCGGCCTCACCTTCGCCTGCCGGTTCCTCCCCCTTCCCCTGGAGCAACGACTGGCCGACGATCAGGACACACGGCTGGACCACCGTGACCGTTGACAGTCAGTATTCGGTAGCAGGACACCGACCGGTGGCGCCGCCGCCAGGGACACCACACCGGGGAGCTGACGAAGACGAGGCGGGAGTGGGACCCCAGCCCCGAGGACCCCCAGTCTTCGGGCGAGGAGGCAGCCCCGTTGATCACGGCGCGGAGTCCTTCGTGTTGCGCGCCGCGGCGTACGCCTGTGCCGGGGTCATCGCCACCCCGTTGAGCTGAACGGTCTTGTACTGGCTGACCTTGGCGCACTTGGACTCGTCAGCGGTCTGGGCATGGGCGTTGGATACGGCGGCGTTGGTGTCGGCCGGGGCGGCCGACGAACTGCCCGAGTACGTTGTGCCGGAGGGCCAGTCGCTGCCGATGACCAGAGTCAGTCCGTGCGCACTACCCTCGGTGAGCTGCTTGGCGGGCAGCTTCAGGGCGGAGGCCACCGTCTGTGCCTCGGCCGTCTTGCCGGGGCCGTAGGTGAGCGTGGTGGTCGCGGCCTGTTCGGGCGCGTTGCTGGTGCTGGTGCTGGTGCCGGAGCTGAAGCCCTTGGCGATGAGGGCGGAGGCGACCACCGAGGCACGCCCGCCGGTAGTGCTGCCGTTCTCCACCCGGACGGCGATCTGCGAGGCCGGCACCGTGGCCGTCGCGGAGGGCGAGGCGGACGCCGTCTTCTTGTCGCTGCCCGAGCTCAGGGACTGGTCGTTGGCGATGGAGGCGAACAGCGACTTCGCGCCCGAGCCGACGACGACGCGGTCAGCGTTGCTCGGGTCGGGAGCGGTCTGCATGGTGGTGAACGTCATCCGCTTCGACGGGACCTTGTCCAGGTCGGTCGCCAGACCGATGAGTTTGCCGACGCTGCCCAGGCCGGTGTCCACGGTCAGGGCCTTGGTGGCGGCGTCGGCCAGCGAGTAGACCTTGGCGGGGTTGGCCAGCGTGCCCGCACTCTTGAAGTTGCGGATCATCGCGCTGAGGAACAGATGCTGGGAGACGGTCCGGCCCAGATCGCTGCCGTCACCGAAGCCGTGCCGGGAGCGGACGAACTCCAGCGCCGCCTCGCCTTTGAGGGTGTGGGGGCCCTTGGCGAGCTTGAGGTGCGAGTAGGTGTCGTAGACGTTGTCGCTGACGCACACCGACACCCCGCCCACCGCATCCGACATCTTCACCACGCCGGAGAAATCGAGCATCACGAAGTGGTCGATGGGTATGCCGGTCAGCTGGTGCACGGTGGTGACCTGACAGGCCGGCCCGTACTGCAGGGCGCTGTTGATCTGCCCGTAGTAGCCGGGCGTCGACTGGCCGCTGTCCGGGTCCTTGCAGGCGGGCACATGCGTCATGGTGTCGCGCGGCACACTCATCACGGTGGCGTTGGAGCGGTCGGCGGACACGTGCACCACCATCTCCACGTCCGCGTTGTGCCCGGGCGTCGAACTGGCCGAGCCGCAGCCACCGCCCAGCTTGCAGTCGGCCGCGTTGCTCCGCCCGTCCGAACCGATCACAAGGATGTTGATCGGTGTACGGCCGAAGGCGTCGGCCTTCTCCTTGCCATTGGCGCCGTCATCGATCGACACGCTGTGGATGTTGCCGTTCAGGTGCTGCCACAGCCACGTCCCGGTGCCCGCGACGACCAGGATCAGCGCGGACACCGTGAACAGGGCTATGCGGCCGAGCCGCTTGCGCCGGGCCGCGGGTTTGGCCAGCCGTCCCGACCTACGGCCCTGAGACTGAGGCGCCTGCCGGGCCGCAGCCCGGCCGCCCTGCGGCAGCCTGGCAGGCCCGCTGTCGTCCGCCCTCCGCGGGCGGGGCGGAGCGGCGGAGCGGCCGCGCGTCGTCTGGCGAACCGAGCCCCCGTCCCAGGAGTCGCCCATTCCCTCTCCCTACGCTCGTCGCCGACGCCAACCGCCGGCGCGGCGGCCCGACAGCACGGACCCCGGTCCCGCTCGTAGGGGAGCACCCTCGGTTGGGATAATTGCGCAATATAGCAACTGTCGCTGATGGCACCGGCACCTTCTCCCGCAATTCCGCTCAGCGAAAGATCCGGTTGGCGAACTGCGGCACCGGCGACGGCACCTCTGGCCAGCCATAAGCCCCGTCCGAACGCAGACACCGAAGGGAAGGGGGGACTGGACGACGTCCACAGCGCCTCGGCCCGAGGAAGAACTGACGGACGTCACCAATGCGTTGCGCGAGGCGGCCGATGGCAGCCGGGATGACACACCGACCGGAGACACCGACCGAGGGCCGGCGCCAAGGAGGCACTGTCCGAACCGGCCGCACGCGCGCACGCACGCATGCAGTTCGACTCCAACGCCACCTGGCGCAGCGACCGGAATCCTTCGAGGCGGACCGTCAATCGAGACGATGACCGCTTCTGGGCCTATCCGGGTAACCGCTGGTCTCAAGCGCTGGGCATCAGCCCATGAGACCGCACGCCACCTCACGACGCTTCGAACCTACCGCTGCGGCTTCCACGCAAAGGGCGGGCCGCTGCGGCACGGCTTCGACGCGGTCGGCCGCCGACGAGTCGGCAACAGGAGGCTCAGTGTGCCGTGTGGCCCTCCGTGGTCGGCCGAGCTGTCGCGGTCTCGCCGGGAGCGGACTGGATGACGCGGGGCGCCTCCGCGACGGAGGAGGACGCATCCTCGGCCGGGGCGGCCGACTGGGCGGTGCCGTCGTCCTTCATGGCCTTGGCCTCACTCTTGAGAATGCGCATCGACTTGCCCAGCCCTCGGGCGGCCTCGGGGAGCTTCTTCGAGCCGAACAGCAGGATGATCACGATCGCCACGATCAGCAGGTGCCAGGGTTCCAGTCCGTTGCGGAGCATCTGGCCCCACCCCTTCTCTTCACCGGACAGTGGCGCACGCCGGATCGGCGTACCATCTGCCATCATTGCCACATTGCGCAACTGTACAACCATGGGATGGGGCCCGTCGTCCCCTCCGTATGAGTCGCACGGACGAGGGCACGCCCATGACCGCCATGGGGGATGAGAACACACCCTCCGGCCACCGGCGCCGGGCGGAGCCGCCCCGGCGCGCGGATCTCGCGGCGGCCACGCGGGACGCAACCGCAACCGCAGCCCGTGGACAACAGCGCTCCTCGGCATCATGCCGGTGGCGGGTATTCCCCTGCCGTTCGTCTCCTACGGCGGCTCGTCGATGTTCGCGGTGTGGGTGGCGACGGGGCTGTTGCAGTCGATCCGGGTGCAGCGCCCCATGTCGGCGTAGAAGGTTGGCGCGGGAAGGCTGAGACCGCGCCGGAAAGGGGAACTCCCCTGAAGGCCGGCCCGACCGATGCCGCCGAGGCGGCGTTCTGGTACTACCGGCCCTGGACGGCGCCTCGGCCTCCCCACTGCACGCTCACGACGTCACCCTCACCTGCCCCCAGGGCGACTACATCGACGAGGCGGCCTTCTTCGACCGATGCGTTTCGCGGAACAGCGTGAGCAGCCGCTGTTCCGCGAGGTGATCGGCGGTCGGGAACACTGCGGAGGTCTTCGCGTCTCACCACGGAGTCCAACGGGTGGTGAGGTTGCGCTCATGACGTGCCCGGGCCAGAGCGAGCCCGGCGGCATAGAGCGCCAGGACGACGGCGAGGAGCAGGTAGTACTGGAACGGCAGCGTGCTCAGGCCGAGCACCGGCCCGAGCGGTGAGGGCGGCAGCGCGATGCCGATGACGGCCAGTGCGGCCGCGGACCAGCCGACCGGGCCGAGCGCGCGGCCCTCGATGAGTCGGCGTCCGCTGCGCAGGAGCACCATCACCAGGGCCTGGGTGATCAGGTTCTCGGTGAACCAGCCGGAATGGAAGACGGCTTCGTCGTTCCCGGTGCCGGGGCCGTGCAGGGTCAGGGCGAGGACGGCGAAGGTGGCCAGGTCGGCAACGGCGTTGAGGACGCCGAATCCGGTGATGAACCGCAGGACATCGCGCGGGCTCAGGACCGTCGGGCGACGCAGCACCGACGGGTCAGGACGGTCGAATGCGAAGGCGAGCTGGGCCGTGTCGAAACACAGGTTCTGCACGAGTACCTGAGCCGGGAGCATCGGCAGGAAAGGCAGCAGCAGACCCGCGGCGAGCATCGCGATGATGTTGCCGACGTTCGATGACAAGGTGATACGCAGGTACGTGGCGATGTTGCCGCCTGCATACCGGCCCGCGCTGATGGCGTGGTCTATCGCGGTGAGGTCCTTCTCGGCGAGCACCACGTCGGCGCCCTCCCGCGCGACGTCCGCGGCACCCTGCGGCGCGATGCCGACCTCGGCCGCGCGTAGCGCCGGCAGGTCGTTGACCCCGTCCCCCAGGAAGCCCACGGTGTGTCCGCCGGCTCCCAGCGCGGCGGTGATCCGCGCTTTGTGCTCGGGGGTGCAGCGGGCGAAGACCGTCGTACGGCGGGAGAGTTCTGCGAGTTCGGCGTCGGTAAGGCCGTCGATGCGGTCGGCGCACCGGACTGCGTCCGGACCCAGAGGGATGTTCAGGTCGCGGCAGGCGCGGGCGGCGGTCCCGGGGTGGTCACCCGTGAGGATCTTGACGGTGACACCCCGGTCGGCGAAGCCCTTCATGGCTTCGGCGGCGGTGGGTGCAAGGGCGTCATGCAGGGTGACGAAGCCGCAGAAGGCCAGGCCGCGTTCGTCGGCGGGTGTGTAGTCCCGCATGCTGGCCGGGCGTTCAGCGGTGGCGACCGCCAGGACACGCAGTCCGTCTTCCGCCTCGCGGGACGCCAGCGCCGTCAACCGTTTACGCTCTTCCTCCTCCAGGGTGCAGCGCTCCAGGACGGCTTCGACGGCTCCCTTGACGACGAGCGTGTGCATGCCGAGGCGGCCGGTGGTACGGACAACGGCGGTGGACAGGCGGCGTGCCGGGTCGAAGGGCAGAGCCGCCACCCCGTCGTACGACAGGAGCTCTTCCTCGGCAACCGCGTCCAGGAGCGCCTCGTCGAGTGCGTCCGGCTCGGGCAGGTCGGCGAGTTGCAGGGTCCACCAGCCATTGACCGCAGCCCAGTGCAATACGTCGGGGGCATCACGCCCGTCCGCGTCCAGGGCACGGTCGACGACCGGCCGGTCCTGGGTGAGGGTGCCGGTCTTGTCCAGGCACAGCACATCCACGGCGCCCAGATCGTGCAGCGCCGGGAGCCGCTTGACGATCACGCCGTGCGTGCGGGCCAGCAGCGACGCGCCTCGGGCCAGACAGGTGGTGACGACAACCGGCAGCATCTCCGGAGTCAGCCCGACCGCCACCGCGACGGCGAACGGCACCGTCTCCAGGCCGCGGTCGCGCAGCGCGGCGTTGGCCATCAGCACCAGCGGCGGAGTCAGCAGCATGAAGCGGATCAGGATCCACGAGATGCCGTGCACCGACCGGTCGAAGGCACTCGCCTCGCGCTGCCCGGCCGTACGTCCGTGGGCGGCCGCGAGTTGCGTGTCCGCTCCAGTCGCGACGACGACCGCGGTGGCACTGCCAGAGGAGACGCTGCTGCCCTGGAAGCACAGCTGCGGCTGCTCGAACATCCCGATGCCGTCCGGGTGGAAGATGTCCGCGGCACTCTTCACGACGGGCGCCGATTCCCCCGTCAACGCCGCCTGATGGACGGTCAGTCCGCTCGCGCGCAGCAGTCGCACATCTGCCGGGACCAGATCGCCCGCGCCGAGCTTGATGATGTCGCCGGGGACCAGCTCATCCACAGGAATCTCCCGGGCCGACGGAGCCACGTCCTCGGCGGCCCGCCGCAGCACGGTGGACGTGCTGGCGACCAACTCGCGCAGCCCGGCCATGGACCGGTCGGCCCGGCGCTCCCCGGAGGCCCGCAGCGCGCTGCTGACCACAACCAGCAGCAGAATCACACAGGCAGTGGACCAAGCGAAGACGGCGGCGGACACGAGACCGAGGCAGAGCAGCACCGCGGTGAACGGATCGCGCAGACTGCGCACGACGAGCCGTGCCCAGGAGGCGTCCTGCCGTGCCGGGAGCAGGTTCTCCCCGGAGCGGACCAGGCGGACCGCCGCCTCGTCGTCCGTCAGCCCGCGCGGCCCGGTGTCCAGCTGCCGCAGGACCTGCAGTGCCGTCGCCACGCCGAACGACGAGTCGGCCGTCTCGCCGGCATGCGCCACCCCAGGTGCCGACACAGTCCCGGACAGCGGCGCTTCGGCGCCCTGTCGCGAGGCCGAGGCGAACCTAGGCACCGGTCCCGTGCAGCCGACGCCCCGACGCCTCTTGGGCTCGCGCGGCCAACTGCCCGACCATCACCCGGACGACGGTCACCACGTGCGGGTCGTCGACGTAATAGATCTGCCGCCGGCCTTCACGGCGAGCACGCACGAGGCCGGCGAGTTTCAGCTTCGACAGGTGCTGGCTGACGGCGGGCAGGGCGCCGCCCACCCGGTTGGCCAGGTGAGTGACGTCGCACTCGCCCTCGGAAAGGGCCCACATGATGTGCAGCCGAGCCGTCGAAGCAAGCAGTCCGAAGGCGGCGGCCGCCGCCCCCAGCACCTCGGCCGAGGGGTCCTGAACGCTACCGCCGAACTTCGCCACGGTCCTCTCCCGCCCACACTCACGTCACACCCAACGCACATCTGAGCACCCAGTGTAGGCGCCGACGCGTCGGCATCCGGCCGCGCCGGGACACCCGGCCGTCCTCAACGGGACGGCCGCGCGGCGTCGGGAGTCCTACGGCTAATCCTCGTAGTAGTTGTTGACGACCACTTCGGGCTCGTCGTCGTCGAACGCCTCGTTGAGCAGCGCGCCGCCGACCAGCCCGGCCGCACCGGCGCCGATGAGCGCGCCCGCACCGAAGCGGCGGCCGCCGCCCTGCTGCTGACCGTGATCATGGTGATCGCCGTACTGCTGGGGATAGCCCTGCTGGGGGTAGCCCTGGGGCGCGGTCTGCGGGTAGCCCTGCTGGGGCGGGGTGTAGAACGGCGGCGCGGTGGTCTGCACGCGCTGCGCGCAGCCGCCGCACGTCTGCACCGGCCGGGGCACACCCCACTGCGGGGACCACGCCACCGTTGTCATGCCGGGGCCGTGGTTGGGATCGAAGAAGCACGTCACGAAGGAACTCCCTGTCGGTTGTGGTGGCGCAGCGGCCGTCGGCGTCATGGGGGAAACAACGGTCGGGGTCGGCGTGACGACGGGCGGCGGCGGTGCGTACGTGCTGGTAGCCGCGCCGGCAGACGCAGGAGCCGAGGTCCCGCGCAGGACGTCCACGCCGTAGTCGGTGGCAATGCCGGCGAGCCCAGAGGCGTATCCCTGGCCAACGGCACGGAATTTCCAGTCCGCGCCGTGCCGGTACAGCTCACCGAAGACCAGCGCCGTCTCAGACGACAGCCCCCCGGCCGCCAGGTCGTAGCGAGTCAGCTCGGTGCTGCTGTCCCGGTCCAGGACACGGATGTGGGCGCGGTGCACCTGCCCGAAGTTCTGGCCACGGGCCGCACCCTCGTACAGGGACACCGGAAAGACGATCTTCGCTACCTCGGCCGGCACCCGGGCGAGGTCGACCTGGATCTGCTGCTCGTCCCCGCCGTACGGAGCACCGCTGCCGGAGTGTCGGACCGAACCGTCCGGACTGCTGATGTTGTTGAAGAAGACGAAGTGCTCGTCGGACAGCACCTTCCCGGACTGGTCGCACAGCAGCGCGCTCCCGTCCAGCTCGTAACCGGTGCCCGCCTGCCAGCCCAGCCCGACCGTGACCGCAATCAGGCCGGGAGCCTGCTTGCTCAGCGACACATTGCCGCCCTTGGCCAGGAACACACTCATTCTCATTGGACTCCTCCGCAGCCGCTTCGGCTTCCCGTACTCATCATGATCAACGCCAACCCATCCCTTCCGGTTCCATGATTGCGCAACTGAGCAATACATCATCACCGGTCTGGTGTGTCCGCCACCCTCCCGACCCGACCCCGCTGGAGGACAACGACGCGGGCACCAACGGCTGGATCGTCCGCGGGCTGCCGACCGGAGCCATCGCCAAGATCCTGCTTCCAGGCCGTGCCGCGGGCAGCCTGATCGCAACCACACTCATCGGTATCGCGGGCGCATTGGGCGCGGCGATCGGCGGCTCATTCGTCCTGCTCATCGGCTACCGCGCCCTGTTCGGCAACTCGCGCGAACGAGCGGGCCCTGAATACCAACCGGCCGCAGGTGGGGGGCGATGACGGTCAGAAGGTCCTGGAACGTGCGCCCTGCGGCGGGCTCACCGATGGCCTTCGGCTGCCAGCCCGGCCCGGCCCGGCCCGGCCCGGTGGAGCTTGGCCATGATCTGGGCCGCGAACAAGCCACGCCACTGAGCGTGTAGCGGGCGGGGTCCTCGCCGGTGGCGGTCCCCGCAAGCGTGAGGGCCGGCCTTTCGTGCGGATGCCCGCCGCGGACGAAGCAGGACTCGCCGCGCTCACGATGCGTAAGGTGCTCGACGGCGAACACAACCGGAAGGCGGTTCCGGCCGGCTTCATCACCGCGCTCCCGACCGACGACGGGAACTGCTGGACGGCGCCGAAGACGAACCGGAGGACTGACGCGACATCGGGGCCTTCGTCTCCCTTCTCCTCGTCCGGCCGTTGACCGCCTGGCCCATCGCCGCCCGGCCGAACACCGCCTCCATCCGCGAGCCACGCCGCTGCAGAGAGGCAGCGCGACACCCAGGGCGCCGGAGCGTCACGGCGCGGCACCACACCAGATGATTGCCATATTGCGCAAGCATAGAACTCTGGGGCGGGACGGGACGGTCCACTCCGTGCGACTTCCGTACGTACTCCGGCGGACGAGGGGCGCGCGTATGCCGACCAGCCATCAAGCGCCGACACATCGCGGCCGGAGCCATCGCTTCACAGCGCCCCCGTCTTCGCGCCACCGGTCCTCCCGCGGCGATGTACGCAGGCGCAAGCGCGGGCAGCGCAGGCGGATCCGGACGCTTGTGGCCACTGGCGCGTCACTGCTCGTACTGCTCACGGCCGGGATGGGCCGGCTCTGGCTGACGCTGACCGGCACCATCGACACGTTCGACGCGAACGGCGTCTCCAACAGCCGCCCCAACGCCGGACCCAAGGGCGACAACGTCCTGGTCATCGGCTCCGACGGGCGCGTCAACGGCAACAGTGCGTTGGGAGGCGGCAACCAGCACGACGTGGGCCGCTCCGACACAGCGTTCCTGCTGCACGTCTACGGCGACCACCAGCACGCCGTCGCGGTATCGATCCCACGTGACACGCTGGTCACGATCCCGCCGTGCCGCCTGCCGGACGGTTCATGGACCTAGGTTCAGAGCAACACCATGTTCAACGCGGCCTATTCGGTCGGGCAGGCCGCCAAGGGCAACCCAGCCTGCACCCAGAACACCGTCGAGCAGCTGACCGGACTGCGTGTGGACCACACGGTCGTCGTCGACTTCAAGGGGTTCGCCAGGCTGACCGAGGCGGTCGGCGGGGTGACGGTGTGTGTACCGCAGGACGTCTATCAGAAAGATCTCAATCCGAACCGCACCACCCGCGGCCAACTCCTCTTCCACAAGGGCGAACAGACCCTCTCGGGGCAGAAGGCGCTCGACTACGCGCGAATCCGGCATGGCATCGGGGACGGCTCCGACATCGGGCGAATCAAGCGTCAGGCAGGCGTTCGTGGCCAGCCTGATCAAGAAAATGAAGGGGGCTGGGCTCACCCCGACTAAGCTTCTGCCCCTCGCTGATGCCGCCACCAAATCGATGACCGTCGATCCCGGCTTGGGGACGGCGAACAGGCTGGTCTCCTTCGCTATGGCAGTCAACAACCCGGGACTGAAGTCCCGGGCTTGCACAACGGGCGCCACTGGCTGTGGTGCTGCGTTTGCGTCCTGTCCCACTCACGGGTGCGGGA
>NZ_JBVJPA010000023.1:13362-182036 GCF_055582885.1 Streptomyces sp. NPDC107454 | reverse complement strand
AAGACCGCCCCTGACGTACCATCAGCCAACTACACTCCGGACAACATCTCTGACCAGGCCAGATAGCGAACCGCTGCTGGAGTACTAGTACTCCAGTTGTAGATCGTGATCTTGTGTTTTTGCGGCGTCGAAAGTTGAGCGCGTGCCTCCCGACAACGGGAGCGTCTCGACCTGGTCAGAGGCGCCATGGCGTTACATGTTCTGGCAGGCCTTGGCTTTGAACTCCGCTATGGAGACGGTGACTGCGGATTCGTCGCCGTTGTCCGAGATGCTGTCGTAGCGGACCTTGCCCGGGGTGAGCCGGTCCCGGTCGGCCAGGGTGAAGGAGATGCTGCTCGCTGACCACGAGTTGTCCTTGGTCCACCCGTAGAGCGCGTAGGTGGTCCTGGCGGTGAGGGGAGCGAGGGATCTGGTTGCGGTCCAGCCAGCAGGAGTATCGAGGGGCCAGGTGGCGAGACCCGGTGTGAGGGGGCGGTCGGCGGTCCATGAACCGACCGTCACCTGCTTGTTGACGTCGTCGGTGTCCACGTAGAGGGTCGCGCCATCGATCTGATGTCCGCAGACCATCATGACGCCGAGCAGATGGCCGTCGGCGGTCACGGAGATGCCGGCGACGGCGTCGGCGGGAACGGTGCATCCTGAGGTTGCGGCCAGGGCCACGCCGACCGCGACGGCGCCGAGGAAGCGCCGGAACACCGGACGCGTAGTGGTCGACGACATGCTTAGCCCCTGTCCGGGGTACGCGTGAGGCCCCCTGCTCCCGGATGGTAGGGGGCGAGCGGCGTCTGGCTGCAGTGTCGCCACCCACCCGTTTTGCGCTCGTTGTTGGCTTGTAGTCGCTTGGCTGAGTCAGTCCGATCACGGCGCCGATGCCCCGGCACCTTCTGCTCAACGATCGGCGGCATGCGAAACGGATGCGACCACCGGTGATCATCGGTGTGTGAAGACAGAAGATCAGGCGGTGGCCGCAGGTCACAGCATAGATCCAGGCCGCTGGCAGGACGTGTTCGAGGCTCTGATGGGTCGTATCGCGGGACGGTTCACTCGAGTGGAACCACGCCGGCGGGCACGGAAGTTCGTGCTCGGGCTCTTGTCGGACCTGCCACGCAAGAATTGCTGGACGCTGGCTGAGCACGCCGGCGATGCCACCCCCGTACGGCCTGCAGCATCTGCTGTCGAGGGCGAAGTGGGACGCCGATGCGGTCCGGGACGATCTGCGCAGCTTCGCTATCGAGCAACTGCATGATGAGGACGCGGTGTTGGTGGTCGATGAGACCGGCGACCTGAAGAAGGGCACCGCCACTGTGGGCGTGCAGCGCCAATACACCGGCACTGCCGGGCGCATCGAGAACAGCCAGGTCGCCGTCTACCTCGCCTATTCCAGCCGACGCGGGCACGCGGCGATCGACCGGGCACTGTATGTGCCGCGCTCGTGGATCACGGATGCGGCCCGCTGCCGGTTGGCCGGGATTCCGGAAGAGGTCGGCTTCGCCACGAAGCCCGCGCTTGCCCTCCGTATGATCGACCGGACCCTGGATGCCGGGATCCGTGCAGCCTGGGTGGCCGCAGACGAGGTCTACGGAGGCAACCCGCAGCTGCGGAGCGCGCTGGAATACCGCCAGGTCGGCTACGTCCTCGCGGTCGCCTGGGATCACCAGATCGCCACCCGGGCGGGCAAGGTGTGGGCCGATGCACTGGCCAAGAAGCTGCCGAAACGGGCCTGGCAGAAGCTCTCCGCAGGCGCTGGCGCCAAGGGGCATCGCTACTACGACTGGGCCCTGGCCGACGTTGCCGACGACCAGCCCGGTCACCGCCATCTACACCAGGTCAGACGCTGGACATCCTGGCACCGCTGGGTCACCCTCGTGATGCTCGCCCATGCCTTCCTGGCCGCAGCCACCGCACACGAACACGAGCACCACCCGGCCCCGGACGAGCTGATGCGGTTGACCTGCAACGAGATCCAGCACCTGTTCGCCGCACTTACCACCACCGCCCACCCAGCCGCACATCACCTCGGCTGGTCCGTCTGGCGACGACGCCATCAAGCCAGGTCCCGGGCCTGCCACTACCAACGGCAGGCCGCCCATCAACGATGAAGATCATGATCTACAACTGGAGTACCAGCCCGTCGCATTGTCGACGCCTGCCAGTACCACCGCTGCCGGCGCGCTGTCGACTCGCCAAGCTTTCCCACAGACGGCAAAAGCCCACTCCGAACCCATGCAGTGCTCCGCATCGCTCCTGCCCGCTGACCGGGCACTGGGCTTCTTCTAGAGGCATGGAAAAGGGCGCCTGAACTGAGGAAACTCCCAGCCAGGCGCCCTTCATCAACCGCAATCAAGGAGCGAGGCAAAATGCTTCCTTACTCCCAGTACGTCCCACCGTCATCCCCGCCCTGCCTCAGGGCCCCGGCGAGTGCCTGGATGGTCCGGTTTGATCATGTGATGCGGTAGAGGGTGAGGACGCGGGGGCGGTCGGTGTGGGCTCGGCGTCCGGCGGCGGTGTTGACGTAGCCGGCGAGTTCGAGCGCGCTGCGGATCAGGTCGCGGAGGGCAGCGAGTACGGCGGGCGCGTTGTGGGTCCTGACTTGGGACTTGTCCTCGTTGAAGGTGACATCCCGGCACCAGTGGACGGTATTTTCCACGGTCCAGTGTCCGCGCGCCCAGGTGGCGATCTCGGCTGCGTTCGCTTCCTCGGCGGGCAGGTCGGTGATGGTGCAGACGGTCTCGCTGGACCATTTTTTCGCCCCGTAGAGACGGCGCCGGCGCTGGATGCGCAGGACCTGGGACGCGTGCGGGAAGAGCAGGCCCTCGACGGTGACGACCTGCACGAGCCGCTGCTCGTGACGGCCGTGGCCCCGGGCGTCGTCGCGGTGGATCACGGGGATCTCCTTGCAGGGCAGGGCGTGGAGTTGACGGGCCTGGCCGCGCTGGTTGTTCTTGATGGTCAGCAGGTAGTGAGCGCCGCGTTCGCGCAGGTAGGTGGCGTGGTCGCGTTGGGCGTGGAGGGCATCGGCGGTCACGACCACCCCCGCGAGATCCGCGTCGTCGATCTGGTCGAGGAGAGGTGCGAACTCGGGGATTTCGTTGGTCTTCGCGCCGATCTCGCGGGAGGCGAGCGTGACACCGTCGCCGTGGCGGACGGCGGACAGGACGAAGACCTGGCTGCCGTCCGGTCGCTTCGCGCCGCGCAGGCATGTGCCGTCCACCGCGATCGCCCGCCGCCGCAGCCGTACCGGCTCGGCGCGGGCGGCCGCCCGGTGGGCCCGGCGCTGTTCGCGCTCGGTTCCGCCGTCGGGCGTCACCGGATCCGGCCGAGGGGGCTGCGTGGACAGCAGGGGGCGGAGGTAGCCGTGGCCGGCCGCGCTGATCTCATCAGGATCGAGCCGCCCCAGGACGCTGCGCAGGGTCTTTTCACTCGGGACTCGGTAGCGGCCCAGCAACGGGTGATAAGGCAGGCCGAAGGCGGCAAGCTCCTGCGGCGTCGCACGCCGGCACCACTCCGCCGCCGCGGTGATCGAGTCGTGGCGGGTGTCATCGCGCAGACCACCAGGGCCAGCAGCGAGGAGATCCGGTAACGCACCCCGCAAGCCCCTCGTGGGTCGGTGACCGACTCGAACTCCGTGATCAGGCCGCGGACTTGCTCCTGGGCGGCACCCTCGCCGAGGGCTTGAAGGCAGGGCGCCTGAGACACGGGGACAGCGACAGGGGATGACGGAGGAACGAACACGGCACCCTCGTGGATCTTGCAGCGTAGAGAACTCCATGATCCACAGGTGCCGTATTCACCCGCTTCCGGGGCCGGTTGCCGCGATCAACCACTCCAAGCCGGGGCGAGCCGGGCACACACCGCGGCCCTGGACTGAGAGGGGTCAGGAAGGCCACAGTGAGGTCAGTTGGTCCTTGAAGAACACGCTGGCCTCGAACGAGTCGGGGCTGGTGCTGGTGATCTTGTCGGAGAAACCGAAGGCAAGTCGCGGACCACCAGAGGACCGCCAAACGGCTATGCCCTGGGGTTCACGTCCGGGCAAGGAGGCGCCGGCCGTCGTCGCGAATTTCCAGCGGTATGCACTTCCAGGATCGTTCATGTCGATGCAGATGATGTACGAGGGCGGGGTGGGGTCGCTGCTAGAGGGTGGTCCGCCGAAGAGCAGGTAGGCGTATTGCCCGTATGCGGTGATGCCCTGGAACTGGTCGCTGTCGTTCAGCCCGAGTTCGGCTTTGGTGGGAATGGCCCGCTCCAGCAGGCGCTTGGAAATGACACCCGAGGACAGCACCTGGGACAGGTCGAACAGTGCCAGACGCCAAGGGGTCGTCGTTCCCATGTACCGAATGAGAAGCCGGTTGTTGTAGGGATCGATCGCCGGACGAGGACAGTCGAGGAAGGTTGCGACGTCCATCGGGAACACCCCGAGATACTGCCCGCCGCGATTGAAGTAGTCGAGGTCGCCGCCGTCCTTGTACTTGAAGCGGGCGATCTTGTGACTGTTCGGCGGCTCAGGCGGCGTGGCATTGGGATTCTTACTCTCCCAGTCACCTGCCACCCAGATGTAGGGAGATCCGTCGGTGTCGGGCTCGACCCCGATGGACGAGCCGTGGTCGAACGCGTGAATCGCCATGGCTCCGAGCACATTGCCCGAGAGATCGGTCCTCGACACCCACAGATCGCCGTTGTCACTGCCCACTTTGGTCTGCACGAAGTAGATGTGCCCGTAGACGTGATCGTAGGCGAACGACTGCATCGCCCAGTAAGGCTGGTGAAGCGTCTGCCGCAAGACGGGATTACCGCCGGTCCCGTCGAGTTTGAAATGCAGGGTCGCATCCACATCGGCGTTGGCCGTTCCCGCCGCGGACAGGGAAAGTCCGCCGGTCGCGGCGGCGACGGTCAATGCCGCGCTGCCACGAAGGAATGCGCGCCGGTTCGTGTGGTGCTTGCCGCTCTCGTGGGTTATGTCGCTCAAATCATCACCCTCCAGGTCGCCTGACAGATTTTGATCAAACTAGCAGTCAGATCGCTGTGACAGGAGTGATGAGACTGAACTCGTGAGGGACGCGGGGGCAGGGCCCCGGTGTGCCCGGCTCGCCCGGCTTGGAGTGGTTGATCGCGGCAACGGGCCCCGGAAGCGGGTGAATACGGCACCTGTGGATCATGGAGTTCTCCTACCTTTCTTGATGTGGGCCTGAGCTGGTCATTCGTAAGATCGGCGGGGCCCAGGGGGTCCGCGTATGGCTGTCATGGAGTCGCCGCTGGATGGCTCAGAGAACTTGGCCGCCCGGAGCCCCGCGACGACTCGACCGCTAATTGGGAGACGCGACGCGATCGCTTTGCAGGACAACGTCGGCGAGGTCGTCTGCTGGGTTGATGCACGACGAACTGACGGAGGTGGCTGTGCCCGAGATCTGGGCCGGAGTGGACATCGGCGAAGAGCATCACCACTGCGTGGTGATCGACGCCCAGGGAAAGCGACTGCTGTCGCAGCGGGTTCTGAACGACGAGACCGAGCTGCTCCAGCTCCTGGCCGACGTGCTGGAGTTGTCGCGGGACGTGCTGTGGGGTGGATATCAACCACGGCGGGGCCGCGCTCCTGCTCGGCCTGCTGGTCAGCCACGACCAGCACGTCACCTACATCACCGGCTTGGCCATCCACCGAGTCTCGGCCGGCTACCGGGGCCAGGCCAAGACCGATGCGAAGGACGCCTTCGTCATCGCCGACCAGGCCCGTATGCGCACCGACCTCGGTGTCCTGCGGCCCGGTGACGAGATAGCGGTCGACCTGCGCACCCTGGTCACCCGCCGCACCGATCCGGTCTGCGACCGGACCCGGCAGATCAACCGACCGCGCGCCCAACTCCTGGAGATTTTCCCCGCGTTGGAACGTTCGTTGGACCTGGCGAAGAAGGGTCCGGTCATGCTGCTGGCCGGCCACCAGACCCCGGCTGCGATCCGCGGCGCCGGTGCCTCGCGCATCTCGACGTGGCTGAAGAACCGCAAGGTCCGCAACAGTGTGGCCTTGGCCAAGGTCGTCGTGGAGGCGGCCGAGTTCCAGTTCACCGCGCTGCCCGCGAGAAGCTCGCGGCCACCATGGTGGCTCGCCTGGCGAAGGGGGTGATGGCCCTCGATGAGGAGATCGCCGGGCTCGAAGCTCTCATCGAGGCCCGGTTTCGCGAGCACCCGCACGCCGAAGTGATCCAGAGCCTGCCCGGCATGGGCACCATGCTGAGTGCAGCGTTCCTCGCCGCGACCGGCGGCGGGAACGCGGGCTTCGCCCCTGGGGACGGGCTGGATGCTCGCCGCGGTCCGCCGGGCACCGGGCTGGGAGCGGCGGCTGCCTGCTGACGCCCGGCTGCTGCTGTTCCGACGGGCGCTGGGACCTTCGGGCGGCTGGTGGCTGCGCGACCGGGTCGAGGATGTGGTGCCGGTGCGTACCTCGTGCCGTGTCACTCGCGCTGAGGCGTCCGGCTCCACGGCCCGGCTGGAACTCACCGGCCCGGGCGGTTCGGAGCGTCTGGCCATCGACCATGTACTGGCCGCCACCGGCCACCGCCTCGACATCGACGCACTGTCCTTTCTCGCCCCGGCGCTACGGCGCGGCATCGTCTGCGTGCCCGGCTCCAAGGCCCCTCAGCTGACCCATACGCTCGAAACATCCGTGCCTGGCCTGTACGTCACTGGTTCGCTGGCCGCCCCGATGTTCGGCCCCATGATGCGCTTCGTCGCCGGAACGGAGTACGCCGCCGCTCGCGTTGCCTGCGATGCCGCCCGATGGGTCGTTGCTCCATGAGCGTGGACGGGTCTGTGCGGAAGGGGGGAGCAGAACAGTGGGAGGATTGCGAGGGTGACGGCAAGAACCAGTGACATCGAGAAGGCGGCCGGTGTGCTGCGCGCCGGCGGCCTGGTGGCCCTCCCGACCGAAACGGTCTACGGTCTGGGCGCCAACGCCGAGGACCCCGCCGCCATCGCGCACATCTTCCAGGTCAAGGGGCGTCCGCCCTCCCACCCGCTGATCGTCCACATCGGCGGCGCGGAGCATCTGCACGACTGGGTCCAGGACGTGCCCGCGACGGCGCGCCTGCTGGCCGAACACTTCTGGCCGGGGCCACTCACGCTGGTGTTGCGGCGCGGTCCCCGTGTGCCCCTCGAAGCGACGGGTGGCCTGGAGACGGTGGCCGTGCGAGTGCCCGACCACCCCGTCGCACTCGCCCTGCTGTCGGCCTTCGGCGGCGGTGTCACGGCCCCGTCCGCCAACCGCTTCGGCTCGGTCAGCCCCACCACGGCGGACCACGTCCGTGCCGAGCTCGGTAATGCGGTGGACTTCGTACTGGACGGCGGCCCCTGCGAGGTCGGCGTCGAGTCGACCATCGTCGACGCCACGAGCGATGCCCCGAGCATCCTGCGGCCCGGCGGGGTGACACACGAGGAGCTCGAAGCGGTACTGGGCCATCCGCTTGCGGTCCCTTCGACGAGCCGTGTCCGGGTGCCGGGCCAGCACCCGTCCCACTACGCGCCGCGAGCGCGAGTCGTCCTCGTCGAGCCCGAGAAGGTCGTCGCCGAGGCGGAACTCGCGCAGGGGCTGGGGCACCAAGTGGGCGTCTTCCTTCCCCCCGCTTTCGCCGACGCCCCGGTCAAGGCGCACGCCGTGGTGGCTCTCCCGGGTTCGATGGCCGCCTACGCGCGCGGGCTTTACGGGTTCCTGCGCGAGCTCGACCGGCAAGGGTGCGACCTCATCGTCGCGTCCTTGCCGGCGCAGGAGGGACTGGGACTGGCGATCGCCAACCGGCTCCGCCGCGCCGCGGGGCCCCGGCCCTCCTCGGTCCCCGGCCCCCAGCAGCACTGAACACCGGGCGGCCGACAGCGGGTTTCACCGCGTGGGGGCAGCAGCCCCGCTCAGGCCGTGGGAGGCGACCAGTTGCGCACTGCCGTCTGCCAGGCGGTAGGACAGACCCACCACGGCAAGTCGGCCGGCGGCCACTCGCTCGGCGAGCACGCGGGAGCGTTCCAGCAGCAGGTCGACGCTGTGCCTCAGGTGCTCGGCCAGGATCTCTTCGGGCCGGTCGCGCCCGGCGGCGCGGGCCGCCAGCACACTCGGGGTCACTCGCTCGACAACGTCACGGACAAAGCCTGCGGGCACCTGGCCGCCGTCGGCGGCGGCGCGGGCAGCTGCGATGGCCCCGCACGAGTCATGGCCCAGCACCACGACCAGCGGGCAGTCCAGCACGCTCACGCCGTACTCGATGCTTCCCAACGCCTCCGCACCGACGACATGCCCGGCGTTACGCACCACGAACAGATCCCCGAGCCCCCGGTCGAAGATGATCTCGGCGGCCAGCCGGGAATCCGAGCAGCCGAAGACCACCGCGAAGGGATTCTGGGCCGGGGCGGTCTCGGCGCGGCGTGCGGCGTCCTGGTTGGGGTGCTCGGGCGAGCCGGCCACGAACCGGTGGTTGCCGGCCAGCAGCATCTCGAAGGCATCATCGGGAGTCGGCGTCAGGGGCTCGGTCATGGCGGAAGGCTACGACCGGTCCCGCAGAATCGCGCGGCCGGGTCCACGGATGGCGGCCTGCGCACCTTTGCGGCCGGCACTCCCAGACGCCGGGCGGTGTCGGTCTCGGTGGGCCGCCTCGGTGCGCCGCGCAGCTGCTCGGCCCACAACGGCCCGCCCGTACCGCCTGGCCTGGTGTTATGCCACTTCCCGCGAACGCTGTCACTCGCAGACCGGCGAGGTCCCGAGGGCAGGGGGTGTACTGCACAGGCGTGGATCTGCCGGGGCGGCCGGAAGCCATCCACGCGGCGCCGAGACCACCGGGCCGGGACACCAAACAGCGAGACGGGCCCGGCCGGGGCGCACACCGGATGGCGGTACGCAGCCGCCACCCCCGCTGCCCATGGGGAGCTCGACGGGCGCGGGAGCGGGGCAGTTCGTAGATTGAAGAGGGAGCAACTCGCAGGGACACACGTGTGACGGCACTGGAGATCGACTACACGGCGGTGTTCGCCGTCCTTCCGAGCCCGTGCCTGATGCTGGGCACGGACCTGGTGGTCGCCGATGCCAACCCGGCCTTCTGCGAGGGGGTCGGACGCAGTCGGGCCGAGCTGGTCGGGCAGTACCTCTTCGATGTCTTCCCGGACAACGCCGCCGACCCGGAGGCCGACGGGATGGAGACGCTGAAAGCCTCGCTGCACCGTGTCCTGTCCTCCGGCCAGACCGATCACATGGCGCTGCAGAGGTACGACATCCCGGTCGCCGGCAACCCCGAGGTGTTCAAGGAGCGGTGGTGGACCGCGATCAACGTGCCCGTTTTCGGCCCGGACGGAAAGGTCGCCTGGATCCTCCACCGGTCCGAGGACATGACCGACGTCGTCCGCGCCCGCCGCACGGCGTACCTGCCGTCGGTCAGCCCCGGCCGGGAAGCGGCCATGGAAGCCGAGCTGTACGCCCGGGCACGGCAGCTGCAGCGGCTGAACGAGGAACTGCGGCAGGCGCACGCCCGTGAACGGCGCATCGCCGTCGCCCTGCAGGAAACCATGCTCCACACTCCTGACCTGGCCCAACACCCGGACGTCGCCGTGCGCTACCTGCCCGCGACCGGATCGCTGAACGTGTGCGGTGACTGGTACGACGCGGTCGACCTGCCCGCGGGCCGCTTCGCCGTCGCGGTCGGCGACGTGGTCGGCCACGGGCTGATGGCCGCCACCGTCATGGGCAGGCTGCGCAGCGCGCTGAGCGCCGCCACCCGCACGGTCCACGGCCCCGCCCAGGCCCTGGAGGTCCTGGGGCTGTACGCGCGCTCGGTCGAGGGAGCACTGGCCGCCACCGCCGTCCAGGTCCTCGTCGACTGCCACAGCCATCTGCTGATCTACAGCAGCGCCGGCCACCCCCCGCCCATCCTGCTGCACCCTAACGGCTCCTGCGAGCTGCTCGACCAGGCCACCGACCCACCGCTTGGCGCCCGCCCCGAACACGTCCCCCGCCCCCAGGCCACCACCACCTACACCCCGGGCGACACCCTCATCCTGTACACCGACGGCCTGATCGAACGCCGCGGTGAGGACATCGACGCCGGCCTGACCTGCCTGACCGACATGCTCGCCACCTGCACCGGCTTCGGCGCGGAACACCTCTCCGACGCCGTCCTGGCCGGCCTGGACGTCACCAGCGGCGCGGGCGACGACATCGCCATGGTCGTCGTCCGCCTGGGCTCAATGACCCGACCGCCCTGACCGGGACGGTATGGAGATCGAATCAGCGTGTGGTCAGCGCCTGCTGCCGCCAGGGCGAGAAGGCTGTGACCTCGGCGATCGCCCCCCGGCGACGGCCTTGAAGTAGAGGCCGATCACGTCGTCGGGGGCGGATCGGTGGGCAGGTCGTTCGCGTGCTCGCCCGTGACCAGGTAGACCACGCGCCGGGACCGACACGGCATGGTCGGCGAACCGCTCGTAGTAGCGGCCGACCAGCGTGACATCCACGGCCGTCTCCACCCCGTGGCTCCAGCGCTCGTCCATCAGATTCCGGAAGACCCTACGGTGCAGCTCGTCCATGCGGTCGTCGTGCTCCAGCCGCAGCGCCGCCTTGACGTCCTGGGTGAGGATCACTTCGGCGGCCTGCGCCGTCAGGCGCTGCGCGAGCCGGCCCTTCTCCAAGACCGTGCGGCGCAGATCGCGCGGCACCGCCCGCTGCGGGTAGCGCATCCGGACCAGCTCGGCCACATGCCGGGCCAAGTCACCCGAGCGTTCCAGGTCCGCACTCATGCGCAGCGAGGTGACCACGATCCGCAGGTCGGTGGCGACCGGCTGCTGCCGCGCCGGCATCGAGACCGCCCGATTCTCCAGGTCGCACTGGAGGTCATCCATCTTCGCGTCGGTGGAGATCACGCTTTCGGCGAGCTGCAGATCGCCGTCCAGCGGAGCAGTCGTGGCCAGGCCGGTCGCGGAGCCGACCAGGTTCGCCACCTCCACCAGGCCGCCACTGATCGCATCCAGCTCCTCGTGATACGCCTGCCGCATCCCGGCCTCGTCCTCCGTACGCTCGCCGGCCACCGCCTGCTGCCGGACTCACACACACGACGCACGCGGCAGCGGCGATCCCCCGCCAGCCTCACCGCCTCGGATCCGGCCTGGACCGGGCTCCTTGATGCCCACGGGCAGACGGCGTCGGCCACGCCTGTAGCGCGTCTTTGGGGGTAGACGAATGGGCTTTCAGAGGCAAGGCGGCGGCATGGATGAGGCTGCAGAGGGTGATGACCGGCAGTCTCTGGTCGACAGACCAATAGCGGTGTCTGCCGCGTTCGAGGGCAGTGAGCGCATGCTGCCCGCGCATCAGCTGCACCAGGGCGTCGTCGCGTTCCACGTCCCCGTGTGTGGCACAGACGAGAGGTTCAGTCTGCCTCGATCAGCCGCTTCCTGTTCCACCCCGGCCGCGGCATGGGCCAGCGACGGGCCGGTGATGTCACCATGTGGAGCGTGGGAAAAAAAGTCCAGAGCAGCCGGTTATGATCTTTATGGCTAAAGATCGGTCGCACATGCCCGCCGACTCGGCTCTTCGGGTTCGCTCGGGATCAAACCACCTCGACCGAGTCGATCCCGCTTCGGATGATGTCCCGTAGACGCTTCTTGTCGATCTTGCCGACCTTCGTCAGCGGCAGCTCGTCCACCACCAGCAGTTCTTCGGGGAGCTTGTAGCGCGCGACCTCCATCGCGGTGAGGGCGGCGCGCACCGACTCCAGGGTCAGCTCGGCCTCCGGCTCGACGACCACGACCGCGCACACCCGCTCCCCCAGGTCCGGGTCGGGCTTCGCGACGGCGGCGACGCGGGCGACACCGGGCAGGCGGTAGATGAGGTTCTCGACCTCCTCGGCGGAGATCTTCTCCCCGCCCCGGTTGATGAGGTCCTTGTCGCGTCCCTCGACGACGAGATTGCCCGAGGGGTGCAGCCGGACGACGTCGCCGGTGCGGTACCACCCGTCGGGGGTGAACGCGCGGGCGTTGTGTTCGCCGGCCCGGTAGTAGCCGCGCGGGGTGTACGGGCCGCGGGTGAGCAGCGCGCCCATCTCGCCGGGCGGCACCGGGTGGTCGGAGGCGTCGACGACGAGGATCTCGTCGTCGGGGCACATGGGACGCCCCTGGGTTTCGGCCTTGATGTCCTCGGCGTCGTCCAGGCGCGTGTAGTTCAGCAGCCCTTCCGCCATGCCGAACACCTGCTGGAGCGTGCCGCCCAGCACGGGTTGGACGCGGCGGGCGACCTCCGGGGCCAGACGGGCACCGCCGACTTGGAGCAGCCGCAGCGCGGGCGGGGCCTGGTGGCGGCCGGCGGCGACCGCGTCGATCCAACGCTGGACGACGGCCGGCACCGCTGCGGTGGCCGTCACCCCCTCGACGGCCATCAGCGGCAGCACCTTGTCAGGGTCCGGGGTGCGGGCCAGGACCACCCGGCCGCCATTCATGAGGGTGCCCAGGATGCCGGGGCAGGCCAGGGGGAAGTTGTGTCCTGCGGGCAGCGCCACCAGGTAGACGGTGTCCGGGCCGAAGCCGCACACCTCGGCGCTGCGGCGCGCGTTGTACTCGTAGTCGTCGTGGGTGCGGGTGATGAGCTTCGGCAGTCCGGTCGTACCACCCGAGAGCAGGAAGACGGCGATGTCGCCGCTGTCCGGGGCGATCCGGTCGAGCCGGGCCCGGGCGGCGGCCGGGTCGTCGGCCGGTGCGGCCAGGGCGCGGAGATCCGCGGCACCGTCGTCGACCATGCCGCCTGCCACAAACAACTGCCGCACGCTCGACGTCGCTTCGGCCACCTCCCGCCCCAGTGCCTGGTGATCGAAGTCGCCCAGCCGGTCCGGTACGGCGATCGACGTGACGTCGGCATGCGCGGCCAGGTAGCGCAGTTCGTGACCGCGGTGTGCGGGCAGCGCCATGACGGGAGCGATCCCGGCCCGCAGGCAGGCCAGGGTGAGGGTGACGAGCTCCCAGCCGTTGGGCAGTTGGACGAGCATCGCATCACCGGGGTTGAGGCCGGCATCAAGCAGGCGGCACGCCAATCCGTCGGCTCGATCGACGAGTTCACGGTAGGTCAGGCGTGTGCCGCCGTCCACCACGGCCACCGTGTCGCCGTAGGTCGCGGCCCATTCGTGGAGGTACGACCCGAGCGGCCTGCCACGCCAGTAACCGGCCTCCCGATAGCGGTCGGCCGCCTCCTCGGGCCAGGGCATGAATCCTTCATGCATCGTCTGCTCCTCCTTGATCCTGTGAGTCACGCAGCAGCAGTACGGCGTCGAGCGCGACGAGGTCGCCGTCGGGCAGGACGCGCAGGGGGTTGATCTCGCACTCGGCCACCGTCTCCGCGGCGGCGAGCGAGGAAAGGGCGAGCAGCACATGGGTGAGGCGCACGCGGTCGACCGGGGTGGCGCCTCGTGCTCCGCGGAACATGTCCCGGGTGGCGAGCTCGTCCAGCATCTCGTGGGCCTCGTGCGCGGACAGCGGTGCCAGACGCAAGGAGACGTCGCCGAGGATTTCGGCGGCCGTTCCGCCGGCGCCCAGGGCGACCACGGGGCCGAAGACGGGGTCGCGGCTTACGCCGACGATGAGTTCCTGTCCCGTGGCGGCCATCTGTTCGACCAGCAGGGCCGGGCTCGCGGGCATGTGTGCGAGGGCGTGGTCGAGTTCCTCATGTGTGCGGATGCCGACCTGGACGCCTCCGACCTCGGTCTTGTGCAGGACCTCCGCGTCGAGGATCTTCACGACGACCGGGCCGCCGAGCTCGTCGAGTGCCGCGTGCGCCGCGGCGGGGTCCTCGCACACGCGGCGTACGGGGGTACGGATGCCCATGTTCGCGAGGACGCTCTTGGCGGTGTGCTCGTCGACAGGGCCTGGCGAGGGGAGGTCGGCTGCAGCGGGGGCGGTGAAGTGGTCGGCCCGTAGGCGCGCGCGGGCCGCGGCGTCCTCCACGAGTGCGCGCACCATGACCGAGCCGGAGGCGGGCGTGGCCGCGCAGGGAATGCCCGCCTCGCCGAGTTCGTGGCGGGCCTGCCGCGCCTGCTCCACGGGTCCGCCGACGACTGCGACGAGCGGGGTGGCGGTGTGGGCGGCGGCCAGCACGCCCGGCAGGTCCACGGCGGTGGGCTCCAGCAGCCCGTACACGGTGATGACATCGACGCCGGGGTCCTCCGAGACCCGCTCGACGACGTCCATGAGCGCGGGCGAGGGACGGCCGGTGTCGACGGGGTTGTTCAGATAGGTCAGGGCGGGAAGCAGCTCCCGCAGCTCCGTCACCGTTCGCTCGACCAGCGTCGGGACCGCCACACCGTGGGAGCGCAGGCTGTCGGTGAGCAGAAGCCCGGGTCCGGCCTGCGCGGTGACCAGGCCGACGCCTGGCCGTGCGTTGGCGGAGAGGCGTACGCGGCTGAGCGCAATGACAGCGTCCACGAGGTCGCGTTCGTCGTCCACGAGGACTGCTCCTGCCTGGCGTAGTGCTGCCCGTGTCACACGCCAGGAAGTGGCGAGAGCACCGGTGTGCGAGCGGGCGAAGTCACCGATGTCGCTGCGGCCGACGACCAGAGCCACCACGGGGACCCGATCGGTCAGGCGGCGAACGGCGTCGGTGAGGCGGCGCCCTTCCGCCGCGGTCTCCACGTGCAGGGCCACGGCCCGTACCCCGTGGTCCGCCGCAAGATGGCTCAGTACGTCGGCCTGGACGACATCCAGGCTGTTGCCGAGCCCCACTCCGAGGCGCAGGCCGAGCCCGGCTTCGGCCAGGGCGAAGGCGAGCGCGTGGTTCACGCCGCCGCTGGCGGCCACGACCGCCACCGGGCCCGGCGCCAGATCGGCGGCGCCCGGGACGAAACTGGCCGTGAGCCGGTGATGCGGGGCGAGGAAACCGGAGGTGTTCGGGCCGAGGACCCGGATGCCGGTGTCCCGCACCACCTCGGCCAACGCCTTTTGGTGCACCGCACCGTCACCGCCTGCTTCGGCGAATCCGCCGGCGCAGACGAGCGCGGCGCGGACCCCGGCGGCCGCCGCCTCGCGCAGGGCGTCGGCGGTCACTGCGGCCGGGATGCAGGAGATGACCAGGTCCGGCGGGGCACCGTGGGACTCGGCGGCCGCCGCGACGGTCGGGAAGAAGCCACGGTCGGGATCCGGGCGGCCGGCGTTGACCTTCATCACCGGTCCCGGGAAGGACGCCAGCGAGGCAGTCATGGCCGCGCCGAGCTTACCGGGCGTGACCGAGGCGCCGAGCACGGCGACGGAACGGGGCGCGAACAGCGGTTCCAGATCAGTCACTTGGTGCCCCCGCTGGTGTCTCCGACGAGGTCGGCCCGGCCGGACAGCAAAAGCGTGGTCGCGCTGTCGTCGTCGTACGCCCCGATGACCGCGGTGGGCAGGCCCTGCGCCAGCCGGGCCTCCTCCGCGACCAGCACGCGGGTCAGCGGTGTACCGCCGCGTACGGCGACGAGCGGGGCGCCCGCCTGTGCGGTCTCCCGGACCTGGTCGAGGGCGAGCGGCAGGCCCCGCTCGCTGTCGGGGGCGTCGATCCACACGCCCGCGCAGGACGACTGGCCGCTGAAGGAGACCATGGGGATGTCGGTGCCGTCGGGCCCGGCCAGGTGGCCGTCGTCGGCTGTGACGCGTCGTGACGGGAGCGGGAACGGGCCGCTGAGGAAAGGCGCCTCCAGAGGCGCGGCCCCGTGGTGCCGGTTCCACCATCCGTCGACGCGGTCCACGTACGCGGCGTCGCGCACGGCGAGTTTGCCGCGCGGGATGCTGCGGGTGAGGAAGTGGAAGGCGAACTGCGTCGGGTCGTCGAACGAGCGGACGTAGCGGCCGAAATGCTCCCACCAAGACAGGCTGGGCCGCGCCGAGTTCTGGATCCTCTCGACCTTGGGCCGGCGGCGCTCCTCGTAGATCCTCAGTGCTTCCGGCACGCTGTCCGGTGCCTCCTGGAGGGCCTCCGCCAGCGCGACCGCGTCCTCCATGGCCATCTTGGTGCCGGACCCGACGGAGAAGTGCGCGGTGTGCGCGGAGTCACCCAGCAGCACCCACTTCCCGCGCCGCCACGAACGGGCCCTGCGGGTGGCGAAGTTGGCCCAGCGGGAGTTGTTGCCGACCAGGAGGTGTCCGTCGATCTGCTCGCGGAAGAGGTTCTCCAGGTAGCTCTTGGTCTTCAGGTCGCTCGGGCCCGGCGGGGTCGAGGGGTCGAAGGCGTCGAGTCCGGCCCTGGCCCAGGAGCCGGCGTCGGTCTCGACGATGAAGGTGCTCAGCGAGTCGCTGATGGGGTAGGCGTGGGCGGCGAAGACGCCGTCGGGGCCGTCCTGGTGGACGAAGGTGAGCCCGTCGAACATGTACGTGGTGCCGAACCAGATGAACTTCGCGCTCGCCACCTCGGCGGTCGGGCCGAAGTCGTCGGCGAACAGGGTGCGGTAGCGGCTGTTGGCGCCGTCGCACACGACCACCAGGTCGAAGTCGTCCAGTTCGGCGGGATCGCGGACCTCGTGCTGGAAACGCGTCACCACGCCCTCCGCACGGGCCCGTTCCTGCAACAGGCTCAGCAGCGTCTTGCGCACCACGGCGGCCATGCCCATCCCGCCGACGCGTTCCCGTGCGCCGTGCACCCGGACCTCGATGTCGTCCCAGTGCCGCCCGTGCTTCTCCAGCGCCTCGCTGAGGACGGGGTCGGCGGCGTCGATGGCGTCGAGGGTGGCGTCGGAGAAGACCACGCCGAAGCCGAACGTGTCGTCGGGACGGTTGCGTTCGAAGACCACGACCTCGGTGCCGGGACGGCTCCGCTTGAGCAGGGTGGCGAAGAACAGTCCTCCCGGTCCTCCGCCGATGCAGGCAACTTTCATCGTCTTTCCTTCGTGCTCACAGCCACGCGGGCAGCTTCGGCAGGAATCCCGGGCCGGCCGGGTTCAGGGGGCCGGGTACGGGGCGCCCGGTCGCGTAGGCGGCCAGGCTGGGGAGGTCACCGCTGACCAGGACCGGCTCGATGCCGGCCGACGGGCCCAGGAGCCAGGTGCGGGTGCCGTCCTCGGTCTGCAGCCGGACGGTTGGACAGTCCGGGCGGTTCCGGGAGGAGGCGGCCACGTCGTCGACGAGGGCGGCGCACACGTCGGGCGGGACCTCGTCGAACGTGGTGCCGATGTTCAGGTCGACGGTGTGCACCCGTACCTCACGCACCCGCATCCACGGCACCTGGGAGGCGGGCACCTCGCGCCCCCGGGCGGTGCGGACGGTCGCACCCCAGCACTCGTCCGGCAGTGCGGCGAGTGCCGCGGCGAGGCGGCCGTCGGCTGCGAGCAACTCGGCGCGCAATTCCGCGGGGCGGCGCCGGGCGCCCTCCTCGATCTCCCGCGCACGCTGGTCGGCACTCGCGTACATGGGGGTCTCGACGCCGGTGCGCGCCCAGGTCAGCAGGTTGACGAGGGCATCGGCGTTGTGGGCGACATGGGTGACGAGGTGGGCCCTGCTCCAGCCCGGCAGGTACGAGGGCCGGGCGAACCCCACGTCGGTCATCCAGTGCACGGCGGCCTCGAAGGCCGCCGTGCCCTTGGCCACCCACTCCAGCATCGCACCCGGGCGTGCGCTCACCGGGTCTCCTGGCGGCAGGTGTTGCGGCACTCGCCGACCCGCTCGATCCGGGTGACGAGGACCGTACCGTCGTGCAGATAGCGGGCCGGCTTGCGGGCATGGCCGACTCCGCCGGGAGTGCCGGTGGCGATCACGTCGCCGGGCACCAGGGTGACGATCTCGGACAGGTACGCGACCAGTGCGGCTGGGTCGAAGACGAGGTCACCGGTGTCGGCCTTCTGGACCGTGTCGCCATCGACCTCGCAGGCCAGGCTCAGACCGGAGGCGGACACCGCGGGGTCGTCGGCGGTCACCAGCCAGGGCCCGATGGGAGTGGTGGCCTCGAACGTCTTGCCCTGGTCCCACTGGGTGGTCCGGTACTGCCAGTCGCGCGCGGTGACGTCGTTGACCACGGTGTACCCAGCGATCGCGGCCCGCGCCCTCTCCTGGTCGGCGTGCCGGACCTCGGCCCCGATGACGACGCCGAGCTCGGCCTCCCAGTCCATCTGCGTGGAGCCGGCGGGCAGGGTCACGTCGTCGTACGCGCCGATCAGCGTCCGCGCGAACTTGGAGAACAGGGTGGGATGGGTCGGCAGTTCGCGGCCCATCTCCAGGATGTGCGTGCGGTAATTGAGGCCGACACACACGACCTTCTCCGGCGCGAGGACCAACGGCGCGTAGTCCAGGATGCCTTCGTACGTCTCACCGTCGGCGTCGGCGGCACGTGTGGCCCAGTCGCTGTGGCGCAGGAAGGCCACCAGGTCGCTCTCGCCCAGGTCCACGGCCTTGTCCTCGTCGATGCGGACGGCGCGCGTGGTGGTGTTGACCCGGATGGTGGCGAGCTTCACTTGTGTTCTCCTCGGGAGGTGCGGGCGAGGCCCAGGGCCTCGTAGACGGGCTCGTCGCTGAAGCGGAAGAGATCGACCTGGGTGCGGGCGGTGAGCGAGAAATCGCACCAGGACGGGACGACGAACAGGTCGCCCTTGGCGATCTCGAAGACCTTGTCGCCGACGTGGGCGACGGCCTCACCCTCGAACACCTGCCAGACCGCCGAGCCGACCGAGCGCACCGGGGCGGTCTGGGTGCCGGCCCGCAGTCGGCGCATCTCGGTGCGCATCGTGACCAGGGCGTCCTTGCCTGTGGTGGGGTTGGAGAAGCGGATGCCGGCGTGGCCGGGCTCGATCACACCGGGCACACCCTCGCTCTCCAGTTCCAGTTGGGCGGACAGCGCGGCGTCGGTGTGTTCCCAGCGATAGGCGGCGAGCGGGGAGTTGGGACGGTCCGGCTGACTGATCGGGCGCAGCCCCGGGTGGCCCCACAGCCGCTCGCCGCGCGAGCGCTCGGGGGTGGCACGGGTGGAGAGCTCGTCGGGGCCGAACTCGAAGAATCCGGCGTCCAGTGTGGAGACGAGCGGGATGTCGAGTCCGTCGAGCCAGGCCATCGGTTCGTCGGTGACGTTCTGGTGCTCGTGGAAGGCCCAGCTCGGCGTCAGCAGCAGGTCACCCCGGCGCATCGCCACGGCGTCCCCGTCGACGTTGGTCCACACGCCCTCGCCCTCGAGGACGAACCGGAAGGCGCCCTGGCTGTGCCGGTGCGAGGGTGCGACCTCACGCGGCCCCAGGTACTGGATCGCGGTCCACAGGGTGGGAGTGGCGTAGGGAAGGCCCGGAAGGCCGGGGTTGGACAGGGCCATGGCGCGGCGCTCGCCGCCGCGCCCCACCGGCACGAGTTCGCCGGAGCGTTGGGCGATGGGCAGCAGCTGCGTCCATCGCCACAGGTGCGGAAGCGCGGCGGGCTTGGGCGACGTGGGCATGAGGTCGTCCACTTGGGTCCACAGCGGGATCAGGCCCGCGTCCTCGAAGTCCGCGTACAGCTCGTCGAGCAGCTTCTGCTCGATGTGTTCGCTGGTGGTGTCGGTCACGGAAACCTCCACGTCGTGTGTTCGGCGACCGCCGGAAGCGCGATTCGGCGCTGGCTGTGACGCTACGCTCAGGTTTCCCCAGAGAGGAATCCTGGACGAGTAGAATTCTGCTATGGAGAATTCTTCAGGTTTCTCGTCCGGTCCTTCGTATCCGGTGGGCGCCGCCGGCAACGCCTTGCGCGTGGTGCGGCTGCTGCACGAACTCGACGAGCTGCGGGTCATGGACGTAGCGGACCGGATCGGCGTCGCTCGCTCGACCGCCCACCGGATCCTGGCGATGCTCGTGTTCGAGGAGTTCGCGGTCCAGGACCGGCACAAGGTGTACCGGCCGGGGCCGGCACTGCTGGCGATCAGGGGCAGCCAGCCCGCCCCACCTCCGGACCTGATCACCATCGCCCGCCCTCACCTGGAACGCCTGGCAAATGCAGTGAGCGAGACGACCCACCTGATGGTGCTCGAGGGCAACGGAGCCCGTTTCCTGGACGGCGTGGAGGGTCCCCAGGCGCTGCGCGTCAGCTACCGCACCGGCACACTGCTGCCCGCCCACGTCACCTCGGGCGGCAAGGCCCTGCTCGCGTCAGTGCCGGCGGACCGGCTGCGGGCCCTTTATCCCAACGGACTTCCCGGCGGCAGCGAGCCTTCCAAGGACATGGAGCGCCTGGTCACCGAGCTGGTGGTGGTGCGCCGGGACGGCTACGCCATCAACTTGCAGGAGAGCGAGCGCGGAGTGCACGCCATCGGCGCATGCGTGCGCGACCGCACCGGCGCCGCCGTGGCCGCCGTCGCCGTCGCGGCGCCGTCGGTACGGTGCACGCGCGCACGCCTGACGGAGTTGTCCCGGCCGTTGATGGCAACCGTGCAGGGCATCGGTCAGGGCATGTGAACGGCGACGGCGTGCGACACCGTCATCCCTTTGGGTGCCGCAGGCCGTACCTTCGGGGCGGTTGCAACCGCCCCGAAGGCCGGGTTGTTCACTCGCCCTGTCCGGTCACTTCCAGGGACGGTGCCCAGCGCGGTATCTCGCCCCGTCCGGAGACCAGGCGGATGCTCTTGCTGTAGCCGTACTCGTTCAGGGTCTCCGCCGCGGTTTCCCGGCCGTAGCCGCTCGCACCGACACCGCCGAACGGGGTGCCCGTGAAGTTACGGTTGTAGTTGTTCACGAAGACGAACCCGGTGTGGAGGGCACGGCTGACCCGCAGCGCGCGCTCGGAATCGGGCGTGAACACGGCGGCGACCAGACCGAACTCGGTTCCGTTGGCGATCCTGACCGCCTCGTCCTCGTCGCGGAACGGGATCATCGAGATGACCGGGCCGAAGATCTCCTCCTGCGCGATGCGCATGTCCGGGCGGACGCCGGTGAACAGCGTCGGCGCGACGTAGAACCCGTCGGCCAGTTCCGGGTCGTCGGGGAGCGCCGCCTGCGCCGCGATCGTGGCGCCCTCCTTGACGCCGACGTCGATGTAGTCCAGTACCCGCTTGCGCTGGGCGGCCGACACCATCGGCCCGATGTGCGTGCCGGGGTCCGCGCCGTTGCCGACGCGCAGCCGCTTCACCGCGTCACCGTAGCGGCGCGCGACCTCGTCGTAGACGTCGACGTGCACCAGGACGCGGGACGCCGACGTGCACGCCTCGCCCTGGTTGAAGAGGCCGCCCTCGATCGCCCACGGCAGTGCCAGGTCCAGGTCCGCGTCCTCGAAGATGATGAACGGGTCCTTGCCGCCGAGCTCCATCAGGGTGGGGGTCAGGTTGTCGGCCGCGGTCTTGATGACCGAGACGCCGGTGGTGGGCGACCCGGTGAACGAGATCTTGCCGACCAGCGGGTGCCCGGCCAGCAGCCCCCCGATGCGGCCCGTGCCGGGAACGATGTGCACCACATCGTCGGGCAGGACCGATTGGATGATCTCCACCATGCGCATGGACGACAGCGGCGCCTGCTCCGGCGGCTTGATCACCACCGCGTTGCCGACGGCCAGCGCCGGGGCCAGCTTGCTGGCGGTGTGGATCGGCGGCCAGTTGAACGGCACGATCGCGGCCACGACGCCGTAGGGCTCGAGCACCGTGATGTCCAGCAGGCTCCCGGCGTCGTTGACCTGGCCGGGCATGGAGTCGCACAGGCTCGCGAAGTACTCGAAAATCCCGATCGCCGCATTCACGTCGTGATTGCGTGCCTGGGACAGGGGCTTGCCGTTGTCGCTGGTCTCCAGGGCCGCGATCTCATCGGCGTGCTCGCGCACCGCCTGAGCGATCTTCCGCAGCCAGGTGCCGCGCTCCCGGGCGGTGCGAGCCCTCCAGGAGAAGTGCGCGTCGTAGGCCGCCCGCATGACCGCGTCGACCTCCTTCTCGCCGGCGCCCTGAACGACGGCCAGCGGCGCGCCGGTCGCGGGGTTGTCCACGGTGAATTGATCCGCGGCGTCCTCGGACGACCACCGGGTCCGGATGGCCTTTGCGGTGTTTGATGACTCCGACATGGCGTACTCCCCTTGCGTTTTCTCTTGGTGCGGGTGATGTGCGGATGAAGAGCTACAGCTCTCCAAGGTGAAGGCCAGTCAGGGCTGGAGGACGATCTTTCCCCTCGTGTGCCGGAGTTCCAGCTCCTGGAAGGCTTCACGGACTTCAGCGAGGCGGTGGACGCGGGCGATGGGGATGCTCAGTCGTCCCTGGTCGATCAGCTCTGCGAGTTCACGCAGCACGCCGGTGTTCGCCGCGGCTGCGCTGCCCTCGGCCTTGGTGCCGTGTTTCGCCGCTCCCTCGAAGTCGATGATCGTGTTGATCCGCTCGCGAGGCGCGCCGAGTTCCAGCGCCAGGTCGATGTAGGAATCGCCGAAGGTGTCGATGAAGGCATCGATCGTGTCGCCACCGGCGGCACGGATGCGGCCACGGACACCGTCGCCGTAGGTCACCGGGATCGCTCCCTGCTCGGCGAGCCAGGCGTGGTTCGGTGCGCTCGCCAGGCCGATGACGACGGCACCGGCGTGCCGGGCGAGTTGGACGACGAGCGAGCCCACGCCTCCGGCGGCGCCGGAGACGACGACTGTCGCACCGCCCTTGATGCCGACGGCGCGCACCGCCGCGTACGCCGTGGTGCCGGCGACGAAGAGCGCTCCGGCCTGCTCCCACGGGACCCGCGCCGGGCGGTGGATGAGGTGGTCCTCCTCGACGATCACGTACTCGGCGTGGCTGGCCCGGTTGTCGGTGAAGCCGATCACCTCGTCGCCGACGGCGAATCCGGTGACGCCCTCACCGAGTTCCTCGACGATCCCGGCGAGGTCGCTGCCCTGCCCGGAGGGGAACGTCGCGGGGAACCGGTCGCGCAGGAATCCCTGCCGGATCATGGCCTCGCCCGGGTTGATCCCGGCGGCCTTCACCCGGACGAGCAGCTGCTGTCGACCGGCCGTGGGCCGTTCGACGTCGACCACGTTCAGTACGTCGATGCCGCCGTACTCCGTGAACCGCACCGCTTTGGGCATCGTCATTCCTCTGGTCGGCGGGTCACAGCTTCAGCACGCGTTCGGCGTTGCCGTGCGCGATCCGCTCGAGGTCGGCGGGCGCGTACGGCGCGGTACGCAGGAAGTTCACCGCTTCGGCACTCGACTCGAAGGGGTAGTCGATGGAGAAGAGCACCCGGTCGACGCCGACCGCGTGGACGGCTCCCAGCAGTGCCGCGTGCGACATGACGCCACTGGTCGTCACGTACACGTTGTTGCGCAGGTAGTACGACGGCAGCTGGCGCGGCCTGCTCTGCGGCGGCACCTGGTCGTGGCGGCTGTCGAGCCGGGCCATCTGGAACGGCAGCAGCTCCCCCATGTGCCCGAGCGTCACGGACGCGCCGGGGAACTCGTCGAACACGCCGCCGTAGATCAGCCGGAGCGCGTGGGCGCCGACTGTCGCGGTCCAGCCCCAGGACGGGCCGACCAGCACGGGGTACCCCTCGAAGACACGCCAGTTGTCGGCCGGGACGACGGCCGGATGCAGGTACAAAGTCACGCCGAGGCGCTCCAGCTCGGCCCAGACCGGCCTGAACTGCGGTTCGTCCAGATAGTGGCCCAGCACATGGTCGTTGTGCAGCACGCCCTTGAGGCCGAGTTCCTCCACCGCCCGGCGCAGCTCCTCGACCGCGGCCTTCGGGTCCTGCAACGGCAGGGCGGCGAAGCCCGCGAAACGGGTGGGGTGTTCGGCGACCGCCTTGGCCAGATAGTCGTTGGCCCGCCGTGCGGCGGCCACGGCCTCCGCGGGATCCTCGACCACTTCCAGGCCCGGCGTGGACAGCGACAGGACCTGGACATCGACGCCATTGGCGTCCATGTCCGCCAGCCGCAGCTCGGTCAGGTCGGCCAGCCGCCTGAACCACTCCTGCGCCATCGAGCCCGGCACCGCGAAGGTCTGACGGATCGCGCCCTCCTGCCGGATGGCTCCGGGAGCGGAGAACGCCTCTTCCACTGCGACGATACGCATCGTTTCCTCCAGGGTGGTCCGATGGACTTCCGAGCCGCCGCCGTCGGTCGTACCGGCGGGCAGGACGTCGGCTGGATGTGGGCGGCCCGCTTTTGCCATCGGCGGGCCGCGGTCGGCAACCGGCTCCGGGAGGGGACGCCCCCTCGGGGAGCCGGTGCCGGCCTGGTGACGGGGTGATGCCGGCTGGGTGCGGCATCACCGTCAGCAGGTCAGTCGGTCTTCTCGCCGCTCTCGGCCAGGATGCGGTTGCGGATGCCGGCGAGGGCTCCTGCCAGCGCGCCCGCGGGCCGGCCGAACGTCGAGGAAGAGAACTGGGCGGGTCCGGTCTTGACAGTGAAGGAGTGCGGGTAGGCGAACTCCCTCAGTCCTTCCTCGCCCTGCTTGCGCCCGTAACCGCTGTCACCGCGGCCGCCGAAGGGCACGGCGGGGTTCATGGAGAACACCAGGGCGTCGTTGATGCTGGTCATTCCGACGCGGAGGCGACGGGCGATGTCCTCGCCGCGGTGGCGGCTGAAGACGGCGCTGCCCAGGCCGTACCGGCCGGCGTTGATGTGCGCGACGGCCTCGTCCGTGTCGGCGACCTTGACGACGGCCAGGGTCGGCCCGAACGTCTCCTCCTTCACCGCGAGGGAGTCGGGGCTCACGCCGACGAGGACGGTGGGAGCGGCGTAGCGGTCGCCTACAGCGTCGAGGCCGCCGACGGTGGCCTTCGCGCCGCGCTGCAGAGCGTCCTGGATGTGCTCCCGGATGATCGAGGTCTGCGTGGGCAGGGGGACCGGCCCGATCTCCGCATCCTCGTCACTGCCGACGCGTACCTTCCTGGCCAGCTCGCTGATCTTCTCGACGAACTCGTCGTGGACGGACTCGACGACATAGGCCACTTCGAGGCTGATGCAGCCGTGCCCGGTGTTCTGCATGGCGCCCCACACGACATGGGCGGCGGTCTCGTCGAGGTCCGCGTCCTCGGCGACGATCGCACCGTCCTTGCCGCCGAGTTCCAGCAGAACGGGGGTCAGGGTCTGCGCGCACTGGGCGGCCACCGTCTTGCCCGTGGCGACGCTGCCGGTGAACGCGAGCTTGTTCAGACCGGCCTCGATGAGGGCCCCACCCGTGGCACCGAACCCGTTCAGGTTCTGCAGGGCGGCCGGGAGGTCCGGCACGGCACGCTGCCAGGTCCGGATGAACCACTGCGCCACACCGGGCGTGAGCTGACTGGGCTTGAGGACGACCGCGTTTCCGGCCGCGAGCGCGTCGGCGACGATGGCCGCCGGGGTGAGTAGGGGAAAGTTCCACGGGCCGATGACGCCCACCACGCCGTAGGGCTGGTACTCGACCCACGCACGCTGGTTGGCCGTCGTGGAGCTGGCCGGGACCTCCCTACGTCCCAGGACGCGCTCGGCGTTGGTGAGGACGTACTCCAGGTGCTCCAGGGTTCCGAGCACCTCGGCACGTGCGTCGTCCAGGGGCTTGCCGTTCTCGGCGTGGATGAGCTGGGCGCCCTCCTCCCCCGTCAGGGCTATCTCCCGCCGCCAGGCGCGCAGCCGTTCCGCGCGGCCCTCGAATCCGAGGTCCCACCAGGCCGCGGCGACCGAGCGGGCGGCGGCGACGGCCGCGACCGCCTCCTTCTCGCCGGCCACGGGGTACCGCGCGAACTCGGCCCCGGTGGCCTGGTTGATGGTGACGATCTCGCTCGCGTCGTATCCGATGACTCCGTCACGGGTGATCGCTGAAGCGTTGTTGGTCACGGGTTTCTCCCACTTTCTTGCGACCGCCTGTGCGAGCAGCACCCGTGGGGTGATGACTGGTGGCGGACATGGCGTTCGGCACGGAAGGCCGCCGGGGTGGCAGCGGGCGGGTGCCGACGTGAAGGACTTCGACTGCGAGGCGTAAGCGGCCCCGCAGGAATGGTCTGGGGCCGCGCCGCACCACTAGAGTATCAAGCAGCTGGCCTATGTCAAACACTTGATAACTAAGAGCTGCTTTACATCTCAGGAGTCGCCCTGATCCAGTCGGTCAGGTCCAGAGCGGCACGGACGATGCTGTCGGTGTCGAGTCCGTGGTGGCGGTAGACGTCCTGGAGCGAGCCGGACTGTCCGAACCGGGTCACGCCGAGGGAGGAGACGGGCACCCGGTGGATGGTGGCCAGGAAGGCCAGGGTGTGCGGATGGCCGTCGAGGACGGTGACCAGCGGAGTCGCGCGCTCGGCGGGGAAGACCTGGTCCAGCACCCAGGACTCGGCCTGTTCGTGCCCCTGCCTGGCCCGCACCGCCCGGTACAGGAGATCCGGACTGGTGACGCACACGACGTCCGCCGGCACGCCGGCCTGTGCCAGCCGGTCGGCCGCCGCCAGCGCCTCCGGTACCACCGCTCCCATCGCGGCGATGGTGACCTTGGCTCCGTCGGTACGTCGCAGGGGGTATGCCCCTGCGACGACCTGACGGCGGCGCCGCTCCCGTGCCGCGGGGTCGCCGGGCACCGCGGCCAGCGTCTGGTCGACGGGCCGCGTCGACAGGCGTACGTACGCGGAGCTCCCGCCGGGTCTGCCGAGCAGGGCCAGGCCGGCGAGCAACGTCCATTCGGCGTCGAGGGCGAACGCCGGCTCGTAGGCGACGCAGCCGGGTTGCTCCAGGCCGATGGACGGAGTCTTGACCGATTGATGTGCTCCGCCTTCCGGGGCCAGCGAGACGCCGGAGGGCGTGCCGACCAGGAGGGACTGGCCGCCGGCGTAGATGCCGAAGGACCAGGGTTCGAGGGCGCGTTCCACGAAGGGGTCGTACAGCACACCGATCGGCAGGAGGGGCTGCCCCCATCTGCTCCAGCAGGCACCCAGCTCGCCGACCAGACCCACCAGATTGGTCTCGGCGATGCCCAGTTCGATGTGCTGCCCGGTCGGTCTCTCCCGCCAGTGCAGGATCGTCTCGGCGTCATCGGCGAACCAGTCGGGGCGCTCGGTGGACGACCACACGCCGACTTTGTTCACCCAGCCGCCCAGGTTCGTACTGGAGCTGACGTCCGGGCTGACCGTGACCACGCGTGCCGCCACCTCCGGGGCCACGCGGGTCAGGTCCAGCAGTAGCCGGCCCAGCGCGGCCTGTGTGGTGGCGGTCCCGGACGGTGTGCGTCCGATGTCGACCGGCACGGCCGGCGGCGCCGGGCGCGGTGTCTCCGGCCTCCGCAGTCGTTGCGCGACCTGCCGGCAGAGTTCGTAGGCAGCGCTGCCCTCGGCGAAGGCGCGCCAAGGATGGGCCGGGTCGGCTCCGAGCCGCGCAGCCAGCGCCCCCATCTGCTCCTCGGTGAGCAGAGCGGAGTGGTTCTGCGGGTGTCCCTTGCTGGCGAGCCCGTAGCCCTTGATGGTGTAGGCGAGAATCACCGTGGGGCGGCTGTCGTCGATCGCCGAGAAGGCCGCGTCCAGAGCGGCCAGGTCGTGGCCGCCCAGGTTGGCCATCGCGTCCACCAGAGCCGCGTCCTCGACCTGGTCGACCAGCGCATGGATCCGGTCGGCGCCGGGACCTTCGGGCAGCCGTCGGCGCAGTTGCCCAGCGTCGCAGCGCAGGAGCCGCTGGTACTCCGGGTTGCTCATCGTGTCGATCCGCTGCCGCAGCTCGGCGCCGCCGGGCCGGGCGAACAGGTCCTCGAGGAGCCGGCCGTACTTGAGCGTGATCACCTGCCAGCCGGCCGCGCCGAACATGCCGCTCAGCTTGTCGGCCGCGATACCGGGCACGACCCGGTCCAGCGACTGCCGGTTCAGGTCGACGACCCAGACCACCTCGCCCAGTTCGGCGACGGCAGGATCCAGTACGGCCTCCCAGACGGCCCCCTCGTCCAGCTCGGCGTCGCCCACCAGCGAGTACTGCCGCCCGCTCCCGACATCGGCGACGGTGGCGTTGACGTAGCGCCGTGCGAGCGCGCCCCAGACGGGGGCGGTCGCGCCGATGCCGACGGATCCGGTCGAGTAGTCGACCGGGTCCGGGTCCTTGGTCCGGCTGGGGTAACTCTGCAGGCCGCCGAACTCGCGCAGTTTCGGCAGGTGGGACTCGTCCAGTTCGCCCAGCAGGTAGTTGATCGCGTGCAGTACCGGTGACGCGTGGGGCTTCACCGACACTCGGTCCTGCGGCCGCAGGTGCCGGAACCAGAGCGTCGTCATGATCGAGGCCATGGACGCCGAGGACGCCTGATGCCCGCCGACCTTGAGCCCCGAGGGGTTCGCGCGAACGCGGTTCGCGTGGTGGATCTGGGCCGACGACAGCCACAGGACCCTGTCCTCCAATGCGCGCAGGAGGCCGAAATCGTCTCTGGTAACGGGCGGTACGGCTACGGGGTTACTCATGGCTGACCAGCTCCTGGGGTCGGCGGCAGGTTCTTTTCACGGCGCCGAGGCAGTCCGTGCGATCCAGGCCGGTCGGGCCCCCTGCACAGCCGAGGTCAACGTTCTGGACCGCGATCCCGGCAAGTCCCCCGGAGGGCTGCGCCGCCCGTGCTCTTGAACCAGGGCCAAGTTAGTTCTCGGCTTGGTAGCCAGTCAACCAAAGGAGTTCTTGGATAATTTCGAAACTCAGACCATCATGACTCGAAGTCAAGAGAATATTCGGGCGGCGGTCCTCTGCCTGCCCGCCATGGCCACCCCTAAGCGGGGGAGCCGGTGTACCGGATCGCGAGGCGGGGCTGGTTGCCGCCGGTGACCAGCGCTGTTTCTGCGGCCAGTAGGGCGTCGAGGGCGGTGCTCTGGTCCTCCAGCCCGGGAGTGCAGACGGTCTCGCCCAGGCGCAGCCCGGCCAGGCTGGCCGAGGCGACATCCTCAGGGGTCATCGCCCAGGGGATGTTGTGACCGGCCCCCTGGTTCCATTCCGTGGCCACGACGCCGGGGAGCAGCAGCTGCGTGCGGATGGGGGTGTCGGCGAGCTCGCCGGTCAGGGTCCGGGTGAAGGCGACGGTGGCGGCCTTGGCGGCGGCGTAGAGGGTGCGCCGGGGCGCTCGCGGATCGGTCTGGCCCGCACTGAAGGCGAGCAGGGAGGCCACGGTGATGATGGTGCCCGCTCCGGCCTCGAGCATTGCGGGAAGTGCGGCGCGCACGAGCCGGACGGGGGCGACGGCGTTGAGGGTGAGGAGGCGGTCGATGTCGCCCGGGTCGACGTCGACGAGGGGTGCGTAGCCGCCGGCGCCGGCGTTGCTGATGAGCATGCGGACGTCGCCGGCGGACAGACGGTCGGTGACGGCGGTGATGCCGTCGCGGGTCATGAGGTCGGCCGGCAGCACCTCGACGGCCGCGCCGCGGGAACGCAGTTCCTCGGCGAGTTCACCGAGCCGGTCGGCACGGCGGGCCACGAGAACGAGGTTGTGGTCGTCGGCCAGCAGCCGGGCATAGGAGGCGCCGATTCCGGAGGAGGCGCCGGTGATCAGGGCGATGGTGCGAGTCATGTCGCCAGTATGTTCAAGCCATGGATTGATGTCAAACGCTTGATAGTCGTGAAGTGTCGTATCCTTCTCGGGTGAGAAGACATGACGAGGAGCCCGTGCGACCCGACGCCATGGAGCGGGTGACCTGGGCATTGCGCCGCGCCGAGGTGGCGGTGCAGACACGGAAGGAGCAGCGGCTGCGCCCTCTGGGGCTGGCGGCCTCGCACTACACGCTCCTGATGTCCGTGCACGCCGAGCCGGGCCTGACCGGCGCGGAGCTGGCCCGCCGGCTCAACGTGACCCCGCAGGCCGTCGCCTCATTGGTGGCACGCCTGGAGAGCCGCGGCCAGTTGGAGCGACACGAGCACCCGCGCCACCGGCATGTGCAGGAGCTGCACCTCACCGATGCCGGCCGCGAGCTGCTGCATGCCGCCGACGAAGTGATCGCGGACATCGAAGGCCAGATCACTCGTGGCCTCGGACCGGGCGACACCACGCAGCTCCGAAACCTGCTCGGCCGCGTGACCGAGGCGATCCGGGACGCCTGAGTCCTGTCCCACGGACCAGGCACGCCGGTCCGCGGCACACCGAACACAGCCGACGCCCTCGGACAGGCCGATGCGCACGGCAGCGTGCCATGGGAGCCGCGGTGACCCAGCTCGTCGAGCGAGGGCTGCTGCGACGCGAGCCGCACCCGACCAGCCACCGCAGCATGTGTCTGTTCGTCACCGAGGAGGGACGCTCGGTGGCCACTCGTGCCGCCTCGATCGCCGGCCGGATCGAAGTAGAGACGACCTCGCCGCTCTCCGCGGACGACAAGCACAGGATTCACCGCCAGCTCCACCGCCTGGTCGAAGAACTGAACCCCGACGCACTCGCCGTCGCCGACGCGTCCCTGCACTGGGCCGCGTCGGGTGTCGTGAGGCCGACAGGTCCCTTCCGGGCGGACGGAGTGGATCGGTCTTCGCCGAAGGGAACCAGAGACATGGCCCGTACCCCAGGCCGACCGCAGATTCAGGGATCGGCCCGGGGACGGCCTCGCAGCGAGGCTGTGGAACAGGCCATCCTGGAGAGTGTCGTGCGACTCCTCGAGGACGATGTGCCATGGGCCGAGATCTCCATCGACCGCATCGCCCGCAACGCCGGCGTGGGCAAAGCGGCGATCTGGACTGCTTACGATGCGGGTGTCATCGCACCCCTGCGCAACCTCGCGGTGGGAATACTTGGTCGGGGCCGGGCCAACGGGGAAGTCCGCGCGGGCATCGACCCGGAACTGGCCGCCGACGCCCTGGCCGGCCCTGTGCTGATCCGCCTGTTGATGCGCCTGTTGATGCGCCCCGACACCACTATCAGCGAGGAAGACGTCGAGCAACTCGTCGACTGCGTTCCTCAGGGCATACGGCCTGTGGGCTGAGGGGACTTGGCCCTGGTCGAGGCCGGTTACGGGTACGGGCGGTCACGATCCTCCCCGTACTGACTGTGCCCGGCCGGGAGTGATGAAGTCGCTTATCCACTGCGCCGTCGGCCGAAGGCCCCCGAACGTGTAGAAGTGAAGCTTCACGACGCCGTGCCGACCGGGGTCGAGTCCTCGCGCGAGTTCGGTGATGAAGCGGTCGGGGCCCGCGGTGCCGAGCAGATTCGTCAGCGAAAAGCCGTACTTCTTCGCGATGCCCGCACTGGTCGCGACGCCGAACCGGCCCGCGTAGGACAGCAGTCGCCTGATTCCGGCCGGACCCGGCACTCCGACGCGGACCGGCAGGTGTATGCCGCGCGAGCGTACTTCTTCGATCCAGCCGATGACCGGATCGACGTCGAAGCCGAACTGCGTGATGATGTCCCCGCTCCGGCTCTGTCCGGCCAGCGCAGCCGCCTTGTGCTCCAGTGCGGCCCACAGCGTCTGCCGCGGGATACCGGGGTGTCCTTCCGGGTAGCCGCTGACGCCGACCGTCCTCACCCCGAACTCCTCCAGGGCTGACCCCTCGATCAGCGCGGCCGCATCCTCGTAGGGCCCCTCGGGCCGTGCCGGGTCGCCGGCGACGAAGAAGAGATGGTTGCCGGCGTCCGCCTGGTGCAACGCCTTCAGGAACGAGAACAGCGCGTCCTGGGAAGCAAGGCGCCGGGCCGAGATGTGCGGGACCGGGACGAAACCGAGCCGCCGTGCGAGCCCCGCCGCACTCACCCGCGACTCCGGGCTCTCGTTGCCGAGGAACGTGACGTTCACCCGGGTACCCGGGGGCAGAAGCGGCTGCGCCTCCCGCAGGGCGGGCGCGTCCTTCGCCGTCATCTCGACGGAGAAGTCCGCCAGAAGTTCACTGATCGGTACGGGCATCGCCGCTCTCCTCCGGACGTGTCGGTGCCGCCTCGGCTGCGGTTTTCGTACTCATGAGGCGAACACGATCGTCGAGTTGCCGTTCCGCAGCACTCGGTCCTCGGCGTGCCAGGCCACCGCGCGAGCCAGTACGAGCCGCTCCACGTCCGCACCGCGACGCATGAGGTCCCGGGTGGTGTCGGCGTGGGTCACCCGCACCACGTCCTGCTCGATGATGGGTCCCTCGTCGAGGTCCTCGGTCACGTAGTGCGCGGACGCGCCGATCAGCTTCACACCCCGGTCCTTGGCTTTCTGGTACGGGCCCGCGCCGATGAAGGCCGGCAGAAAAGAATGGTGAATATTGATGATCGGCACCCCGACATCATGGATGAATTCACCGGAGAGGATCTGCATGTAGCGCGCCAGCACAATGAGGTCGACCTTGCCTGCCAGCAGCCGCAGATGTTCCTTCTCGGCCGCCTTCTTGTCGCCCGTCATCGGCACGTGGAAGTAGGGGATGCCGAACCAGCGCACCTCTTCCGCGAGATCCGGATGATTGGAGATCACCATCTGCACTGTGACGTTCAGTTCGCCGCGCTGCTGACGCCACAGCAGGTCGAGCAGGCAGTGATCGGTCTTCGAGGCGAAGACCGCCGTCCGCTTGGGCTTGCCGGTCTCGACCAGCCGCCACCGCAGGCCAAGGTCGCCGGCCAGTTCCCGTTCGAGAGCCCTCCCGAGCTCCGGCCGTCGTACTGCCAGGTCGTCCAGCCGGAATACGGTGCGCTGGAAAAAGGTACCGTCCGCGGCATCGGTGGAGTACTGGTCCAGCGAGACGATGTTGGCCCCGGCCCGAGCGAGCACGCTCGACGCCGCCGCCACGATGCCCTCGCGATCCTGCCCGGAGACGATCAGCATGCCTTCCCGCACGGCGCGTTGCGCGATCGCCCTGGATACGGGCTCCGTCGTTGTCACTCTTGAATCCCTCCCTCAGCACCGGAACAGTGCTTCTGTGTTTCTCGTGGGGAGGCAGGCTACGAAGCCGATTCGCCGCCGCCAATCCGCTTTTGGCGGTCACTGGCCGCACCTCGCATGGAATCGGCCGGGTACCGCCTGGTCGCTGCGAATTCCGGCTGGCCGCCGCGATATCCGGATTGCCGCGCAAGGCGGCCGCGAATACGGTGCCCGAACTCTGATCGAGAATCAGTGCCGAAACCGAAGGGGAGGGATCCTGTGACGACGAGGACCCTTGAAGATGCCATCAACGACGCCGGCGGACCGCTGAACCTGTTGCGCGCGCACACCTACGACCGCGTCGGCATCGCCGGCGACGTGTCACCCGCGCTGATCGTTCCTCAGGTGCCGCAGGAGTTCTCGCTCTGGGAGCGCGAAGCACGGGCATGGCGTGAGTCGGTCGCCCTGCTCGACCAGAGCCATCACATGTCCGGCCTGTTTCTCGAAGGGCCGGACGCGCAGAAACTCCTGACGTCGCTGGCGTGCAACGACCTCTCCCGGTCGAGGCCGAACTCGGCGCATCAGCTACTCTGCGTCAACGAAGACGGTCAACTCATCGGCGACGACATCGTCTTCCACCTCGAGGAGAACCTGTTCTCCGTCTACGGCGTGCCCTTCGCCCTCGACTGGGTCAGGTTCCACGCGGAGACGGGCGGGTACGACGTCACCGCCACCTACGACGGGCGCTCCCCCGTCTACCCGAACGGCAACGCCACCGCACGGCCCGACTTCCGTTACCAGATCCAGGGACCGCTGGCGGGAGCGCTCATCGCAAAGCTCAACGGCGGTCCGATCGGCGACGTCAAATTCTTTCACATGACCGGGATCACCATCGCCGGTGTCCGGTGCCGTGCCCTGCGGCACGGCATGGCGGGCGCGATCGGTCTGGAGCTCTGGGGCCCGTGGGAACACCGTGACCGCGTGCGCGACACGATCATCGAAGCGGGCCGGGAGTTCGACCTCCGCCTGGTGGGCGGCATGAGCTATCTCATCACCGCGATCGAGTCGGGCTGGTACCAGATGATCCTTCCCGCGATCTACACCGGCGCCGGCATGGCCGACTATCGCAAGTGGCTTCCCGCCGACAGCATGGAGGGAGTCCTCCGGCTGGCCGGCAGCCTTCAGCACGACCGCGTCGAGGACTACTACCGCACTCCCTACGATCTGGGCTACGGCCGGTTCGTGTCCTCGGACCGCGACTACATCGGCAAGGAAGCGCTCGCGGAGCTGAAGAAGGCGGGGCGGCCCGCGCTGAAAAAGGTGACCCTGCAGTGGAACCGGGAGGACGCGGCCGGGCTGTTCTCCGAGATGCTCACCCCGGGCGGGAAGGACGTACGCGCCCTGCACCTGCCCTGTATGGCGGACAAGCTGGAGTTGGAGTTCGACCGCGTCTCCGCCGACGGCGCCGACATCGCGGGCAACTCCGGCTACACGACGTACACACCGAACGAGCGGGCGGTGCTCTCGCTGGCGCTCGTCGACTCCTCGGTGGAGACCGGCGACGAGGTCGTGATCCACTGGGGCGAGGCCGGCGGCGGCTACGGCGACAGCGTCGTGCCGGCCACCGATGTCGTGGAAATCCGGGCCATCGTCAGCCCGGCCCCGTACGCGCGCGTCGCCCGTGATCACTACCGCAAGGGTGCGCTGGGCAGCGTCGCCTGACGGTGCGACGGAAAAGGGCCGGTCCCGGCGAACTGCCTTCCGGGACCGGCCCCTGGGCCGGACCGTGCGCTCAGTGACCCGCGCGCGTCTGTGAGGGTAGTTCGCCGAAGCGCGCGCGATAGGCGGCCGCGAACCGGCCGAGATGTGTGAAGCCCGCGTCCAGGGCGATCGTGCTGATCGTCTCCTCGGACATCAGCAGGGCAGCCCGGACGCGTTCCAGCCTCAGATTGCGCACGTACGTCATCGGCGACGCACCGAGACACCTGCGGAATCCCTCGTCCACCGTCCGGGCACTGCGTCCCGCCGCCTCCGCGATGTCGCCCAGGGTGATCGGCTCACCGAGCCGGCTCTCGATGTACTCGATCGCGCGGTCCAGGTGGCGTGGCCGCATCGGTGCCGTCTCCCACTGGAGCGACGCACCGTGGGTGTGCTGCTGAGCGAGCAGGAGGCTCGTGATGAGCAGACGCATCTCCGCCCTGCGCACGGCCGGCCGGGTGAGCAACTCGTGTTCGCTGTCGAGTTGGGTGAGGATCCCGCCCAGCACCTCACGCATGCCGCAGGGGCCTGGCTGCGAGAGGTCGAGCGCCGCATCGAACCGTACGTCCGCCCGGACATCCGTCCCGAGCAGGGCAGTCAGCTCCCGTTCCACGAACCACCGTGCCACACGGATGGCGAGGGTCCCGGTCGGCTGCCGCTGGGGGAGGACCGCCAGCCGCTCACCGGGATTCGCCACCACGGCGACCGAACGGGTGCTCATCAGCGGCCGCTTCCCCACTTCCAGGGGCATCTCGCCGAAGACACCGAAGATCAGGAAGTACGAGGGCTCCCGCTCGGTGGAGACGTTCGCCTTCAGGCCGAGGTCGGACGAGATGAAGCCGACGGCGAAATCCCGGTCGGCGAACCCGTTCAACCGGAATTGACCGGGTCCGGACGACAGCCCGTCAAAGCCCTTCACCAAGGCCGGAGCCATGAGAGCGTTGACGGAGCACAGGATCTCGTCGCGATCCGAGGACCGTGCCAGCGGCCAGCGGGACAACAGCGTCTGCTTCATGTCTTCTCCGGCTGTGCCGACTCCTGTCCGGGACGAGGGATGTCAACTTCGCGCGGCGAACGCGGCGGCGGCTTCCTCGAAGGACGCGGGTTCACGGCCCAGCAGCATCCGCAGGACGTTGCTGTTGCCTCGCAGCCCGTGCCGGTCGTAGTCCTGCCACATCGCCCGCATGTCCGAGGCCCTGGACGGATCGTCGCCGGCTCCGGGCGGAAGCGGTGCCTGCGCCCAGTCGACTGTCCGCGCCTCCAGCTCCACTCCACGGGCGCTCCCCGCATGGCGCAGGGCCTCGGCGAGCGTGATGGCGGGTCCCGCCAGTTCGTACGTCGCCGAGTCGTGTCCCTCCTCGGAGAGGACCTTGACGGCGACTTCTCCGAGGTCACGCAGGTCGATGAACGAGAACTCGTTGTCGACGTCGAACGGCACACCGACGGGACCGCCCGGAGCCCTGCCCCACGTCGACAGGACGATCTGGGCGAACATCGAGGGCTGCAGGATCGTCCAGTCCAGGCGGGAGGCCCGCACAGCTGCCTCGGCGTTCGCCTTGCGCATGTGGTGCCGCAGCCCGGGGGTGTGCGGGTGCAGGACGGACAGGTACACGAACCGGCGCGCGCCCGCGTGTTCGGCCGCTTCGAGCGCCCTGATCGCGAAGACGTCTTCCTCCGGGTGGAACGCCGGCGGGATCATGAGGACGAGGTCGGCGTTCTTCAGTGCCTGGCGGACGGCGTCGGGCTCGCCGAGGTCGGCCTCGACGATCTCGTCCACGCCCAGCGGAGCCACTCGTTTCCGTCCCGACGGGCCGTGCACCACCGCCCGGACGCGGAACGGAGCCTGCCGCGCGGCATCGAGCACGTGCATACCGCAGAGTCCTGCCGCCCCGATCACCGCGAGCAGGGGCGGCTCATGGCTGCGTACAGCTTCTGTTTCGGACACTTTCCTGGTTTCCTCTCGCTGTTCTTCGGTGACTCCGCAAAGCCGTGACCCGCTCGTGCGTCGGATCAGGGGTTGATCACCGTCATCCACATAGGGTTGTCGGCCCGTTGCTGTATGGCGTCCATGGCCTTGAGCGCCTCGGTGAGCGGGAACCGATGAGTGATAAGCTCGTCGACGGTGAGGGTGCCCGTCTCGAGCAGGCGCAGGACGTCCTGTGCGTCCGTGCGGGTGTAGGCGCGGGTGGCGACGAAGCGCCAGCAGTGCATCATCAGGGCAATGGGGGGCAGCGGCAGCGGGGTGGAATTGCCGCCCATGTGCACCAGGGTGCCGCCGGTGGCCAGCCCGGCCATGGTCTGGCCGAGGGCGGGCCCCTCCGGGATGAAGTCGATGACGGCATGGGCGCCCTCGGGTGACAGCGCGCGCAGCCGGCGGGTGAGCGTGCCCTCTTCCGACCAGTTCTCGGGGAGTTCATCCAGGGCGACGACGTCCGCCGGTATGCCGTCGGCGAGCCCGGCGACCGAGTGGAGGCGCTCGGTGTCACGGCCGACGAGGATCAGCCGAGCGACGCCGAAGTGCTCCGCGATTTTGACTGTCGCGGTGCCCATGGTGCCGGTCGCGGCGGTGACCACGAGGGTGGCCCGCTCGGGAAGGTCGGCGCACTTGAGCGCGCGCACCGCGTTGGCCAGGTCATGCACCTTGGCCGCGACGTCGAAGCCGACGGAGTCCGGCAGCGGATCGATCAGCCAGTGCGGGGCACGGATGTACTCCGCGAGTCCGCCGTCGTGGTACTGCTCGTAGAGCGGCATCGCGGCGTCGCCGAAGGCGGCGTGGCCGAGCAGGGCCTGCCGGGCGCACATCATGTCCCGGTCGGTACGGCAGTAGTCGCACTCACGGCAGTTCAGCAGAGGGTGGACCCGCACCCGGTCGCCGACGGTGTGACCGGTGACGTCGCGGCCGACGGCGGTGATGACGCCCGCGGCCTCGTGGCCGAGGGTGGTGGGCAGGTGTTTGAACGCCCCCATCTTCAACAGACGCATGATGCCGGGGGCCAGGCCGGCGGAGGCGACCTTCACGACCACGTCGAGCGGGCCCGGCTCGGGGACGGGAACCTCGTCCAGGACGAGCGACTCGGCGCCGCGGTGCGCTCGCAGGGCAAGCATCGTGGTCATCGGCGGGCCTCCGCGGTGAGGTTGGGGAGCCGTTCTGGTGTGCAGGCGTCCGCCGTGCGCGTGGTCTCGGCGACCTGAGGCAGCTCTTGGTGCGAGAGGAGGCTGACGTACTCGCCGGGCTCGGTCGCCACGCTGGTGTGGGACAGACCCAGCGGGATACGGACGAAGTCGCCCGGCTCGAGGTCGACGACACCCCGCTGGCTGATCAGGGTGCGGCGGCCCTGCGCCTGGTACTGGATCTCGTCGGCGTCGAGGGTGCGCCGGTAGCGGCGTTCACCGCCGGAAGTTGTGGTGACCATGCCGAGGCGGATGCGGTCGGTGGCGTACAGCCAGGTCACGTCGCGGTCGGAAGCGGCCCGCAGCACCGCCATGCGCCGGTCCTCGCGGTGCACGTGTTCGAGCAGGAGCTGTTCGTCGACTCCGAAGACGGTGATGTCGTGTCCGAGCGCGGCCATGCACTGGGTGATCGCCTCGTTTGCCTCACCGGGCTGCCAGCCGGGGAAGGGCGGGAACTGGGCCTTCGACTCGCGCAGGCCCGGCACCAGCTCGGAGACCGGGGCGGGGATGTAGAACAGCAGGTGGCTGTCCTCGCGGCAGTAGTTGTCGTGCGCCACGCCTCGCGGGATGCGCGAGAAATCGCCCGGCTGGAACTCGATCACGCCGAGTTCGCTCATCAGGGTCCGCTCGCCGGCGATCTGGTAGGAGATCTCGTCGACGTCGCAGTTGCGGTGGTAGAACGGCTGGCGCCCGTCCAGTTTCTGCCACTCGACGCGGATCTCGTCGTTCTCGTAGACCCCGCGTGGTGGGGCGTATCGCTCCGGCTGGTACTGCTGCGGGTAGTGCACCACAGTCAGTGGCGGGTGCTCGTCCCACAGTTTGACGGGCACCTTCGGGGGGTGCGGCGGCGACAGCAGCAGATGCTCATCGCGGATGACACTGCGCACCGGATGATCGGAGCCCAAGACCATGACGTCTTCGACGACCTTCACGGGGACCTCCTTGTCCCTGGGCGGATCGAATGGACCGAATTCCGCTTGTGGTGGGGGAATGTGCGCCGCGGTGTGTCACCGCGGCGGCGCTCACTTCCTGCGCCCCCAGAACATCTCGATGCCCTTCCATTCCATCAGCTGGGGGCTGGTGACCTTGTCCCCGAACGCCTCACGGATCTCCTCACCTGAGTAGTAGGGGATGTCCTCCGCGGGAATGTGCGCGAAGAGTTTGTCGAACCACTGCCGGAGGTGGACATCGGAGTTGATGCGGGCGTAGAACGACGATCCCTTCAGGACCGACTCGGCCAGCACGATGCGTCGGCCGGGTTTCATCACCCGCAGCAGGTCAGCGGCCGTCTCCTGCCAGTCGTCGCAGTGCTGGGTCGCCTGCAGCACGGCGACGCAGTCGTACGCCTCGTCGGCCACCGAGTCCGTGTACGCCCAGCGCCAGCAGCCGGTCTGGCCGTTTCGGCCGGGGATCCTGCCCATGACCGCCTTGCGCCCGTCCTGGATGATCTCCACCGAGTCGACGGCGCCCTCCGGCCCCACCAGCGCCCGCATGTCCTCGACCCACCCGGAGGGCGCGATTCCCTCGCCGATGAGCAGAACCCGGTCCCCGGGACGCAGTTCGAGGAGACCGTAGACGATCTCGGAGACCGGCCGGGCCAGCTCCTGCCAGATGTACGGCAGTCCACCGGCGATGGCCACGGCGAGCTCCCATTTCGCCCGCAGGGTGTCGTCGTGGACCTCGGGTCCGAAACGCTCCTCGTCCCACGGCTGGATGTACTCCCAGGGGTTTCCGCCCCCGAAACCGCTCTTGGCTTCCGTGCTCACTTCTTCGTCTCCTTGTCAGGCGCAGGTGTTCACAAGGGTGCCGATGCCGTCGATCTCGATGCGGACCTCGGTGCCGGACCGCAGGAAGAGTCCCCGCTTGTGGCCGACGCCGGCAGGGGTTCCGGTGGCGATCACGTCGCCGGGTTCGAGGGTCGTCTGCCGCGACAGGTAGGAGACCAGCGCGGGCACAGGCATGATCATTTGGGATGTGCGCGCGTCCTGGCGCAGCTCTCCGTCGACCCAGGTCCGCAGGCGCAGGTCGTCGGGATCGGTGAACTCGTCGAGCGTGACCAGGGCCGGCCCCATGGGGGTGAAGGTGTCAAAGCTCTTGGCGGCGGTCACGTCGGCGGCCCGGCCGGGGATACGGCCCTTCTGCACATCACGGGCGCTGACGTCGTTGACGATCGTGAAGCCGGCGACGAACCCGTACGCCTCCGCCTCGGGCACGTCTGTGGCGCGCCGGCCGATGACGACCGCGAGTTCACCTTCGTAGTCGACCTCGTTCGGGGCGGCCTTCGGGAAGCGGATCTCTTCCCCGGTGCCGATGACCGAGGACGGGGCCTTCAGGAAGATGACCGGGTCCTGTGCCGCGCCGGCGTATCCCACCTCGGTGCGGTGGTCGGCGTACGCGTACCCGACGGCCCAGACCTTGGACGGTCTGGGGACGGGTGCGACGAGCGGGGCCTGCGCCACGGGCACGCGGTCGCGGACGGCAGCCGTGGCGAGAGAGGCGACGCCGAGGCCGGCCCGCAGGGCGGCACCGAGGTCCGGGGCGTCGACGTCGAGGAAGGCGACGGTCTCGCCGTCGTCCTCGAGCCGGCCGATGCCCTTTCCAGTGCTGACGAGCCTCGTCACAGGGCCACCGCCCGGTTGTCGAGACGCAGCAGCTCGCTCTCGGGGTCACCGGCGCGGTAGCGGGCGGCGAAACGGTCGGGGTCCAGTTCCAGCCCGGAGGGATTCGCCGCGAAGACGGGCCCGGACATGAAGGCCACCTCCTCCTCGACCGTGGCGAAGTTGGGGCAGGAGAACTCGACGGTGTTCCGGTCCGGATCGCGGTAGTAGAAGCTGGTGGCCTGACCGTGGTTGGCCGCGCGATGGGGGCGCACACCCACGGAGGTCACGTGCTCGTGCTGGGAGATGAGGTCGCCCAGAGCGCCGACGCCGAACTGGAAGTGGTGCAGGCCCGGCCCGGAGGGCTCCGTACCCTTCAGGCTGTCGACGCCGAACAGGGCGAGAACCTGGCTGTGCGGGGCGTCCGTGATGCGGAAGAAGCCCAGCCGGACGTCGACCGCTCGCTCGGGCATGCCTGCGGGACGCGGCGGGGCATCCGGATCGGGGGTCCGCTCGTAGAACGGGCCGTGCCCGAGGACATGGGTGTAGAAGGCAGCCATCTCGTCGTAGCGCGCGGTCTTGAGCACCAGCTCGGAGAGCTGAAGCGCCACGGCTTGCGTTCCGCCGCCTCCTGCTGCGGTCCCGGTCAGAGGGATCGTCGTCATCGTGAGGGCCTCCTTGCCCGTCAAACGGTGGGGTGCAGCGGCCGTGAGGTACGGCGCGTGATCCGCCACTCCCCGCCGACGCGGCGGAACTGGTGGCTGGAGTTGAGGACGCGGTCCAGGACGTAGGCCCCATCGGGCTGCCGCACGTGCAGCAGGATCATCGCCCGCAGCTCGACGGATGTGACGTGGAGCCCGCCGTCCTGGGCGGTGGTGACCTCGTTGGCAAGCAGGTGGACGGTCTGCCGCGCCGTGTCGGCCTCCCGCGCACGGAGGAAGTCGAGAATCTCGCTCCGCCCGCGGAAGACCCGGCCGTGTGCCTCGAACTCGGCATCGTCTGCGAACACGTCGATCCCGGCAGTGGCCCGGCCTTCGTCGATGTCTCGGTGGTATCCGACGACCAGGGCCCGGCAGTGACTCAAAGGATCGTCTTGATCAGCGGGAGTCGCCATGACTTACCCCTGTCTCTTGAACTTGAGTCGAGCGTAGCACCGGGCTTGATCCGTCAAAAGCCTTGTATTTTTCCAGGTCTTCCATACAACGGCTTGCCCGTGCGATTCTGACTCCGGTTCAAGAGGTGGGGCCATGAGCGGTCCGACCCTTGCTCAGGAAGGCAGATCTTCTATGTCTGACCAGAACGAGAGAGCCGGATCGCGGCGCGTCCTGGTGGTGGGGGCGGGGCCTGTGGGTCTCGCCCTCGCGACCGAGTTGGGGTGGCGTGGTGTGCCGGTCACCGTGATCGATCAGGGCGACGGCCGCGTGCCCTTTCCGGCAGGTGAGGCGATCTTTTCACGCACCATGGAGCACCTTCGCCGCTGGGGCTGCGCGGAAGAGGCACGCGCGGAGTCGGCTCCGCCTCCGGACTACCCGCACCGCACGGTGTTCGCCACGTCCGCCACGGGACACGTGCTCACGGAGTTCGACTACGGGGTCACCAACCGGTCTTCGGGCGTGTACGCCCCTGTGACCCCGGAAGGCCCCGCGTTCCTGTCCAAGTTCTCCTTCGTGCCGTTGCTCGCCCGTACGGCGAGTGAACTGCCCGGCGTCGAGATCAGGTACGGAACCCGCCTGGAGTCACTGGAGCAGGACTCCGAGGGTGTCCTGGCCGTGGTCCGCGACGTGGCGAGCGGTGCCACTGAGGAGCTGGCCGGCGCGTACCTGGTGGCCTGCGACGGAGGCCGCAGCGGTATCCGTCGGGCTCTCGGCATCGAGTACGAGGGCATGTTCGCGCAGGGCCACAACTTCGCGGTGCACTTCCGTGCGCCGCAATTGCTGGACCTTCTTCGGGAGCGGCTGGGCGGGCCGGCGGTGCAGATTCATACCCTGTCGTCGGCGCGCAGGCCGTACATCACGGTCGTCAACGGCGTGGACGAGTGGCGGCTCTCGGTCTACCTGGACGAGGAGCCCGACCCCGAGTACGTGGTCGCCTGGATCCACGAGGCCGTCGGCGCACCGATCGACGTGGAGGTCCTCGCGGCGCAGCCCTGGAGCGGGCACTGCGTCGTGGCCCGCACCTACCGTGCGGGACGGGTGTTCCTCTCGGGTGACGCGGCGCATCTGCTGTGGCCCAAGGGGGGGTTCGGCGCCAACACCGGGATCGGCGACGCCGTGGACCTCGGCTGGAAGCTCGCCGCGGCCCTCCAAGGATGGGGAGGCCCGGCGCTGCTCGACAGCTACGAACAGGAGCGGCGGCCGATCGCCGTCCGCAACGTCACGGAAGCCTCCAGCAACTGGAGGGCCGACGCGGGGCTCGTCCCCGATCCCGTGCTCGACGGCACGGACGCGGACGGGCAACGGGCCCGGCGTGAAACGGGCGAGGAGATCCGCCGGTCCAGGGCCAAGGAGTTCCGCTGCGCGGGTGTCCAGCTCGGATACCGCTACAGCGGTTCCCCGATCTGCGTGGCGGACGGCAGCCCGGAACCGCCCGACGAGCCGGACCAGTACGTCCCGTCGACGTGGCCCGGCTGCCGCGCACCGCACGTCTGGCTGCCCGACGGCAGCTCGGTGCTGGACCACTTCGGCCGCGGGTTCACGCTCGTGGTCTCCGGGCCGGCGGACCCGTCGCCGCTGGTGGAGGCGGCACGCCGGTGTGGAGTGCCGTTGACGGTGCTGCGCCTCGCCGACCCGGCCGCCGCGGAGCTGTACGAGCGGCCGCTGGTGCTCGTCCGCCCGGACGGTCACGTCGGCTGGCGGGGCCGGCAGGCTCCCGCGGATCCCGTCGCCGTGCTCGACACACTGCGCGGGGCGACGGTCCCGCCCCCGGACACGACCGCGGTCGACGCGGCGCGGGCGGACGTATCAGCGGAAGTCGGTGCTCACCTCGTCCGAGGTGCGGGACTCAGCGCCCACGCCCCTTGACCGCCGAGCTCCCCGCCAGGACGGACTCCATCAGGAACCGGATCATCTCGTGGGCCGGCCGGTTCCGGTCGTTGGGCACGTTCGCGCCTTCGAACACGGCGACCGCGACATCGCGGACGAGCGCGGCGTCGACGCCCGGATCATGATCGAGGCCGCGCTCGGCCATGAGCTCATCGACCAGTCCGACGATCCAGTCCAGGAAGGTGTTGTGGGCGGCGCGAACCGCCTCCGAATGGGGAAGCCGGTCGTGCATGGCCTGGTGCAGCGGCCGGTACAGGCGCATGTCGGACAGCCCGCGCACCAGCCGGCTCAGCGGGTCGGCGCCCGCCTGCTCCTCGTTCAGGATGCGGATCTCGCGGCTGAGCATGCGGTCCATCACCGCTGCGAAGATGTCGTCCTTGGAGTCGAAGTACCAGTAGACGTTGCCCCGGGCGACACCCGCTGCCGCGCTGATGTCCGCCATCGTGGTCTTGGCATAGCCCTTCGCGAGAAAGAGCTCGGTGGCCGCGGCTAGCAGATCACCCGTGCGCTCCTCCCGGGGGATCTGTTGGCGGTTCCGCGGCATCCCGACTCCTCCCATGAGTTCACCACGTCTCAACTGAGTGTAGACACCCGGCAGGCCGTGCCTGCTCGAAAGGAAGGAGTGCTGTGACCGCCGGACCCCGGCGAGAAGTCCCTGGAGATGCCGTGCCGAGGAAGGGACGGCGCGTTCCGCGCGACGAACGGGCCGCGGACCTGCTCTCCGCGGCGACGGAACGGTTCCTGGCCCGAGGTTATGACGGCACGACCATGGCGGACATCAGCGCGGCAGCGGGAGTCGCCCGAGGCAATGTCTACTGGTACTACGCGTCGAAGGACGACATATTCGCCGCGGTGATGGACCGGATGCTCAGTCGCGAGAACCAGGCGCTGGACAGCGAACTCCGTGACCGCGCTCCGCTCACCGCGCTGGCCCGGAGCCTCGCGGACATGCGCCCCTATCGCTCGCTGCACCGGGCGATGCACGAGCGCCTCGACCACTCATCGGCCGTGCGTGAGGCCCACGAGCGCTTCCTGCACTGGATGCGGACGATGGTGTACGAGGTGCTGGAACCGCACCCGGTGGACAGGGAGATGATCGCGGAACTGGCCGTCGCTGTGTTCGAGGGCGCGAACGTGCCCCGCTCACCCCAGCGGCCCGCCCACGAGCTGATCCGGTTCCTGCTGGAAGCGGTCATCGCGCGGGCGAGCGCCTGAGTGGTCTCTTGCGGGCTGAACGGAAATGGGTTACGGCACCAGGACGATCTTTCCGGTGGTGTGACCGGCCATACTCTCGCGATGGGCTGCGGCGGCCTCACGCAGCGGGTGACTGGACGCGATCACGATGCGCAGTCGTCCTGCCGCCGCGGCCTCCGTGAGCTGCAGGCGGGCGGCGTCCCTGATCTCGGTGCCGGGGTCGGCGCCGGGGCCGCCGCCGAGGAGTCTGATCCCGGCCCGGGCCCCGCGCTCGAACGCCGCGATGGTGGCGATACGGGAACGGTCGGTCACGAGTTCCATGGAGACGTCCACCGCCTCGTCGGTGCCCACCAGGTCGGCCGCCGCGTGGATCCCTTCCGGCGCCGCCGCACGTACGCGGTCCGCCAGGCCGGACCCGTACGCGACCGGAACCGCGCCCAGCTCCCTCAGCAGCTCGTGCTTGGCGGGGCTTGCCGTCGCGACGACGCCGGCGCCGCGTGCCACGGCCAGCTGGACGGCCACCAGGCCGACCCCTCCGGCGGCCCCGTGGACCAGCACCGTCTCGCCCTCGCCGAGTCCGACCGCTTCGAGGACGTGTACGGCGGTGACGCCGGCAGCCATCAGCCCGCCGGCCTGCTCCCAGGACAGTCCGGCCGGCTTCGGCAGCACCGACAAGGCCGGTACGACGAGTTCCGCGGCGTACGCGCCCGGCGCGCGATAGGCGATCACCTCGTCACCCACCTGGACCGGACCTGCGGGGCCGGTCGCGTCGGCGCCCACCGCGGTGACCAGACCCGCCGCTTCGACACCCAGCCGCAGCGGCAGCTTCGCCGGATCGGCTCCGAAGGCGCCGCTGTACATCTTGTAGTCGAAGGGATTGACACCTGCCGCACGGACCGCGATGCGCACCTGCCCGGGCCCGGGCTCCGGAACGTCGACGTCGATCACCGACAGGACCTCGGCACCGCCGTAGGCGCTCGCCACTACTGCTTCGCTCATAGTCGCGGACAACACGTTGCTGGAAGCAATCATTCCGCCGTCCGAACTCGCCCTGGAAGCTCCACACGCACAACGGGCGAGCCCGCGCTCGCAGCAGCGCGACCGCAATTTTGAGCGGAGCGCTCCGCTCCGATAAGTTGGATGTAGAACGCATCGTTCCGCCGACTCGGAGGACACATGAAGACGACGAGCAAGCCGACCGCCCTGGTCACCGGTGGCAGCCGGGGTATCGGTGCGGCCACCTCGCGTGAGCTGGCGGCCCGTGGGTACCGCGTGGCCGTCAACTACTTCTCGAACCGCGAGGCTGCCGACCAGGTGGTCAAGCAGATCGAGGCCGACGGTGGCGAAGCCTTCGCCGTGCAGGCCGATGTGTACGACCCCCCTCAGGCGGCCGAACTGCTGGAGCGTTCCACGGCCGACGGGCAACTGGACGTCCTCGTCTGCAACGCAGGTGCCCGCTTCACCCCGACCCCGCTCCCCAACCTGTCCTGGGAGGACTTCCACGCCAAGGTGACGAACGAACTCGCGTCCGCGTTCACCCTCACCCAGCAGGCATTGGCCGTCATGAGCGCCCAGGGCGGGGGCCGGATCGTGTACGTCTCCAGCGCGGTGGCCGACGGCCCACCGACCGTGGGCATGGCCGCGCACGGCACCGCCAAGGCCGCGCTGAACACCTTCGCCCGCTTCGTCGCCTACGAGGCCGGCCCGCTCGGCATCAACGTCAACGTCGTCGCGCCCGGCTTCGTCCGTACCGAGGCCAGCGCCGGGCAGCCGGCCGAGTTCCAGCAGCGCCTGGCCGAGCACACCCCGCTCGGGCGGGTCGCGGAACCGGAGGACGTGGCCCGCGCGATCACCATGCTCGCCGGGGAGGACGCCGGTTTCGTCACCGGGGCTGTTATCACTGTCGACGGCGGGCACGGCGTGGGACGCCGCTGAGGGAGAATGCCGCACCATGGGTGACACGTACGCAGGCAGACCGCGCGGCCGCCAACGGGAGGCGGACCGCAACGACGCCCGCCTCTTCCAGGCCGCGCGCGAGGTCTTCGCCGAGCGCGGCTGGGACGCTCCCGTCTCCGAGATCGCCCGCCGAGCCGGGATCGGCATGGGCAGTCTCTACCGCCGCTACCCCAGCAAGGAGCTGCTGGCCCAGCGCATGCGGATCGCGGGGATGGAACAACTCCTCACGCAGGCGCGCACGGCGCTCGCCGAGGAGCCTGATCCCTGGGCCGCCCTCGTTCGCTTCTTCCGCGACGCGTTGGCCGACCAGGGGACGGGCGGTCCGCTCCTCCCCCTGGTCGGTGGCCGACTGCCGGCAACCGACGAGGTACTGACCGCCGCGGAACGGCTGCGCGCCGCCCTTGACGACCTTGTGGATGGTGCCCACCGGGCGGGCGTGTTGCGCACCGACTTCGGGTCCGCCGACATCCCGTTGCTGCTCGAACACCTCACCCCTCGGATCCCCGTCACCGGCGAGCGTGCCACCGCGCTGCACCTGCGGTACCTCGACCTGGTCCTCGCCGGGCTGGGCACCCCGGACCCCGGTCAGTCCACGGACCTGCACGGGCCCGTACCGCGATGGGCGGAACTCCGAGAGCTGTGGAATGCGCCTGAAAGTGGACCCCGGTAGCGGCCCCATATAAGTGCAACTCCCATCTGATTCTCGGGTGCGGCCCCTTCTGCCATCGGCGTGAAGGGGCCTTTCCCCTTACCCGGATCAGGGCATACAGGGGAAATTTTCTTCCCCCTCACACCGCGCTGTTCGGATGCAATGCTGGATCACGCACAGAGCAAGGCGTTCAAGGTGACTTCCCGCGGTCCGCGACGGCGCTCTTCCTCGACGGTCAAGCCACATTGGTCACCTGATCAGGGCCTTTCTTTCGCCCAGGCGGCATTCCATCCGATTCACCCACCGCAAGGAATCACCATGTCCGAATCCCCGAACATCACCTTGATCAAGCGCCTGTACGAGTCCGGAATGGCGCCGGAGGTCACCGAGGAGGTCATGGCCGAGGACCTCGTCTGGGACATCACCCCGGGCTTTCCGTACGGCGGCGTCTACCACGGTTGGGGCAGTGCGGGGAGGGACTTCTTCGGCAGGCTTGCGCCGAACTTCGAGTCCTTCGGCGCGGTGCCCGAGGAGTTCTTCGCGGACGACGCCGGCCACGTCTTCGTGTACGGGCATTACCACGGCAAGGCCAAGACCGGTAACGAGGTCGACGCCCGGTTCATCCACCTGTGGACCGTCCGCGACGGCAAGGCCGTCCAGCTGCAGCAGGCCGCGGACAGCCACGTCATCCACCAGGCCCTGAAGGGCTGAGACACCACCGGGAGACCACCCATGGCGAAGATCCTCTTCGTGATCACGGCGTCCGACCACTGGACGCTGGCCGACGGCACCCGCCAGCCGGCCGGATTCTGGGTTGAAGAAGCCCTCGGCCCCTACGCCGTCTTCAAGGAGGCCGGGTACGAGATCGCGGCGGCGACCCCCGGCGGGGTGCCGCCCACGGCGGACGCCCTCAGCCTCAGCCCCGAGTTCAATGGCGGCGAGGAAGGCGCCGAGCGCATGCGGACCGCGCTGCGCGAGGCGACCGAGCTGACGCATCCGCTGCGCATCGAGCACGTGAACATCGACGACTACGCGGCCGTGTTCTACCCCGGCGGCTGGGGCCCGATGGAGGACCTGCCCGACAACGCCGAGTCCGGCAAGCTGCTCACCGAGTGGCTCGCCTCCGGCAAGCCGGTGTCCCTGGTGTGCCACGGTCCCGCCGCGCTCCTCGCCACCATTGGCCCCGACGGGACCTCCCCGTTCGCCGGCTACCGACTGACCGGCCTCTCCAACGCCGAGGAGAAGCAGAACGGTCTCGCCGACCGCGCGAAGTGGCTGCTGCAGGACCGGCTCGTCATCGAACTCCAGGCCGACTACCGCGAGGCCGAGCCGTTCACCCCGCACGTTGAGGTGGACCGCACCCTGTTCACCGGCCAGAACCCGGGTTCGGCGGTCCCGCTGGCCCAGAAGGTACTCAAGGCGCTGAGCTGATCTCACGCCGCTTGCCCTCGTGGCGGCCCAGTACGCCTACTGGGCCGCCACGTCCTGTCATGGTTCACCGCCGTACCGGGCCGAACCACATGATTTTCGCGTCGGACGCGCTCCAACGTAGGAAGGATCCTTCCCCCTCACAGCGCGGAGCCCGTGTGCGAGGCTGGAGATCATGAACGGCAACCCGCATCTGAACGAGCTGGGCGAGTTCCTCAAGGCCCGCCGTGCCGAGCTCAACCCTTCCGACGTGGGACTGCGCGGCGGACAGCGCCGACGGGTGCGCGGTCTGCGCCGCGAGGAAGTGGCCCTTCTGGCCGCGATCAGCACCGAGTACTACGCCCGCATCGAGCAGGGCCGCCTGCAGGCGTCGGCTCCCCTCCTGAGAGAGATCGCCCAGGTGCTCCGGATGACCGACGACCAGCGCACCTACCTCTTCGAGCTCGCGGCGAAGGAGAACGTACGGCCGGCCATGCCCAGCGACCGACAGCGGGTGGACACCCAGCTGCAGCGCATGCTGGACGACCTCACCGCCACCCCGGCCTTCGTCATCGGCCGACGGACCGACATCCTGGCCTGGAACCGGCTCGCCGGCGTCCTGTGGACCGACTTCGGGCGCTACCCGGAGCAGGAGCGCGTGTTCGTCCGGCTCCTGTTCACCGAGCCCTGGATGCGCGAGCTGTACGCGGACTGGGAGGAGGTCACACGCCTGGCCATCGCACAGCTGCGCATGGAGAGTGCGCGCTACCCCGGCGACCCGCGCCTGGCCGCCCTCGTCGACGAACTGTCCGCACGCGACGAGCAGTTCCGGCAGCGGTGGACCGAACACGACGTCGCCATGCGGGGCAAGGGCACCAAGAAGCTCCGGCACCCGGTCGTCGGCGAGCTGACGCTCGACTGGGACACCCTCACGTGCGCCACGGACCCCGAGCAGAGCATCATCGTGTGGACAGCCGCACCCGGCTCCCCTTCCCACGACGCACTGCGTCTCCTGGCGTCCTGGGCCGCGGACCCCAAGCGGACGGCGTCCGACACCATCGCCTGACCCGCGGCATCCCGGCTCTTGAGGGGGAGCATTGCTTCCCCTGGTCGGCGCTGCCCCGGGTGGCAAACCTCCCCTCCACAAGCTCGGAGAAGCAAGGAAGCATCGCTGAGCGGCAGAGACCTCACGATGCCCGGCGTATCGAACGCGCCCGGAGGAGAAGAACCCATGCCCGCACCGGACACTCCGGCGTCATCGCCGGCCGCCCCCACATCCGACCACCTGACCCCGCCCACCGCGCGCCGGACCTTCATGACCCGCGGACTGACCTTCCTGTTCGCGGTGGCGGGCGGCGCCGCCGTCGGGAACCTGTACTGGGCGCAACCGCTGCTCGACTTCATCGCCCGGGACTTGCATGCCTCCACAGCCGCAGCGGGGTGGCTCGTCACGGCCACCCAGCTCGGATACGCCGCAGGCATCCTCCTCGTCGTACCGCTCGGTGACGCGTACGACCGGCGACGGCTCATACCCATGATGCTGCTGTGCTCAGCGGTGGCCCTGCTGGGGTGCGCGCTGGCACCCTCGTTCGGGATCCTGCTGATCGCCATCACCCTGCTGGGCGTGACGACCGTCTCCGGTCAGCTGCTCGCCCCGCTCGCCGGTGACCTGGCCGATGACGACAACCGCGGCAGCGTGGTGGGGACCGTGGTGTCGGGCATCCTCACCGGCATCCTGGTGTCCCGGACGATCAGCGGGCTCATCGCCGGTGCGGCCGGCTGGCGCACCCTCTACGTCGTCGCGGCGGTCGCCGCCGCCGGGTTCGCCGCTCTGCTGTACCGGGCGATCCCCTCCCTCGAGCCCAAGACGCAGATGCCCTACCCGGCACTCATCGCCTCCGTCGGGAGGGTCGTACGACGGGAACGCACGGTGCGCTGGACCCTGGTCCTCGGGGCCACGGCCTTCGCCGCCTTCACCATGTTCTGGACGTCTCTGACGTTCCTGCTCAGCGCCCCGCCCTTCAGCTACTCCGTGACGGAGATCGGCCTCTTCGGCCTCGCCGGTGTGGCCGGTGCCCTCGCCGCCCGACGGGCCGGACGCCTGCACGACCGCGGGCTCTCCCTGCCCGCGACCGGGATCGCATGGGCCCTGGTTCTGGCAGCGTTCGTCCTGTCGGCCTTCGCCGGGCACTCCGTGATGCTCGTCGTGGTCGTCATCGTCGTGCTGGACATAGCCGTCCAGGGCGTCAACCTGCTCAACCAGTCGCGGATGTTCGCCGTGTCCGACGAGGCGCGCAGCAGACTCAACACCGCGTTCGTCACGAGCAACTTCCTCGGCGGCGCAATCGGCTCGGCCGCCGCCTCGGTGCTGTGGGCGACGGGCGGCTGGACGGCCGTGACGGTCGCGGGCATGGTCCTCAGCGGCTTCGGCCTCGTCGTGTGGGCACTTGGGCGCCGGGGCCCGCTCGTCGTCCCGCGACGCTCGCAATGACCGCACCGGAGACAGAGCCAGGAGCCCTCATGGGGGGAAGGCTCTCTCCCCCCTACCAACGCATCCCAGCCAAGAAATCTCCCCTTTTCCGCACGCGGGGGAGGCGGAATCGTCGGTTGCCTCAACGACCGCATACCGACCCATGAGGTAATTCGTATGAAGGCTGTAGGTTTCACGGAATTCGGCGGGCCCGAAGTGCTCCAGGTCCTGGAACAGCCCACCCCCGAGCCCGGTCCGGGCGAGGTGCGCATCCGGGTGCGCGCCGCGACCGTCAACGCGGTCGACGCCCTCCAGCGCCGCGGCCCCGGCTCGCCGGACGCCCAGCCGCCGTTCGTTCCCGGCATGGACGCCGCGGGCGTCGTGGACCGGATAGGCCCGGGTACGGACACGGATCTCCGGGTCGGTGACCGGGTGATGGCGATCGTGATGCCCAGCGGCTCGCACGGCGCCTACGCCGAGCAGTGCGTCATACCGGCGGAGTCGGTGGTCCGCGCTCCCCAGGGTGCCTCCGACGCCCAGGCCGCGTCCCTGCCGATGAACGGCCTGACCGCGCGCCTGGCGCTGGACACGCTCGGTCTGCAGCCGGGGCAGACCGTCGCGATCACCGGTGCCGCGGGCGCGGTCGGTGGTTACGCCGTCCAGCTGGCCAAGGAGGACGGACTGCGCGTGGTCGCCGACGCCTCGGAGCAGGACGAGGTACTGATCAAGGAGCTGGGTGCAGACCTCGTGCTGCGTCGCGGGGCCGAGTACCCGGGCCGGGTGCGCGCGGCGATCCCCGAGGGTGTGGACGGACTCCTCGACGGCGCGCTGCTCGACGCCCTGGCCGCGCGGGCCGTCCGCGACGGCGGCCGCGTGGTGACACTGCGCGGCTTCGACGGCCCGGGCGAGCGGGACATCTCCTTCGAGCCGATCGTCGTGTTCCGGTACGCCAAGGAGCGCGCCAAGCTGGACCGGCTGCGGCAGCAGGTCGAGGAGGGCCGCATCACGCTTCGGGTCGCGAGGACGTTCCCTGCGGAGCAGGCCGCCGAGGCGCACCGGCTTCTCGCGAAGGGCGGGGTGCGCGGCCGGCTGGTCCTGACGTTCTGAGGCTCGAAGCACTCGTAAGACACCGCAGCGGATTGCGGGATACCGGTGATCAGGCGGGTACGCCCGCAGCCGCCCCGGTGGCGTGCTCGCCTACCCACCGGGCTCGGGCCTTGTCGAGGTCGAGGGGCACCCGGTCGAAGCCGTCGTAGGACCCGTCCTCCGAGGGAGCGCGCCATATGATCTCCAGGCCGATCCCATCGGGGTCCTCGGCGTACACCGACAGGTGCATGCCCTGGTCCAGGGGACTCACCTTCGCCCGCGGCAAGCTTCTGGCAGCACTCGCGTGCACGGGCCCCAGCCGTATCGGCGCCCTCGCGGAGCGGCTCGGCATCACCGCGCGCAGTAGGACCGAGGCGGTCGACGCCCTGGTGCGCGACGGTCTGGTGCGGCGCAGCCCCGACCCGACCGACCGGCGAGCCGTGCTTGTCAGCCTCACCGAACGCGGCGTCGACCTCATGGAGGAAGTGGAAGGGCCCCGCCGGCAGATCGCGGCCGACCGCTTCTCCGTCCTGAACCCTGAAGAACAGGCCGAACTGCTCCGTCTTCTCGGCATCGTCCGCGCCGCCGCCGAGTCGGCCGAGAACCACGCCGGTTGAGCCGCGTGCCACCCAGGCAGACAAGGGTCGCCGTCACATCCACGACGCGAGGAACCGCAGACCGTCATGTGACCGGGTACCGGGCTCGGCGGTCCACCTGCTGGGAAGGATCAGCCGGCGAGGTCAGGGTGTCCCAGTCGAGCGTGAGGTCGCCGGCGACGGGGTGGCAGAACCTCTTCGTGCCCTTGCTGCGCGACGACATGTGGCGGCCTGCCCACCACTGTCCGAAGTCCTCGTCCAGCACCGAGAGTTCGCCGACCAGCCCGGACAGTCGTGGATCGGCCGGATTCCCGGCGGCCAGCGTGCGCGACTGGGACACGGCGTCGCGGGCCACCGTCCGCCAGTCCGCGTACAACGTCCGCATGCGCAGGTCGGTGAAGAGGATATGCACGTAGTTCGCTTCTCTCTGGGCACCTTCGCGAAATCGGTGAACAGGGCGGCGGCGGGCGGATTCCACGCCAGGACGTCCATACGGCGTCCGGTCACCACGCCGGGAGTCGCGGCGAGGTCGTCGAGCAGCCGACGCAACTGCGGCTGCACCTGCTGTACGCCCTCACGGCACGGTCGTACCGTCTGCCGCCCGGCCAGTTCGTACAGCTGGTCGCGCTCGTCGTCGTCCAGATGCAGGACCCGCGCCAGAGCGGCCAGGACCGGCGCGGACGGCTGGATGCGGCCCCGCTCCAGCCGCGTGTAGCAGTCGGTACTGATGGCGGCGAGCAGAGCGACCTCTTCCCGCCGCAGGCCCGTCACACGCCGCCGGCCACCGGTGTCGGGCGGGCCGACGGTTCGCGGGCTCAGTGCGCCCCGGTGCGCCTTGAGGAACTGTCCCAGCTCGTTCAGGTGCGCGTCGCTGGTCATGGCAGCCAGTGCCGCACCGGCTGTCACTGGTGAAGGGGGGAAGGATTTTTCCCTGGATAAGCCTTGTCCAGGATGGAATTCTCCCCTTCGCGGGCCCGTGTACAGGTGGCAGGGTCGATGACGCGGCCGGTTCGGGATTGCATTCCGGCTGCCACCGGTTTTCCCGCAGGCCAATTGGGCGTGAGGCAGTCGAGCACCGTGACCAGCGTCCGGCCGAGGACCGGGCGGTTCGAAAGCCACCGGGCACACGCACCGAACACACGCTAGGAGCACCACCCCATGACCGAACGGAAGAAGTTCGCACCGCCGGCGATCCAGGAGTTCGCCCCGAAACTCGCCGAGGTGACCGACACGGTCCTGTTCGGCGACATCTGGGAGCGGCCGGGTCTGTCCCCACGCGACCGCAGCCTGGTCACCGTCACCGCTCTCGCCGCGCTCTACCGCACTGACCAGCTCGGTTTCCACCTCGGCAAGGCGCTGGAGAACGGCGTGGCCAAGGACGAGCTGGTCGAGGCCATCACCCACCTGGCCTTCTACGCCGGATGGCCCAACGCCATGTCGGCGATGACCCAGCTGAAGGCGATCGTGGACAGGGCCGAACAGTCCGGCTGAGGCCGCCCCCGCCTCCGCGATGTGGCCGTCGCACCGCCCGGCGGCAGCACCCCCTAGGGAAAGACACCATGGAACTGCTGAAGCAGCCCCCGACCATGAAGCTTCCCGCCGAGTGGTTCACCGGCGACGCCTACGCCGACGTGATCCACCGCGGTGAGGAGCCCTCCCGGATGCGGGCCAACATGGTCCGATTCACTCCCGGCGCCCGCACCGCCTGGCACTCCCACGCCCTCGGCCAGACCCTCCACATCGTCGAGGGCATCGCGCTAGTGCAGTCCCGCGGCGGCGACATCATCGAGGCCCACCCCGGCGATGTCATCTACACGCCCCCGGGGGAGGAACACTGGCACGGCGCCGCGCCCGAACAGTTCATGACCCACCTCGCCCTGTGGGAGACGGACGACGCCACCTGGCTCGAACACGTCTCGGACGACGAGTACAACGGCCCGCGCGACAGCACCCGTACGCGTTCCTGACCCCCGACAGGAGACATCACCATGCGAGCAACGATCATCCACGCGCCGGGTGACATCCGGGTGGAGGACGCTCCGGAGCCGACGATCGCGGCACCGACGGATGCGATCATCCGGACCGTCGCCACCTGTGTGTGCGGCTCCGACCTCTGGGACTACCGGGGCATCAACCCGGTCACCGAGCCGCACCCGATCGGCCACGAGTACGTCGGCATCGTCGAGGAGGTCGGCAGCGACGTGTCGACCGTCAAGATGGGCCAGTTCGTCATCGGCTCCTTCATCGCCTCCGACAACACCTGTCCGGTCTGCCAGGCCGGCTACCACACCTCCTGCCTGCGCCGGGACTTCCCCAACGGCTGCCAGGCCGAGTACATCCGTATCCCCCTCGCCGACGGCACCCTCGTCGCCACACCGGAGCAGCCGGCCGAGGAGCTCATCCCGGGCCTGCTGACCCTGTCCGACGTCATGGGCACCGGCTGGTACGCGGCCAAGGCAGCGGAGGTGAAGCCCGGTTCGACGGCCGTGGTCGTCGGAGACGGCGCGGTGGGCCTGTCCGGTGTCATCGCCGCCAAGGAGCTGGGCGCCGAGCGGATCATCGCCATGAGCCGGCACGAGTCCCGGCAGAAGCTGGCCCTGGAGTTCGGCGCCACCGACATCGTCACCGAGCGCGGCGAGGAAGGCGTGGCCCGGGTCAAGGAGCTGACGAACGGCATCGGCGCCGACTCGGTCCTGGAATGCGTCGGCACCCAGCAGTCGATGCACCAGGCCCTGCTGTCCACCCGCCCGGGCGGCAACGTCGGCTTCGTCGGCGTACCCCACGACGTGGCCGTCGACGGCCAGGAGCTGTTCTTCTCGCACGTCGGCCTGCGCGGCGGCCCCGCCCCCGTGCGCGCCTACCTGCCCGATCTTGTAGACCGCGTCTTCAGCGGCCGTATCAACCCGGGCAGGGTCTTCGACCTCACCCTGCCGCTGGACGAGGTCGCCGAGGGATACAAGGCCATGGACGAGCGCCGCGCCATCAAGACGCTGCTGCGTCCGTGACAGCCCGGCGGTGGTGGGTGCGGGATCGGCCGCACCCAGCATCGTCGGCACCATCGAGCCGTGACCCATCTCGGTCGACCTCTCGGCACCACGCCCACCCGACCGCCTCCTACGCCCACCCGGTCTCAGGAGCCCACCGCATGTCCGCCCCGCTCACCGTGTCAGCACACAGACCTCCGGTGGCGCTCGACAGCGCCGTCCGGAGCGGTTCGGGCCCCGGGTGCCCATCGCCGTCGCCACGGCCAATCTCCTCCTCAGGCCCGCGCAACACCACTGACGAGTCAGTTGCCGAGGCAGGCAGAGAGGAGAACCACCGATGACTACATGGACGAGCGACGAACTCGACCGCATCGGCGCCGCCGACGAGTTGGAAATGGCGCCGCTCCGGCGCGAAGGCACCCTGCGCAAGCCGGTGCCGATCTGGGTCGTCCGCAACGGTGACGACCTGTACGTCCGCTCCTACCGCGGCACCGACGGCGCCTGGTGGCGCACGGCACGCGCGACCCACGAGGGACACATCCGCTCCGGTGGCGTCGACAAGGACGTCGCCTTCGTCGAGGTGACGGACGAGGACGTCAACGACCGTATCGACGCCACCAAAACGGGCCGTCGAACCGCCACCTCCGCCCGGTCTGACACAGGAGTAGACGCCATGCTCGGTCTCGAACTCGTCGTGCTCCTCGGCGCGGCCGTGCTGGTGGGCAACGTCCTGGGGCAGCGTTTCGGTGTCGCACCGCCGGTCGTGCTGCTCGTCGTGGGTGCTGTCCTCGGGCTTGTCCCCGCCGTCCGCCAGACGCAACTTCCGCCGGAAGTAGTGCTGTTGCTCTTCCTTCCCGTGCTCCTGTACTGGGAGAGCCTGACCACGTCGAGTCGGGAGATCCGTTCGAACCTGCGCGGCATCGTGCTGCTCAGCACGGTCTTGGTGATTCTCACCGCGTGGGCCGTGGCGGTCGCCGGGCGCGCGCTCGGACTGCCGTGGGGACCAGCGTGGGTGCTGGGCGCGGCGGTGGCCCCCACCGACGCCACGGCGGTCGGCGCCCTGGCCGGCGCCCTCCCGCGCCGGCAGGTCACGGTGCTGCGCGCGGAGAGCCTCGTCAACGACGGCACCGCGCTGGTCATCTACGGGCTGGCCGTCGGTCTCACCGTCGGCGAGGAACACCTCACCCTCCCCCACGTCGGAGCCCTGTTCCTGCTGGCCTACGGCGGCGGGGCGGCGGTCGGCGTGGCGGTCGCCTGGGTCAACATGAACCTGCGGCGCCGCCTGGAGGACCCGCTGCTGGGCAACCTCGTCATGATCCTGGCGCCGTTCACGGCGTACCTGCTCGCCGAGCTGATCCACGCCTCCGGGGTCCTCGCGGTCGTCGTCAGCGGGCTGATCATGGCCCAGGTCGCCCCGACCCTCATCAGGGCCGAGCACCGCCGCCAGGCGATGGCCTTCTGGCCGCTGACGACCTTCATCATCAACGGGGCACTGTTCGTGCTGGTCGGTGTGGAACTTCAGTACGCACTGCGCCAGATGAGCCGCTTCGACCTCCGAGACGCCCTGATCGCGGTCGGTGTGGTCAGCGTGGTGCTGGTCGCCGTACGGTTCGCGTTCCTGTTCGCCTCCGCCTACCTGATCCGCGCGATGGACCGGCGTCCGCAGCAGCGGCTGCGCAGAATCAGCAACCGGGCGCGCGCCGTCAGCGGGTTCGCGGGTTTCCGGGGCGCGGTGTCACTCGCCGTGGCGCTGTCGGTGCCGGAGACCCTGGACTCGGGCGCGCCCTTCCCTGGTCGCCCCTTCATCGTCTTCGTCACCTCCGGCGTCATCGTGGTGACGCTCGTGGTGCAGGGGTTGCTGCTGCCGGGTGTGGTGCGCTGGGCCCGGCTGCCGCGCGACACGTCCGTCGAGGAGGAACAGGTCCTCGCCGAGACCACGGCGACCGAGGCAGCCGTCAAGGCACTACCGCAGCTCGCCGCCGGCCTGGGCACCACCCCGAAGGTCGCGGAGTGGCTGCGCCAGGAGTACGAGGCCCACCTGGCCGCCGTACAGGCGCGGGGCGCGGGCTCCGACGGCGATCCCGCCCTGCTGCACAACCGCCACTACACCGAGCTCCGCCTCGCCCTCATCGCCCACAAACGCGCGACCGTCGTCCGGCTGCGGGACGAGCAGCAGATCGACGACACCGTTCTGCGCCGCCTGCAGACCGCCCTCGACCACGAAGAGATACGGCTGGCCGGTCGTGAGCAGGTGGAGTGAGCCCGCGCCAACCCCCTTGGCATGTGACCTACGAGAGAGGATTCCCCGCCATGTCCTCCGGCATGATCGACGTCCACGCCCATCTCCTTCCCGGCTTCTACGTGGAGCAGGCGACAGCGGCGGGCCACACCCGCCCCGACGGGATGGGCAGCTGGCCGACGTGGTCCGTGGAAGCCCACCTGGACCTGATGGACCGCAACGGCATCGCGACCGCGATGCTGTCCATGTCATCGCCCGGGGTCCACTTCGGCGACGACAAGGCGGCCCGCCTCCTCGCCCGCCAGGTCAACGAGTACACCGCCGAGCTGACCCGCGACCACGCGGGCCGCTTCGGCACCTTCGCGTCCCTGCCCCTGCCGGACGTGGACGGCGCGCTGGAGGAGATCCGGTTCGCCGTTGACGAACTCGGTGCCGACGGCGTTGTCCTGCTGACCCACACGCACGGCGTGTACCTGGGCGACCGGCGCCTCGAACCGGTCTTCGCCGAGCTCGACCGCCGACAGGCGGTGGTCTTCCTGCACCCCACCTCACCGGTGTGCTGGGAGCAGTCCGCACTCGGCAGACCGCGCCCGATGATCGAATACATTTTTGACACCGCCCGCACCGTCACCGATCTGCTCACAGCAGGCGTCCTGGCACGTCACCCGAACCTGCGCGTGATCGTTCCGCACTGCGGCGGCGCGCTTCCCGTCCTCGCCGACCGCATCGACGAGTTCATGCGGCTCTTCCGGCCGGCGCAGGAACCACCGGTTCCCGATGGGGTGCAGCAGCTCCGCGGCCTCTACTACGACATGGCAGGCACCGCCTTCCCCCGGCAGGTCCCCGCGCTGTTGAAACTGGTGGAACCCGACCGCGTGCTGTTCGGCAGCGACTACTGCTGGACCCCTCCCCCGCTGGCCGACGCCCACATCGCGGCGATCGACGCGGCCGAGTCACCGGTGAAGGGGGCCACGTGGCGCTCCCTCACGACGGCGAACGCGGAGCGCTTGTTCCCAGGAAAAGTACGGTGACCACCGGCCGCCCCCATCCGGGCGCGGTCACCTCACGCGACGCCGTCCAGCCCCTCACACGGTGCCTCGATCTTCGCGGCCAGCTCTCGCAACGCCTCGTACGTACTGCTGCCGGGCTCGGCGGTCCAGACGACGAGCTGCTGCTCGGGATCCTCGGCGCAGGTGAAGGTGGACCGCTCCAGCGTAAGGTCACCCACCACGGGGTGCCGCAGCAGCCTGGTGCCGCCGGCCCGCACGGCGACATCGTGCGAGGTCCACCAGAGCCGGAACTGCGGATCCAGCACGGAAAGCTCCTCGACCAGCGCCGTCAGCCGCGGGTCGTGCGGGTTGCGCCTGCTGTCCATGCGCAGGTGGGCCAGGGCCAGCCGCGCCATGTCCTCCCAGTCCCGGTACAGCTCGCGGATGGCGGGCTCGATGAACAGGAGGCGCACGTAGTTGCGCTCGAACTCGGGGATGCTGCCGAAGTCCATCACCAGAGCGGCGGCCATGGCGTTCCACGCCAGCAGGTCCGTGCGACAGCCGATGACGAAACCCGCCGTCAGCGTGAGGTCGTCCAGCAGGTACTGCATCTGCGGCTGTACCTGCTGCCGAGTCCTCGTGCCGGCCGGGGGCAAGGCGGTCTTCCCGGCGAGAGTCAGCAGGTATTCCTGCTGATCGCCGTCGAGCCGGAGGACTTTCCCGAGGGCGTCGAGTACGGCTCCGGACGCCTGCAGGCGGCCCTGTTCCAGCCGGGCGTAGTAGTCGGTGCTGATCGCGGCCAGCCAGGCGACCTCCTCGCGGCGCAGCCCGGGGACACGCCGGGTCTCACCGTTGTCCGGCAGACCGACGTCGCCGGGGCCGAGCTGTGCGCGGCGTGTCTTGAGGAAGGCTCCGAGTTCGTCCAGGTTCGGGTCGCGCTGCACACGCAAAGCTTCGCACGTGGCCGCGCTTGTGCGCACCGACGGACCTTGCGGTCGGGCAGCTGCACCCTGGCCGGCTGGGGTGAACCCGGCGGCTCGGTCGAAGCCGGAGGACACCACCACGGCCCACTCTCCGACCGTCTTCGCGCACCCCGGGGCCGCACGTGACTCGCTGCGCCTGTGGTACCGCCAGGAGGCCGGCGAGTCCATCGGCGACCCCACCTGGAACTACCCGCTGCAGACGCCGCCGACGCCTGCGGGCCCGGCCCCGAGCCTGGCGATCAACTATTCCGCGCAGAGCGTGGACGGCCGCACCTCTCCCTCGGGCGCGCAGCCCTCCTGGATCGGTGAGGGCTTCGACTTGCCGGCGTCCTACATCGAACGGGCGTAGGCCAGTTGCGAGGACGACGGCCTGCTCAACGCCACGCGGGGAGCGACTCGCTCGGTTCGTCCATGAGCCGCCAGCCTGGCCACTTTTGCCCTCTTTATGAAGTGTTGGGGTTGTCGTAAAGGTGACTTGACGCCTGGTGGACAGGGCAAACTGCTGACCTCGGCACTTGACGGCACCACGCTGTCCTCCCATGAGAGACATGAACAACAGGTGGCGCCCCGGGATTCGCCCTCCCCGGCCTCGGCATACGGCGGCGGCCGCCGCCCTCGTGGCGCTCGTGGCCGGTCTGACCGCCGCCCCCGGCGCCGCTCAGGACCTCGGCCCGCACACCGTGCGAACGGAAGCCGCCGCGCAGTCCGCAGCGGCCCGGTCGCCGATCATCTCCCGGCATCAGCTCACCCTGATCACCGGCGACCGCGTCACGCTGGAGACGGACACCTCGGGCAAGCAGAGTGTGTCGGTCGAGCCCGCCGAGGGCCGCGAACGCGTCGCGTTCATCAAGCGCCAGTCCGGTCGCGACTGGACGGTCATACCCGCCGACACGCTCCCACTGCTCGCGACGGGCCGCCTCGACAAGGCGCTGTTCAACGTCTCCGCCCTGGTCCGGGGCAAGTACGCGCAGCGGTCGAGCCTGCCGCTGATCGTCGAGTACGCCGGGGACGCGGGCACCGCCCGGCGACAGCTGACCGCCGCCGGTGCCGACACCGTCCGCCCCCTCGGCGGGACCCCCTTCGCGACCCTCGGCGAACACCGCGCGGACGCCGCCGGGTTCTGGAAGGGCATCGCCCCCAGCCGGGCGAACGCCACGTCCTTCGCAGCAGGTGTGCGCCGGGTCTGGCTGGACGGCCACTCCAGGATCCAGCTCGACAGCACGGTGCCGCGCATCGGCGCCCCGCACGCCTGGGAGAGGGGCTACACCGGCACCGGCGTCAAGGTCGCGGTGCTCGACACCGGTTACGACCCCAACCACCCGGACCTCAAGGGCCTGGTCACCGAGTCCGCGAACTTCACCACCGAGCCGAACACCGACGACCTGAACGGCCACGGCACCCATGTGACCTCCACGGTGGCCGGTTCTGGCGCGGCCTCCGGCGGCACGTACAAGGGTGTGGCACCCGGTGTGCAGATCCTGTCCGGCAAGGTGTGCACCGCGGACGGCAACTGCGACAACTCCGACATCGTCGAGGGGCTGGCCTGGGCCGCCCAGCACGGCGCCAAGGTGATCAACCTCAGCCTGGGCGACACGGACACACCGGAGACCGACGCCCTCGAGGCCATGGTCGACACCGTGACCCGTGACTATGGCACGCTGGTCGTGGCCGCGGCCGGCAACAGCGGTCCCGGCAAGGTCTCCTCGCCCGCCTCCGACGACCGGGCGCTGGCCGTCGGCGCGGCCGAGGACGACGACGACCTCGCCGTCTTCAGCTCGCTCGGCCCGCGGGTGGGCGACTCCGGCCTCAAGCCGGACCTCATCGCCCCCGGCGTCAACGTCGTCGCCGCGCGGGCGGGCGGCACCACCGCCGACGACGGCTATGTCGCGATGAGCGGCACGTCCATGGCCACGCCCCATGTGACCGGAGCCGCCGCCATCCTGTTCCAGGAGCACCCGGACTGGACGGCGGAGCAGGTCAAGCGCCAGCTGATGCAGTCGGCGACCGGTGCCAAGGAGCACGGCGCCTACTTCCAGGGCGCCGGACGCGTCGACGTCGCGCGGGCGGTCGACCGGGACGTCACCGCCGACACCACCGCACTGGACTTCGGGCTGATCCGCTGGACGGACGGCAGGCGTCCCCCGGTGACCAAGACCATCACCTACCGCAACCCGGGCGGCGCGCCGGTCACCCTGCAGCTGAAGGACAACCCGAGCAGCGGGAAGAAGGACGCGCCCGCTCCCGCCGGGCTGTTCCGGCTCAGCGCCGACACGGTCACCGTGCCCGCACACGGAACGGCGGACGTCACCCTCACCGCGACCCCGGAAGCCGCCACGGCGTACGCCGCCTACAGCGGTGTGGTGACCGCGAGCACCGCGGACGACCAGGTGTCGGTGCGTGTCCCGTTCGGCATGGACGTCGAGCAGCCGTCGTACGACCTGCGCATCGGTATGAAGAGCCGCACGGGTGCCGCCCCCGACAACGCGTACCTGCTGGTCAACTCGGCCGACGGCAAGGCGTACGAGGTGGAGGCGCTCGGCAGGAGCAGCACGGTGGTGCGGCTGCCGAAGGACACCTACTCGGTGAGCGGCTTCTACTTCGACGCCTCCTTCACCGAGGGCACCATCGTCGGCGTGCCGAGGGTCGTGATGAGCGCCGACCGGCAGGTGACCATCGACGCCCGCAAGGCGAAGCCCGTCACGGTGTCGGCACCGAGCCGCTCCGCGCGCATCATGTCGGCCGAGATCGGCACGATCAGCATGGCCGACCAGCTGCTCTCGGTCACCATGTACAACGCGATCGGCACCGATCACATCGACGGCGTGTACGCGGTGCCGACGGCTCTGGACAAGGACGCGAAGTTCACGTACCTCGTCACCAGCGTCTGGGGCGAGCCGGCCGGCGCGGACGGGAATCCCACGTCGGTCTACTACCTGACGCGACCGGTGCACGGCGCCATCCCGGCGGATCCCGGCTACAACCCCCGCAAGTCGGAGCTGGCCAGGGTGAACACCACGTTCGACGCCACCACGCCGGGAACCACGGCCATGCGCATCGTCTGGACGTACGTCGGCAACATCCGCTTCAGCGGCCGGGCGATGGAGGGAATTCCGGTCCCGGCCCGGCGCGTCGACTACTTCTCGGCGGGCGACGGCCTGCGCTGGCAGACGGCCTTCGACCAGAACAGCTTCCTCGACCCGAACGCGCACGGGCAGAGCTACCTCAGCGACCTGCACGGCTACAGGGCCGGCTCCCAGGTCGAGGAGCGCTGGAACGGCGGGGTCCAGGCCGTGGGCCTCTCGTCCCAGATGGCCGCCTTCCGCGAGGGCGACACGATGTACCGGCCCTTCCAGTCGGCCGCGAACGGCAACCTCGACCTGGTGGCCGACACCACATCCGGTCTGCCCGAGGTGAAGCTGTGGCGCAACGGCGAGCTGGTCTCCCAGGACTGGAGCATGAGCGACGTCCCGGCCGACGCCACCCCCGCCGACTACCGTCTGACGGTCGAGCACAACCGTGACATGGCCCCCAGCTCCGTATCCACGAGTGTGCGGGCGGAATGGCGGTTCCGGTCGCAGACCACGGCGACCCGGCAGGCGCTCCCGCTGTACGCGGTCCGTATGGCGCCGAAGCTCGACGAGTGGAACCGGGCCGAGGCCGGCCACAGGCTCGACATCCCGGTCCTGATCCAGCGGACGGCCGGTGCCCCGGCGTCGCCCGTCCGCGTCTTCACCACGGAGGTCTCCTTCGACGAGGGCAAGACTTGGCAGTCGGTGCCGGTCAACGGCTCCGGCATGGAGCGCACCGTGACCGTCGAGCACCCGCGCCGCGCCGCGGGCTGCTCGGTCAGCCTGCGCGTCTACGTCGAGGACGCGGCGGGCAACTCCTTCAAGGAGACCGTCATCAAGGGCTATCTGCTCAAGTAGCCGCCTTCGCGGAGCAGCCGCGCCCTCGGGTGACTGCTTCCGCGGGCAGCGCAGCCCGGCCGCAGCGGCCGGGCGGACGGGGACAGGGCCCGCCGGACACGTCCGGTGGGCCCTGTTCGTGTGCGTTGCGGGGTCCGCCGTGCTCAGAGCCAGTCGCGTCGGGCCGCGTGCCAGCCCAGCTGCATACGGGTCGCGACGCCCGCGAGGCTCATCAGGCCCTGGATGCGCCGCTGGACGGTGCGTTTGCTGACCCGCAGCTGTCCGGCTATCGCCTCGTCCGTCATGCCGGCGACCATCAGGGAGAGCAGGTGGCGGTCCTCCCCGACCGGCGAGGCGGCATCCGTGGTGCCGGCGCCGCCGATCTGGCCTTCCTCGGTCACCCGGAGCGGGGCTCCGATCTCCCAGTGGTGTTCGAACAGGGCGATGAGCGCGTCCAGCAGGCTGCTCTCCCGCACCACCGCGGCCCGCAGTTCCCGGGGGTTGCGGGCCGTGCCCGAGGTGGCCAGCGGCAGGATGGCCACCGAGCGGTCGGAGATCGCCATCCGCAGCGGCAGCAGAGGCACCGCCCGGGCGACCTCTCCGGCGCACACGCCCTTGACGACGTAGTCCACCGAGTCGGGGTCGTCGAAGTACGCCTGCTCGTACAGGGCCCTGTAGAGCACGCCCCGGTCCAGCGCGTCGAACTCCTCCTGGTTGCTCTCCGGGGACATGGCCACGTACTGGGCCTTCACGAACCACATCATCTCGCGGTCGGCGCCGTGCTGGAGCTGGCGCAGGTGCTGGCGCAGTGCCGCCGCGCCGGTGATGATCTCGACGGCCTCGCCCGTACTCCGGGCCCATGCGCTGCGGCGGTGTGTCTCCGCCAGTTCGTAGACGGCGGCCCGGGTCTGTTCCAGGGCGTCGAAGTGGCGTTGGAGCCGGGGCATGAGGGCCACCTGCGGCGGCACGGCCGTGAACCACTCGGGATTCTCCTCGACCGCTGACGCCAGGCCCTTGTGCTCCAGCGCGCGCAGCAGCAGCCGTGCGGTCACGACGTCGAGGGCCGAACGGCCGGAGATGTCCTGGGCGGACGCCGTCCCGGTGGCGACCAGAAGGCGGTACACCTCGCTCTCGTCGGCCGTCAGGCCCACCGTCTCCAGCATGTCGCCACCTTTCTCACCGTGCGGGCCGCCGCCGCCCGGGTTCCCGCGGGGGGAACGCGGTCGGCCCGGCGGATGATTCCACCAGCCCCTGGGGCCAGGCACCACGACGGGGTTGGCACCGGCGATCCGGTTCACCGTGGCGGGGCGGTGCCCTCAGCCCGTCCGGTGGCCCCCGGACGGGGCCGCTCGAGTGTCACAGACTGCGGGCCACGGGGTGGAGAGGTGCGCACAGCGGCAGTTCGGCGCCGCTGGGCAGACGCACCGCCGTCAGCCTGCCCCAGCGCTGTTCGCTGACCGGGCGGGTGATCTCGACGCCCCGCGCACGCAGTTCTCCGAGCTGGGCGTCGAGGTCGTCGCACATCAGAGAGAAGACGTCACGGATGAAGGCGCGGTCGGCCTCCGCGTCCTGGCTGTAGAGGACGACAGGGGCGCCGTTGATCATGCCTGACCTTCGTATCGCTGCGGTGGGGCCGTTCGGTCTACGGGGTCGTCACCGGGCCCGACTGGTCCCAGCCGGGCACGAGGTCTTCCCGGTGGACATCTTCCCCGTGGACCCGCTCGCCGCAGGTCTCGCACACCGTGTGGGTGACGAGTTCGTGATCCCGGTGCCGGATCCGGCCGGGCGGTGCGGTGACGGCCCAGCGGTCGCCCCAGCCGATCAGCTCGCGGGTGATGGCCCCCAGGTCGCGCCCGGCCTCCGTCAGGTAGTAGCCGCTGTAGCGGGCGTCGTCGGGCAGCGGGCGCCGTTCGAGGACGCCGCTGTCCACCAGCGCCTTCAGGCGTGCGGCGAGCCGGTCCGTGGGAGCGCCGGTGTTCCTGGCGATCTGCCGGAAGCGGTGGTTGCCGAGCATGACCTCGCGGATCGCCGGCAGGGCCCAGCGGTCACCGATGATCTGGAGCGCCGCGGCGAGCGAGCACGGGCGCCCCGCCATGTCCCGGGGGTCGATGCGTGTGGTCATTGTCCCAGTGTCACCCAGCAAGCTTTGATTTCCAAATCATGCTGTGCTTGGGTGGCGCCATGTCCACGCTGCTTCAATTTTCAAAGCACCCTCGGGCGGCCGCCGCAGTCGTCCTGGTGGCCGTCTTCATGACCAACCTGGATCTGCTGATCGTCAACGTCGCGCTGCCCGCCGTGGGAGAGGACTTCTCCGGAGCCGGCGGCGGAGCGGACCTCGGATCGCTGTCCTGGGTCCTCAACGCCTACGCGATCACCTTCGCCGCGCTGCTGGTGGTGGCCGGGCGTGCCGGTGACCGTGTAGGGCAGCGGCCGGTCTTCCTCGCCGGGATCGCCGTCTTCACGCTCGCGTCGCTGGGCTGTGCCCTGGCCCCGAACCTGGGAACCCTCATCGTGGCCCGGGTGATGCAGGCCGTAGGAGCGTCGGCCCAGATCCCGACCTCCCTGGCGCTGCTGCTGGCGGCCGTACCGGCCGAGCGCCGCACCCAGGCCACCCGCGGCTGGGCCGCGATCGGCGGAGTCGCCGCGGCCGCCGGACCCGTCGCCGGTGGCCTGCTGACCGAGGTGGACTGGCGGTGGGTCTTCGCCGTCAACCTGCCCATCGGCATCGCGGCGCTCGTCGTCGGCCGGTCCGCGCTGCCGAAGCCGGCCGCGCGGGAGACCGGGCCGCTGCCCGACTTCCTCGGCGCCCTGCTGGTCATCGTCTCGATCGCGTCGCTGTCCGGGGCGCTGGTGCAGGCACCCGACCAGGGCTGGACGAGCGGCGAGACCCTACTGCTGCTGGCCGTCGCCGTGATCGGCGGCGCCGCGTTCGTGCTCCGGTCCCTGCGGCACCCCCGTCCGCTGTTCGAGCTGGACCTGCTGCGGCTGCCGCGCTTCGGTGCGGCGAACGCGGGCAGCCTCCTGTTCGGCGTGGCCTTCTCGATCATGCTGCTGTCGAACGTGCTGTGGTGTCAGGAGGTCTGGCACTGGAGCGCGCTGCGCACCGGTCTCGCCCTGGCCCCCGGCCCCGCGCTCGTGCCCGTCGTCACCGTGCTGACCACCCGTGCCGCGCAGCGCTTCGGGCAGGGACCGCTGATCGCGGCGGGCGGCGTGCTGTTCGCCGGTGGCATGGTCTGGTTCGCGATCTTCGCGTCGGTCGCACCGGACTACGTGAGTGAGCTGCTGCCCAGCCAGCTGCTGACCGGTGCGGGAGTGGGCCTGGCCCTGGGCACCCTGGTGGCCGCCGGCGTGCACGCGGTACCGGGACACCGTGCGGCGACCGGGTCCGCGCTGGTCAACTCGGTGCGCCAGATCTCGGCCACGATCGGTGTCGCCGTCCTGGTCGCGGTCGTCGGCTCCCATGTCGACGCCACCTCGCACCACGACTTCCGGGTCGTCTGGTACACGGCCGCGGCGCTGAGCCTGGTGACCTCGGCGGTCGGGGCGCAGCTCAGCCGAGGGCGGGGCCAGGGCCCCGAGCGGACGGGACCCGCCGCGCCGAAGGAAGCCGAGGCGACGGGGCGGGCTCTGCCGCAGACACCCTGACCGGCCGCTGCCCGGCGCGCGAGAGCTGTTCGCCGCCCGGGACGCCGGACGGGCGAGCAGCAGATGGTGCCTCGCACGTGCACTGGGGCACGCCAGCGTGCGGGACGGAGGTAGACGGGTCCACGGCCTTGGGATCGCCTTCACCGACGAGGAGTTCGCCGACTTCTCCATCGACCGAGCGGGGCGCAAGCACGCCGGCACAGCCTGCCGAGCCGGTCGCGTACGAGAGGGTCCCGCTGGCCGCAGCAAGCAACGGAGCACTGTCAGTGGTGGGTGGAAGCATCAGGCGCATGACGGACACCACGGCATTCAACTGGAGGTCCTTCCTGCTCAGGTGGAGCGGGGAGTGGGCAGATTCCCTGCCGGACGGCGAGACGCTGGGCGAGGACGACGCGACCGCCCGGCAAGCGCGGTGGCTGGGGTTCCCGCCCGCGTCGGAGGAGCGGATCGCAGCCATGGAGGAGCGCCTCGGCCGACGGATACCCCCGTCGTACCGGGAGTTCCTCAAGGTCAGCGACGGGTGGCGGCACGCGGGCGGGTTCGTGTGGCTGCTGGCCGGGACCGAGGACGCGCACTGGCACAACAACGAGTCAGGACTCGCGGACATGTTCGAGGAGTACCTGGACGAGGACGCCGGGCCCGAGGAGCGGCGGGAGGCGGACATCTGGCGGCGCGGGCTGCAGCTCGACGTGGAGTCCGACATCACCCACGTCCTCATGGATCCCGAGGACCTGGATGAGGCCGGTGAGTGGGCCGTGTACACGTGGGCGAGCTGGCGGGCCGCGCCACCCGAGCGGCACGCGAACTTCCTTGAGTTCATGCGGGACATGTACCGGGAGTTCCACAGCCTGCGGGCGCACCGGAGCGACGGGGAGCCGGTGTTCGCCAACGACACGACACGAAAGCTGGACGCTCTGGTGGAGGAGGCCCGGCTGGAGGCGCTGCGCGGCGGCTGGGAACGGGCCGGGAAGGCGCTGGACGAGGCCAAGGAGTACGGCAGGCCGAGGGCCGCAGGGCTGAGCGACCAGATACGCCGCCTGCTCGGACACACCTACATGGTGTACTTCGAGGGCCTGGTGACGGACCCGCAGTACGCGCCCGAGCTGCTGCCACCGCTGGTCGCCGAGCACGCGGCGCACTCGTACCGGGACGACTCCACGTTGACGTTCCATCTGCGGGGCGCCGACGACGACGTGGTGTCGCTGGCTTACGCGACGCTGGATCAGGTGAGGAATGGCTCGTACCGGTACACGGCGGCCGGACCGTTCGGCGAGGGGGTCGAGCGGGCGCGGGAGCTGGCGCGGTGGGGAGACACCGACGGGGCATGGCGGACGCTGATAGATGCTCTGCCCCTGTGGGAGCCGTTGGGACCTGACCACTTGGCGCCGCTGGGGTGGGTGGCCGACCCCGTGCTCGGGCCGCTGCTGACCCCGGAGCGGGGTCGCGAGCTGCTGTCCACTCCAAGGGGCGGGCAGGCGGATGAGGCGCCGAGGCCGACGGCCGGGCTCGACCCGGGTGGCCTGGCGTGGCTCGCGGAGCCGGACCCTGGCAACAGCCGCACGTCCTACCGGTTCGTCCTGGTGGAGGGTGTGGCGCCGGAGGAGTTGCCCGGACGTCTCGCGGACGGGGACGGCACCGTGCTGAACGAACCCACGACCCGCTGGGAGGCGCGCCACAGGTCGCCGCACAACCAGAGGGAGTTCTCGTCCTACGACGACAGAGCTCTCATGGCGGTCGGCCGGGCCGGCACCGGTTGGAGCTTCGCCTTCGACGGCGATCCCGCCCCGTTCGACCGGCGGCGGTTCGTCTCCCCGGCCGCCGCCGCCAGCGCGGGCACCCGCGCGGTGGTGGTGTGGAGCGGCCTGAGGACATGGCACGGGGAACCGTTCTTCCACCTTTCGGTGGCGCGAAACGGTGCCGAGCAGTACGCGTTCACCTACGCGGACGGAGAGGTCCGGTCAAGCGGGGAGATACCGCGGGCGCTGGCCCCGAGCCGGTTCTTCGGTGACCTGGAGGACGGGGCCGAGGTGGAACGGTCGCTGCTGGAAGCGGTGGCTGGGGAGTTCGGTGCCCATCTGCCGCGTCATGCCATCACGAACGGGCGGCTGCACACGTTTGCCACCCGTTCATGGACGCGGCCTCCGCGGGACGGCGAGACGTACGCGGTGATCCGCTTGCACTGGGCGGCCGCGCGCCCGGCGGACGGCGAGCGGACGGGAGAGGACGGGCCGGGGAGCAGGTAGAGACCGGCCAGGCTGCGCGCATTCTCAATACGGTGAGAGCCAAGAGCACGTGGACCTGGGATGCCGGAGGACGATCACCGGCTGCCGGATCGACCGCCCGACCGGGATGCTCTCCGTCATCGGCCACACCAGCCAGGGCGTGAGCGGTCCGACCAACCTCGTCATCGACCCCAGTGGACGATGGCTCTACGTCAACAACAGCACAGCCGACAGCGTCGCCCAGTTCGCCGTCGGGCCCGAGACGGGCGAGTTGACGCCCGCCGGCCGGACGACTCCCGTCCCCGTCCCCCCCCGATGGTGGCGCTGCGCCACCAGGACTGAAACGGCAGTACCCGACGTCAGCTGATCGGGCCCTCGCAAACGAAAGATCTCCGTCACATCGCCCGCCTGGGTCTCGAACGGGCATGCGGTCCGCAGGGCGAGCTTGGGTACTGCGCTCACGCGCGTGCGGCCGTCGAGGGCCGCTGCGGCGGCGTACTGTCGGCCGGTCAGAGGCTTGGAAGAGGGCAGGTTCCACGCCCGTCCTGCCCGGCCAGAACATGCGCCTCCCGGCGACCGCCCGCTCGGACAGGGTGTTCGCGGGGACCGAGATCAGCCCCCCCGGGGGCCGGGCCGCAATAGTCGGCACCCTGGCCGCCGCAACGGAGTCCTGCCGCCCGGCAAAGACCCCTTCGCTGCGTGGGGCTGCCCACCATGAACACCCCGTCCGACGGGCCCGAGGACCGCCGGATACAGTGCGCGCGACGGCAGCCCGGTTGCTCAAGGAGGGGAAGCGTGACCGACACCAGCGAAACCCGATCCGCCGACAGTGCAGCGCACGAGACCCGGCCGAGCCGACTGCACCGCCTGATGCGCTACCTCCCCCTGATCGCCCCCGTCCTGCTGTGGACCGTGCCCTGCTGGCTGCTGCTGCACGCCGGCCAGCACTGGCCGCTCCCTGTCACTCTGGCCGGCACCGCCTTGTTCGCCCTCGGCCTGATCGGGATGCCGCTCGCGATGGTGCGCGGCCACGGCCGACGCCAGCAGGACTGGGCGGCGATCGTCGGGGACACCCTGCTGGGCACCATCTGGGTCCTGTTCACCTGGTCCGTTCTGCTCGGCGTCCTGCTGCGGCTCGCCCTGACCGTGAGTGGCGTCGGCGACGGCCAGGACCGGGCCCGGATCGTCACCTGGGCGGTCCTCGGCGCAGCCGCCGTGCTGCTCGCCTGGGGGTACGCCGAGGCCCGCCGGGTACCACGGGTACGCCGCCTCGACGTCCAACTTCCGCGCCTGGGGGCCGGGTTGGACGGCACGCGCGTCGTCCTCATCACCGACACCCACTACGGCCCGCTCGACCGCGCCCGCTGGTCGGCGCGGGTCTGCGAGACGGTCAACACGCTGCAGGCCGACCTGGTCTGCCACACCGGAGACATCGCGGACGGCACGGCCGAACGCCGCCGCGCCCAGGCCGCCCCACTCGGCACCGTGCAGGCCACCCGGGCCCGGGTCTACGTCACCGGCAACCACGAGTACTACAGCGAGGCCCAGGGCTGGGTCGACCTCATGGACGAGCTGGGCTGGGAGCCGCTGCGCAACCGCCATCTGCTGCTCGAACGCGGTGGCGACACCCTCGTGGTCGCCGGCGTGGACGACGTCACCGCCGAGTCCTCCGGCCTCGCCGGCCACCGCGCCCACCTCGCCGGAGCCCTGCACGGCGCCGACCCCGACCACCCCGTCCTGCTCCTGGCCCACCAGCCCAAGTTCGTCGACCGGGCGGCAGCCGGCGGCGTCGACCTCCAACTCTCCGGCCACACCCACGGCGGCCAGATCTGGCCCTTCCACCACCTGGTCCGCATCGACCAGCCCGCCCTCGCCGGCCTCAGCCGCCACGGCACCCGCACCCTCCTCTACACCAGCCGCGGCACCGGCTTCTGGGGCCCGCCGTTCCGCGTCTTCGCCCCGAGCGAGATCACCCTGCTCGTACTCCGCTCCGCACAACAACCCCCCGCGCCGTAGCGCTGGGCGGGCCGGCAGTTGCGCCTGGAGATGCTGCCCCTCAGCAGCCTCGCTCCGCTCACGCGACGGAGATCGTGGCGGACGACCGGGTCTCGGAAGTGGCCATGTCCCGTATCACACAGCCCTTGTGAGCGAGGTCCTGACTGTAGCTGTCCAACCAGGTGGAAGACCTCCCGGCCCGCACAGAACTTGAGCCAACGGACGATTTCGCGACGGGTCTTACCCTCCTTGATCCGGCGCTCTAAATAGTCGTGAGTGCGCGAGTCGATCCGCAGACGAGTGAACACGATGCGATGGAGCGCGGCATCGGCCCGACGATCGCCACCGCGGTTGAGGCGACGGAGATGCCGACATCCCGAAGAACGCTCGACAGGACTCACCCCGCACAAAGCGGCGAGCACTCGCTTGCCGTTCCGCGACGAGGTGTCCTCATAGATCCTCTGACAACTGGGAACGCCGCGTGGGCAGGGCCGCCGGCTGCGGTCCCACCCACGCGGTGCCGTCCAGGGTGACCTCCTGGGGTGTGACGTCAGCGCAGGCCGAAGGCCCGGGTGATCGTCTGCGAGACGGTGTTGCCCGCGCTGTCCCGGGCGCCGACCCGGAGGGTGACGAAGTCGGCGGACCGCGGCGCGCGCAGGTTCGTCCGCCATCCGTCGTCGCACCGGCTCAGGTCGGTCCGCTGCCAGGTCGCACCGTCGTCGTACGACACCTCGACGGTCGGCTTCCCGATGGTGGCGGTGGTGCCCGGCAGGTGCGAGGCGGTCACCGTCAGGCCGGCGTGCCGGTCGGCACGGCCGGACTTGTCGGTGTCCACGCCGTAGTCGAGCTGGATGAGCGGCAGGGACACCGCCGCATCGCTCCCGGTGACCGCGGAGGTGAAGTCCCACTCGGTCAGCGTGTGCGTCGAGTACGGGTTGGCCCAGGTGCCGCGGTCGTTGTCGAGGACCAGCCGGTAGGGCAGGCGCTCGGCGCCGAGGCCGGGAACCTGCAAGTACTCGGCGTTGCCCCAGTCGAGCTGCTGGTCGCCCTGGTAGAGCGACATCCAGTCCTTGACGTCGAAGTTCGCGCCGGCCTCGCCGACGTGGCCGGACCCCGAGTCACCCCAGCCGGGCGCGGTGATGTACATCGTGTCGAGGTAGCGCACCGGCTGGTAGTTGATCGGGCCCATGCGGGGCCGCTGGATCGGGCCGAACCAGCTGACCTTGCCGGTCTTGCGCGCCGGGTAGCTCAGCGGGTCGATCGAGTGCTGCCCGGTCTCGCCCTGGATGAAGGCGTCGTCAAGCCACGTGGTGCCGGCGGTGACCCAGTCGGTGCGCTCGCCCTGGGCGGGCGCGGTGAGCTGGTTGCCGACGGCCCAGCCGCGCCAGACGTCCGGACGGAACTCCATCGCCTTGCCCTGCCGGTAGTTCCGGAAGGAGACGTTCACCCGGCCGAGGTCCTTGGACTCCTCACGCCAGGTCGGGTCCGCCGGAACGGCGCCCGTCCAGTGGTGCACGACATCGTAGACGTAGTCGGTCGTGGGGTGCGAGGTGACCTTCAGCGAGACCGCGCCGTGCCGGAGTTGGCCGAGCAGGTCGGCGCCCTGGTCGGCGTTGAGCGTCGCCACCGTCACCGGGGCCGGGCTCTGAGGGCTCCAGGGGTTCTCGTCCCAGGGCTGCAGGCGGCCGACACCGTCGTTGACGACCAGCAGCAGCCGGGCGCCGGCCGCCGCGGCGGCCTCCGCCTGGGCCTTGATCCCTTCCGTGCCGGCGCCGCGCACCACGACGGCCTTCCCGCGCACGTTCTGCCGCGCGAGCTCCTCGGCCGTTCCGTCACCGGCGAAGACCGCCGTCAGGTTCCGGGTACCGGCGGGCAGCGGCGTGGCCGCGCGCTTGACCAGCGGGTCGTTGAAGGTCGTCGACTTCGTGCTCAGGGTCAGCGCGGGCTGCTCGAGGCGGAAGCGGGCGCCGGTCTCGAACTCGCCGTCGGTGACCTTCTTGCCGGTCGGGAGCGCCCAGACGCTGTCGTACGACGGGTCCGGCAGCATCGACGTCTCCACCAGGCTGTCGGTGAAGGACCTGTGGGCGTCCAGGCGCGGTGCGACGGCGGTGGTCTGCTGCGGCACGCGCGCCAGGATCCGGCGTGCCTTGCGGCCGTCCAGGGTGACGGTACGGTCCTGGTCCAGTTTCACGTCGTTGAAGGCGAGCAGCACCATGCCGCGCGAGTGCGGGCCTTCGGCGCCCTGCACGTCACCGGTGAGCCAGCCGCTGTAGCTGCCGACGGGCAGCCGCGCCGTGCCGGTGCCGGACGCGTCGAGGTCCATCACCGTGAAGAGGTGCTCGGCGGTCAGGACGACCCGGCCCTCCAGCGGCTTGCCCGAACGGTCCTTGGCGACCACGGTCAGATTCTGCCGCTGGCCCTCACGGGCCCCGCCGATCAGGGTCCGGGCGCGGACCGCTCCGCTGCCGTCCGTACCGGTGATCATGGCGCTGACCGACTGGTCGCCGCCCAGCTTGTCCAGATCCGCCGTCAGGGTGACCGTGGCGGTGCCGTGGGCGGGCACGGTGACGTGGTCGGCGGAGAGGCTGAACAACCCCGCCGGGACGGTGCCGTTGACCGCCAGGTCGAGGTTGGCCGGTGCGTCGCCGACGTTGGTGTACGTCACCGTCTGGACGTCGGTCTGCCCCGGCTTCGGCGGCCACGTGTAGAAGCCGGAGTAGGCGCTCGTGGTGGCGAAGACCGTGGTGTGCACGGCCGCCAGCGCGTCGAGCCGGCCGGCGCCCGCCTGGTACGGGGTGTACGCCGGGGTTGCCTTGGCGCTGCTGACCAGCGCCTCCTTGAGCTGGGTGCCCGTCCAGTCGGGGTGCTCCGAGGCGAGGAGCGCGGCGGCACCGGCGACGTGCGGCGTCGCCATCGACGTGCCGCTCATCGTGGTGTAGTAGCCGGAGCCGCGCTTGTAGTGCGAGCGCGCCGCGACGATGTCGACGCCGGGCGCGGTGATCTCCGGCTTCAGGCCGCCGTCGCCGTCACGCGGGCCCTGGCTGGAGAAGTCGGCGAGCGTGTCCTTGGCGTCGACGGCTCCGACGGTCAGCGCGGCGTCCGCGGCACCGGGGCTGCTGATGGAGTGCGGGCCGCCGTTGCCCGCCGCGATCACGAACAACGCGCCCGTCTCGTGGCTGAGTTCGTCGACGGCCTGGCTCATCGGGTCGGTCTTGTCACCGCCGCCGCCCAGGCTCATGCTGATGATCCTGGCCTTCTGGTCGCGGGCGGCCCACTCCATGCCCGCGATGATCCAGGATTCCTGGCCGCTGCCCTCGGAGTTGAGCACCTTGCCGACGGCCAGCCGGGCGCCGGAGGCGACACCCCGCTCCTTGCCGTCGGAGGCACTGCCCGTGCCGACGATGGTCGAGGCGACGTGCGTGCCGTGGCCGTTGTAGTCGGCGATGTCGTCCTCGCCGGGGACGAAGCTGGCGCTGTCGGACACCTGTCCGACCAGGTCCGGGTGTTCGGTGTCCGCGCCGCTGTCGAGCATCGCGACCTTCACGCCCTGGCCGGTGTCGCCCTCCGCCCAGACCTTGTCCGCGCCGATCTGCGCGGTGGAGTCGGCCAGGTCGGCCTTCACCTTGCCGTCGAGCCACACCTTGGCGACGCCGCCCGCGAAAGACGGCTTCGCGGACCGGGCCGCCGCGCCGGAACCCCCGGTGAGCGAGGACCAGAACTCCGGTGCCTGCTGGTGATTCTGCGCGAGGGCCGCGCCCTGGATGCTGTCCAGGCGGCGGACATCGCTCGATCCGGCTACCTTCGCCCGGGTGCGGGACTTCGCGGCGGCGTCGGTATAGCGCACGATCAGCGGCAGCCGGGAGCTGTGCGCGTCGTCGTACCCCTCGGCGATCAGCCGCGTCACGTTGAAGAGCTGCTTGTCGAGTTTGCCGGCGCTCACGTACGGCAGCGCGGCGTCGGGGTAGACGTAGGTCGCGCCGTCCAGGACAGCGCGGTGGAAGCCGGTGGTGGCTCCGCTCGCGGCCTGGAAGGAGCGCACGACGGTGCCGTCGGCGGCGGTCCCGACAGTGACCTTGTCACCCGTGATCAGGGTGACGGTGTGCGTGCCGGCAGCGCCGGGGGTTTGGTGTCCGGCGTCGTTGTGCGACACCTCACCGGCGGAGTACGCGGACACAGCGGCAGTCGCCGGTATGACGCCGAGTGTGAGCGCGGCCGCCACGGCGAGGGCGATCGGCCCGGGCCGGGGGATGGGAACCTTGGGCAAGGAAGACTCCTGAGACGCGGCGAAGAGCGAAAGATCACTGGATCCTCCGGCCTCCCCCGCCGTCCTTCAAGGGGTCACACATGTCGCTCTTGTGCCATGGCACTGTTACGCCAGGTGTCGGCCGATGGCCATGTCACACCAGAGCGCGAACGGATGCAGTAGGTGGCACCCCCCATTTTTTTCCGGCTCCGACCGCTGCGTGGCGCCGCGGGCGGCCACCCGATCCGAGGGACCGCGCCGGTCAAGATCCGGACCATTTCCGGGCCGGCGATCCTGCCAAAGTCTCGACCGGCGCTTCTAGCGCTGGTCGGCGATGCGCTGCCTCTGTGCCACCAGCACACCAAGAAGTCCGTGCACTGGGCGCGGATCCGGTATTCGGGTTCTGCCATGGAGACCCGGGGGGAGACGCCTCCGCGCTCGTCCGAGGTACAGATGTGACGACATCTCCGGCAGCCGTCCGGCTGAACCGCGGCCGCCCGCCGGACCGAGCGACAACCTACGGTGGCGCATCCGGCGCCAAGGGAGGCAGTACATGATGGACGTCGTCTTCGGAGTTGACGTTGGCACCTCCAGCACCAAGGGCGTGGTGGTCGACACTGCCGGCCGCATCCTGGGTGAGGCCGTACGCAGTCACGTGGTCGACCGTCCCCGGCCGGGGCACGTCGAGATGGACGCACATGTGTGGTGGGACGAGTTCGTCTCGCTCGCGGCCGAGTTGCTCGATCGCGACGACGTCACCGTCCGCGCCGTCGGAGTCAGCGGCATGGGCCCGTGCACCCTTCTGGTCGATGACGCGGGAGAGCCGGTGCGTCCGGCGGTGCTGTACGGGGTGGACACCCGCGCCGAGGAGCAGATCGCGCGGCTGAACCGGGAGTTGGGGCCGGAGACGATCTTCCGCAGGTGCGGGTCGGCCCTGTCGTCACAGGCCGTCGGGCCGAAACTCGCCTGGATCCGCGAGCGGGAGCCCGAGGCGTGGGCACGCGCCCGCCGCCTCCTCATGCCCGCCTCCTGGCTCGCCCAGCGGCTGACCGGCGCCTATGTGCTGGACCTGCATTCCGCCAGCCAGTGCACCCCGCTGTTCGACATCCACGAGCAGCGCTGGATCCCCGAATGGGCCGGGCGCATCGCCCCCGGCATCGAACTCCCCCCGCTGCACTGGCCGGGCGAGGAGGCCGGCCGGGTGAGCACGCCCGTCGCGGGCGTCCCGGCCGGGACGCCGGTCATCGTGGGGACGATCGACGCCTGGAGCGAGGCCATCAGCGTCGGCGGCCACGGCGTCGGCGACCTGATGCTGATGTACGGCACCACCATGTTCCTGGTGAACACCGTCGACCGGCTCGTGACCAGCCCCTCGATGTGGTCCACGGTCGGCGCCCTGCCCGGCACCCGTTGCCTGGCCGGCGGCATGGCCACCTCCGGAGCCGTCACCGACTGGCTGGGCCATCTCTTCGGCGATGTCGGCTCCGGCACGCTGTTCGACGAGGCGGCCGCCTCGCCCCCGGGTGCGAACGGCCTGGTGATGCTGCCGTACTTCGCCGGGGAACGGACACCCGTCATGGACCCCGACGCCCGGGGTGTGATCGCGGGCCTGACGCTGGGTCACACCCGGGGCGATCTGATGCGGGCGGCGCTGGAGGCCACCGCCTACGGTGTCCGGCACAACGTCGAGACGATGCTCGCGGCCGGCGCCGACATCCGGCGGATCGTGGCGGTCGGCGGCGGCACCCGGGGCGGACTGTGGCCCCAGATCGTCAGCGACGTCACCGGTCTCGAACAGATCGTCGCCCGCACCACCATCGGCGCCAGCTACGGCGCCGCCTTCCTCGCCGCCGGGCTGATCGGCCGACCGGACATCGCGGCCTGGAATCCGGCGGAATCGGTGGTCCGGCCCGATCCCGCCCCCGCGGGTGTCTACGACCGCCGGTTCACCCAGTACCGGATCCTGTACGAGAGCACCACCGCGGTCACCCACGCCCTGGCCCACGACCAGAACACCGGCCGTGAAGTAGATACCCCGTGACGTCGCCCTACGCCCTGCCCGCCCCGTTCCGTGTCCGGTCCTGAAGCCGCACGACGAGTACATGCGGCCTCCGGCACGACAGCCATGTCCTCGGCGCGGACCGGCGCGTTCACCGACGTGCGGCGGCCGGTCCGCGCTTGCGTACGAGGTCTAGAACTCCTCGACGAAGTAGGGCTCGACGGTCATCCAGCCGTTGCCCGAGGCGCCGTTCAGCCGGCCCGAGGAATTCTGGGCGAGCGTGTACCAGGACTCCACGTAGTCGGGATCGTCGGTGAACCAGCTGTCGGGGATCGCGCTCAGGACCGCGTTCACCAACGGGATGTAAGTGCCCTGGTCCGTCACGGTGAGCAGCGCCGTGGTGATCGCCTGTGCCAGCGCACGGTAGTTGGTGCCGTCGTCGTCCTCCATCATGACGACGTCGGCCAGGTTGTACTTGTAGTTCGACCAGTTGACCAGGATCTGGTTCGGGTAGTAGACGGTGCCGTCGTAGTCCAGGTAGGGCATGTCCACCGAGTCGACGCGCGCCGTGCCGTCCTTGCCGAAGCCGGTCACCAGCGAGAACATCTCGGCGGCACCCTTGAACCAGGGCTCCTGGTCGTCGTTCACCTCGACGGCCGTGACCTTGGTCGCCCACCATCCCGCCGCGCTCGCGGCGTCGGCGCTGTTCGCCACCTTCGACGGGAGGGAGGTCAGCCCCTTGTCGGCGAAGGCCTTCTGCAGCACCTTCAGGCCGGCCCGATGAGCCTTGGTGACGTCGATGTCCAGGACGTACAGCGGACGGTCGGGGACGCGCGCGGTGTCGACGGAGTGGGCGTGGCCCTGACTGTCGTACGCCGTGAGGGTCTTGGCGTCGTCGGCGGCCGCGGCGACGGCGATCCAGGGAGTGACTTCGGCGTTCAGGTGCGACCGCATGGACGGCGCGCCCAGCCGAACGCGCAGCAGCGACCCGGTCGACGCGGGCAGGCCCTTCAGGCCCGCGATGCGACGGTCCGCGGCAGAGACGGAAGCGAACAGGTTCTTGCCCTCCGGAGCGGCGGTCCTGCCCGCCAGCGCCTGAAGGTCCACGTCCTCGGTGCCGAGCGCGGCCGCACGGACCTGCTCGCGCCACTGCGGGTCGCGCAGCGAGGCGGACAGCGCCCGCGCGATCTCCTGCTCGGTCGACCGCACCGGAGACTTCCGGAACGGCGTGGCCTGGTCTCCCGCGTCCCGCACCGGCGCGGCGATCGCCGGCTGGACGGTGCCGCCGATGACCGCGGACAGCATCACGCCGATGAGGACGCCGCGTCTCTTGCTTGATCTGCTCACCATGCTCCTTGTGTTGTTGGTCGCCGCCGCGCCCACGGTGAACGGGCGGCCGTCCTGGGGGTGATGGGCCCGGACTACCTCTCGGGCACCTGAGGGGTCGCAGCCGCGCACCTGGTCCCGCCCCGCCGGGCGTTCACCAGAGCGTCTGCATTGACCTATGCATGACAATGGAGAAAACGTGAGATGAACGGGCATCCGTGCATGATCGGGGCCACTCCGAGGCCGGGCCGCTTCGCCGCACACACCTCGCCTCGCCTCGACGGGAGCCGACGGGCCCGGAGTCTCCGCCGGGAAGCGCGGCTACCGGGGACCGTCGGCGGTCGGCCGCCCGCGAGAACTGCTCAGCGAACCGAGCATGATCTTCTCGGTGCCGGCCAGATACGTCTCCGCCGCGCGCCGCGCCTCCTCGCCGTCCCGGTCGACCACGGCCCGTACCACCGGCGCGAGCCGGTCCGTCGCCCGCGCCGCGTCCTCGAACGGCGCCCGCAGCGAGGCCCGTACCGGAAGGTAGGCGTTGAACAGCGTGTTCGTGAGGAGCAGATAGACCCGGTTCCCCGTGGCCCGCGCCAGTTCGCGATGCACTTCCACGTCGGCGAGCTGGACGGCGTCGGCGTCCGGGCCGTCCGCGACCTGACGCAGCAGGTGTTCCAGCCGCCGGGCCTGTCGTTCCGTGCGCCGGTCGGCCGCGCGGCCGGCGATCAGGGTGCCGATCTGCCGCCGTACCTCGAAGACCTCCCGCAGCCACGTGGGATCCTGTGCGGCCAGCATCGGAAGCAGGTCGGCGCCGCCCACCCGCAGGTAATCCAGGATGCGCGTGCCGATGCCGTGCCGGGTGCTCAGCAGTCCCGCCTGCTCCAGCCGGGTCAGCGCGTGCTTCAAGGTCGTACGGGTGACCCCGTACCCGGCGGCCAGCTCCCTCTCGGGGGGCAGCAGGGATCCGGGTTCGTGCGTGCCGCGCAGGATGTCGTCACGCAGCCGTACTTCAAGCAGGTCGACCACGGTTCGGCGCGGAATGCTTTCGACGGCCACGGAGGATCTCCCAGGCTTCGGTCAATGGTTCAGCGGCTCACTGGTCTAGTGGCCCACTGGTTCAGCGACTTCTTGGTCTAGTGGCTCAGCCACTGCCCCAGTGAAGCAGCCCCCCGACCGCCACGTCAATTACCTGATGGCGCACAGCAGTTGAGCACGGTCCACGTGGAGAGAACCAACGCGCGAACGAGCAGTGTGGGCCCGGTCCTCCTCTGGAGGCGGTCCGTCGGCGGGGCGCCCGCGCGTCGCCCCGCGGGGCGCAGGGCCCTCCGACAGGTCGCACCCCACGGTTCGGGGAGATGCATCAAGGACACCGGGTGGACTGGCTGTTGAGAGACCGTCTCTCATGGTGAGCATGGGATGTGCAGGTCCTGCAAGCAGCTTCGACCGTATCGGCAGCTGCCCGTACCGCGGAGCTTCCGGCTGGCGCTCGCAGGTCGCGCCCAACCACAAGCAGGTCGGTGTCGGCGTCTGCCACAGCCTGGACCTGCCTTCGCCTGGACCACCCTGGACCTGGCCGACAGTCAGGAGTTCACCGACCCCAACCCCCCGCAGGACCTGGCCGAGACACCCCACCAGAAGTGGGCCGACTTCACCAAGGGCAAAGAAGTACCCTGGCCCGCCTACGACACCGAAACTCGCCCAGAGGCACACAAAATGGTGCCTGACCTGGGAAATCTCCCGTCAGGCACCCTTCTCAGTGCTCATCGTCGCCCGTGAAGGTGACCGCCGCTGCAAGCTCCCACCGCACCAGCGTGCCCTGGTCGGCCTGGTGTGCCTGCGCCGGCACGACACCCTCGCCCGACTCGCTGCAGGGTTCGGCATCTTCGTCGGCACCGCCCACGCCTACACGACAGCAGTGATCGACCTGCTCGCCGACCGCGCACCCGGCCTGCTGCGCGGCCTGCGCGAGGCGGACCCGGACTACGTCCTGCTCAACGGCACCCTGGCTCAGTGCGATCGGGTCGGCGACAGCCGGGCCGACTTCTCCCACGAGCACCGCCGACACGGGGTGAACGTGCAGGTGGTGACCGACCCTGTCGGGCGGCTGCTGTGGATCTCGCCGACGCTGCCCGGCCGTGGGCACGATCTCACTGCGGCCCGCGCCTACCGGATCATCCGGATCTGCGAACGCCGGCACGTTCCCTTCCTCGCCGACCGCGCCTGCATGGGAGCTGGCCCGTGGGTGACGACTCCCCTCCAGACGCCCGCCGGGCCGCGGCCTCACCCCGACCCAGCAAACCGTCAACCGCGCGCTGTCCACAGCGTCAGCTCTGCGGCATCGCCCCTACGAACGTCCGTAAGCACGGCATGGACGTGACCTGCCCGAAGTACCTGAAGGTCATGGACAGCGACGGTTTGTCCCTCGCCGCCGAACGCTGGAGCCCGCCGCTCCAGCGGCTCACCTCTCAACATGATCTTGTCGCACTGACCCTCCGTGACGGCTCCCCGCCATCACTGTCAGAGCCCGCTGACGCCCGCCCTGGCCACACGCGGGTCAGCCTTCAAGCGCCGCCCCTGATCCACTCTTCCGTCGTCGCCGACAGCAGTGACGGAACAACCGTGCGGGTGTTGCCACCGCGTCGTGCGGGTTCGCCGTACGAGATGCATCAGAGCCCAGCAGCCTCCCTATTGATTGGCACCCCGGTCTGGCTACCCGTCAACAAACGGGGTCGACGGGGAGGACGGTGCGGGAGCCGACCGGCCGTACAGGCATGAAGGCGATCTTTCTGGCGGAGACCCCTTCATGGAGAAGACGCTCAGGACATCGCGCGTGCGCAGTGCCGACCGTGCACGAACTCGTCGGCGCGCGAGAAGTCAGCCCGCGGGGGTGTTGTAGTTGACAATCCCCTCCACCATGAGAGCGACCGCACCGGCCAACGGGTTGGCCGTTCCCGTGCCCACGACGTCGGGCAGCTTGTGCGCCTCGCTCTCGGTGACGGCCACCATGCCCCAGAACGCGTTGAAGCCGGAGGGGTCCGCCGGCTTGTCGGTGGCCGCCCCCACGGTCAGGACGCCTTCCGCCTCGGTCACGGCCAACGCGCCCATCTGCCGCAGCGTGTCGTGATCCCGCTCCTCGGCGGCCACTACGCTCCAGCCCGCCACCTCCACCTGCCGTAAGGCGTCAAGGAGCTTGCCCGGCGTATCCGACCCTGCGACAACGATGTCGGGCAGGACGAGGGCGACCGGCCCCTGTGTCATCGGCAGGGCGGACCGGATCGCCCCGTCGAGACCAGGTCCGAACGACTCGTCCTGGTAAACGAAGACCATCTGGAAGGTGTCGGCATAGCGAGCGAGATAACTCACCGTGTCCAGCTTGTGTGTTGCGAACACGACGACCAGGCGCACATTGAGTCCGCTCTTGGCGAGTTCGACGACGGCTTCCAGGCTGCGGTCCAGCACGGTGACCCCAGGAGCCAGGCAGTGCAACTCCTTGGGGTAGGGCGCCCCGAAACGTGTTCCGTATCCGGCGCAGGGCAGGATGACCGAAACATCAGGTACGGGAGTGGACGAACTCTGCATCGCGTAGCACTCCGATTGTGTGGACGATGGGGGATCTTGCACACCTCGCCGAGCACAGACTGCCCAGAGCCGGCCGACGATGAACCTCCGGCCCCACGCGCACCGTAGCCACTGAGATGGCTGTTCCCAGTAACTCCCGAAGGCACAAGTCTGGTGCGAAATAGCCGAGTTGACCGACGCAACCAAGCGCGATGATGCGAGGCGACCATCGCCTACCCTGGCCACCACGCGACCTGCACTGCTGCCCATCATTCCTGACGACCGACGTATCGCCGCCGCCGGCCAACACCCCGAGCCGGGGCGGAAACGGCAGAAACGCATGGACGACCCGACGAAAGAGGACGCTGAATGCGGGTGCTGTTGTCTACATACGGGACACGTGGCGACGTCGAACCGCTGGTGGCACTCGCGGTGCGGCTGCGGGCGCTCGGCGCGGCGGTGAGGATGTGCGCCCCGCCGGACGAGGAGTTCGCCAAGCGGCTCGCCGGCATCGGAGTGCAGTTGGTGCCGGTCGGGTTACCCGTCAAGGAATTGATGCGCGGAAAGACCCTGCCCTCGGCAACGGACCTGGCCCGCTACAGGAACGAGTTGGTCGAGGCACAATTCGACACCTTCCCGGCGGCGTTCGACGGATGTGACGTGGTGGTGGCGGCAGGTCTGGCGCAGGTCGCCGCGCGATCCGTGGCCGAGGCCGCGGGTATCTCCTACGTGTACGTGAGCTATGCGGCGGTCCACCTGCCATCGCCGCACCACGCGCCACCGCCCCGGCCGGGCTGGCCGGAGCCTGCGGTCGCCGACAACCGGACAGTGTGGGAGTCGGACGCCCAGAACGTCAACGCGCAGTTCGGCGAGGCACTCAACAGTCACCGGGCAGCGCTCGGTCTGCCGCTGGTGAACAACGTGCGCGATCACATCCTCACCGACCGTCCATGGTTGGCGGCGGACCCGGTCCTGGGGTCGTGGCAGGCGGCCCCGGGCCTTGATGTCGTACAGACAGGCGCATGGACCCTCGCGGACGAACGCCCCCTCCCGGCGGACCTGGCGAGGTTCCTGGACGCGGGCAGCCCGCCGGTCTATGTGGGCTTCGGCAGTATGCCCCCGGCCGAAGGCATCGGCGGCATGGCCGTCGAGGCGATCCGCGCACAGGGGAACCGCGTGCTCGTGTCCCGCGGTTGGGCGGACCTGGATCTCGTCGACGACGGGGACGACTGCTTCGCCATCGGCGAGGTCAGCCATCAGAACCTGTTCGGCAAGGTGGCCGCTGTGGTCCACCACGGTGGCGCGGGTACGACGCTGACGGCGGCCCGGGCGGGCGCGCCGCAAGTGGTGATACCTCTCCAACTGTCGGACAACCCTTACTGGGCCGGCCGGGTGGCGGCATTGGACCTCGGTGCGGCCCTCGACGCTGCGACCACGACCGTCGAATCTCTGGGCATCGCGCTCAAGACTGCTCTGTCATCCGAGACCCGGGCGCGTGCGAAGTCCCTGGGAAGCCGGCTCCGCACCGACGGAGCGGAGGTGGCCGCGCGCTGGTTGGTTGACGAGTCGCGGTGAACGACGCCGGCTCGTAGTGCTCGGACCGATCCGGGCGAAGGGGCCCCGGGCGGGGTGAACCCGTCCGGGGCTTCGGCATGTGGGGACCATGGCCCCGCGGTTGATCGCGCTGCGGCTGACACCGCACCCTCGGTTGCTAGCGTTCGGGTTCATGGATGACGGCGTATACGTAGGCAGTGCGGGCATCGACGCGACAGTGAACCGGGGATGGCTGCTTGGGCACTTCAAGGAGCAGGGCGATCCCCGCCACACTGACGCCGTCGAGGTGAAATGGGGTGTCCATCCACGCGGTGAGCAACGAGCGCAGTGGGTGAAGGGCGAGGTGCGGACAGCTCTGCTGGTTCTCATCACAGGACGCTTCCGTATGGAGTTCCCCGGCCGCAGCGTGCTGCTGGAGCGGCAGGGCGACTACGTCGTCTGGGGCCAGGGGGTGGATCACTCCTGGTCCGCCGAGGACGACTCCGTGGTCATGACCTTGCGATGGCCTTCCGTCTCTGGATACACCGTCCCCGACGGGGAGAGCGCAGCACGACCGAAGTGAACCATTGACCTCATGTGGTCCGCTATCTTCAGGCAAATCCCTTAATGTCGCATGCCGAGCGCAAACAGCGTTCCGTCGCCGAATGGGTGTGGCGTTGGTCACGGTTGACCACCTAATCGGAGCACATTTAGCATCAACGGAAATGAGCCACCACACGGGCGGCCGAATAAACAGAAGCGTCCACAATCACTACTCCGCACGCATCTCGCGCAACTTTATGGAGTTTTGGTAGGCACATGGCGACTTTCGGAAGCTTGCGCGAAGCGCCGCCGAGTCCGTGAAAGTCCGGTTCGAAATCTGGAACGACCGGCCCTCCATGCTGTTCGCACAACAGTGCGACGATGGCATTGACCTGGCCGGATAGCCGATCGCCCCAGCCGGGGTCCCGCCGAAGAGCCTAGACCCGTACGCATTGTTTTCAGATCGCACTTGGATTGCAACGCACACATTCCGGACGTCAGTCTGATACTCCGGGGACGCCGGAACTGATTTCCGCCGCGTTCTCTTCTCGTGAAGGGTGATCCGTGCCTTTACCCCGAATCGCAGTCAGTAATCATTCCGACGAAGAGACAAAATCCGCGCCTTTGTCACTGGCGCAGGAACGTCTGTGGGTCATGGCACGCATGGACGGAGACGCCAGCGCCGCCTACAACGAGCCGATGCCCTTCGATATCCGAGGACCGCTGGACCGGGACCTGCTCATCAAGGCGCTGCATCTGCTCGCGGCCCGGCACGAGGCCCTGCGCACCCGGCTGGTCCCCTCCGAGGGTTCGGCTCTTCAAGTCGTCGATCCGCCGGACACGGGGTTCCCGGTGACCTTCGAGGATCTGACGGAACTGCCGGACCGGGCCGAACGATTCACGCGCATACGGTTGGAGGTGGAGGGCACCCCGTTCCGCCTGGGCGAGGAGCCCATGGCACGCGGCTGCCTGATGGCGCTCCAACCGGACCATCACGTACTGATCCTGATGGCACATCACATCGTCTTCGACGGCTGGTCCCGCTCCCTGCTGCTGAGAGAGCTGGGCCTGGTGTACTCCGCGCTTCAGCAGGGGCAGGACGTCTCGCTGCCCGAACTGACCTGGCAGTACAGCGATTACACGCGCTGGCAGTGGGAGTGGATGTCGGGAGACGAGCAGGTCTCGCACGCCGACTACTGGACCACCGCACTGGCCGACACCCCGGCCGTGATCTCCCTGCCCACCGACCGGCCCCGCCCGCCCGAACAGGACTTCCACGGCGACCGGTTGCCCGTGACCGTCGACGAGGACCTGACGCGGGCCCTGCGCGCGCTGGCCTCCGACAACGATGTCTCCCTCTACGCGACCGTCCTCACCGGCTGGTCCGTGCTGCTGTCCCTGCTCTCCGGGCAGGACGACATCGTGGTCGGCGCCCCCACGTCGAACCGCCGACGCGGGGACGTCGAGGGTCTGATCGGCTTCTTCGTCAACACCCTCGCCCTGCGCGCGGACCTCTCCGGCTCGCCCACCGTCAAGGACGCCCTGCAGCGGGTGAACCAGCGGATCCGTGACGCCCTCAAGCACGTCGACCTCCCCTTCGAGCGAGTCGTCGAACTGGTCAACCCGCCGCGGAGCCCCGCCTGCACAGCCCTGTTCCAGACCATGTTCGCCTGGGTCCCCTCCATGCGGAAGGAACTCGAACTTCCAGGTCTGGAGGTCGAGTTGCGGGTAGACGCCGCTCACGTACCCGCGAAGTTCGACATGGTCCTGGCCCTGGCCGACGAGGGCCGGCACCTCACCGGGGAGATCGACTACGCGGTGGCGCTGTTCGACCGGGCGACGATGGAACGGTACATACGTCAATTCCTCCGCGTGCTGCGTCTGATGACCGAGCGGCCCGATGCCGAGATCGCCGATCTGACGCTGCTCGACGAGGACGAACAGCGCGCGCTCCTCGCCGACTTCAGCACCGGGCCCACCGTGGCCGACCCGGCGTCGGAGGGCGTGCTGGAGCGCTTCGCCGCGCAGGTCCGCGACCGACCCGGGCAGTGTGCGGTGGTGGCCGATGACGCGGAGCTGGACTACGCGACACTCGACCGCCGGGCCAACCGTCTCGCCCATGCGCTGATCGCCCGCGGTGCCGGTCCCGATCGTGTGGTGGGCCTGCACGCCGGACGTACGGCCGAACTCGTCATCGGCGTGCTCGGGATCCTCAAGTCCGGAGCCGCCTACCTGCCCCTCGACCCCGGCCAGCCCCCGGAGCGGCTCACCGCCATGGTGAGCGACGCCGCACCGGTCCTCGTGCTGACCGACCAGAGGGACACCGCGGACGACGACGGACAGCTGTGGGAGCACCTGGCGAAGGTGGAGGCCGAGGGGACGCACGACGAGCCGCCGGCCATCGACACGGACCGGACCCGGCTCGCCTACGTCATCTACACCTCGGGGTCGACCGGCCGCCCCAAGGGCGTGGCGGTGACGCACGGCAGCGTCGTCAATCTCCTCGACCACTGGCGTGAGCTCATGGGGGATGCCCCCGGCGAGGCGTCCTCGGCCTGGTCGAGCGTCGGCTTCGACGCGTCGGTGCACGAACTCCTCGTCCCGTTGACGACCGGCGCCGTGCTCCACCTGGTTCCCGACGAACTCCGTGGAGATCCTGGGGCATTGCTGGACTGGATGCGCGAACGCAAGGTCACCCAGGCCTTTCTGCCCCCGTCCTACGTCCTGTGGATCGGCGAGGACCCGGCCGCACGCCTGGCCGGATCGAGCCTGCGTCAGCTCCTCACCGGAGTGGAATCCCTGCCCGAGAGCACCCTGCACCGCATGCGTGAGCTGCTGCCCGGCCTGCGCATCTGCTTCGGCTACGGCCCGACCGAGGCCACGCTCTACTCCACCGCCTACACCGACCCACAGCCGTACGAGCGGTCGTGTCCGATCGGGCGGCCGCTGCGTGGCACACGCCTGTACCTGCTCGACGACCGGATGCGCCCGGTACCCGTGGGAGTTCCCGGAGAGGTCTACCTCGGCGGAGCGAGTCTGGCCCGTGGATATCTGAACCGCCCCGACCTCACCGACGAACTCTTCGTGCCCGACCCGTTCGTCCCCGGTGAACGCCTCTACCGCACCGGCGACCTGGCGCGCTGGCTGCCGGACGGCAACGCCGAGTACGTGGGCCGCCGCGACGACCAGCTCAAGCTGCGCGGCTTCCGTATCGAACCCGGCGAGGTCGAGGCGGCGCTGCTGGCGGTCCCCGGGGTGCGGGAGGCCGTCGTCCTGGCCGATCGCGACACACCTGGTGGCCCCCAGCTGGTCGCCGGCGTGGGATGTGACGCCGAGGCCACGCGGATGCCGTACGAGTGGCGTGCGGCCCTCAAGGACCGTCTGCCGGACTACATGATCCCCGCCGTGGTGGCCGAGTTCCCGCGACTGCCGTTGAACCGCAGCGGCAAGGTGGACCGGGCGGAGGTGCTGCGCGCCGCGGCGGGAACCCGCGCGGGGCAGGTCAACACGGCCGCACCCCGCGACCATGTGGAGATGGCCCTGTACCGGGTCTGGCGCGGGGTGCTGCTGCACCCGGACATCGGAATCGGTGACAACTTCTTCGAACTGGGCGGCACTTCGATATCGGCGATCAAGATGGCGTCCGCCGTCCAGGAGGAACTCGGCGTCGCCCTGCCCGTACGGGACGTCATGCTGCACCCCACCATCGAGGCGCTCGCCGAGCGAGTACGCGGCAATGCCGCACAGCGTGCGGAACCCGGCAGCCTGGTCGAATTCCGTGCGGGCGGCGGCCGACAGCGCGTGGTGTGTGTGCACCCCGCCGGCGGCACCGCGTTCTGCTACCTGCCACTGTCCGCCGAACTGGCCGACGACATCGGCGTGGTGGGGCTCCAGGCGCCCGGCATCAATCCCGGCGAGTCCACCCTGCCCGGTGTCGAGGCGATGGCCGAGGAGTATCTGCGGCTCGTCGGTCCCCGCGCCGACGAGGCACTGGTGCTGTGCGGGCTCTCCTACGGCGGTCTGATCGCGTACGAGATGGGCCGCCGCCTGGTGGCGGCCGGGCACGAGAAGGTGAGCGTGGTCCTCCTCGACACCCACGGTGCCCAGGGCGACGAACAGCGCGCCGCGATCGCGCCGGTCGGCATGGCGGAGTTCCGGGAGAAGCTGGTGCGCTTCAACGGCATGTACCCGGGTATCGACGACGACCAGGTGGCCCGGTACCTGAACGTCTACAACCACCATCGCGAGACCGGGCGCGACTACGCCGTACCCGAATCGCCCGCCCGTGTCGTGCTGATGCAGGCGACGGCCGTGGAGGACGAAGACGCGGACGTCGAGGATGCCGCCGCTCGTCTACGCGCGTTCTGGCGGCATCGCGTCAGCGGTGAGTTCGTGGTCGAGCCGGTTGCCTGCGGTCACTGGGACATGTTGGAGAGCGACGAACTGCCCCGCGTCGCCGCCGTCCTCACTGCCGAACTGCACCGGCTGACATCCGCCCCCGGCCGGGGCGAGACGGAGCGCACCACACCTTCAGGCACGTCGGAGGCACGATGAAACCGCACGTCGAAACGTCCCCCACCGACGTGGCCGAGGACGTGAGCGTCCCGGCCGGGACAGCCCTGGAGATTCACCGCCGAGCCCTTCGCACACCACACGCCGAGGCGGTCGTCGACGGCGAAGTCAGCCTCGACTACGCGACGTTGAACGTGGCAGCCGCCACCGTCGCCCATGAGCTGAGGCGCCGGGGCGTCACCGCGGGGCAAGCCGTGGCAGTGGCGCTGCCGCGGTCGTGGCGGCTGGTCTGCGTGATGCTGGGCATCCTGCGGCTGGGAGCGCAGGTCGTGCCCCTCGACACGCAGAGCCCCGCCGAACGCCGTCACTTCATCCTCCGGGACTCCGCCGCGGTGGCCCTGGTGTACGAGACGATCGAGAGCGTCACCGAGCGCCCGCAGGACGTGAAGGCGCTCGCCGCGGACGCCCTTCTGCCCGGACTTCCGGACGCCGCTGCCGCCGTAGAGGCACCGTCCGCCCCCGGCGAGGTGTCCTTCCTGTTCTACACCTCCGGAACCACGGGGCAGCCCAAGGGAGTCGAGGTCCGTGACGCCGGAGTCCAGCGACTGGCACAGCCCGGATACATCCGCGCCGAGCCCGGTCTGCGCTACGCCTGCCTGGCCAATCCGGCGTTCGACGCACTGAGTTTCGAAGTCTGGGCGCCCCTGCTGACCGGTGGCTGCTGCGTGGTCCTGCGCGACGGGGACGTGCAGACTCCCGAGCGGCTCGCCGCGGCGCTGCGGCACGAGCGCGTGGACACCGTCTTCATCACCACGGCGCTGTTCAACGCGATGGTCACGGCCGTGCCGGACTGCTTCGCCGCGGCCGGCGAGGTTCTTGTGGGCGGTGAGCAGCTCAACCCCCGGGTGATGCGCCGCTGGTACCGGGACAACGCCGACAGCGACACCCGTCTGTTCAACATTTACGGGCCGACGGAGTCCACCACCTTCGCCCTGTGTCATCCGATCCCGCGGGATTTCGACGGGGACGTGGTGCCGATCGGCCGGCCCCTGCCGCAGACCGGTGCGGTCCTGGTCGTACCGGGCCAGGAGCGGGTCGCCGCGCCCGGTGAGGTCGGCGAACTCCTGTTGAGCGGAGCCGGACTCGCCGTCGGATACCGCAACCTTCCCGAGGAGACCGAGCGGCGTTTCGTGCGGCTGCCGTGGCTCGACGGTGGCGAGGAGCGGTACTACCGCACCGGTGATCTCGTACAGGCCGACAACGAGGGCCTGGTGGAGTACGTCGGACGAACCGACCGCCAGGTCAAGGTCCGTGGCTTCAGGATCGAGCCCGGCGAGGTGGAACGGCGCGTTCTCACCCACCCGGCGGTCCAGCGGGCCTACGTGTGCACGCGCCGCGCGGGCCAGGAGGGGCCCAACGAACTGCTGGCGTTCGTCGTTCTGCATCAGGAGCTGTCCTACGAGGAGTTCGACAGCCACCTGACGACCCGCCTGCCCGTCTACATGCGCCCCCACCAGATCCATCTCGTGGCCGAGCTGCCGCTCAACGCCAACGGCAAGGTCGACCAGGCCGCCCTGCTGCGGCAGGCCGACCGGCCTTGGCGGCCCGCCGCCTCCGGCTCCGACGGACCGGCCGCGACGGAGACGGAGCGCCGGGTCGTCGAACTGGCCGAGGAGATACTCGGCGCCACCGGCCTCGGGCTCGGCGACCGGTGGATCGCCAGCGGCGGTGACTCGCTGAAGGCGCTCCGGTTCTGCTTCGCCGTACGACAGCAATGGGGCCGCGAGCTGACTCAGGCGGCCGTCCTGCACGGCGACCTGGCCGCCGTCGCCCGGACCCTCACCACGGCCAGTCCCGGCGAGGAGAGCGCCTTGCCGGCACCGGTGGTCTCCGGTGCCCGCTCGGCGCCCGCCACCAGCGAACAGCAGCGGCTGTGGCTGGTACAGCGCCACACCCCGGACTCCCGCGCCTACTCCGTCAACCAGGCCTTCCGCGTGGACGGACCCGTCGACACCACTGCCCTCCGGCAAGCGCTGCGCGGCCTGGTGGCACGCCACGAGGCGCTGCGGACGAGCTTCGGCCTCGGGCCGGACGGCCTGGAGCAGACCGTCGGCGAGCCGTACGACCCCTGGCACGAGCCGGGCCCCCAGCAGGCCTGGGACGAGGAAGAAGCGCACGCCTTCGCCGACACCTTCTTCGCCGAGCCCTTCGACCTCGCCGTCCCCCGCATGCTCCGTGCCTGCTGGCTGCCGCGTGACGGCGGCGGCACGTTCCTGCTGCACCTGCACCACATCGCCGTGGACGGCTGGTCGTTGAGCATCCTGCTGCACGACCTGTCGGCCGCCTACGCCGGCAGCGACCGCCGCGAGGCACCCGCTCCGACCCCGCTGGACTTCGCCGTCTGGCAGAGCGACCGGTTCGCGAGCACGGCCTACCAGGTGCAGCGCGATGAACTCCTCGCGTTCTACGAGGGTTTGGAAGAGCCGCAGGAGCCGCTGCCCGCCCAGGACACGGGTCCGGCACCGCGGGCGCACCTGCTGCACACGTCGCTCGACGTCGTTCGGCAGGCCCAAGTGGACCAGCTGAGCGCCGAGTTCGAGCTGACCCGGTTCCAGGTCTTGCTGAGCGTGTTCTCCTGGTGCCTGTACGGCGTGACCGGTCTGGTCCGCCCGCGCATCGCCGCCCCTGTCGCGGGCCGCCCGGTGCGTGAGTTCGAGAACAGCGCGGGCATGATGGCGAACACCGTGCTGCTGCCCCTGACCGTCGCACCCGGTGCGGACCTGCGCTCACACCTGGCCCGCACCAGGACCGACACAGGGCAGGTACTGGGACGCCAGGACGTGGCGCTCGCAGACGTCCTGACCGGCTGGGAGGACGTCGGCGACAGCACACCGTTCGACTTCCTGTTCGTCCTGGAGAACACCGACTTCGGGGCGCTGCGGCTGCCCGGCTGCGCCCAGCGCCCCCTGTGGTGGGCGGCGCCGGAGGCCAAGTGCCCGATGACGGTCTCCGTGGTCGAGCACGCGGACGGACTCGACGTGCTGTGGGAGTACGCCGAGGACCGGTTCACCGGCGAGGACGTCGAGGCGATGGCGGAGCTGTTCCGGCGGGGCGTGGACGCGCTCGCGGCCGGTGGCCGCTCCACCGCCCGTGAACTCGTCGTGCCGTACCGAAGGTCCCTTCCGGAGCACGGGCGCGGACCCGCCCCGGAACCCGGCTTCACCACGATCGCCGAAGGCTTCGGCCGGCAGGTCGCCCGCACTCCGGACGCCCCCGCCGTCGTCACGGCCGACGGTGGCACCTTGAACTACGCGGTCCTCGACGCCCGTGCCGCGGCCCTGGCCACGGAACTGGCCGACCGCTACCCGATCCCTGCCGACAGCAGCCCCTGCCGGGCGGCCCTGTACCTGGATCCCTCCGCCGAACACGTGGTGGCGCTGCTGGCACTGGCAAGGCTGAACGTCACCGCCGTCCCCCTCGACCCCTCCTACCCGGCCGACGTGCTGCGCCGCGTCCTGGAACAGATCGACCCGCTGTGCGTCCTGGCCACGCAGGACAGCTCACCGACGCTGGACACGCTGCTCCCCGACGGTGTGATGCGCCACCTCGTCGCACCGGTGGACCCGGCGTCACGGACGGGCGACGGCACGAGTGCGTCGTACGACGGGCACAGGTATGACCGACGCACGGTCGACACGCCGACGCACGACGGCGCCCGCCCCCTGTACACACTGTTCACCTCCGGCTCCACCGGTGTCCCCAAGGGCGTGCAGATCCACGACCGCACCCTGTGCGACCTGATCAGGTGGCAGTCCGGCCCCGGCGGCCTGACCGCCCCCGCGGTCACCCAGCAGTTCTCGATGCTGGCGTTCGACGTGTCCTTCCAGGAGATCTTCGGGACACTGTGCACAGGTGGCAGCCTCCAGCTCATACGTCCCGAGTGGCGTCAGGACGCGCCCGCGCTCCTGGACCGGCTGGACTCCGCGGGCGCCGAGCGGATCTTCATGCCCTACGTCGCCCTGCAACTGCTCGCCGAGTACGCCGTCCGCCTGAACAGGTATCCCTCCCGGCTGCGCGAAGTGGTCACCGCGGGCGAGCAGTTGGTGTGCACCGACAGCATTCGGCGCTGGTTCGCCGGACTCCCCGGCGCGCGGCTGTTCAATCACTACGGGCCGACCGAGACGCACGTGGTCAGCGCCCTGTTCCTGGAGGGAGATCCTGGGCAGTGGCCCGAGCGGCCCGCCGTCGGACGCCCGGTGGCCGGCGCCGATCTGCGTGTGGTGGACGCCCAGGGCGACCCGGTCCCGACCGGGTGCACCGGCGAGCTGCTGATCGGCGGGACCATGACCACCCGCTGCTACCTCGACGAGCACGCGCTCGACGACACCCGATTCGTCGAACTCCCCGGCGCGGGACTGTTCTACCGCAGCGGTGACCGGGCGTTCTTCGACCGTGCGGGCCTGCTGCACTACGCGGGCCGCGACGACCAGCAGGTCAAACTGAGCGGACACCGGCTTGAACTCGGCTCCGTCGAGGCGGCCCTGCTGCGCCATCCGGCGGTGGTCAACGCCGTCGTCACACGTGACGGCGACCGGCTGACGGCCGGCCTGGAGATCCGCGGCGAGGCACCGTCCGCCGACGACCTGACCGCGCATCTGTCCGCCCTTCTGCCCTCCTACGTACGTGTGAACCGCTTCCGCAGGCTGGAGAGACTGCCCCGCACACCCAGCGGCAAGCTGGACCGGCAGGCGGTCGTCCGGGCACCGGGGGAAGAGATACGTCGTTCCGCGATCGCCCGCACGGGCCTGTCGGCCGAGGAGGAGCGCCTCAGCACCGCCTTCGAGGAGGTCACCGGGTCGGTGATCGCACCGGACCAGACCTTTTTCGAGGCGGGTGCCTCCAGTCTCACTCTGATGCGCTTCCACCTGCGCTGCACCACGACACTCGGTTTCCGCTTCAGCGTCGCGGATCTGTTCGAGCACATCACCGTCCGCTCCCTGGCCCGCCACCTCACCGCCCCGCGGCCGCTCACCCCGTCGGCCGCGAAGAATGACGGGACCCCCGAACCCGGCGAGCCGATCGCGGTCGTCGGCATGGCGGTACGGGTGCCCGGCGCTCCGGACCTGGCCGCCTTCTGGGAGCTGGTGGTCTCCGGCGGCACCGGAATCCGCCGCATCGACGCGCCGGAAGGAGTCGTCGGCGCGCACAGCACGCTCGACGGCATGCTCGACTTCGACCCGGGCCACTTCGGCATCAGCCCCCAAGAGGCACGTCTGATGGACCCCCAGCAGCGTCACCTGCTGATGGCCGGCGTGCAGGCCCTGGCGCACGCCGGAGTGGCGGACACCTCGGCCACCCGGGTGGGCCTGGTGGCCGGTGCCGGCGAGAACACCTACTTCCAGTCCCTGCTGCGCGAGGCGGATCCGGACCGGCTGCCTGACGGTTTCCAGCTCGCCCTGCATCATGAGAAGGACTTCCTGGCCACCAAGGTGGCGTACCACCTCGGGCTGACCGGCCCCGCCTTCAGCGCCCAGACGGCCTGCTCCAGCTCTCTGGTCGCCGTGCACCTCGCCGCCGGTCTGCTCCGGCAGGGCGAAGCCGACGTGATGCTCGCCGGAGGAGTACTCATCGACCCCGGGCTGACCGGCGGCTACCGCTACCGCCCGCAGCACATCTTCTCCGCGGACGGTGACTGCCGGCCCTTCAGCGACGACGCCACCGGCACGGTCGGCGCGAGCGGCGTCGGCGTCGTGGTCCTCAAAACGCTGCGGCAGGCACGGCGCGACGGCGACACCGTCTACGCGCTCATCACAGGCTCCGCGATCAACAACGACGGTGCGGCGAAGATGAGTTACACCGCACCGTCGCTGGCCGGACAACGGGAGGTGATCCGGACCGCCCTGTCCCGCGCCGGACGCACGGGCGCCGACCTCGGCTATGTGGAGGCCCACGGCACCGGCACCCGGCTGGGCGACCCGGTCGAAGTGGGGGCGCTACGACAGGCGTTCGACGTGAGTGAGTCCGGACGTTGCGCTCTGAGCTCCGCCAAGAGCCAGCTCGGCCACATGGGCGCGGCCGCCGGTGTGGTGGGCCTCGTACGCGCGGTCCTCGCCGTGCACCACGGCGTGCTCCCGCCCAACCTCAACTTCCGTGCCTTCAACCCGGAGATCGGCCCCGATCCCACTCCCTTCTACATCCCGGCCGAAGCCACGCCCTGGCCCGAGGGACGCGAACGAGTGGCCGCGGTCAGCAGCTTCGGGATCGGTGGCACCAACGCCCACGTCATCGTGGAGCAGGACGTCCCGCCCGGACCGGTGGCGACCCGCGAGGTACCCGACTGCCTCGTGCTGTCGGCCTCCAGCGCGGACGCTCTCGCCGCGGACGCCGCTCGGATCGCCGACTACCTCCAACTGCACCCGGAGCGCCACAGGTTCGTGCTGCGGCATCTCCAGGCCGGGCGGGTCGCTCGCCGCCTGCGGACCGCTGCACCCGTGACGGACGCCGCCGCGGCCGGACGCTGGCTGCGCGCGGTGGCCACAGGAGCGGTGCCGCTGGGTACCGCGGACCCGGACGCCGTGACGGTCTCCGCGGACGGTCGCACGGCCCATGACCTCGCTGAGGACTGGGCCGCCGGAAGCCCCGTCGACTGGGGGGCAGGCCCCGCTCCGGCCCCCTGGGACTTCCCGCCCCCGTCCTTCTCCCTCGCGGAACACGACTTCGACCGACTGCCCGAGGACCCGCGCGAGGCCCCGGCCGCCGCACCCGGGCGACTGCCCCGGGAGAACTGGCTGCACCAGCCGCACTGGGTCCGGCTGCGCCGTGCCGCCGTCGCGGACACCACCGTGCCGGCCGGCCGCTCGTCCGCCGTGGTCGTCGTAGCCTCCGAGAGCACTCCTCGGACAGCGCTCGCGCCCTTCAAGGCGGTGGCGTCGCGAGTGATACGGGTGCACCCGGCCGGCGCCTTCGCCCGCAGAGGACCGGACGCCTACGACGCGGACCCCGCCGATCCGGCGTCGCTGCGTCAGTTGCTCGATGCGCTGTCCGAGGACGGCGCCCCGGCCTCCATCGACACGGAGTGGGTGCACGCCCTGCCCCTCGACGTGACAGGGCCAGTCGGTCCCGGCACCCTGGAACACGCCCGTCACACCTGCATGGACAGCACGGCGGCCCTGGCCCAGGCGCTGACCGGGCGAAACGGCTCCCCACGTGTGTGGTGGCTGTCGTACGGCGCCCGGCCCGTGGCGGGAACGGTGGACAGACCTGAACTGGCGCTCCTCGCCGGGCCGGTCGAGGTCGCCCATCAGGAGTCCGTCCTGAACGGCCACTGGCTCGACCTCCCCGATGGCGACCTCACCCGCTGGGCCGGACACGTGGCCTCGGTCGTCGCCGGAACACGTGAGGCCGGTCATCCCGACGGACCGGCCCTACCGCGCCAGCTCGCGCTGCGGCAGGGTTACTGGTGGCGGCCGGGCACCATACCCGTACCGGAGCCGGAGGGTACGCAGTCCCTCGTACCGGCCGGAGCGGACACCGTCCACCTGGTGCTCGGCGGCACGGGCGGCATAGGCCGCGCCATCACCGCCTGGCTTCTCGAACACACCCGCGGTCGCGTCCTGTTGCTGTCGAGAAGCCCGCGGCTGCCCGAGGAGTTGAATGGATGGGCCGACCGCATCGGCCTCGTCCCGGCGGATCTCGCGACCATGCCCGTTCACGAAGTGGCGGCGGCCGTCGCCGACCACACGTCACGGCTGGACGGCGTCATCCACGCGGCCGGTCTCGGACACGGCGGGCTGCTCGTACGACGTGACGCCACCGCGATGCGCGACGCCGCCGCAGTCCGCGAGAGGGGCGCACTCGTCGTCGAGCACCTGATCGGAGCCTTCCGCCCGGAGATCGCGGTCTACTGCTCCTCGATGTCCGCCTTGCTCGGCGGTGTCGGCCAGAGCGACTACGCGGCCGGCGCGAGCCTCCTCGACGGCTTCGCCCACCACCGGGCCACCGAGACGGAGACGACCGTCCGGATCGGCATCGACTGGGACATCTGGCGCGAGACCGGAATGGCGACCCGGGTCCTGAACACGGACAGCCGCCATCAGGCCCACCTCGCGGTCGGCCTGACCGTCGAGGAAGGCAAAGCGGTCTTCGCCCATGCCCTCGCCCTGCAACTGCCTCAACTCCTCGTGTCCACCACCGACATCGAGGTCTCCCGAGCCTTCTACGCTCCTGCCGGGATCGCGGATCGGTCCTCGCGCTCCGGACCGGTGCACCCGACAGGCGGAAAGGAGGAAGCCTCCAACGCCGGCAGTACCGAAGAGCGAGCGGACGCCATGGCCCGGGTGATCCAGGATCTGCTGGGCGTGGACGAACTGGACCCCGAGGACTCCCTCTACGACCTGGGCGCCGACTCGCTGACCCTGATCAGCCTGATCGCCCAGATCGAGGACGACTACGGCGTCGAGTTCGACCTGGCCTCCTTCAGTCACCGCGTCAGCCTCACGGAGATCCTGAAACACATCGAGGCGGCCCTCACCTCCGCCGAGCCCACCACCGAGGCGGCCGGAGGCACCTCCCGGGTCGTCCTCGACATCTGGCAGGAGGGAACCGGTTCGGCCGTCCTGTGCCTGGTGCACCCCGTGGGCGGAGACATCCAGGCCTATCGCTCCCTGGTGGCAGCGCTCGGACCCGCGCCGACGGTGTGCCTCATCGCCGACCCGGCACTCCGCGACACCGAGATGCCCGCATGGTCACTGACCGAGCGGGCCCATCACTACGACACCGAACTACGTGAGCGCTTCGGCGGACCGGACCACCGGCTTCACCTGGCCGGATGGTCCTACGGCGCCCGTGTGGCGATGGAGATGGCGGGCCTCGCCGAGTCGGCCGGCCAGCCGCTGGAAGCGCTCTACCTTCTGGATCCGCCACCGCCCCAGGCAAAAGCGCTGGTCACCGCCTACGACGAGGCTCACCTGGAAAGGGTGTTCGCCGCCGAACTCGGCACCGGAGCCCCCTCGTTGCCGACCGAGCACGCACAGGCGTACGCCGAGAGGCTGGCCCGCTGCTGCCGCGCGAACCTGCGCAGCCTCGGGGAACATCGCGTACGGCGGCTCGTCTCTGTCCCTACGTATCTGTGGCTGGCCGAACACCCCACGGCGGGCATGCCCACCCCCGCAGACCCTCAGGAGCCGGACCGGCAGTGGAACACCTGCCTGCCCCCGTCCGCCGTCCTCAGGTATCTGCCCACGGACCACTACGGCATTGTCGCGGCACCCCATGTGAACACGGTGGCCGAGACCATCAGGGCGACGCTGGCGGCCCCGGGTGCCGGTGCCCGCGGGGCCGCCGACCTGTAAACCCCATCCCCCTCCGGAGGTTGACATGGAGTCATACGAACGCGAAGCACTGGAAGCGGTGACCACGCGCCCCGCGTACCCCTACCGCACGCTCACCGTCGAACGGATCACCCCCGTTCTGGGAGCGGAAGTCTCGGGCGTCGACCTGTCGCAGGAGATCCCGGCGGAGCAACTGGAAGAGATCCGGGCCGCCTTCCGCGACCACCACGTCCTCGTCTTCCGCGATCAGACGATCACCGCCGAGCATCACAAGCGCTTCGCCGCCGCCTTCGGCGAACTGCGCCCCGTCAACCCGCCGCCGCCCGAGGGCGATCCCCACATCCTGGAGATCCGCACGACGTCGGCCGCGGCGGACGTGGCGGGCAACGGCTGGCACGCGGACGGCACCGCCGACGCCGAACCGTCGCTGGGGTCGATGCTCTACATCACCGAGATACCCGAGCCGGGATGCGGCGGCGACACCCTCTTCGCCAACATGCACCTCGCCTACGACATGCTCTCACCGGCCATGCGCGCCCTGCTGGACCCGCTGACCGCGATACACGACGGCGCGCAGGCCCTGGCGGGATACACACCGCCCGCGGACTACGTCATCCCCAAGAGCGAACACCCGCTCATCGCCCGGCACCCCGAGACCGACCGCAAACTGCTGTACGTCAACAAGGCCTACACCAGCCGCATCCCGCAGCTCTCCGCCGACGAGAGCCGGGCCCTGCTCGACGCGCTCTTCGACATCATCGCCCGCAGGCCGGTCCTGCACTGCCGCGTCCGCTGGACCCCGGGCACGCTCGTCTTCTGGGACAACCGCTGCGTCCAGCACCATGCGACATACGACTACTACCCCTACGCCCGCTACGGCCAGCGCGTCGCCATCAACGGCGGCCCCATCAAGGGCTGATGTCCTGAACAGGCTTGCCAATCGGCAACTGGTCGTGGCAGCCGGGCCATGCGTCGAAGGTGACGCGCTACCCGACGAGATCAGCTTCGACAGCAGCGGCTAGTCGGCCGGTGTGATGGCGAAGTCGAAAGCAGGTACGCCTTTCGTTCGTGGACAACAGCCTTTGGTGCCGACGCGAAGCAGCGTGCGGAACGTTGCGCTGATCTCGAAAGCCCTCCACATGCGCTCGTGAGCAGCGGGGGTACGGGGAGGGCCCGGCGCGGTCTGTGCCGCACGCAGTCGGCACAGACCCGCTGCGATCCCTGGCTTCACCGCCCGGGCAGTTTGGTCTGCTCGGCGTCGCGCGCGGCCCCGCCGTCGCGCGCGAGGGACCAGCGGGCGCCCGATCCCCTCGCGCGCCACCCGGCCGACCTGCCCCACCCCCACCCACCTTCTTCCTGCTGTGGGCGGCGTGGTCGGGGGCGTAGAGGGGATGTCGGCAAGGGCGTTGTCGCATCGTGACCGCGGTCGGGCCTTCGTGGTCGGTGGTCTGGTGGGAGCCGGCTGCTGACCTGTCTGGTAGGCGCGGGGCCAGGACGGCGCCGTGCCGGACGGGAAGCGAGCGGATGGCGATGAGACACGTGGACGCAGGCAATGGCGACCGGCCGGCGCTGGCGGTGCTGGTGCAGTATCGGATGGCCACCACCGAGCAGATGCACCGGGTCATCGCTCCCCAGGTGCGCATCGAGCAGACCCGGCGCCGGCTGGCCAAGCTGCGCGATGAGGGCCTGGTCGAGCGCATCACACTGCCCCGCGCGGGACGGCTGCGGGTGTGGTTCCCCACCCAGTACGGCGTGCGGATCGCGTCGGAGTGGCCGGAGTTGCGGGGTGTGCGGCGGTCGAAGACGGCGTCCGAGCCGACCGCCGCGCGCCTGCGGGTCGGTCACGCGCTGACGGTGACCGAGACCGCGCTCGCCTTCCTCGAGGACGCACGGCGCCGCGGCGAGCTGTGCCGGCCGCTGGACTGGATGCCGGAGACCTACCACCCGCTCGGGAGCGGCGAGGCCGTCATGCCCGACGCCCTCATGTTCTACCGGCGCGGTGGCGAAGGCGGCGACGGCGGTGCGATGCTGCGGGCGTTCGTGGAGGTCGATCGGGCCACCATGGGCCCGGAGCGCCTGGCCGCCAAGCTCCCCGGCTACGCCCGCCTCCACCGGTACGTGCCCGTGCCCATGGCCCGGCATCGGCTGGTCGGCCAGGAACCTCCCCGGGAGGAATGGCGCAAGGCAAGCGCTACCCCCTGTTCCCGCGGCTGCTGTTCGTCCTGGACGGCACCGGACCCGCCGGTGTCGCAACCCGTATCAAGGCCCTACGTACGGCCGCCGCCGACCCGGCGCGGTCCTGCTTCCTGCGCGAGGTCCCCGTCCTGACTGCGCCACTGGCCGACCTGATCCACCACGGCCCCTCCGCGCCCGTCTGGCACCCCGTCCAGGACCCCGGCAGCCACGTCAGCTGGTCCCGGCACCTGTAGCCGCTCGGGCTTCGTACGCGTACGCGAGCAGCAGTTCTGGCTCAGCGTCCGGATGCTGTGGGTGATCAGCGCGACCAGCGCGGCAACCGTCACCTGCCAGCCGTCCCGGTGAGTTTTGACGGGGTCGAAGAGCCCCTTCGCCTTGTGCCAGATCCGGCTGTCGTGGAACAAGCCGTTGGCGATCTGGGGGCACTGATCCACGGCAGGACGCCAGCCCTGAAGCCACTCATCACGCCCCCCATTACCCCGGCCGACGGCGCGGAGCAGCCGTGGCAGCCACCAATCCCACCGCTGCAAGGTGAGCACCGGGGCCGGAGCCGGGGGCCTGCATGTTCCATGCCGTCAGCTCACCCGGCGCCCCTGACCAGGCTGACGGCCACGGGCCCCGACCCACGGTGACTGTCCGGCTGTATGACCCTCTGGCTGCCGTGGTCGGGCTCATGGCCGGGCCCGACCACGCAGCGCACGATCCCGCCCCGTGCATGAGTGCACCGCCCGATTGCGCATCCGTGGGCGGGCGATGCGCAACGGGGCTTGCGCAATCGTCCTCGGGTCCTGCGCAGTCGTGTCGCCGCCCCAGGACCCTTCGTGCAGCCGACCTCGCTGTCCCACAGCCCCGCCGAGACCGGATTCGCCGCCGCGCTCAACGGGTTGATCCGCAATCGTGGCTTCGGCATCCGGGAACTGCCGTTCATGGGACTGTCCCTCAGCACGCTGTACGGAATGGTGTCGCGCTGGGAGCCGAGTCCGCACCGGTGGCAGCAGCTCTGCGCGGTGGCCGGGCCGCTGGGCTGGACCCTCCCTGATCTGTTCGCGGTCGCCGATGAGCCGTACTCGAAGGAACTCCGCCCGGTTCCGCACTGCCGCCACCTCGGGCGAGTTTTCGCAGCCGCCGTCCCGATCACTCAGCGCGAGTCCACCTGGACTCGGTCGCGAATAGCGGCACCTCGGCATTCGGGCCCCCCAGCCTCCCGCGTCCGGTGTGACGGTCGAAGCCCAGGACAGCACCGTCCCACCGCCCCGGTTGGACCCCCGCACGCCGAACGGGCAGGCCCCGCCCGGCCACACGCCGAGGAGCGCGTCCCGAGCGGTGCGCGTCATGGCATGGCCGTCCCATCTCATTCGCCGACCGCCCGGCGCGCTGATACGCGGATCTACGTAGGCCGCGGGCCCGGGTACGCGGATTTGCGTAGGCCGCTGACTGCGGCTGAGTGACGGCGCGGCCGGTCCGGCGCGGACACCATGGCCGGGCATCCCTGAATCGGACGATGGAGATCTTGCCGTGGCAGCTGTTCTGTACCGGGTGGGCCGGTTCGCGTTTCGGTTCCGGTGGTATGTCGCCCTGCTGTGGGCTGTCGTGCTGGGCGGCCTGGTCGCCGCCGCGGTCGCCGCCCCGGCGGCTCCCGCGGACGACAACTCGATCCCCGGCGCCGAGTTCCAGCAGGCCAACGAGCTGTTGGAGCGCGCCTTCCAGGCCAACCCGAACGGCGCGAGCGCCCAGATCGTCTTCGTCGCCCCGGACGGGCAGAAGATGACGGCCACCGACTTCCGGACGGCCATCGGCGAGACCGTCGCCCAGGCGAGCCGCTCCCCGCAGGTCGGCTCGGCGACCTCGCCGTTCCAGGGCGGCGAGGTGAGCCGGGACGGCTCCACCGCCATCGCCGAGGTCCAGTACAAGGTGTCCTCGGACGACCTCACCTCGGCCACCACCACCACTCTGAGGGACGCGGCCGCCCACGCACGGGCCGCCGGCCTCACCGTCGAAGTCGGCGGCGACGCGCTCAACACGCCCGCCTCGGACACCGGCGTCATCTTCGGCATCTCCATCGCGGCGTTCGTCCTGCTGCTCACCTTCGGCTCGCTGGCCGCCGCCGGGCTGCCGCTGCTGACGGCGGGCATCGGCGTGGGGATCGGCCTCACCGGGATCATCACGCTGGCCAAGCCGCTGGGCCTGTCCGGCACCAGCCAGTCGCTGGCGCTGATGCTGGGCCTGGCGGTCAGCATCGACTACGCGCTGTTCATCGTCTCCCGCTACCGCGAGGAACGGGCCGGTGGAGCCGAACCGAGCGAGGCTGCCGCGCTCGCCGCGGGCACCGCGGGATCGGCGGTGGTGTTCGCCGGGGCGACCGTCGTCATCGCGCTGGGCGGCCTGTCGCTGGTCGGCATCCCCGCACTGACCAAGACCGGGCTGGCCGGAGCCGCGGCGATCGCCGTGGCGGTGCTGGTGGCGGTGACGCTCATCCCCGCGCTCCTCGGGTTCTTCCCGCGCGCCGTGCTGGGCCGCGCCGAACGCCGCGGGAAGACCGGAAAGAACGAGAAGAACGAGAAGACGGTGCGGCCCAACCTGGGTGCCCGCTGGGCCGCGTTCGTGCTGCGCCGACCGCTGTCGGTGCTGGTGTTCTCCGTCGTCGCCCTCGGTGTGCTCGCCGTGCCGGCCTCCCAGCTGCGGCTCGGCGAGGCCGGTAACGCCATCCTGCCCACCTCCAGCACCCAGCGGCGCGCCTACGACGACGTCAGCAAGGCTTTCGGCCCCGGCTACAACGGCCAGTTGGCGGTGGTCGTCACCGCCAAGGGCTCCTCCGACGTGAAGACCGCCGCAGTGCAGATCGCCAAGAAGATCGGCGCACTGCCCGGGGTGGCCACCGTCTCCGCCGCCCAGGCCGACCAGGCCGGCGACGCCGCTGTGTTCAGCGTCGTCCCCACCACCGCGCCCGACGCACAGAAGACCACCGACCTGGTGCAGAAGATGCGCGGCCGGCGCGCCGCCATCGTCTCCGGCACCGGCACGACCTACCTCGTCACCGGCCTCACCGCCGCCAACATCGACATCGCCGCCAAGGTCAGCGGCGCGCTGCTGCCCTATGTCGCCGCGGTGGTCGGCCTGGCGATCCTGCTGATGCTGCTCGTCTTCCGGTCCCTGCTGGTGCCGCTCAAGGCGACCGCCGGCTTCGTGCTGTCCCTGCTGGCCGGTCTCGGCGCGCTGGTGGCCGTGTTCCAGTGGGGCTGGCTCGGCTCGGTGCTCGGCGTCCCGGCGACCGGACCCATCCAGTCCTTCATGCCGATCTTCCTCACCGGTATCGCCTTCGGGCTGTCCATGGACTACGAGGTCTTCCTGGTCTCCCGCATCCGCGAGGCCTACGACCGGGGAGAGGACCCGCGGACCGCGGTGGTCTCCGGGTTCAACGTCAGCGCCCGGGTGGTGGTCGCCGCCGCGCTGATCATGATGGCGGTCTTCGCCGGGTTCGTGACCAGCAGCCAGATCATGGTGAAGATGATCGGATTCGGTCTCGCCGCCGCCGTCCTGCTGGACGCGTTCGTGGTGCGGATGACGATCGTGCCCGCCGTGCTGGCGCTGCTCGGCCGACACGCCTGGTGGCTTCCGCGGTGGCTCGACCGGACCCTGCCGCACCTGGACGTCGAGGGCGAGGGCCTGCGCCGCAGTCCGGCCGGGATCCCCGAGGTGGCCGAGACGGTCGAGACGGTCGACACGCGCCGATAGGGCTCCGGTTATCGTCGCTTCATGGCCACCGCATCCACGACTCCCGGAGACGGAGACACCGGCATGCTCGTGCGCTGGCAGCGATGCCTTCGCGCCCACCCGCTGACCACGGACGTGCTCCTGGTGCTGGGGCCGGTGTTCATCGCCGTCCCCGGTGTCACGATCAGCGTGGACAGCGGTCCGATGCCGGCCTCCCGCTGGTCCGGCTATGTGATCATCTGCATCGCCTGTGCCGCGCTGGCGGGTGTCCGCACCCGCCCGCGCGGTGTGGTGGCGGTCACCACGGCCTGCTCGGTCGCCCTGGCCGAGCAGGGCTACATCCTCAGCCCGCTGCTGCTGACGCCCGTCATGATCTCGCTGTTCTTCGCGGCGCTGCGCAACGGCCCTCGTACCGCATATACCTGCACCGCCGCCGCCATCGCGGTCCTGACGGGCACAGTGCTGCTCGCCACCCCCCACCGGGAGCCGATGGGCATGGAAGTGATCGGTACCTTCGCCTGGCTGCTGCTGGCTGCGGTGCTGGGCGGCGCAGCCCGGCTCCGGCTGGCCTACCTCGACGCCGCCGAGGATCGCGCCGAGTACGCCGAGCGGACCCGCGAGCAGGAGGCGCAGCGCAGGGTCGCCGCCGAGCGGATGCGCATCGCCCGGGACCTGCACGATGTCACCGCCCACCATCTGGCCCTGGCCAACGCCCAGGCCGGCACCGTACGCCATCTGATGGACAGCCGGCCCGAGCAGGCGCGCGCCATGGCCGGCGCCCTCAACCGGACCATCGCCGCGGCGCTGGAGGAGCTGAAGACCACCGTCGGGCTGCTCCGCCAGGCCGACGACCCGGAGTCCCCGGTGGAACCGGCCCCCGGTCTTGACCGACTGCCCGCGCTGGTCGCCTCGTTCGAGCCCGCCGGGATCACCGTCGCGGTGACGTCCGAGGGCGAGGCCCTGCGGCTGCCGGGCGGGACGGACCTCGCGGCGTTCCGCATCGTCCAGGAGGCGCTCACCAACGTGGCCAAGCACGCTGCCGGCGGGCGGGCCCGGGTGCACCTCGCCCACACCGCCGATCTGCTGCACATCACGGTCACCGACGACGGGGGACGACGACCCGCCCTCACCGTCGACGGCCATGGCAACCGCCCCGGCTACGGGCTCGTCGGGATGCGCGAGCGGGCGCTGGCGGCGGGCGGGCGGCTGCGCACGGGCCCCCGCCCGCAGGGCGGTTTCGAAGTGGTCGCCGAACTTCCGGTGGACCCGGACCGCAGGGGTGAGCGATGACCATCCGCGTGCTGCTCGCCGATGATCAGGCGCTGCTGCGCCAGACATTCGCCATCCTCATCGGCGTCACGCCCGGCATGGAGGTCGTCGGCGAGGCATCGGACGGCAGCCAGGCCGCCGAACTGGCCCGGCTCACCCGCCCCGACGTGGTGGTGATGGACATCCGCATGCCCGGCACCGACGGCCTGGCCGCCACCGAGGCCATCTGCGCCGACCCGGACCTGGCCGAAACCCGCATCCTGATCCTCACCACGTTCGAGACGGACGAGTACGTGGCCCGTGCCCTGCGCGCGGGCGCCAGTGGCTTCCTCGGCAAGAGCGCCGACGCCGACGAACTGCTGGCCGGCATCCGCACGGTCGCGGCCGGCGAGTCGCTGTTGTCGCCGCGGGCCACCCGAGCGCTGATCGCCCGCTTCCTGGCCGCCCCCGACCCGGAGTACCGGCCCGGGCCGCCCGCCGAACTCGCGGAACTCACCTCGCGGGAGAAGGAGGTGATGGCGCTGGCCGCCGAGGGACGGCCCAACGGCGACATCGCCGCCCGGCTGCACCTCAGCAGCCACACCGTGCGCACCCACATCCAGCGCGCCATGGCGAAACTGGGGGCGCGTGACCGCGCCCAGCTCGTCGTCGTCGCCTACCGGACGGGCCTGGTCCGGCCCGATCGACCCGCCCGACAGGACGACGAGACGTCCGCTCGTCAGGCGATCGCCGATGCGCTCCACGACTTCACGCAGGACGATCCCGAACGCTGAGCACGCCGGACACGGCGCTCGTCGTCAACACGCGCTCCTTCCAGTCGCTCGACCTGCGCATGCCCGTCGGAGGCGTCAAGCAGAGCGGCATCGACCGGGAGTTCGGCGAGGCGGGCATGAAGGAGTACGTCGAGGAACACGCCATCCGCGTGCTCAAGTAACCCAAGTAGCCACCCCCGAGGGGGAGGTGGGGGTCGCCCGAGCCGACACCTGGCCGGGCGGTCCCCGGTCCTCCGGGGGGGGATCAGCTCATCCCGTCGCCGGGCCGGTGTTCCCGGTCGCCCACGCATGGCTCGTGGTGACGATGGCGGTCACGACGTCGAGTTCGGCCTCGTCACGGGGGCCGTACACGAGCACCATGCCCGGGGTGAGCCGGATTCCGGCGAGCGGGTGGGCCACGGCCCAGCCGTGCCCGATCGCCTCGGCTGCCAGGTGCACCGGCAGCGCCACGTGCAGCGAACCGTCGCTTTCGGGGTGCAGGTGGGCGAACTCCCCCGCCCGGGGTACGAGGAACGCCTCGGCCGGTCCGATCCGCGGGCCCGCGAGCATGAACCCGCGGGCGCCCGGCACGGAGAGAACCGACTGGCTGCTGTGCACTCCCGCAAGCGCGCTGAGCCGAGCGAACAGCTTCTCCTGCAACTCCGCCGGCGCGTTGTCACTGAGCTGTTGCTGCGGAATCGTCGTGCTGACCTCGGGTCGCGGGCCGGTGCGGTCGCGGAGACCGTCGGGCAGCGACTCCCACCGCACCGGCTCCGGAGCGAAGGCGTCCGGCCGGGCCAGGAACCCGGCACGTTCGGAGAGCCACCCCGCGAGGACCCCCAGCGCCTGCGGGGCGATGCCGTGGCCCACCGGATCGCGCCGGGCGATCGACGGCGCCCCCGACTCGACGGTCAGGTACCGCCAGGTCCTGTCGAGGAGCTCACGCGGAATGACCCGGTCGTATTCGCCCTGCGCGACGAAGACGGGCACACCGGCCAGCCTCGCGGCGTCGGTGGGCACACCCGCGTCGAACGGCAGCGTGCCGTAGAGGATCGCCGCGCCCGCGTACCGGCCCGGGTCGTCGAGCAGCAGACCGCCCGCGAAGGCCGCACCGCCGCTGAAGCCGACGAGGAACACCGGACGGCCGGGCGGCGCCACCTCGTCGAGCCAGGCGCGGAACCAGTCCATCGAGGCGCGCAGCGACTCGGGGACCGGCCGGCCGATGCCCCGGTTGGCGAACCAGGCGAACCCGCCGTGCTCGGCGATGGGCGCGCGGACGGCCGCGTAGGACAACTCCGACGGCAGGACGTCGGACAGCCCCATGATCTCGCTCTCGCGCGACCCCCGGCCGTGCAGCAGCACGACCAGGGGCGCCCGGGCGTCTCCCCGGGTCATCACCACGGGAGCGCCGAACGCGTTCACGGCGCACCATCCCATGCGGACACAGTCACGGCAGCACTCCTCTAATAGTTGACGAATCAGATATTGACAAAGTAACAATCAGTATCTGACTGTGCAACTATTTCGGTCTACAATCTCCTCATGGCCTCTTCCTCGCACCCGATCGACGATCGTCTGATCACCACCTTCGGACGCCTCCTGGAGGCGTCCACCAGGCTCGAACAGCGCCTCGGTGCGGCCATGCAGGAGGAGACCGGGCTGCCACATGTCTGGTTCGAAGTGCTGATCCGGCTCGCCCGCTCGGAGGGCGGGCAGCTGACCATGAGCGCCCTGGCCGACGAGGTCGCGCTCACGACCAGTGGCATCACCCGGCTGATCGACCGGATCCAGGCCGCCGGATACGTCGAGCGCCGACCGTGCCCCACGGACCGCCGTGTCTCCTACGCGGGCATCACCGACACCGGCCGTGAGGTCCTCGACCGGGCGGCCACAGCCCATGCGCGCAACCTGCGGGGCGTGCTCTCGGGCTTCGACGAGGCCGACCTGACCACGCTGGACGGCTTGCTGGACCGCTTGCGCACGGCGGCGTCGGACAGGGCGATGCGCTGATCTACCCGCCGCCGAGGGCCCTGAACAGCTCGGCGATCTCCTCACCCGGGTCCTTGGGAACCGTGTAGTCCGTCTCGTCACGGATCTCGGCGAAGTGGTCCCGCACGTCCTCCATCGACAGCGTCGGGTTGAAGTAGCCCTTCGTCCTGCCGATGAAGAAGCGTGAGACCTGGCCGGCCCCCACCGTGTAGATCTCACCCGAGACAGGACAGTCCTCGTGGGCGAGATAGGCCACGACCGGGGCGACCAGCGCCGGGTCCAGTCGGTCCACGAAGGCTCTCATCCGGTCCACGGTCATCGCGCTCGCCGCGGGCTCGGTCCGGTGCTCGGCGGACACCTCGGGTACTCCGGGTTTCGCCATGGACTGGGTGAGCATGCGAGTGAGCGCGATCGGCGCGACCGCGTTGGCCTTGATGCCGTGTGCGGCTCCCTCCGCCGCCAGGACGCGGGTGAGACCGATCAGCCCCGTCTTGGCCGCCCCGTAGTTGCTCTTGTCGGCGGTGCCCAGGAGTCCCGCCGCGGAGATGGTGTTGACGACACGGCCGTATCCCTGCACCCGCATGGCGGCCCAGGCGGGCCGCGTCACGAAGAACGCGCCCCTCAAGTGCACGTCCAGGACCGGATCGAGCACCTCGGGCACGGTGTCGTGGAACGGCGCGTCCCGCAGGATGCCCGCGTTGTTGACGACGACGTCCACCCTGCCGTAGGCGTCGAGTGCGGTGCGGACGACTCCCTGCCCGCCCTCGGGTGTCGCGACGCTGTGCGTGTCCGCCAGCGCCTCGCCGCCCTGGTCGCGGATCTCACGGGCGAGGGCCTCGGCCGGGCCGTCGTCGGTCCCCTCCCCCGCCGTCGACCCACCGGTGTCGTTCACCACGACGCGTGCTCCGCGCGAGGCCAGCAGGAGGGCGTACTCCTTGCCCAGCCCCCCGCCGGCGCCGGTGACCACCGCGGCCCGCCCGTCATAGCCCAGGTCTGTCATACGAGGTCCCAGGTGATCGGCATCCGCTCAGGCCCCCTGGTGGACACACCGGACTTCCACACGACGTCGTCCGCGGAACCCGCGAAACGCAGTCCGGGCAACCTGGTCAGCAGGGTGTGCAGGGTGACCTGGAGTTCCATGCGGGCGAGCGGGGCGCCCAGGCAGTGATGGGCCCCGTGGCCGAAACCGATGTGCGGGGCCTCGCGGCGGGTCAGGTCGAGTTCGTCGGGGTCGGTGTAGACCGCCTCGTCCCGGTTCGCGGAGGACCGGTCGACCACCACGGGTTCACCGGCGCGCACCGTCACTCCGCCGAGTTCGACGTCCTCCAGCGCGTAGCGGGGTTGTGAGCTGCCCGCTCCGGCGGGGATGTAGCGCAGCAGTTCCTCCACCGCCTGCGGTACGAGGGAGAGGTCGGCGCGCAGGGCCGCGAGCTGGCCGGGGTTGGTGAGCAGGAGGTAGACGAAGTTGGGGATCTGCGTGGCGGTGGTCTCGTGGCCGGCGACGAGGATCGTCTCGGCCATCGTCAGCAGCTCCTCCTCGGACAGGCGGTCCTCGTCGTCGCGGGCGGCGACGAGGGCGGAGAGCAGGTCGTCCCGTGGTTCCTCGCGGCGCCGGGCGGTGAGCGCGGACACATAGTCCCGGAGCCGGGCGCGGGCGTCGGCCACCTGTTCCGGGGTGAACTTGGTGGTGGACAGGTAGGCGTCCGCCCACTGCCGGAAGTCGGTCCGGTCCTCGTACGGCACGCCGAGCAGCTCGCACATCACCGCGATGGGCAGCGGCAGCCCGAAGCCCTGGATGAGATCGGCCGGTGCTCCTTCGACCGTCATCGTGTCGACGAGTTCGTCCGCGATCTGCTGGACACGTGGGCGCAGTCGCTCGATCCGCCGCATGGTGAACGCCTTCGCCACCAGTCTGCGCAGCCGGCTGTGTTCCGGCGGGTCGAGGCTGATCATCGCTTCGGCACCGGCGGCGTAGGGACGTGAGCGGGGCTGATCCCGGCCGACGGCAGCCGCGCGGCTGAAACGCGGGTCGCCGAGGACGATCCTCACGTCCTCGTAACGGGTGGCCAGCCAGGCCGGTTCTCCGTACGGTAACCGGACCCGGCACAGGGGCTCTTCCCGACGCAGGGCCGCGTACAGCGGATCGACGTCGAGCTTCTCGGACAGGAACGGATAGGACCTGGGGTGCGTGACGGTCATGGCCGCCTCTCGGTCGGGATCGGGTTCACCACGTGACGGGGAGGTTGTGGATGCCGTAGATGCTCATGTCGTTGCGGAACCTCAACTCCTCGAAAGGAGCGGCGAGTTGCAGCCCCGGGAGCCTGCGCAGCAGGGTGGGCAGGGCGATCTCCAGCTCGGCGCGGGCGAGGGTCTGGCCGATGCACTGGTGGGTGCCGTGGCCGAACGCGAGGTGTCCACGCGCGTTGCGGCCGATGTCGAAGTCGTCGGGGTCGGGGAGGAATCCGGGATCCCGGTTGCCCGCGGGCAGATTCATGACGATGCCTTCGCCTGCCTTGATCAGCTGCCCGCCGATCTCGACGTCCTCGACCGCTATGCGGGCGACGAGGCTGTGCACGATGGTGAGGTGGCGCAGTAGTTCCTCCACCGCGCCCGCGATCAGCGCAGGGTTCTCGGCGTCGCGGATCCTCGCCAGGTCAGCGGGGTTCCGCAGCAGGAAGGCGGTGCTCAGGGCGATCATGTTGGCCGTCGTCTCATGACCGGCGTTCAGCAGGAGGTAGCCGTTCATGGCGACCGTGCCGCGGTCGATGTCCCCGGTGGTGACGTGCTCGCGCAGGAGGCGGCTGATCAGGTCGTCGCCCGGCTCCCGTTCCTTGCGGGCCACCAGTTCGCCCAAGTAGCCGAGGAGTTCCCTGGTCGCCGCGGTCCGCTCCGCCTGGGGGCGGTGCAGACTCATCATGGTCGAGGTGTGCCGCTGGAAGAACTCGTGGTCGGCGTACGGCACTCCGAGCAGCAGCGAGACCACGAGCGACGGTACGGGCAGCGCGAAGTCGCTGACGAGGTCCGCGGGCCGGCCCTTGGCGATCATCCGGTCGAGGAAGTCGTCCACCGTTTCCTGGATCCGCGGGCGCATCGCCTGGACCCGCTTGACGGTGAAGTCCTTGGTCAGCATGCGGCGCAGCCGGGCGTGCTCCGGGTCGTCCATGCGCGGGAAGACCGGGGGCGCGCCCTCCCGCTGCGGCTCTCCCTGCAGCCGGCCGATGATGTCCGCGCTGATCCGCGGATCGGTCATGGCGGCCTTGATGTCCTCGAACCGGCTCACCACCCAGACGGTGTGCCCCTGCCACACGGCCTGGCGCAGGCCGTCCGCCTGACGCCACTTCGCGTAGTCGGCGGGCGGGTCGAAAGGACAGCGAGGCGAACGCTCGCCTGGAAACTCGGGCAGCCCGGATGCCTGGTCGGTCTCGGTCGCGGTGCTCATCGATCCTCCTGGGTCGTTACTCCTGGGTCGTCGTCGAAGGGCCCGCCTTCCGCTGGACCTCCGCCCGCAGTCCGGCCAGCCAGTCGCGTTCCGCCTCGATCCTGGTGATCCCGAAGTCGAACGCCATCCGGCTCCACCGCTCGATCCGCGCGGACGCCAGCGCCGCGACACGGTCCCGGTTGCGCGCGAGCAGCCGGTCCCGGGCGTCGAGTACACGGAGTTGCTCCTCCGGACTCAGCCAGGCGAAGTTCACCAGGCGCGCGTGGAACTCACGGGACTGGTCGGTTCCTCCTTCCGGAAGGTCGGCCAGCATGTCGTGCAGCAGCTCCCGGCCGACATCGGTCATCGAGTAGACGTGCCGAGGCGGCTTGGCCTCCTGGTCCTCCGAGCTGCGCAGCACGGCCCCGCTGTCGACGAACTGGCGCAGCCGGGGATAGAGGGAGTTGTTCGACAAGGTGTGCCCCGTCGCCGCCTCCACCTCCCTGCGCAGCTCGTATCCATGGCGGGGCCCGCGGGCCAGCTCGGCCAAAAGGAGGATGTCGATCCACATAGCGGTTACGGTAACTTAAGTCACTGTAACCTAGCAACGACAAGGGGCGACATCATGCGTGTGGACGTGGAATTCGACGAACCCAAGTGCGTCGCCGCCGGTCAGTGCGTGCTGGCCGCACCCGAGGTGTTCGACCAGCGCGACGAGGACGGCGTCGCCGTAGTGCTCGACGGTCAGCCGGCTCCGGAACTCCTCGACGGTGTGCGGGAAGCCGCGGCCCTGTGCCCCGCGGCCGCGATCCGTCTGGTCGAGCGGTGAAGCGGATCGTGGTCGTCGGCGCCTCGGCCGCAGGCCTGGCGGCAGCCGAGACCTTACGACGGGAGGGCTACGACGGGACGCTGACCCTCATCGGGCACGAACCGCATCTGCCGTACGACCGGCCTCCCCTGTCCAAACAGTTCCTGACCGGAGAGTGGGAATCCGGGCGGCTGGCCCTGCGCGGCACCGCCGATCTGGACGCGCTGCGCCTCGATCCGCGCCTCGGCATCTCCGCGACCGGGCTGAACACCGTGACGCGGACGGTGTACCTGGCGGACGGCTCGACGGTGCCGTACGACGGACTGGTCATCGCCACGGGCGTCCGTCCGCGTCGGCTGCCGGGTGAGAGCGCTCATGTGCTGCGCACGCTGGACGACGCCCTGGCCTTGAGAGAGCGGCTCGGGCCGGGCCGCCGTCTGATCGTCGTCGGCGCCGGGTTCCTCGGTGCGGAGGTGGCGGCCACGGCCTCCGCGCTCGGTACCGCCGTCACCCTCCTCGAACCCGCGGCGGTCCCTTTGGCGCACGTGGTGGGCACCGAGGTCGGCCGGGTCCTCTCCCGGGCCCATCGGGAACACGGCGTGCGGCTGCGTACCGGGGTGACGGTGTCGGAGGTGACCGAGGACGGGGTGGTCCTCGCCGACGGCGAGGTGGTCGAGGGCGAGGAGATCCTGGTCGCGGCCGGATCGCGGCCCAACACCGAGTGGCTGGAGGGCAGCGGGCTGCCCGTGGGCGACGGCGTGATGTGCGACGCCTACTGTGAGGCTGCCGCGGGCGTCTACGCGGCCGGGGACGTGGCCCGTTGGTACAACCCGCTGTTCGGCACCTCGATGCGGATCGAGCACCGCACCAACGCGGCCGAGCAGGGCATGGCCGCCGCCCGCAACCTGCTCTCCGCGCCGCAGGCCCGCAAGCCGTTCGCACCGGTGCCCTACTTCTGGTCGGACCAGTACGACCTGCGCATCCAGGCGTACGGCTACCTGCGCGGCCACGACGAAGTCGCCGTCGTCGAGGGCGACTTGGCGGAGCGGCGTTTCGTGGCCGCCTACCGTACCGGGGAACGGCTGACCGGCGTACTCGCCGTGGGTGTTCCCCCGAAGGCGCTCCGCGGCCGGCGGCAGGCGCTGGCCACGGCCACCGCGTGGCACACGGTCGTGGCGGACCAGGTCAACTCCCCCGAGGGCACCACCGCCGGGCCGCCGCGCTGAGATGACGCGGCGCTCTCCCGCCCCGCCCCACCCGCGTGACCGCCCGCCCCGTTCCACCCCGTTCCCTTACGCAGCACCAGCACTGTCAGCTCCGCCCCCGTCCCCCACTCCCGGAGGCCTGGCTCATGTCCCTGTTACCGTCCTCGACCGGTGAGACCGGATCTTCCACCGGACGTCGGACCGACGTCCTCGTGACCGTACTCACCCTCACCGGCATCGCCGCCGCGCTGGTTCAGACGTTCGTCATTCCGATCATCCCCCACCTGCCCCAGTACCTGAACGCCTCCGCGTCCGACGCCGCCTGGGCCGTGACCGCCACGCTGCTGTGCGGTGCCGTCGCCACTCCGGTGATGGGACGGCTCGGCGACATGTACGGCAAGCGCCGCATGCTCCTGCTCGGCCTCGTGATCCTGATGGCGGGTTCGGTGATCTGCGCGCTCAGCGACTCGCTGGCGCCGATGGTCGTGGGCCGTGCGCTCCAGGGTCTGTCGAACGGCGTGATCCCGCTCGGTGTCAGCATCCTGCGCGACGAGGTGCCGACGGAGAAACTCCCCGTGTCGACCGCCGTGATGCTCGGATCCCTCGGGGTCGGCGGCGCTCTCGGTCTGCCGGCCTCCGCGTTGATCGCCGACAGATTCGACTGGCATGTGCTGTTCTGGATCTCGGCGGTTCTCGCCGTCGTGGCCGTCGTGCTCGTTCTGTTGTGCGTGCCCGCGTCGAAGACCCGTACGGGCGGACGCTTCGATCTCACCGGCGCCGTGGGAATGGCCGCGTGCCTGGTCTGTCTCCTCCTCGCGGTCTCCAAGGGCGGGGACTGGGGCTGGGGCAGTGGCACCGTCCTCGGCCTGTTCGCGGCGGCCCTGGTCGTGCTGCCGTTGTGGGGCTGGTTCGAACTCCGCGCCACGCAGCCCATGGTGGACCTGCGCACCAGCGCACGTCCGCAGGTACTGTTCACCCATCTGGCCGGGGTCGCCTTCGGGTTCGCCATGTTCGCCCTCAACCTGGTCCTGCCCCAGGTGCTCCAGCTTCCCGAGGCGACCGGCTACGGGCTGGGCGAGTCCCTGGTGGCGACCGGCCTGGTGATGGCTCCGCAGGGGCTGATGATGATGGCGGTGTCCCCCTTCGCCGCCCGCGTCACCAGGACCAAGGGGCCGAAGACCACCCTGATGCTCGGTGCTGTGATCGTGAGCGCGGGCTATCTGCTCATCATGGTGCTGATGTCCGCCACCTGGACACTGATCCTGGCCTCCTGCGTCGTCGCCGTCGGCGTCAGTTTCGGCATCTCCTCGCTGCCGACGCTGATCATGGGTTCCGTACCCGTCTCCGAGACCGCGGCCGCCACCAGTCTCAACTCCCTGATGCGGTCCATCGGAACCACCTCGGCCAGTGCCGTGGCCGGAGTGCTCCTCGCCCAGATGACGATCGACTTCCACGGTGTGGAGGTGCCGTCCCAGAACGGCCTGCGCGCCGTGCTGGCGATCGGCGTCGGCGCCGCCGCCCTCGCCCTGGTCGTCGCGTCCTTCATCCCGCGGCAGCCCCGTCCCGATGTCGAGGACGCACCGCGGGGCGCCCCCGTGGAGCCGGCCGGCACACGTCCGGCCGCGGGCACCACCTAGGAGCGAGCCCGGTGCCGTACGGGGACAGGCCCTGTACGGCGCACCGTGCTCCACAACCACCGGTAGGCGCCTGTCATACGGGGACGGGGGCGTCCTCGGGCAGGATTCCCTCTGTCTTCAGTTCCCGCCACAACTCCGCAGGCACGGGCGCCGCCATGAACTCGGCGTTCTCCCGGGCCTTCTGGGGCTGCTTGGCGCCCGCCAGGACGGTCGAGACGACCGGGTGCGCCGCGCTGAACCGGAGTGCCGCCGCCCGGATGTCGACGCCGTGTGCGGCGCAGATCCGCTGGATGCGGTCCCGCTTGGCGAGCATGCCGGGCGCGGCCTCGGTGTAGTCGTAGTGGGTTCCCCCGGCAAGGATGTCGGAGTTGTAGACACCTCCGACCATGACGGAGACATCGCGCTCGGCACACAGCGGGAAGAGTTCGTCGAGCGCCGTCTGGTCCAGGAGGCTGTACCGTCCGGCGATCTGCACGACATCGGGGTCCGCTTCCTTCAGCGCCCTGATTCCGGGTTCCAGCACGTTGTTGCCCAGGCCCCAGGCCTTGATCACCCCCTGGTCACGCAGTTCGGTGAGTGCCTTGAAGGAACCGTTCACGGCCAGGTCGAACTGCTCCTCCCAGGCGTCGCCGAGATGGTCGGAACCGAGGTCGTGCACGAAGACGATGTCGATCCGCGACATGCCCAGGCGCTGGTAGCTGTCCTCCACCGAGCGCATGGCGGCGTCGTAGCCGTAGTCCACGTCGACCTGGAACGGCAGGCTGTCCTTGAAGATCAGGCTCTCGCCGGCGCCGGGGCCTTTCCCGTGCACGGTCTTCCGGCCGGGGTCGACATGGGTACGGACGAGCCGCCCCACCTTGGTGGCGAGCACGAAGTCCTGGCGGGGCCGATGACGCAGGAAGTGCCCGAACCGGTGCTCGCCCAGGCCGAGACCGTAGCCCGGGGCGGTGTCGAAGCACCGCACGCCCGTCTCCCAGGCGGCGGCCAGGGTCGCCTCCGCCGTCTCGTCGTCCACCGGCGCGTACATGTTGCCCAGGGAGGCGCCGCCGAAGCCCAGCGGGCCGCCCGGGGGACGGTATCCGTTCATAGGAGAGGACCTCTTCCCGGTTCTCAGGCTGTCGTCGTGCGTACGAAGTCCACGACTTCCCGCGCCAGCAGATCGGGAGCGGACTGCTGGGCGTCATGCGCCTGGCCCGGGAGTTCCACGAGCCGTGCGTCCGGGAGCGTGCTCTGCAGGCGCCGCGCGCTCTCCCTCAGCCAGGCGGGGCTGTGCTCGCCGCGCAGCACCAGTGTCGGGCAGGTGATGTCGGCGAGCGGGGCGCGTTCGCTGTCGAAGGCGTCCAGGACACGCATCTCGCGGGGCCAGTTCGGCGCCAGGGCGGCGCGTACCTTCCATTCGGAAGTGGTCCGGAACGCCGCTATGTTCTCGTCGGGAATCTTCACGAAGGAGCGCATCCCCAGAGCGAGGGCTTCGTCCAGGTCGCCGTCCCCCAGGAGGCGGTCGTAGACGGTGAGCGCCTCCTCGCCCGCGACGGGGCCGGGCGCGAAGACGGGCGGTTCGTAGAAGATCGCGGCCGAGGGGACGTGCTCCATGGCGAGGCCGGCCGAGAGGAAGCCGCCGAAGGAGTGCCCGAACAGGATCGCGTCGGGCCCCGCCAGCTCCAGGACGGCGGTGATGTCCTCCCTCTCCCGCTCGGCGGAGTAGCCGGTGGAGTTTTCACTTCCTCCGTAACCGCGGCGGTCCATGGCATAGGTGGTGACGTGGGGCGCCAGGGCGTTCGCCACGAGGCGCCAGTCCGCGGAGGTGCTGATGGAGCCGTGCACCAGCACCAAGGGGCGCCCCTCACCGGTGACGGTGACGGCGATGCGGGTGCCGTCGGCGGAGGTCGCGTACGTCTGGGGGGAGTCGGTTTCGGCGGTCATCGATCGTGCCTCGTTCCTTTCACCTGGCCACGACGCGGCAGGCGCCCTGGCCATCGGTCATCGGTCATCGGTCGCCCGGTGGTCAGACGGTGGAGCCGACCTCGGTGTAGTCCAGGCGCGGGGAGCGCGGGTAGTGGCCGTCCTCGGCGGGGCTGCCGATGTTGACGACCATCAGCGGGATGTGGTCCTCGTCCAGGAATTCCTTCTGGATGCCGGCGTGGTCGATGCCGTTCATCGGACCGGCGGCCAGGCCCAGGGCGCGGACGCCGATGATGAAGTACGCGGCCTGCATGGCCGCGTTCAGCACGGCCGACTGCTCTCGCACCGAACGCTCGGCGAAGAACGCGTCCTTGGCCGCCGGGAAGGCCGGGAACAGACGCGGCAGCTCCTCGTGGAACTCGGCGTCCGCGGACAGGATCACCGTCAGCGGAGCAGCCGCCGTCTTCGCCTGGTTGCCCTCCGCCATGTACTGCACCAGCCGCTGCCGCGCCTCGGGCGTGCGGACCACCGTGACCCGCAACGGGGACTGGTTGAAGGCGGTCGGCGCCAGCTTGATCAGGTCGTAGACGGCCTGCACCTGCTCGTCGCCGACCGGCTCGTCGGTGAAGGCGTGCACGGTGTGGGCGTCCCGGAACAGCAGGTCCAGGGCGGTGGGGTCAAGAGCGAAAGTCATGACGGTCCTTGTTCGTGTCGGTGTGCGGGATGAGGAGTCGGAGCCCCACGGAGCATATCGTTCGCGCGCCGATGATTGCAGTAACAACCATCTCCGCCCGTACAATTCCCGCGTGGCAGAAAAGAATTTCCTGGACCCCGACCAGGAGCACGCCTGGCGAGCGGTACTCAAGGGGCACGCCTTGCTGGTGGCCCGCCTGGACGCCGACCTGCGCGAAAACGCCGACATCTCACTGATCGACTACGACGCCCTGGTCCAGCTGTCCGAGGCCCCGGAACGCCGGCTCCCGATGGCGGAGCTGGCACGAGCCATGGTCTACAGCCGAAGCGGCCTGACCCGCCTGGTCGACTCGCTGGAGCGCCGTGGCCTGGTCGCCCGGGAACGCAACAGCTCGGACCGCCGATCCTGGTACACCGTTCTCACCGACGAGGGGCTGGCAACCCTGGAGGACGCCTGGCCCGTGCACGCCGCCGGAGTGCGGAATCACTTCGCCGCGCACACGAGCCCTGAGCAGGCCCGGACCCTCGCCACCGTGTTCGGCACCGTCATCGCCGAACTGGCCCCCGACCACAAGGAACTTCGCCACTTCCACCCCGCCGGACAGGACGCCTCCTGAAGTCAGCTCGCTGAGGCGAGGGCCGCCCTCGCCCGGGCAAGGCCGACGGCCTGACCGCCCAGGCCGCCGAACTGGTGCAGGTCGCCACCGACCTCGATCCGCGCCGACACCTCGACGCCGCCCGCCTTCAGCGGTGCGAACCCGGCCGCCGTGATGAGGCGTTCGATCACGGGTTCGGCGGCCGCGTCGTCGGTGGCGTAGAACAGCACCGCACGCTCGGGCTCGCGGTCGGCATCGGCGCTCAGTGACTCGGCACCCAGGGTGCCGAATGCCTTGACGAAGTGCGCACCCTCAGGAAGCAGCCCGGCGACGAGCTCGCCCGAGGACGCTCCCTCGGGCAGGGTGCGCCGGAAGCCGCCCTCGCCATCGGCCGCGAGCGGATTCGAGGCGTCGACGACGATCTTGCCGGGCAGGACGTCGGCGTACTGCCGCACCATCTCCTGAATGGTGTCGAGCCACACCGCGAAGATCACCGTGTCGGCCTGCGCGATGGCGTCCGCCACCGAGGCGGATTCGGCGAGCGACCCGAGCTCTTCCGCAAGCGCCCGGCCCTGGGCCGCGTTTCTGGTCGCGATCACGATGCGCTCACCGCCGGACACCAGCCCGCGGGCGAGCCGAGCACCTACGTTTCCTGCTCCGATGACAGCCGTGGTCATGACCTGCTCCTTTCGTCCGTGCGCACCGCAGAGGTGGTCGGCGCGACTCACCCCCATGGAACTTGTTAAGGGGAATATTGCCATGCGTATAGTTGTAACGCGAACTACCTCCATCACATCTCACCGAATCCGCGACGGGGGCGGCGCGCCAGAGCGTCAGAAAGCACTTCGTCCAAGGAGGGACCCACCATCGCCAGAACGATGCGCGCGATCGTGCTCACAGCGCCCGGCCCGGTTGAGAATCTGCAGATCACGGAGCTACCGGTCCCGGAAGCGCAACCGGGCTGGGTGCGGATCGCGGTGAAGGCATTCGGGCTCAACCGCTCCGACCACCACATGCGCATGGGCCTCGCCGAGGGCGTGCGCTATCCGATCGTGCCGGGCCTGGAGGCCGTCGGCGTCGTGGACGCGGCGCCCGGCGGTGATCTGCGTCCCGGTCAGCAGGTCGCCGCGCTCATGGGCGGAATGGGCCGCGCCTACAACGGCGGCTACGCCGAATACACCGTCGTGCCGCGCACCTCGGTCGCGCCTTTCCGGTCGGCGCTGCCATGGAGCGCGCTCGGCGCCGTACCGGAAACCCTGCAGACCGCCTACGGCTCCCTCATGACAGGCCTCGACCTGCAACCCGGTCAGACCCTGCTGATCCGCGGCGGCACCTCCGCGCTGGGCTTCGCCACCGCGGCCCTGGCCCACGACATGGGCGCCACCGTCCTGGCCACCACCCGCCGGACCGACCGCCTCGACAGCCTCACGGCGCACGGAGTCGACCACCCGATCCTCGACGACGGCTCCATCGCACAGCAGGTCCGCCGGATCGCACCCGGCGGGGTCGATGCCGCACTGGAACTGGTCGGCACCCCGACCCTGCCCGACACCCTGGCCGCCACCCGGGTCCACGGAACGGTCTGCTTCGCCGGGATGCTGTCCGCCCAGTGGACCGTGCGCGACTTCTACCCCATCGCGTACATCCCCCGCGGCGTCCGGCTCACCTCCTACAGCGGAGGCTCCGCCGACCTCCCCGCACCAGTGCTCCAGGGCTGCCTGGACCAGATGAGCGACGGCGCCTTCGGTCTCGGGCCCGTACGCACGTACCGCATGGACGAGATCCGTGACGCCCACCACGCCGTGGAGACGAACACCGTCAGCGGCAAGGTCGTGATCCTGACGCCGTCCGGTCTCGAAGACGCCGACTCCAAGGAGTTCTGCTGCGCGCGGCCTGGTACGACCGCAAAGGAAGAGCCCGCGAAGTCCTGACCGTCGGCGATCTGCCGAATCCGGGCCCGGCGAGGCCCGCATCCGGGTCAGCGCCTCCGGAATCAACCTCGGCGACGTGGGCGAGCGATGGGGCCCGCCCGGCGCGGGCGTCGACGCGGGGCGGATCGGGCAGCAGGTGTGGTGCTACGGCGCCCAGTCCTACCGGCCGTTCGGCACCGCCGCCGAGTACTGCGTCGTCCCCGACGCCCTCGCCGTGCGGTTGCCCGACGACTCCGACACCGACCTCCTCGACCAGGCCGCCTGCCTCGACATCGCCGGTGTCACCGGCCACCGCGCCCTGTTCGCCGACGGCCCGCTGCACGGACTGACCGTCCTGGTGTACGGGGCGGCCGGCGGAGTCGGCTCCATCGCCACACAGCTGGCGCTCCGGGACGGAGCCCGCGTCATCGGTATCGTCCGCACCCCCGCACAACGGGACTTCGTACACGGCCTCGGCGCCCACGAGGTCTTCCTCACCGGTGACCCCCACCTGCTCTCGCCGTCGGCGCCACGATCAGTTCCTACTACTCCGCGGACGCCCAGCCCCGCATCCCGTACTGGCCGCTCGGGTTCGCCGACACCAACCTCCGTCTGCTGGGCAGCGACGACTTCGCCCCCGAGGTGAAGGCGCACGCCGCCGCGGAACTCACCGCCGCGCTCCTTGAGGGCAGCCTGCGGATCGCCGTCTCCGAGCGCGCACAGCCGGAGACGCTTGACACTTCAATTATTGCCGTGTCTATAGTTGATTACTGGACTAACTATCCCAGGCCGATCCGCTCGGTCCGCTTCCCCCCCCACGCGTAAGGAACCGAACCCCCATGACCACGGCCCCCACGACCTCACGCCTCACGGCCACCACCACCGATTCCGTCGGCGCCGGGCACTCGGCGACCGTGCACGCCTATGACGTCGGCCTGCTTCTGATGCGTCTGGCCCTCGGCCTCACCATGGCCGCGCACGGCACCCAGAAGCTGTTCGGCTGGTTCGGCGGCGGCGGCATCAGCGGCACCGGCCAGTTCTTCACCATGAGCGGATACCCCTCCGGAAAGACCATGGCTGTCGTCGCCGGCCTGAGCGAGCTCGCCGGCGGCCTGGGGCTCGTCGTCGGCCTGCTCACCCCGCTGGCCGGTGCCGCTGTGGTGGGCACCCTCGTCAACGCGCTCGCCGTCAAGTGGGGCGGCGGGTTCTTCGCCCCCACAGGCGTGGAGTTCGAGCTCCTGCTCGCCGCCGCCGGCGCCGGCATCGCCCTCACCGGACCGGGCCGGTACGCCGCCGACCGCTTCCTCCCTGTGCTGCGCACCCATCGCCTGGCGTACGGCGCGGTCGCCGTCGCAGTCGGTCTGGTGCTCTCCGTGCCCTTCCTGCTGCTCCGTAAGTAGGACGTCTCACCAGGAGGACGCCTCACCACTCCGCTGCCGCCGTGCGGGTTCCACCGCACGGCGGCAGCGTGTCTTTACGGGCTCGTGCCGTGACGCACACGACTCAGCCAGGGCCGCAGCAGTCGACTGACCGCGGGCATGACGGCAAAGGTCATCAGTGTGCTGAACAGCGCCGCGATGACGGCCGTCCGGAGGGGCAGACGGCCCACCGGCTGCTCGCGATGCTGGTCTACCGGGGCTTCGCCGAGCAGGGACCCGACCGGCGTTACGAGGCCGGCGACGTGCTCCGTCCGAAAGCCGCCATCCAGGCGCCGGTGGCACTCCTGCGGCAAGCTGCTCTGCCCCACATGCGGGAACTCATGGAGCGGACGCAGGAGTCGGTCAACCTCATGGTCCTGGCAGCTGCAGCGTCGTGTTCAGGGTGGACAGGGCGACCAGCCACCCCATGCCCGCCGGGACCAGCAGCACCGCCACCACCGTCGAGCTGTGCAGGGTGGCGCAGGCCAGGCCGCCGACGGCGTAAGCGCAAGTGGCCGCGCCCAGCAGCGTGTTGCGGCCCGCGTGCGCGCAGGTTCTTCATCAGCATGGCGCCCGCGACCGCGCCGAAGCCCAGCGCGCCCAGCAGGAGCCCGTAGCCCCCGGAGCCCAGTCCCAGCCGGCTGCTGGCGACCACCGGCAGCAGGCCCCACAGCGCCGAGGCGGGAACCACGAACAGCACCGCTCGCGCGAGGATCCTGCGCACGCCCGGCGCGTGGCGGACGTAGCGGATACCGGATCGCAGCGCGGGCATCATCGGCTCGCCCCCGGCCGACGCCTGGGCCGTCCGCCGCCAGGTCAGCGCGGCGACCAGCACCGCCACATTGGTGAGGGCGTTGATGCCGAAGACCACCGCCGGGCCGCTGACCGCGAGCACCACACCGGCCAGTGCGGGGCCGACCGCGCGAGCCACGTTCACGTTCAGGCTGTTCAGCGCGGCTGCGGCGGGGAGTTCCCTCCGGGGCACCAGCTCGGGCTGGATCGCCTGCCAGCCAGGGCTGGAGAGTGCCTGGAGGCAGCCGAGCCCGAAAGTGATCGTGATCAGCGTGGCCGGGATGACCAGGCCAGCCGCGCTCAGTACCACCAGGGCCGCGGTGACGGCCGTCATGGCCGCGGTCACCACGGCGATCAGCCGTCGGCGGTCCAGCACGTCTGCCAGCACGCCCGCCGGGAGCGAGACGAACAGGATCGGGATGAGACTGGCGGCCTGCACCGTGGAAGTGAGCGTCGCCGCGTCCGGCTGGTGCGCCACCGTCCGCTGAGCGCCCACCGACTGCATCCAGGTTCCGACGTTGGAGATCAGCTGGGCCATCCACAGGGCGCGGAACACCGGACGACGCAGCGGCGCCCAGGCCGAGGCGTCGTCCTCGTTCCCCTTGGCGACGCGAGGCCGCTGAATCTTCATGCCCACCTCGTCGTTCGGTCCCAGGAGAGAGCGCGGGGCAGAGCACGGGGCAGGCAGCGGCGCCCCCGGCGGGCGACCCGTTGGGCGCCGCTGCCCGGCCTGTCAGGTGACGATCTTGAACGGGTCGGGCACGACGTGCTCGCCGACGTTGTTCCAGAAGTTCTCCAGAACGAAGCCGTACTCGGACAGGTTCTGCTTGAACGGGTCGAGCATCGCGTCGGCGTACTCGTTCTTCCAGTCCTCCTGCAGCTCACAGGCCAGCGCGAACGTCGAGACCGGCTCGGCGCCGGCCTGCACCATCCGGGCCAGGGCCGCATCCGCCTCGTACTTGTTCCACGCACCCGCCGCGTCGATCACCGGGAAGACCTGGTAGCCGTCGTTGCGCAACGACAGGGTCGGGAACAGCGTGCAGGTTCCGATCGTCACACCCGCGACGATGATGTGCGTACGGCCCGTCTCCTCCAGGATCCTTTCGAGTGCGGCACGGAAGGTCGGGTCCTCGTAGGCGTTGATGATTCCGGTGCGCCGGATGATCCCCACCTCGGGGAAGAGTTCCTTGATCTCCGGGAGGATGTCGCCGTTCTGCCACTGCGCGTTCGACGAGGTGATCAGGACCGGCAGTTTCAGCGCCTTGGCGACGCGGGCGAGGCCGACGGCGTTGCTCTTGAGCTCGGCCGCGCTCGTCGTGTCCCGGGTGCTGGCCATCAGGCCGATCTGGTGGTCGATGAGCAGGACGACACTGTTCGCGATGGTCGGCTTGGAGTGCCCGAACCGGCCGGCCGCGCGCGCCTCGGCGAGCGACACCTTGTCGGGCAGGGGGCCGTCGGTGATGGGGCTGACGATGTCAGCCGCTCGTTCGGTCATGGGGAAACCATCCTTCTGTGCGGGTAGGGCACTTGGCCCGGTCACCTGTGGGAGGGGAAAGGCTTCGGCGCGTTCAATGACCCGCGCCTGCGGCCGTGGTGAGCCGTCCTGGCGCGGTCTCCGGCAGGTGCCAGAGAACCGGCAGAGCCATGAGGGCGACCCCGGCGACCATGAAACCGGGCACGAGACGCCACCCGGTGCTGTCGATCAGGGCCTGGGAGAGATACGGGGTGAGTCCGCCGAAGACGGTCGTGGCCACCGTGGCCACGGCCAGCCCGCTGAGGCGGCCCGCGACCGGGAACTGCTCCGGGGCCGAGGACGCGCCCACGGCGCTGACCCCGCCCGCCACCAGCGCGAGGACCACCGCCCCGGACAGCGCGAGCGTCGTATGTCCACGCGTCATCAAGGCGAACATCGCCACCGGCAGGACGAGGGAGAGCACGGCGAACAGGACCAGCGTGGGCCGCCGCCCGATACGGTCGGCGGCCAGTCCGGCGAACGGCGTGACGGCGATGACCACGGCCGAGGCGATGGTCGCCAGCCACAGCGCGTCGCCCTCGGCGAAGCCGCCCACGGAGGTGAGGTAGGTGGGGACGTAGCTGATGCCGACGTAGTAGGTGATGGAGCCCAGCGCGGAGATCGTGAACGTGCGGTACAGCGCCGGGCGTCGGGTACGCAGCGTGTGCCGCAGGGGGACGCTGTCCGTGCCGTGCGCCCGCCGAACGGCCTCGAACGCGGGGGACTCCCGCATCGTGGAGCGCGCCATCAGGGTTCCGGCCGCGAGCAGGGCACCGAAGAGGAACGGGATGCGCCAGCCCCAGGAGTCCAGCTGCGGACGGCTCAGCATCGCGGTGGTCAGCGCGGCCACGCCGACTGCCAGCAGCGCGCCGACCTCGCTCGCGGCCGAGGCCAGGGACGCCACCAGGCCGCGCCGCCGGGGCGGAGCCCCTTCGACCAGGTAGGTCATGACCCCGGTGTACTCGCCGCCCACCGAGAAGCCCATGACGCAGCGCAGCAGCAACAGCAGCGCGCCCGCCGCGGCGCCGATCTGCCCGCGGGTGGGCAGCAGGGCCGTGACCAGCATGGCCACGGTCATCACCGACATGGAGACGAGCAGGACCTTGCGTCGCCCCAGCCGGTCACCGACGTGGCCGAAGAGCAGCGCATCGAGCGGGCGCATCACATAGGCGATGGCGAAGACCGCGAGTGTCGTGAGGAGGGACGAGGCGCCCGTGCCGAAGAACACCCGGGACAGCACCGTGGTCATGAACAGGTAGAGCGTGAAGTCGTACCACTCGACCACCGTGGAGAACGCCGCCACCGCCATGGAGGTTCTCGGCAGGGCGGGCGGCGCCTGATCCATGGCGAACGACGCGAGTCGTGGCGCTGTCTCGGAATCAGCGGGCGGGAGGCGAAGGTCCATGGATCTGGCTCTCGGGGGAGATCGGTGACGCCTGGGAACGGGGCACACCTGTGGAAACGAGCCCGGCGCAGCTGCGGAACATGCGGGCCTCTCCTGTGCGCCGGCCGTCAGCGACACTAACATCGATTCGAGGCGCACATCGATTCGATGTGAATATCGATTCGATGTGACACCCATGCGACAATGTCCCCATGCTGGAACTAGCGATACTGGGCTTCCTGGCCGAAGGCCCTCTGCCAGGTCATGAACTGCGCCGCCAGGTCTCCCAGCTGATCGGCTACACCCGCCCCGTCAGCGACGGCAGCCTCTACCCGGCCATCAACCGCCTCGCCAAAGCGGGACTCCTGGACCGTCGGGCGGACCCGCAGGCCGGCGCCGCCCGCTATGTGCTCAGCCTGACCGCGGCCGGACACGCCGAGATGCTGGAGCGCCTGCGCAAACCGGCCGACCACGAGATCACCGACTTCACCCGGTTCTTCACGCTCCTGGCCTTCCTCTCCAAGCTCCCCGACATCTCGGAACAACACGCCGTGCTGCGCCGCCGCCTTGCCTTCCTGGAGGAGCCGGCGAGCTTCTTCTACGACGGCGAGCAGCCGCTGCGCGCCGAGGAGGTCGACGACCCCTACCGGCGCGGAGTGCTGCTCACGGCCCGCGCCATCAGCCGGGCCGAGCGGACCTGGCTGCGCGAGGTCCTCGGCGAGGAACCGATCGAGAGCGTTCCCGCACCTCACGGCGACACCGGCGAAGCCGGTATCTGAACGACAACGGGAGATCCCGCATGATTGCGTCCTGGTACGACGGACAGGGCCCGGCGGCCGACGTCCTGCACATCGGCGAGTTGCCCGATCCGCGGCCCGGCGCCGGTGAGGTCCGCGTCCGCGTGACCGTCTCCGGCGTCAACCCCGGCGACACCAAGAAACGGCGTGGCTGGCTCGGCTCGTCGATGCCGTATCCGCGCGTGATCCCGCACAGTGACGCCGCCGGTGTGATCGACGCCGTCGGCAGCGGGGTCGACGCCCGCCGGGTGGGGCAGCGGGTGTGGGTGTACGGCGCGCAGTCCTACCGGGCCTTCGGCACCGCCGCCCAGTACACCGTCGTACCCGACCACATGGCCGTCCCCCTGCCCGACCACCTCGGCGACGAACTGGGCGCGAGTCTGGGCATCCCCGGCATCACCGCGCACCGGGCCGTGTTCGCCGACGGGCCGGTGGACGGGAAGACCGTGCTGGTGCACGGAGTGCTCGGCGGCGTCGGCTCACTGGCCGCGCAGCTCGCCCGCTGGGGCGGTGCCACCGTCATCGGCACCGTGCGGCGCCGCGCCGACCTGGACCTTGTCGACCCGGCTGTCGTCCTGAGCGCCGTCGCCCTGGACTCCGGCGACGCCGCGGCGGCGATCCGCGCCCAGGCGCCGGGCGGCGTGCACCGTGTCGTCGAGGTGTCCCTGTCGGCCAACGCGGACCTCGACAACGCGGTCACCGCGCTCGACGCCGTGATCGCGGCCTACGGCACCCACGCCGACCGCACCGAACTGCCGTTCTGGCCCCTGCTGTTCAACAACGTCACCGTCCGCCTGCTCGGCAGCGACGACTTCCCGGCCGCGGCCAAGCGGCAGGCCGCCCGTGATCTCACCGCGGCGGCAGCGGTCGGCGCACTGACCGTCGCCGTCGGCGAGCGCTTCCCGCTCGCCGACATCGCCAAGGCACACGACCGGGTCGACGCGGGCGGGCGCGGCCGGGTGCTGATCACCATCCCCGGCTGAGGCATCCGCGCCGGCGCATCGGCGCCGACGCATTAGTACTGCGGTACTAGTCGCGCACGCCGGATTCGGTCCCACAGGAGGCAGGGAGCGGGCGAACCCGCCCCTAGCTTGAGATCAAGGGTCGATCAGGCCCCTGCTCCATACGATCTCTTCTCCTGGTGGGAGTAATCCGTGGCCACCTTCCTCTATCGACTGGGACGGCTCGCCTTCCGGCGACGACGCATCGTCCTGATGCTGTGGATCGCCGTCCTCGCAGCCGTGGGCATCGGGGCCATGAGCTCCACCGGCAAGACATCGGACAGCTTCACCCTGCCCGGCACCCAGTCCCAGAAAGCCATCGACCTGCTGGGCAAGGAGTTCCCGCAGGCCTCCGCGGGCGGTGCCTCCGCGCGGGTGGTGTTCGAGGCGCCCAGCGGCCAGAAGCTGACCTCCGCCGCCAACAAGACCGAGGTCGAGGCGCTGGTCGCGAAGCTCAAGAAGTCACCGCAGGTGTCGAGTGTCTCCGACCCCTTCACCAGCGGTCAGGTCAGCAAGGACGGCAGCATCGGCTACGCCGGGGTGAGCTACAAGGTCGTCGAGGCCGACGTCAGCGACGCCGCCCATGCCGTACAGGACGATGTCGTCGCCCAGGGCGAGAAGGCCGGTCTGACCGTGAGCCTGGGCGGCAACGCCGTCGCGGACAAGGCGGCCAGCAAGGCGGCCGAGCTGATCGGTCTCGCGGTCGCCGCGGTCGTCCTGGTGATCACCTTCGGCTCGATGATCGCGGGCGGCCTGCCGCTGCTCACCGCGATCCTCGGCGTGGGTGCGGCGATCCTGTCGATCACCATCGCCACCCAGTTCTTCGACATCGCCTCGCAGGCCTCCACCCTGGCGCTGATGCTGGGCCTGGCGGTGGCCATCGACTACGCCCTGTTCATCGTCTCCCGCTACCGCAACGAGATCCGCGACGGCCACGATCCGGAAGAGGCCTGCGGACGGGCCCTGGGCACCGCCGGCTCGGCGGTCGTCTTCGCCGGACTGACCGTGATCATCGCGCTGGCGGGCCTGAGCGTCATCGGCATCCAGATGCTCACCTCCATGGGCCTGGGATCCGCCTTCGCGGTCGCCGTCGCCGTGGTGATCGCGCTGACCCTGCTGCCCGCCATGCTCGGCTTCGTCGGTATGCGGATCATGAACGGCAAGCTGCAGACCCGCCGTATGAAGTCGCTGGAGCGCGGCGAGGGCGAGTCGATGGGCGTGCGCTGGGCGAAGTTCGTCACCCGCAACCCGGTCAAGGTCCTGGTCACCTCCGTGGTGGGCCTGGGGCTGCTGGCCATCCCGGCCATGTCGCTGCGCCTGACCCTGCCCGACGACTCCATGAAGCCCCCGCACAGCACCCAGCGCCTCGCCTACGACACCCTCAGCAAGGGCTTCGGCCCCGGCTTCAACGGCCCGCTGACCGTCGTCGTCGACGCCCGCCAGAGCGACGACCCCAAGGCCGCCGCCGCGGACGCGACCGCCATGCTCACCAAGCTGGACGACGTCGCCTCGGTGCGCGACGCGGCGTTCAACAAGGCCGGTGACGTCGCCATCATCGGTGTCGTCCCCAAGAGCTCTCCCACCAGCCAGGCCACCAAGGACCTGGTCGGCAACATCCGCGACCACAGCGCCGGCCTGCAGAAGGACACCGCCGCCGACCTCATGGTCACCGGCACGACCGCCGTCAACATCGACGTGTCGACCAAGCTCGCCCAGGCCCTCATCCCCTACCTCGCCATCGTGGTCGGCCTGGCGCTGATCCTGCTCCTGCTGGTCTTCCGCTCGATCCTGATCCCGCTCAAGGCGACGCTCGGCTTCCTGCTCACCATCGCCGCCACCCTCGGCGTCCTGGTCGCCGTCTTCCAGTGGGGCTGGCTCTCCGGCGTCTTCGGCGTCGACCAGACCGCGCCGATCGTGAGCGTCCTGCCCATCCTGCTGATAGGCGTCGTCTTCGGACTCGCCATGGACTACGAGGTCTTCCTCGTCACCCGGATGCGGGAGGAGTACGTCCACGGAGCCGAACCCACCCACGCCATCATCGGGGGCTTCCGGCACAGCGGTCGGGTGGTCACGGCCGCGGCGATCATCATGATCTCCGTGTTCTCCGGATTCCTCCTCGACGACGCCGCACTGATCAAGTCGGTCGGTCTCGGCCTCGGCTCGGCCGTCTTCTTCGACGCCTTCGTGGTCCGTATGACGATCGTCCCCGCGGTGATGGCGCTGCTCGGCCGCCGGGCCTGGGCCCTGCCCAAGTGGCTCGACCGGGTCATGCCCGACGTCGACGTCGAGGGCGAGAAGCTCCGCCACGTGCTGGACGCCGAGCAGAAGAACAGCGTGCCTGAGCCCGTACTCGCCGGCGTGGGCGCCTGGAACGGCCCGGCCCTGGACAGCCACACCGCCGCGCCCACCCGCACCGGTGTCTCCGGTCAGACGGACCCGGGCACGGACACGCCCCCGGCCGCCTCGCCGCTGCCCCGCCACCACCGCGGCCGGACCCGCGGACTGTCAGCGCTGAAGCCGCGTTTCACCCGGGGCGGCAACGCCGACACGCCCGCCGCCACGCCGGCGCCGAATGCGACGGAGCCGAATGCGAGCGGACTGCGCAAACTGAGGATGAGGCTGCCCCGGAAGAAGTGACGGGACCGGGCCGCGGCTCGATCACCGCCGAGGCGACCGACTCCCACCAGCGACCCCGCACCGAGCCGACACCCCAGCCCCGCCCGCCGGCCCGATCCCCCCGAGGCCGGCGGGCGGCCCCCGACCATGAAGGACTCACCGTGACCGCACCGAGGGCACGCGCTCAGGACCCTCTCGCGAACGAGCGCAGGACCTTGGACACGCTGACCAGCGACTCCGAACAGCGTGCCCTGGTCTCGGTCATCTCCCGGCTGGCCTGGCTGCGGCAGGCCGACCGGGCCCACCCCAAGGTCCGGCACTGGGGGGTTCCCGCCTTCTGCGCCTCACTCGGCATCACCTCCTACCTCAATCCGCACAACACCGGCGACCTCGCGGCGCAGTGTGCACTCATCGCCGCGCTGACCGTGCCTCTCCTGTGGCGGGAGCGCCGACCCATGCTGGTCTTCGCGCTCACCACCGCCGCCGCCGTGCTGGCCCTCCCCCTGGGGGTGCTGACCGGCGCCGAGTCCGCCCGCGTCGTGTCCCTCTTCAACGTCGGCCGCCACTGCACCCCACGCCGGCTGGCCCTCGCCGTCGGCATCACCACCGTCCAGCTCGGCGCGTGGGCCGCCGTCTTCTGGAACGGCGGCCAGCTGAAGTACGCCACCCGCCCCGAGGTCGTGACCCTGCTGGCGATGACCGCCATGGCGGCGTTCGCCGCACTCGGTCTGCTCAGCCGGCTCGCCAGCGCCTACATCGACGCCCTGCGCAAGGAACGCGACCAGCAGGCCCGCCTCGCCACCGCGCAGGAACGCGCCCGGGTCTCACGGGAGATGCACGACATCCTCGGCCACACCCTGGCCGTGATCGTCGGCCTCGCCGACGGAGCCGCCGCGCTCGCCGAGACCAAGCCGGAACGCGGCGCCCAGACGCTGAGCATCATCAGCGACAGCGGCCGTGACGCCCTGGCCGAACTGCGCCGCTTGCTCGCCGTCATCGGCGACGACGGCGACTCCCGGGACGACCGGCGCCGATCGGGCGACGCCCCGTTCGCCCCGCAGCCAGGCCTGGCCGACCTCGACGCGCTCCTGGAACGCGTCCGGGCCGCCGGGCCCGCCGTCACCCTGGACGCCCAGGGCACCCTCTCGGGTCTGCCTTCGGGTCTCCAGCTCTCCGTCTACCGCATCATCCAGGAGGCCCTGACCAACACCGTCAAGTACGCCGCCTCCGACACGTCGATCCACGTGTCCCTCGTCGCCACTTCCGGCACCGTGCGCGTCACCGTCGACGACACGGGCCCGCCCCGCTCCCCGAAGACGGGCCGTCGCCCTCGCGCCGGCGGCCGTGGCCTGGTCGGCATGCGCGAACGCGCCGCCCTCTACCAGGGCAACGTCACTTCCGGCCCCAACGACCACGGCGGCTGGACCGTGGAAGCATTCCTCCTCCCCAACCCGCCCTCCCCCACTCTCGACTCCGCTCGGGAGGGGGGACCCCCATCCTCCCCGGAGAAGCACCCGGCATGACCACAGTCCTCATCGTTGACGACCAGGCCCTGCAGCGCATGGGCTTCAGCATGCTCCTCGAGGCCCAGTCCGACATGACCGTCGTCGGCGAGGCCACCAACGGCAGCGAAGCGGTCCGTTCGACCGCCGAGCTCCGGCCCGACGTCGTGCTGATGGACGTACGTATGCCCGGCATGGACGGCATCGAGGCAACCCGCCGCATCGTGGAGTCGGGTGGCCGCTCCCGCATCCTGGTCCTGACCACCTTCGACCTCGACGAGTACGCCTACGAAGCGCTGCGCGCCGGAGCCAGCGGTTTCCTGCTCAAGGACGCCCTGCCCGCGGAACTCGTCGCCGGGGTCCGCGCAGTGGCCGCCGGTGACGCGGTCATCTCCCCCGGACTCACCCGCAAGCTCATCGACACCTTCGGCGACCGCCTGCCCGGCCACTCCCCGCAGCAGCAGCACCGACTCGCCGAACTCACCCAGCGCGAACGCGAGGTCCTCACCGCCATGGGCACCGGCTGGACCAACGCCGAGATCGCCGAACGCCTCCATCTCGCCGAATCCACCGTCAAATCCCATATCGGCCGCATCCTCACCAAGATCGACGCCCGCGACCGGGTCCAGGCCGTGATCTTCGCCTACGACACCGGACTCGTACGGCCGGCCTGACCCGCTCCGGGTCACGCGCCCGAGCCGTCCGACGGCCGGTCGTCTCCCAGCTCCCCCACCCGTGTTCCCCCGACACGTCCCCGAAGCCGACTGCCGTCGGCACCGCTCAGGGCACCGCCGCACCCGCCTCGCGTGTGATGCCCGCACCGCAGTCGAGCATCCACGACGAAGAAGAGGACACAGTAATGGGACCGTTGGCGCGAACCGGCATGGGCGTGGCCCTGGCGTGCGGGGTACTGATCGCCGCCGTCAGCATCGGACAGGGCTCCGACAGCAAGAACAGCAACGACGAGAAGGACCCGCCCAAGGGGCCGTACGTCGCCCTCGGCGACTCGTACACCTCGGGCCCCAAGATCCCTCCGCAGACGGGCGATCCGGCCGGCTGCGACCGCTCCGGCCGCAACTACCCGGCCCTGGTCGCCAAGGAACTGGGCCTCAAGGCTGCCGAGTTCCGCGATGTCAGCTGCAGTGGCGCCACCCTCACCGACCTCACCGCTCCCCAGTCCACCGACAACGGCACCAACCCCGCACAGCTCTCCGCGCTGTCCGCCACGACCAAGCTGGTCACTCTCGGCATCGGCGGCAACGACATCGGATTCAGCTCGATGATCACCAAGTGCGTCACCACGGGAGTGCTCTTCAGGATGGCCGACAAGATCGCGGACATATCCAACAAGGCACCCTGCGAGGAGAAGTACACCTCCGGCAAGACCGACAAGGTGGCGCAGAAGATCAGCGACACGGGCGATCGACTCAACCGAACACTGAGCGAGATCAAACGCCGGGCGCCGGAGGCCCGGGTCTATGTCGTCGGCTACCCCGCGATCCTGCCCACCAAGGGCGGCTGCGATGACGCGATACCCCTGGCCCCCGGCGACGTGACCTTCCTTCACCAGAAGGAACGGCAGCTCAACACCATGCTCCGCGAACGGGCGAAGGCCGCCGGTGCGACCTACATCGACACGTTCACCCCGTCCCTCGGCCATGACGCCTGCTCCCCGGCAGCGACCCGATGGATCGAGCCGCTCAAACCCAGCAGTCCGGCAGCCGTCGTCCACCCCAACGAACGCGGCGAGCGGGGCATGGCCACCGCTGTCGTGAACGTCCTCAAGGACTGAGGGCCAACGATCAGAGGCTGAGGACCGAGGACGCCACAACCCCCCAGCCCCGGGCGCCCGTTGAGCGGAACGCGCGCCCGGTCCGCGCCGCCGCCCGTGGGGAGGGGCACCGGCGCGGGTGAAGGGCCCGGCCGCGCCCCGGACCAACCCGGGATCCGCGGCCGGGCCGTCGCCCGACCGACCTCGACGCGCGCTGTCGGCGAGGCAATCGCCTCTGCCTCACGCCCGCTTGGAGAACGCCCCATGACCACCGTATTCATCGTCAACGACCACGCGCTGCAGCGCCTCTGCCTGCGCATGCTCCTGGAAGCCCAGCCCGACTTCACGGTCGTCGGCGAGGCCGCCCATGGTCCCGAGGCGGTCCGAGCCGCGGCCCGAGTCCATCCCGCAGTCGTCCTCGTGGACATGGACGCGTCCCACGACGAAGGCATCCGGACCCTGCGTGGCATCGCCCGGCCCGACAGCCGACCGGGCGTCACCGGCCCCGACCGGGCGAAGAACTGCCCGCCGTCCGTACTGGCGCTGATTCCGTTCGACGTCGACGAGCACGCCTACGCCGTCCTGCGGGCCGGGGCCGGCGGATACCTCCTCAAGGACGCGCTCCCCCACGAGTTGATGACCGCCCTGCGCATCGTGGCCGCCGGGAACTCGGTCATCTCGCCCCGCCTGACGCGCCAGCTCGTCGACGCCGTCCGCGATCGGACACCCTCTCGCACCCCCGACCGGTCGCAGAAGCTGTCCCTCCTCACCGAGCGCGAACGCGAGGTCCTCACCGCTCTCGCCTCCGGCTGGAGCAACACGGAGATCGCCGATCGCCTGTCCATCGCGCCCACCACGGTCAAGAGCCACATCAGCAGCATCCTGACCAAGATCGGCGCACGCGCCCGCGTCCAGGCCGTGGTGTTCGCCTATGAGACGGGCCTGGTCAGACCTCCCTGGCGCCAGGACCGCCCGCACGTCGCGGACTTCTCGTCGGCCCCCCGCCCCACCGTGCCGTGAGAGGCGCTTCATCGAGACACGTTCGGCCCGCACATCCGGATCCGCCAAAAGGAGGATGCGGATCCGCATTCAAGACGGTTACCGTGACCTAGGTCTTCGTAACATACCCCCCACCCCCACGGGAGTATCGATGAGCACTGCGACCGGAGCCCACGACGGCACCGACCTGCCCGCCTTCCCCGTCGCCCGCTCCGCCCGCTGTCCCTTCGACCTCCCGGCCGAGTACACGCGGTGGCGTCTCGGTGAGGGCCTGCAGCGGGTGCGGACGACGCACGGCAGGACCGCCTGGCTGGTCAGCCGGCACGAGGACGCCAAGGTGGTCCTGGCCGATCCGCGGATCAGCGCGGACAATCGCCGCTACCCCGTACTGACGGCCGGCGGCCAGGACGAGTTGCCGCCGGCGTTCCCCCGCATGGACGACCCCGAACACGCCCGCATCCGCCGGATGCTCACGGGCGAGTTCACCGTCAAGCGCATGGAGGCCATGCGCCCACGTCTGCGGGAGCTGGTCGACCGCGTCCTCGCGGAGATGATCGCCGAAGGACGCCGGCCCACCGACCTCGTGCGCGCCTACGCGCTGCCCATCCCCTCCCTGGCGATCTCACTGCTGCTCGGTGTGCCGTACGACAGGCACCCGTTCTTCCAGGAGCACTCCGCCACACTCACCAGCCTCGACACCTCACCGGAGGAGCGGACGACCGCGCGACGCGAACTCTTCGCGTACATCGTGAGCCTGGTGAAGCAGAAGGAACGCGAACCGGGCGACGACCTCATCAGCCGGCTGCTCACGGAGCGGGTCGCCTCCGGAGAACTCAGCCACCAGGACGTGGCCATGATCGCCCAGATCCTGTTGCACGCGGGCCACGAGACCACGGCCAACATGATCGGTCTGGGGACGCTGGCCCTGTTGCAGAACCCCGAGCAAGCCGCACGGTTACGGAACACGGAGGACCCCGGGGTGGTCGCGGGGGCCGTCGAGGAACTCATGCGCCATCTGACGATCGTGCAGGACATGATGTGGCGCGTGGCGACCGAAGACCTGTCACTCGGCGGTCAACTGGTGCGCGCGGGAGACCTGCTGTCCGTCAACCTGGCCGCCGCCAACCGGGACACGCTCTTCGAGGATCCCGACACCTTCGACATCGGCCGGAACGCCCGCGGCCATCTCGCCTTCGGCTACGGCATCCATCAGTGCCTCGGCCAGTCCCTGGCCCGTGTCGAGATGCAGGAGGCCCTGCCGGCGCTGCTGCGCGCGCTGCCCGGCCTTCGGCCGGCCGTACCACTGGAACAGGTCAGGTTCCGGCACGACATGGCGACGTTCGGCGTCCACGAACTGCCGGTCACCTGGTGACCTGAGCGGCACCCTCGCCGACGATCCACCGCAGCACGACATCCCCCACACAATCAGCCATGCCGTAGGCCGTCCCAGCCGGCTCCCCCACACGGAGGCCTGACCTCATGTCCCCCACCCAGCAGGCCTCCGCCGCCTGCGAATCCGCCCTGCCAGGCGCCAACGTCCTGGTGGCAGTGCTCGCCTTCGCCGGGATCACCGACGCGCTGACGCAGGCCCTGGTCTTCCCCATCGTCCCGCATCTCCCCCGGTATCTGAACGCCTCGGCGTCGGACACCGCCTGGACCGTCACCGTCATCCTGCTCTGCGGCGCCATCGCCACTCCCGTGATGGGCCGGCTCGGTGACATGTACGGCAAGCGGCGCCTGCTCCTCGTCAATCTCGCTCTGATGGTGGCGGGTTCGGTGGTCTGCGCGCTGAGCGACTCGCTCGCCCCGATGATCGTCGGCCGGGCGCTGCAGGGCCTGGCGAACGGCATCATCCCGCTCGGCGTGAGCATCCTGCGCGACGAGATGCCCACCGAGCGGCTTCATATGTCGATCGCCGTGATGCTCGGCTCACTCGGAGTGGGCGCCGCCGTGGGTCTGCCCACCGCGGCGCTCATCGCCGACAGGATCGACTGGCATCTGCTGTTCTGGACCGGTGCCGTGCTCTCCGCGGTCGCCGCCGTCCTGGTCCTCGTCTTCGTTCCCGAGTCCGAGGTGCGTGCGGGGGGACGCGTCGACGTCATCGGCGCCCTCGGCATTGCGACCGGCCTGGTCTGCCTGCTCCTCGCGATCTCCAAGGGCGAGGACTGGGGGTGGAGCAGCGGCACGACCCTCACCATGTTCGCTGCGGCAGTCGTGATCCTGCCACTGTGGGGCTGGTACGAACTGCGCGCCCGTCAGCCCATGGTGGACCTGCGCACCACCGCGCGCCCCCGAGTGCTGTTCACCGACCTCGCCGCCGTGGCCGTCGGATTCACTCTCCTCGCGCTCCAGCTGGTCCTGCCGCAGCTGCTCCAGCTGCCGCAGGCCACCGGCTACGGACTCGGCACGTCCCTGGTCGTCACCGGTCTGGTGCTGGCCCCGCAAGGACTGATGCTGATGGCCGTCTCCCCGCTCTCCGCCCGGCTCACCAGGGCCCGTGGACCGAAGTTCACCCTCATGCTCGGCTCCGCGGTCATCGGGGCCGGCTATCTCCTCACCATGGTGATGATGTCCGAGATCTGGCAGCTCATCCTGGCCTCGTGCGTCGTCGGCGCCGGCACGGGCCTCGCCTACGCGGCATTGCCCACGCTCATCATCGACGAGGTGCCGATGTCCGAGACGGCAGCCGCCACCAGCCTCAACGCACTGATGCGGGCCATCGGCAACACCCTCGCGGGCGCCGTGGGGGGCACGGTCATCGCCACCATGACCACCGATTTCCACGGCACGGAACTACCCTCTCGCAACGGACTGCGTGTCGTCCTGGCGATAGGAGTCCTCGCGGCGGCGGTGGCTTTCGCCGTCGCGGCCCTCATCCCCCGTCCCCGCCCGGCGGACGCCTCCGCGTCAAAGGCCCTGCCGGGCGTGGCGACAGCCATGGGCGGGCCCGCCGCCGACGCCTGACAGGGCGGGCGTTGTCCCAGGTCTGCCGGAGCCGCTCAGGACGGCCGGGCCAGACCGGTGTCGTAGGCGATGATGACGGCGTGCACCCGGTCGCGGGCGCCGACCCTGGCCAGGACCCGGCCGACGTGTGTCCTGACCGTCGACTCGGACAGCCGCAGATGCTCTGCGATCTCACTGTTCGTCAGTCCGGAGGCGATGTCGGTCAGGACCTCGTGCTCGCGCTGGGTCAGCCCCGCGAGGCGTGGGTCCGGACCGGGTGTGCCCACGGGGAGCCGGGGGGTGAATTCCGCCAGCAGGCGGCGGGTCATCGACGGCGCCACCACGGCGTCGCCGCCCGCGACGGCGCGGATGCCTGCGAGGAGTTCATCGGGGCGGGCGTCCTTGAGCAGAAAGCCGCTGGCACCGGCGCGCAGCGCGCCGTACGCGTACTCGTCGAGGTCGAAGGTGGTCAGCACCAGTACCCGGGAACGTCGGCCCTCCGCCACGATGCGCCGGGTGGCCTCGATTCCGTCCATGCCGGGCATGCGGATGTCCATCAGCACGACATCCGGGCGCAGCTCGGCCGTCCGGCGCACCGCCTCCGCGCCGTGCTCGGCCTCGCCGACGACGGTCGTCGCGGGCGGCCCCTCCGGTGTCAAGAGGCATCTCGGGCGAATGTTACGGCCTGGAAAATCCCGGGGATAGGCATTGCCTGTTGTACATCACCCGCTATACATTCGCCGTCAACTTGGCTCGCAAGCGGCCGCAGGCTGCGACGAAGGGGCATTCCGATGGCTTCACCACAGATCCGAAGGGCCGCGGTGCTCAGCCTCGTACTGGCCGCCTCCACGCTCACCGCGTGTTCCGGCGGCACGTCGGGCGAGCAGACGACGGTCTCCGCCGACGACCTGGTCTCGTCGCTGCCCGCCGCGAAGGGTGACGTCGACCGGATCACCTGGAACCTCACCGGCGGCGAGCCGGAAACGCTGGATCCGGCCAACGCGGCGACTCCGCAGAGCGGTCAGGTGGTCCGCAATCTCTGCGACACCCTGCTGGCCCTGGACGCGAAGTTCAACCTCAAGCCCAATCTGGCGAGCTACGAGCAGCAGTCACCGACGAAGCTGGTCCTCACGATCCGCCGGGGCGTCAAGTTCTGGGACGGCACCGCCGTCACCGCACAGGACGTCGCCTTCAGCCTGCGGTGGGCGGCCGACCCGTCGAAGATCAGCAGCTATCTGTTCGCCGACGTCGGCTCCATCAAGGCGACGGCCGCCGACAAGGTCACGGTCGCGTTCAAACAACCCGACGAGATGTTCACCAGCGAGCTGGCCAACCTCGTGGTCATGAAGCAGTCGTTCGCCGAGAAGGCCGGTGCGAAGCTGGGCACCCCGACCGGCGGTCTGATGTGCAGCGGACCGTTCAAGCTCGACAAGTGGACCACCGGCGACAGCATCCTCATGAGCCGGAACGACGCCTACTGGAACGCCGGCCGGCGCCCGTTCGCCAGGACGGTCAAGTTCACGTTCCTCACCGACGCCACCTCCCTCGCGCAGTCGTTGAACGCCGGCGAGATCGACGGCGCCTACGAACTGTCCGCCTCCTCGGTTCCGGCTCTGCAGAAGTCGAAGACGGGACGCCTGGTCTTCGGACCGTCTCCCCAGTCCATGAACATCTACGTCGCCCGCCCGGACGGCGTGATGACCGACGGCGACCTGCGTGCCGCACTGCAGCGGATGATCGACCGCGAAGCCCTGGCGAAGGTGGTGTTCCACGGAGCCGCCACCCCGATGTACACCATGACGGCCCCCGCGTCCTGGCCCAGCGATCAGCGCGCGGTGTACGAGAAGGCGTACAAGTCCTTCGAGACCGCACGGTCCTACGACATGGACGCGGCGAAGAAGCTCGTCGAGAAGTCCTCCTACAAGGGCCAGGAGATCGTCCTGGCCATCTCCGCCGGTGACGACGCCCAGTCGCGCACCGCGCAACTGATCCAGCAGGAGGGCCGGGAGGCCGGCCTCAAGATCAGGATCCAGAGCATGCAGCCGCTGGTCTACGCCCAGGCGGGCTACGACGCCTCGAAGCGGAAGGGCATCGACCTGATGCTGTCGCCGAACTTCAGTTCCGTCCCCGACCCGCTGGAGACGATCGGCTTCCTCTACCTGCCCAAGCAGACCTACAACTACGTCGACTACGACGATCCGCAGGTCACCAAGCTCTTCAACCAGGCGCGCAGCATCTTCGACGACGCGAGCCGCGCCAAGACGATCGTCGGGATGCAGAGCCTGTACGAGAAGGCGAACACGACGATCCCGCTGGTCTCCACGAACACCGCGACCTTCCTCAACGACCGGCTGACCGGGGCCATCACCTCGTTCGCCTACTGGTCGATGCCACAGATGGCCTATGTCGGCGCCGCACACAAGTAGGAGCGACGACGTGTCCCTTTCCTCGTCCGCGGCCGGTGCCCCGGCCCGGGTCCGCGCCTCCTGGCGACACCCCGCCCTCTCCCTCGCGGCGACCTACGTCGTCGCCCCGGCCGCCACCGTCCTGTGCGCCTCCTTCCTCCTGTTCGCCGTCCTCGCCCTGGCCCCTGGTGACCCGGTGGCCCAGCTGCTGGGGCCGCACGCCTCGGACGCCGCACGCGCCGCGATGCGCACCAGGCTCGGCCTGGACGACCCACTGCCGGAGCGCTACTGGCACTGGCTGACCGGTGCCTTGCACGGCGACCTCGGCACGTCACTGACCTACCGGCAACCGGTCTCCGACCTGCTCGCGCCCCGGCTGCTCAGCACGCTCCTGCTGGTCGGCATGTCCGCGGTGCTCATCCTCGTCGCGGGCCTGGTCCTCGGCGGCATCGGCGGTACGAGTCCGCGGTGGCGTCCCCTGGTCAACGCCCTGGCCGGGCTGGGTATCGCCGTCCCGGCCTTCGTCGCCACCACCATGCTGATCGGTGTCTTCGCGGTGAACCTCGGCTGGTTCCCGACCAGCGGCGCGGGCAGCGGCTTCACGGACCGGCTCTGGCACCTCACCCTCCCGGCGGCCGCCCTGTCGATCGGCTACGCCGCCTACGTGACCCAGCTGACCTCCAGCGCGATCGGGGAGGAGGCCGCCGCCGAGCACGTCCTGACCGGCCGCGGCCGGGGGCTTCCGCGCTCCTGGATCTTCCGGCGGCACATTCTGCGCAACGCGGCGCTGCCGATCCTCACCGCGTCCGGACTGACCGTGGCCGGACTCGTGGCCGGCTCGGTGGTGGTGGAGCCCGCGTTCGGCATCGACGGCATCGGCTCGCTGCTGATCAAGAGCGTCTCCGCCAAGGACTATCCCGTGGTGACCGCGATCAGCGTGCTGATCATCACGGTCTTCGTCGTCGTCACCACGGTGCTGGACGCCAGTCAGGACCTGCTCGACCCCCGCCTGAGGAAGGGACGGTAACCGATGGCCACGCTCACCACCGCCCTCCGTCCGAGGAACACCGGGCACCGGCGTTTCGCGGACCCGCTGCTCCTCGCCTCCGCGGCCCTGGCCGCCGTGCTGATGATCCTCGCTGTGGCCGGGCCCTGGCTCGCGCCCTACGACCCGGCGGCCACCGATGTCCTCGCCGCGAGTCAGGGACCGAGCGGCTCGCACCTGTTCGGCACCGACTCACTGGGCCGTGACATCTTCTCCCGGGCCCTCACCGGCGCCCGGCTGAGCTTCGCCGGGCCGGGCGTCATCGTGCTGGGCAGCGCCGGCCTCGGCACCCTGCTGGCGCTCGTGGCGGCCTGGTACGGCGGGTGGGTCGACCGGATGCTGAACCGGATGCTGACCATGTTGTTCGCCATCCCCGGCGTGCTCGTGGCGGTCATCGCCTCGGCCGTCTTCGGGGCCGGCTTCTGGGCGCCCGTCCTCGCCCTCACCCTCGTGTACACGCCGTATGTCGCCCGGGTGGTGCGCAGCGTCGCGGTACGGCAGCGGCAGTTGCCCTACATCGAGGCGCTACAGCTGGCCGGTCTGTCGACGTGGCGGATCTGCGGACGGCATCTGCTGCCCAACGTGGCGCCCATCGTGCTGGCCCAGGCGACGATCGGCTTCGGGTCCGCGCTGGTGGACTTCGGCGCGGTGTCGTTCCTGGGGCTCGGCATCCAGCCGCCGGAGGCGGAGTGGGGACTGATGGTGGCCGACGGCCGGTCCGAGGTGCTGGACGGCGCGGTGCAGCAGAGCCTGGCGGCCGGCCTGTGCATCGTCGTGTCCGTGGTCGCGTTCAACGTGCTGGGCGAGCGGCTCACCCAGCGGTTCGGAGGTAACTGATGAACAGCACACCGCTGTTGGAGATGCGGGACGTCCAGATCAGCGCCGTAGACCGCGGGAACCGGCGGACGCTGGTCCGCGATGTGGACCTGAGCGTGGCGGCCGGGGAGACCGTGGGACTCGTCGGCGAGTCCGGTTCGGGCAAGTCGATGCTGGTCAAGTCCGCGATGCGGCTGCTTCCCCGGCGTGCCTCGGCAACCGGGCACATCGACTTCGAGGGTCGTTCGGTGCTCGGCTTCTCGCGCCGTGAACTCGCCGCCTACCGTTCCAGGGACGTCGCCCTCATCCACCAGGATCCGCGCGCCCACACCAACCCGCTGCGCACGGTCGGTGATTTCCTCGTCGAGGGTGTCGTGGCGGGAAAGCTGCTCAGCCCGCGTGAAGCCCGCCAACGCGCCTGCGAAGCCATGGCGAGCATCGGCATCACCGACCCCGAGCACCGCCTGACGCAGTACCCGCATCAACTCTCCGGCGGACTGCTGCAACGCATGATGATCGTGGCGGCGCTGCTGCACTCGCCCAAGCTGGTCTTCGCGGACGAACCGACCACGGCTCTGGACGTGACCGTGCAGTCCGAGGTGATGGCGATCCTTCAGGAGCAGATCCGCGAGCGGAACCTCGGTCTGCTGTTCATCTCCCACGATCTGGACCTGGCCGCCGCCGTGACCGACTCCCTCGCCGTGCTCTACGCCGGGACGGTCGTCGAGCGGGGGCCCACGGCGGACGTCCATGCCCGCCCCCTGCACCCGTACACGGCCGGACTGCTCGCCTGCCGTCCCAGTGCGACGGCGGTGACCCGGCTCCAGCCGATCCCGGGCCGGCCGGTCGCAGCGTACGAGGTGGGCCCCGGCTGTGCGTTCGCCGCACGATGTCGCTTCGCCACCGGCGAGTGCCGGGAGGACCGGCCACAACTGCGCACCGTGGAGGACCGGTTGGTCGCCTGCCATCGAGTGGAACAGATCGCCGCCGAGCTCCCCCAGGCGGTGCGCTCATGACCGCGCCGGCCATCACCGTCCGGGACGCCGGCCCCGCGCTCGTCGTGGAGCAGCTACGCAAGGAGTTCCCCGCCCGCTCCCGGGGCGGCAGGGCGGTCGTCGCCGTGGACGGCGTCAGCTTCACCCTGGAACGCGGTGGCTCGCTGGCCGTCGTGGGCGAGTCCGGCTCGGGCAAGACGACCATCGCGCGCATCGTCGCCGGGCTGGAGCAGGCCACCAGCGGGACGGTCGGTGTCGCGGGCAGCGGGAAGGGGACCACGCCTCCGGTACAGATGGTCTTCCAGGACCCCTTCGCCTCGCTGGACCCGCGCCAGCGCATCGGCGCCGGTCTGACGGAACTCCTGCGAGCACGCTTCCGGCTCGGGCGGGCGGCGGCCCTGGAACGGGCGGTGAGCCTGTTGACCGAGGTCGGGCTCGACGAGCAGCACGCGGCGCGGCTTCCGCGCGACCTGTCCGGCGGCCAGCGCCAGCGCGTGGCCATCGCCCGTGCGCTGGCCCTGGAGCCGGAGGTCCTGATCCTCGACGAGGCCGTCGCCGCCCTCGATGTCAGTGTGCAGGCGCAGGTGCTCAACCTGCTCTCCGACCTTCGCGAACGCAGCACGGTGGCGTTCCTCTTCGTCTCGCACGACCTTGCCGTGGTCCGCCAGGTCACCGACCACTGCCTGGTCATGCGGCACGGCCGTGTCGTCGAACAGGGACGTACGGCCGACGTACTTGACCATCCCCGGGATGCGTATACCCAGGAGCTGCTGGACGCGGTGCCCAAGCCCGGGTGGCAGCCCCGCCGGCGGCATATCTGACGGCGCGCAAATCTGCCACGGGCAGACCCACATCCTCGTAATAAAGCAACTGCTACACAAAGGAGCCGACCATGGGCATCCTCTCCACCGAGGGGGCCACGACGCTGACCGTCCGCCATCCCTCCCAGGCGCCGACGCTGCTCGGCAAGACCTTCGTCACCCCGTGGTTCGTGGTGGACGACGACCGCACGAAGGATTTCGAGAAGGCGTCGTACCACGACGAGTACCCGCACGCCTACGAGGGCGAGGACGGATACGGCGAGGGCCTGGTGGAGGGTTTCCATCTGCTCAGCCTGCTCGACGTCCTGTGCAACCACTCCGTGTGGTCACAAGGCCCGTGGATCGCCTGGAACTACGGACTCGACAACGTCCGCTTCGTCTCCGTCGTCCGCACCACCGACCCCTTCCGCGTCCACGGCCACGTCCGCGAGGTGCTCGACCGCGGGGAACAGGGCCACCTCGTCGTCACCGACCTGCGTGCCGAGGTCAGGGGCCGGGAGCGGCCCGGATTCGTCGCGACGCAGCGCGCCCTGTGGACCACCGCCTGAACCGCCGTAGAAAGGCCGAGAACATGGAAATGACCGCACATCAGAAGTATCTGATCGACAAGACCATTCCCGAGGCACTGGACTACGCCGCCGAGCAGTGGCCGGACGACCTCGCGCTCACCCATATCGAGGGCGGAGGCCCCACGCTGACGTGGGCAGAGCTCCGTGAACAGATCGGCCGGGTGCGCACCGGCCTCGAACGCCTCGGCGTCACGCCCGGCCAGAAGGTCGGCATCATGCTGCGCAATCAGGTGGAGTTCCCGCTGACCTGGCTCGCGGTCATCGAGGCGGGCGCGGTCGCCGTGCCGATGAACCCGAAGTACACCTCACGGGAGATCGACTTCGTGCTGCGTGACGCGGGTGCCCGGTGGCTCGTCGCCGCCGACGACGTGGTCACCGGCACGCTCACCGATGACCGCGTCGGTCCCGTACCGAGCGAACGGATCGTCGCCGTCGGCGCACCGGTCCCGGGCGTGCACGACTTCGGCGCGCTGACCGCGCAGGCGACGACGCCACGCACTCACCGCGCGAACCCCGGCGAGGTGGTCAACATCCAATTTACGTCGGGTACGACCGGACTGCCCAAGGGATGCCTGCTCAGCCACACCTACTGGATCCAACTCGGCGTCCACAGCACGGCGATCGGCGACCCGCCCCGGCGGATCCTGGCCGACCACCCCTTCTACTACATGCAGAACCAGGGCTATCTGATGATGGCGCTGGCCTGCGGAGGCGGCCTGTATGTGACCGCGGGGCTGAGCCGGCGCAAGTTCATGAACTGGCTCGTCGACCATCGCATCGACATGGCGTGGATCGACGAGGGCATGCTCGACCTGCCGGAGAGCGGGGCCGACCGACGACTGGCCCTGAAGAAGGCACCGGTGTCGGCTCTGCCACCCTCCCTGCACGAGCCCCTGGAGCGGCGCTTCGGCCTGCGGGCACGCGAGATGTACGCCAGCACCGAGGTCGGCAACGGCACCTATGTCCCGTACGAACGCACGGACACCGTCGGCAGCGGCTCCATGGGCTGGTGCTTCCCCCACCGTGAGTCGAAGGTCATCGACCAGGGCGGCGACGAGGTCGAGCCCGGCCGCTCGGGCGAACTGTGCCTGCGGGGCAGCGGCATGATGCTCGGCTACCACAACCGCCCGGACGCCAACGCCGAACTCTTCCTGCCCGGCGGCTGGTTCCGCACCGGGGACATCGTCCGCAAGGACGCCGACGGACAGCACTACTACGAGGGCCGCGTCCGCGACGTCATCCGCCGCAGCGGGGAGAACATCGCCGCCGCGGAGGTCGAACTGCAGATCATGGCCCTGCCCGAGGTGGACGAGGTCGGTGTCATACCGGTCCCCGACCCGCAGCGCGACGAAGAGGTCAAGGCGGTCGTCGTCCTCAAGCCGGGTTCGAGTCTCAGCGCACAGGAGATCGAGGCGTGGTGCCTTCAGGGGCTCGCCCGCTTCAAGGTGCCCCGCTACGTCGAGTTCCGCGACAGCCTGCCGCACACATCCAGCGGCAAGATCGCGAAGGCGGAACTCCGCGCCGAACCGCACAGTGATGGCGTGGTGGACCTGCGTGCCTCGTGAAACGCAGCAGCGGACGGACCGGCGGGCACCGGCCGATCCGTTCCCCCGATCCTCGCGTTCAGCCCGCGGGGAGTTCCGCGAAGGACAGCACCCCGAGGAAACGCTCCAGAGCGGCCAACTGACGCTCGGGCGTCCAGATCTCCGGATGTTCGACCACGGACAGGGCCATGCCGGACACCCAGACCCGCACCATGTCGACCGTGTCGTCCAGTTCGTCGGCCGGAACCAGTTCCTCGACGCCCCGCACCAGGACCGTCCGCATCGCCGGCTCCATGCGCTGCAGGTGCTGCCGGATGACGGGTTCCGCGCCCTGGTGCGTCAGCAACGCCACCCGCGCGCGCTCCTGTATCAGCGACTCCTCGGTCACCGGCAGGAACCACTCCAGGGCGGCCCGCAGCCGCTCACGTGGGTCCGTGATCTCCTCCAGTTCGGCGAGGAAAGCGTCCGTGTCGGCCAGCGCGTACTCCAGCACGGCGCTCAGCAGCGCCTCACGGTTGGGGAAGTAGTGCGTGATCAGGGTGATGGATCCGCCCATCCGCCGCGCGATCTTCCGCAGCGTCAGCTCGGGCAGTCCCCCCTCGCTCAGAGCCTGCAGGGCGGCCACCGCGATGTCGCGAACGCGCTCCTCCGGATCCACGAACCGCGGCACCGAGACCTCCCCGACCCTCAACCCCGACCGTTGTCGGGCACACCTTACACAGCCGTTATATAACAAGCGAAATACATCTCGGAGGCAAGGCATGAGCTTCAGAATCGTCGAGACCATGACCTCGGAGAGACCGTCCCGGCACGCCCGTGAGCACATGGTCGCCATGCGTGACGGAGTAGAACTCGCGACGGACGTCTATCTGCCCGACGACGGGACGGCGCACTCCGCCGTTCTCGTACGGACCTGCTACGACAAGTCGAGCCGCTACACCGCCCTCACCTTCGAGGCCGAGTACTACCGCTCACGCGGCTTCGCGCTCGTGACGCAGGACGTGCGAGGCAAGTTCCGTTCGCAGGGAGAGACGCTCCCCTACGCCTGCGACGTCGCCGACGGATACGACACGGTCGAGTGGATCACGCGGCAGCCCTGGTCGAACGGCCGCGTGGGGGTGACCGGAGCTTCGTACTACGGCTTCACCACCTGGGCCGCGGTGGCGAGCGGCCACCCGGCCATCGGGGCGGCCGTCCCGATGGTGACGGGGATCGACATGGGCGCCCTGCACGTGGGAGCGCGGTGGAGCCAGGAGGTCCCCTACCTCGCGTCGCTCAACGACCTCCTGCAGATCTGGACCGACGACAAGGGCTATCTCGCCGAGATCGACTGGGGTGCGGACTCCGTCGCGAACATCGTCGCGGCAGCCCGCACGCGGGTCGGTGAATGCCGGGGAGCCACGCAGATGCTGGAGCGCTCCGGGGACCAGGGGTGGTACAACCCGTACGGCGACCGGCACCCGTACCACACCACGTCCGTCCCGATCCTGCACTGGCAGAACTGGTACGACCCCGGCCTCGCCCCACTGGGACTGCGCGACTGGCGGCACTTCCGCTCCCTGGCCGGCCCCCGCGACCTGCACTTCCTCCGCGCCGGGTCCGCCGACCACTCGGGCTACCTGCTGGCGGACGTCGGCAGCGGCGACGCGCGCAACCCGTACCTCAGTGAGACGGCCCTCGCCGAGAGGATCGAGACCGAGTGCGGCGAGGTCGCGGACTTCTTCGACGAGCATCTCAACGGGGTGCGCCCGGCAGAGCCCCGCCCGCGCGCCCGGTGGCACGTCGGACACGTCGGCTGGCAGTCCTCGCAGGAGTATCCGCCGCCGAGCAAGCCGCTCACGTTCCACCTCTCCGCCCGGGGGACAGGCCCGCACGCCCTGAACCGCCACCCGGAAGATGAGGCGACGTCGCTGAAGTGGACGCACGACCCGGACGACCCCGTCCCGTCGAGCACCGGCATCGAGGCGATCTGGTACCTGCTCGCTGCCTACCCCGATGAACGCGACCTCGCGGACCGGTCCGACGTGCTGACCTTCCGGACCGAGCCGCTGACCGAGCACGTCGACTTCGCGGGACAGCCGGTCCTCACGGCGCGGATCTCGTGCTCGGCCCCGTCCACGCATGTCTTCGCGAAACTCCAGGACGTGTATCCCGACGGCACGACCCGCCCGATCTCGTGGGGTCGCGCCGTCCTGTCCGAGCGAACCGACGACGCCCTGTCCCTTCACCTGGACGACAACGCCTACCGGCTCCAGAGGGGCCATCGCCTCCAGTTGCAGTTGCAGTCGAGCGACTTCCCCCACCACGTCGTGCACCCCGGCACCGACGACAACCCGTGGTTCGCCACCAAGAAGACCCGGAGCACCCAACGCCTCGAAGTCGGGGGCATCGAGGGTGCACGGCTCGTCCTCCCGGCCATCGCTGTCGCGGAGCCCCAGGAAAGTCCCCTCCAAGCCGAAAGGCACATCCACCATGAGCTCTGACGACGACCTCTGCTTCACCCCCGCGACCGAGCTGGCGGCCGCGATCCGTCGACGCGACCTCTCCCCGGTCGAACTCGTCAACGCGGTCCTCGCCCGCATCGACCGCTTGCAGCCACAGCTGAACTGCTTCGTCACCGTGCTTCCCGAGCAGGCCGTGAATGCCGCCAAGGCGGCCGAGAAACTCGTCGTGTCGACGCCGGCCGACGAGTTGCCACCGCTGCACGGCGTTCCGACCACGGTGAAGGACCTGGAGGAGACCGCCGGGGTGCGCACGACCTTCGGGTCACGCCACTTCGCGGAGTACGTACCGACCCGCAACGCCCCCATCTGGCAGCGCCTCGACGACGCCGGGGCGATTCTCGTGGGGAAGACCACCACGCCGGAGTTCGGGATGGGAGCGGTCACGGAGAGCGGGTTGACCGGGGTGACGAACAACCCCTGGGACCCGTCGCGGACCACCGGTGGCAGCAGCGGCGGCGCGGCGGCGGCCGTGGCCGCCGGCCTGGCCCCGCTGGCCACGGGAAGCGACGGCGGCGGCTCGATCCGCGTGCCGGCGTCCATGTGTGGCGTCGTAGGACTCAAGGCCACCAGCGGCCGGATCCCCTTCGGCTCGGAGGGCACCGGAGCCTACGAGACGGTCACGGTGACCGGGCCGATGACGCGGACCGTCGCGGATGCCGCCCTGATGCTCGACGTGGTGGCCGGGCCGTATGCCCTCGACGCCGTGTGTCTGCTGGACGAGGGGGCCGGCTACCTCGCGGCTCTCACGACGGCCTCGCTGAAGGGCAAACGCGTGGCGTACAGCCCGGATCTCGGGTGCGGCCCGGTCGATCCGGAGACCGCGAGAGTTGTACGCGACGCGGTCGGCCGGCTGGCCTCGGACGCGGGCGCGGACGTGGAGCAGGTCGACATCAGCCTGCCGGATCCCTACGACTACTTCGAGAAGTGGTGGGGGCCGTACATGTGCCAGGAGGTCGACGCGCTGGCCGCGGACGGCATGACACTGGCCGACTTCCCTTCCGAGATACAGCGCCTCTACGAACGCGTGTCCGGGATGAGCGCCCTGGAATTCGCGCATGTCCAGATGGTGACGCGGACGCGGATCTTCCGGGCGTTCGCCGATGTCTTCGCCCAGTACGACCTCCTGGTCTGGCCGACCACGCCGATGCCCGCGTTCCCGCACCCCGGTCCGCTCGGCGGCCCGGCGGAGATCGACGGCGTTCCCACCCGCTGGCCCGTCATCGAGAACCAGCGCTTCACGGAAGCGATCGCACATGCCGGCTGCCCGGCCATCACCGTGCCCGCCGGGTTCAGCCGAGAGGGTCTGCCGGTCGGTCTGCAGATCGCAGCAGCCCGCGGCGCCGACATGGCCGTGCTGCAAGCGGCCGCCGCTTTCGAGTCCATCGCGCCGTGGGCGCAGCTTCGGCCCCAGCTCTGAGGAGACCCATGCCCACAGATGTGAGCATTCCCGCCGGCCTCATCACCTGGCCGGCGGACATGCCCGACGCCTGGACGGCCGTTTCGCGCACCACCTTGACCGACTTCGCCGCCCGTTGCTTCGACGCGGGCGGCGACGCGCCCGCACTGATCTTCGACGACGGAGTCACGGTCAGCTTCGTCGAACTGCGTGAGCGCATCGAGCGTTTCGCCGGCTTCCTCCGGTCCCGGTCGTCCGCCGGCGACCGGGTCGCCCTCGCCGTCGGCAACCGGGCCGAATACCTGATCGCGTACTTCGGCATCGTCCTCGTCCGAGGCACGGTCGTCACGATGGGGTCCGACATCGGTCCGGCGGATGCCGCGCTCATGATCGACGACGCGGGTTGCCGACTGGCGGTGGCCGAGGGACACGCCGCCGAGGTTTTGGGCGCACTGGTCGGGGAGTCCCTGCTCGAAGAGGTACTGGACGTGCGTGACGGTGAGCCGGACGGCCTGGCGCACCACTACCAGGACGCCACACCACTGCCCCTGGCCGAGGCGGCGTGCCAGATCGACGACCTGGTCGACATCGGCTACACCTCGGGAACCACCGGCATGCCCAAGGCGCTCGGCGGTAACCACGCCGAGCCGTTGCGCTACGTCGACGTGATCCTTCGTAGCCGGCCTCTGGAAGCGCACGATCGCATCTTGGTACCTGTGCAGTACCACTACGGCGACGGCTTCTATCTGACGCTGGCGTCCTGGCATGCGGGGGTCGCCGTCGTGGTGATGCGCAAGTTCAGCGTGTCCCGTTTCTGGAAGGTCGCCAAGGAGTTCGGTGTCACCCAGGTCTACACGATCGGGGCCATTCCCAGCCTGCTGCTGACCGCGGCACCCGCCCCGGCGGATCGGGACCACCGCATCAAGTGCGCTCAAGCGGTCGGCGTTCCCGCCGAAAGGCACCACGAGTTGAACGAGCGCTTCGGGTTTCCCTGGTACGAGGTGTACGGATCCTCCGAGTCCGGTCCCGCGTTGTCCATGCCCGACCACGTGGCACAGGAGTTCGTCGGGTCGGGAGCCATCGGTGTGCCGTATCCCGACATCGAGGCGCGGCTGGTCGACTCCGACGGCCTTGTCGTCGACGGAGCCGGCCAGGGCGAGCTCGAGCTGACCGGCGGGATCGTCTTCACCGGCTACCTCGGCAGCCCGGCCGCCACCCAGGAAGTACTGCGAGACGGCCGGCTTCGGACCGGCGACCTGATCCGCCGTGACGAACGCGGCATGTACTACTTCGTCGGCCGCATCAAGGAACTGATACGCCGCGGCGGGCAGAACATCGCTCCCGCGGAGGTGGAAGCCGTGCTGCGCCTGCATCCGGCCGTCGTGGACGCCGCCGTCGTACCGGTCGAGGACGACCTCCGTGGCGAGGAGGTGCTCGCCTACGTACAGGTGCGGGAGGGGGCCTCGGTCGGGGCCGCAGAACTCGCGAAGTTCTGCGCCGACCGGCTGGCCACGTACAAAGTCCCGCGCTACGTCCGGCTGCGCACGGAGCCCTTCCCGAGGACGCCGAGCCAACGCATTCCCAAGAACCGGCTCAGGGTCGAAGGCAGGCACCGTACGGGTGGGGCGTGGGACCGTGCCGCCGAGGCGGAGGCGCCTCGGTCCCGTTCGACGGGCTTCCTGGCTCCGTCGGACCGAGGCACCACCTGACCGATTCCCCCTACTGGTCCCTCTGGCAGTTGGCTGAGCGACTGCCAGAGGCCTCACCGTCACCGGACATTCAGGAGCAGCCCGGTTATGATCTCGGGGACGACAACCGAGGCGGGCACGATGGGTCCGGATGTGAACGGGCGAACCGGAGAGGTCGACGAGCACTGATGCCACGCGTCGTCGACTCCGATGCCCGCCGCAGGGAGATCCTGGAAGCCGCCGTGGCAGTCCTTGCCGAGTCCGGTCTGCAGGGACTCTCCTTTCGCGCCGTCGCCCATCGGCTCGGCGGATCCTCCACCCTCGTCACCCACTACTACCGGTCTCGCCGTGACATGCTCGTGGACCTGACGAGTTACACGATCGAAAAGGGCAAGGCTCAGCTGTCGGTCAGCGAGCACGATGTGGACGATCCGTTGGCTCGGCTGCACACCCTCCTGCTGTGGCTGGTCCCCGACGACCCGGAGAGCCTGCGGGAGGAGCACGCGCGGCTCAACCTCATGCCGGCACGCGACAGCGAGCCGGACATCGCGCACTTCTTCGAGAAATGGGAGGGGGAGGTACGCCAGTTACTCCGTTCCCACCTTGAACCGCTGGTACCGCCGACCGAGATCGACAGCACCACGGACTTCCTCCGGGCCGTCACGAACGGTCTGTGCCTGAGCACGGTCGAACATCCCGACCACTGGACACCGGAACGCCAGGAAGCGGTGATCGCCCGCTCGCTCCAACGGCTTCGCTCCGGGGTTGCCTGAGCTCACCATCGGCATCTTTCGGAGGCCCTCCGTGTCCGAATCCAGTGCCCCGCAGCGCTGGGTGCGCCCGCCATCATGTTCATGGTCGTCACGGCTGCCGCACCACAAGACAATTGAGGACTACGACGTCTCGTTCCAGCCCGAACGCGACTCACGCAGGGTCAAAGATCTCGCCGCCTCAAGGCCGCGGAGGCGGACGGACGGCTGACCAACAAGCTCGGCAGTTGTCTGCGGGCCGCCGTCCTCGTGCCTCGGCGAGCCTGTGGCTGAAGTCCATCCAGAACACCGGCAAGGCCAACACCACCGCGGCAGCCACACCGCCAGTCGTCTTCGGCGGCATCCAGCTGTCCAACCACGTCGAGGGCAGCGGCCCGGACACTCTGCGCTACATCAAGTGGCGCGTGCGCACCATCAAGTCCGAGACCGGCTCGACCCTCACTGCCAACTACTCCGACCCCGACTGCATCTGGGGCACCAGCATGCCGGCGGACATCGACAAGAACACCCGCCGCTGCTTCCCGGTCAAGTGGTCCCAGTCCGGGGCTAGTCCGGTCACCGACTGGTTCCACAAGTACGTGGTCACCTCCGTCTTCCAGGACTCCCGGTAGCACTCACTGAAACAACGGATACCGCCGACCAGCAGGGATGCGGCTTGGATCACTGATCAACCGTCGTGGCCGGTACTCTCGCGGTGCTTGCGTAGCTCTCGGTACAGCATGGAGCGGCTGACGCCGGGCTCTGCGGCGACCTGTTCGGGGGATCGCGCCGTCTTTGATGCGCTGGGCGGCTCCGGCGCGGGTGGTCGCCTTGAGCTTCGCGGGCCGTCCAATCGGCAGTCCGCGCCGGGCGCCGACGGTACGCCGCAGTCCAGTGGGCAGTGGGCAGTGGACATGCTCCCCGCCCACGGACAACACTGCCCCGGCGGGCCCTCGGCGGCGCGCGGGACCGGTCTGAACTGCGGCCTTGAGGGATTTTCGAATCAGACTCCTTGAGTGGAAGGATCGGTGCCATGGGCACCGAGAAGGGCTGGGTGTACCGGGTCGACGAGCCGCACGGCTCGCAGGGCTGGCTCCCCTACGGCGGCCATCCCGAGCGGTGGCGGGGGACCGTCAGCACCGACGGTCCCCGGGAGAACGCCGAGTACGTCGCCGCCCTCGTCGTCACCGACCTAGTGACCGAGTGGGAGGTGCGCGGCACCGGGCAGAGGCACGTGCGCGTGATCGTCTGGGAGGACGAGGAAGGTGACGGCCCCGAGGACGCGGCCTTCACCGTGGAGATCCAGCCCGACATCGATGCAGACTGACCGGTTCGGCCCTCAGGGAACAGGCTCGGTGCTCTTCGGTTCTGCGGAGCGCAGGCGCGGCGGAGCCTTCGCACCGCGGTCGGGCCCGCGCGAAGGCTCCGAGGGCAAAAACAGTCCCCGGTAGTGCTGCGCGTGTCCTGAAGCCTCAGTCGTCACTGTCGCCTCGGTATCGCGCCGGCTTGCCGGGGGCCTAAACCACATCCTGTCCAAGTCACTCCGCCGACTAGACGTCCTCACCGACTTTGTCGCCCTTTCGGTGTTATGGCCTAGTAATCACCATGCACGAAATATGTCACGAGTCAATAGGATTGTGGAAGATTTTTTAGCATCTAATGGATGAGGTGCAGGCTTCTCGCGGCGAGGACTCGGAGACCGGGGCGCACGAGTACCCGAAGCGGGTGCGTCCCCGGCGGCCCGTTCCTCGCTCGCCCGGCAGATGAGGCACACGAGCTGGGCGTCGCGTCCGCATCGGCAGGTCAGCCCCTGACAGCGAGAGCACGGGCCAACCTACTCGGGGGAGCAGCCCAGCATGAGCGCGGTGGACACTCGGTCCGTCGTGGGATCGATACACCTGGGCGCCTCGTCCATGTATCCGGATTTATGCCAGGCGCCCGGTTCGGACGAACCATGGTCGCGACCGGTCGGCCTTTCGCTCCGAGTAGTACATCCCGCGCGTCTTGGGTGCTGATCAGGCGCGTGATCCCGGCGTTGACTCACACTGCACCGCATGCCCGCAATGGGCGGATGTCGTCGCAGCCGAGGAGTGGCTCAAGCCGTTGCACCGCGATAGCGGGAGGGGGACGTCCGGAGGACCCTCGTGTGCGGGTGGGCAGTCCGCTCAGGTCAGGGCGACGCAACTCCCGCTGTTCCACCTCGGTCAGCGGCCAAGGGGAGAGCTCACACGGCTTCCAGCCCAGGTCCGGCTTCTCCAGCGAGGGCACCCATACGCTCCAGTCCGTCAGCCGGACAATACGGTCGCTCCGCACATCGCGCCGGCGCAGTCTGGGCAGTTCGGCAAAGCGTCTCCGGAATGGCCCGTTCCCGTACTGCGCCGGGCACGCAGGGCGAGTGCTGCATGGCTGGCACGGCATTGTCGCGCAGGCCCAGGTGATCGATCAACGCACGGCGTCGGTCCCGCTGGCGCAGACCGATACGGCCGCCCATCGGGAGTCCGAAGCTGTCAGCCACGGTGCACATACGCGCCTGGGAACAGCTCGAAATTGAGCGGCCCGCCCGGGCATCCAGAGCTGCTTCCGCAGAGAACCTCATGGAATCCCGTTCAGGCGGGCCATGAGGACGGTGATGTCGTCGTGGTGACCCTCGGGATGCCGGCTCCGCATCAGTGCCTCACAGGTGTCCTCCAGCGACGAGTGCTGGGCGGTGAGTCTGCGGCCGAGCGCGCGGAGTGCCTCCTCGATGTCCTGCCCACGGGTCTCCACCAGGCCGTCGGTGCACAGCAGGAGGAGGCTGCCGGGGTCCGTGAGCAGTTCCAGGGTGTCGAAGGTGACGCTGCCCACCCCGATCGGTGCGCCGACGGGGACCTTCAGCAGTTCGTTGCTGCCGTCAGGCCCCACGAGGACTGGCGGAAGGTGGCCTGCGCTGGCGAGGGTGGAGCGGCCGGTCGTCGGGTCGTAGACGCAGTACAGGCAGGTGGCCAGTTGGGTGTGGCCCAGGTGCTGCGCGAAGGCGTCGAGCTGGGCCAGCAGCCGCCCGGGGGGCAGGTCCAAAGTGGCGAGAGTTCTGACCGCCGTGCGCAGCTGCCCCATGACGACCGCTGCGTGCAGGCCGTGACCTGCCACGTCTCCGATGGAGAGGCCGACTCGGTGGCCCGGCAGGGGGATCACGTCGAACCAGTCTCCTCCGACCTGCGTCGTGCGACTGCTGGGGTGATACCGGTAGGCGATCTCCACCCCTGGCAGGCGAGGGGGCGGCGTGGGAAGCAGGCTGCGTTGCAGCACCGCGGATGCCGTCGCTTCGTCGCTGTGGATCCGCGCGTGGTGCAGGGCCACGGCCGCCCGCTCGGCCACCTCCTCACAGGCTGTCAGGTCCGCGGCGACGAAAGCGGGGCGGTCGGGTTTGCGCCCGAACACCAGGAAGCCGAGGGCCCTGCCGTGCGCCACCAGCGGCACCAGCAGGACGGAGGAGCCCTTCAGCACCAACCGGGCGGCCGGGCTGTCGAGTTCCGCCGGAAGTTGCTGCAGGACCTCATCTCCTACAAGGGGAATGAGGACTGGCTCGATCTCCGCAAGGAATCGGGCCATGGCCGTGCCGGTCGTGTAGACGAAGGTCCTCCCCGGGCGGAGTTCCTCCCGGCAGTCCAGGTCCTCATGGTGGACTGCCGCCACGCGGTGCATCACCACCGCACCCTCCAGGCCCTGGGGCACAAGGTCATCTTCCGACGCAACGGCTTGATCGCACAGATGAACCGAAGCGAAGTCGGCGAACCCCGGCACTGCCAGGCCGGCAAGTTGGCCGGCCTGGCGCTTGAGATCCAGGGTTTGGCCGATACCGCGCACGGCGTCGCACAGGAAGGTCAGCCTGGCCGTGTCGGTGCTGGTGGCCGCACCGGGTGTCGCTCGGCGATCGGAGCCCGGGAGCGTCAGAGCGCATCGTGGTGTCTCTGGCGGCAAAAAGGCCCCCTGACGTGTCGGGCGCAGCCGCGCCCCTTGGATGACAAGGACAACTGCGTCAGACCCGGCCCTCGAGACTGCCCAGACCTTCCGTTATGACCCTATCGCCCCAGCTCAGCAGAGGCGTTCACTCACAGGGGTGGTCCGCGCTGGTGGATCGGCGGTGTGGTGACGGGCCCATGAGGTCGGCACCCAGCTCGGTGCGCTCGGGAAGCGGCGCAGGGTGGTGGCCTCACTCGCAAGGTCAGGCCGTGCGCGAGCGGGTGCGCCTGCTCGCCGCCGACGGCTTTACGCGGGGTGAAGAGAACGCAGTGACAGCCAAACGGCTCCGGGTCAGTGTGCGATCGGGGAAACGGCTGACGTCGGTCCTGGTGCGAGGGAGGGCGAGAGGCACTGCGCACGTCGGGCCCTCGCGAAGTGGCCAATGGTCGGGGAAGGTGACTTGGCCGCGCTCGAGCCGCCCCTGCTGGAACACCTCAGGGCTTTGCACGTACGGCCGGGCGCTGCCGCCATGGCGGAAGTTGTAGATCAGCGGGCTCCATACGGCCGGATCCACGTGATGCGTACCGGGCACGACGATGCGCTCGTCGGCGTGTACACGGATCACCTCGGTCTCGACGCTGAAGAACCGCCCCTCCCCGCCCGGCGTGAGCGCAATCGCCCTGGCTTCCATCTGGAGGGCGCATTCGGCCGCCCGAGACGGCCGTACGACGTCGGAAGCCGTCGGCGTGAGCCCGGCCGCGGCGAACTTGTCGCGCTCGAATCAGTACAGGGGCCGCTTGCTCTCCGGGACAGCGTCGGCCCGGTCAGCGGCGCGAGGCGCTCCGCCTGCTCCCACAGGTCCGGCAGCAGGAACGCGATGTCGAGCCGGGTCGTGTAGTCCCAGGTGATCCCTTCCCCGGGGATCTTGGCGTCGGCCTGGTCGGGGATCAGTTCCGGGCCGCCGAAGGCGAACGCGACGACGCAACAGGCGACCACCATCGCGGCGAAGAAGGTGACCAGGAGAAAGGCTGCCGTGCGGGCGCCGTAGTACTTCCGGCAACTATTGAGGATCGGGAGGATCAACAGGTCGGCGTACCTGAAGGCGATCACGGTGCACGGGAAGGGGAATGGCGACAGGCTGTTGCGCTGCTGGGCGACCGTCACTCAATCCGCCTGGGGAATCAAGCCCTATACCGCGTTCTCGGGTGCGTTACGGCTGGCTGACGAGAGCATGGCAGGGTTCGAGGTGGCCGGGCTCGAACCGGTGGATGGGACTGGACAGCCTCCCGACTCGAGGCTGCGAACAGGTCGGCCGCCCGGCCGCCTACTGTGGAGGCATGGGCGAAATCGTCGTCGTGTACGAGCTCGACAACCCAATGGCCAGGCGCTCCTCCCCGGGCGTACCTGCTGGTGAGGAACGGCCCGTCCGCAAGGTGCACGCCGCGCCCTCCGCCCCGGGGGAGCCCTCCGCGACGGGACCGCGGACCCTCTGCGGCATGGACACCTTCGCCATGCAGACGGCTTACTGGAAGCCCTCCGAACACCCTGGCGCTCCCTGGTACCCCGTGCAGTACGCATCCGTGGTCTGCTCCGACTGCGATGCCGTGATCGAGACCTGACCGGCGTGCGGAGCAGCGACTCCAAACGGGGCCATTCCACATCCGTCAGATCCCCTGCCCCACCGCGGGCTCCGACGGAACGGCGCGCAGCGGCTACGGCGCCCCGGCCCGCCAGCAGCGGCTCCGAGCCAGAGGCGGCCTTCCTCGACAGCCCTCAGCGCCCGGCTTCTCTACCGCTCACCCCCCTCCTTGTTCCACGCACTCCTCGAAATGCTCCAGATCGCTGCGGACGAGCCGTTCGATCGCGTTCGCCTGGGCGAATCCCCCCAGCCCGCCGAAGGTCTCCCCGACCGTGTCGGGGTCGTACTCGAGCCGTGCCTGGACCCAGGTGCGGTTCTCGTTGATCGGCTGCAGCGAAAAGGAGCCCACCAGTTCGGGGTCGCTGGTGGTGTGCCACTCCATCACGCGTTCCCCCCTGCGATCGGAGATCTCGGCCTCGAAAACCCGGGCCCGGCCGCCGGCCTCGACGTCCAGACGGGCTCGACCACCCGCCTCCGTACGGACCTCGCGCACGCCTTCCACGAACTGCGGATGGCGCCGAGCGTTCCGGTGAACGCGGTCCGCGACACGCATCGCTACGACCACGCCGTCCGATGCTGTCACCACCGGCAGGTACCTGTGGGGTGTTCGGCCGGCAGGACACCCCGAAACCGACAAGATCATGCGCGGCATGCTGGAGACCCCGGGCGGCTTCACCCTGATGAGCGCGACACCCTACTGGGCATGGAGCACAGCCCTGGCAACAACGACTCGGTGAGCTTCAGCGACGACGGCTGGAAACTGCGGACCGACCAGTCCGGGCGCATGCTGGTGACATGGACGTACGCCCCCCAGTGGTCGTGCTTTCGCCGGAGTCGGACGGGGGTCGTCGCGTGATGATCCAGGGCAAGTGCACGGGCACCGCCTACAGCCTGTTCGACGTGCTGGACTTCGTGCACCGTGCCGGCCTGCCCGCCGAGGACCGGGTCATCGACGACCCGGAGCTGATCGAGTGGCGTGGTGGCGGACCGTACGACTGGGGAAACATGGCGTAGCCACCGTGACCCCGATTTCCGCCCCACCGCGTATCGCCGTCCTGGCGCGTCAGGGGCCTTCCCTGTCTGACGGCTTGGCGAAAGGGCGACAGGCGTCTGCCCTACTCGTCTCCGATGCGTACGACCGCCAGCGTGATGTTGTCGGGTCCGCCCGCCGCGATGGCGGCCTTCCACAGTTCGAAGGCCGCCCGGCCGTCGTCGTGCTCCCGCGTCACCGCGTCGATCTCGTCCGGTGTCACCGGGTCGGTCAGGCCGTCTGTGCAGATGAGGTAGCGGTCGCCGGGCGACAGCGACGCGGCCGTCACGTGAGGACTGATGGGGCGGTAGTCGAGCGTACCGCCCAGGCACTGGGTGACGAGGGACGTGGTGCGCTGCCCGGGTTCGAGCGGCGGGCTGTCGTCGACGCTCACCTGGCGCAGCCCGTCGCGGGAGGCCGCGAACACCCGGCTGTCACCCACGTTGAACGTCAGCAGCGAGCCGGGCTGTACGACGACGCCGGCGACGGTCGTCCCCATGGTGGCCAGCTCACTTCCGGTGCCGCCGGCGGCCCGGTACAGGGCGCGGTTGCAGGCGTTCAAGGCGTCGCGGACGGCGTCCTCGGTGCCCAGAGTGGGACCGATCGACGCGAGCCGGTGGGCAGCCAGGGCGCTCGCCACGTCGCCGCCGGGATGTCCGCCGAGCCCGTCGGCGACGGCGACGACCAGGGGCGTCCCCAGCGGGAAGACCAGGGTCTGCGAGTTCTCGGTCACGGTGGCGCACAGTGTCCACGGTCCGACGACGAGGCTGTCCTCGTTCCGCTCGCGGAGCAGCCCGGGGTGGCTCAGCGCACTCACTGCGACGTACGGCATGGAGCGCCACCGCCTTCCCGCAACGGCACGCCGCCGGAGGCCGGGCCCCGGACCTGCGCACACGAGTCCTCACGGCCGAAAGCCTGAGCCGAGAGATGAACCCTCACGAGACATCCTGTCCGGGGCACTCCGAGAATTGATGCCCGTCTCTCAGACATCAGCCAGCCGCGGCACACGCAGAACTCGCGCGGTTCGGCCCAGCGGGCGCGCTGGCGGACGAAGGCTACGACGTCGCCCCGCCGCAACGAAACCCAGCACGGTGCGTCGGTCGGTTCCAGCGCGCGCAGAGCCACCCGGCCGAGCCTGTCCATCCGACCACCGCCCAACCGACGAGCAGGGCAACAGCACCATTCTCCGCTCCGGGCGCCCCCTCCCGCCAGCCTCCGCGGACGGTCACAGTGGCCTGCCGTACGCCAGGGAGTTTTCCAGGGAGCACACGGAAGTGGGTGGTGTCGACGGTGGCAACGACGCAGCGCTCGAAGGTGCGGTGACGATGACGACGTAACCCGCTCAGGCGGCGCAACGACGTGCTCGAAACCTTGCTGCCTCGAAGTTCCTGGGCTACAAGAACATCAACCAGGTCAACAACTACGTCCGCGACCACCCCGGGTACTTCCCCGATCCGGACGTCGTCGAGGAGATGGGCACCCCGGGGCACCCCTACCGCAAGCTGCTGTGGCGGGTGCAGACCCTGCTCGATTGGAAGGCCACCCGGCCCGGGAGCGGCCTGCACCTCAGCAGCGAACGGCCGGCCAAGGCACTTCCCGCCGTTCCGGTCGACGGTGATCCCGACGAGCTCCTGGGAGCGACCCAGGCTGCGGCGCTGCTCGGCTACAAGAGCGTCGGCTCCTGCTCCAGCAGCCTCGCCCAGGGCAATCTCCCCCTGATGCAAACACCTGACGCCCTCACGGAGAAGGGCGGGCGTCGGCGGTGGACGCGCAAGCGGATCCTCGAGCAGGCCGAAAGACGTAGGCAGAAGAGGTAGGACGGTTCGTGCGGCCTTGCCCCCTGAACGCGGCACCCGGTTACGGGTCGAGCGAGTGGTGAGCGATTCTCAACGAAGGTTGAGCGATGTTGCGTTGGATCCTGGGCGCCCTACTTGATTTCGCTCGACTGCTCGGCGGAGTGGGAGCGTCGATGGGCTGCGACTCGTTCGCGGGTGGCGCATCGGCGGGAGCAGTAGCGGCGTTCGGGACCGCTGCCCTGGGTGATGAAGGCGTTCTGGCAGGTGGGTGATGCGCAGATCCTGCCGGGCGGGCGTTGACGGTCCCAGACGAGGACAGTCAGGGCCAGGCACGACGAGGCGAGGAGCCACTCGTCCCAGGGGGCGTTGTCGTCGTGGTCGAGGTGGGGATGCCAGGGGCTGCTGCCGCCGTGCGAGGTCAGACGGAGGGTTCCGGTGTGCTCGTGCAGGAGGCGGTTGAGGGTGGCTGCGGCGTCATCGGCGTGCTCGGCGGCGAAGACTTGCCGCAGGCGGGCGGCGGCTGCGCGCATCCCGGCAACATCGCGGGTGGTGAGGTCGATGGGGTCTGTCTCACCGTATGCGCGGAGCACATCAGCGACTTCGGCCGGGTCGGGGCAGTCGTCAGCGAGAGCGTTGAGCAGGGCGGCGGTCCGCCGAGCCGTGGTCAGCACAGAGTGCCGGGTGGACCAGTCGTCGCTGTTGGAGGACACACGTGGAATGTAACGCATCTTGCTGAGTTTTGAGTTACCTCCGTAACGTCTTGGCGATGAAAAGGCGTTACTCACTCCGCTTCTATCTGGCCGGGGCAGTGGCAGCTCGTGCCGGGGACGAGATGTCGGGTCCGGCGCTGATGCTGGCGGGATTCGCCCTGGCCGGATCGACTACCGAAGCGTCGTCGCTGCTCGCTGGTATCACGATCTCTGCCGCGGCAGGGGGGCCGGTGCTCGGGACGCTCCTCGACAGAACCCGACGGCCGGGATGCCTGCTGGCTGCGGCTCTCGTCCTGTATGCGGCGGGGCTGGGGATGGTTCTCGTGGGACTGGGCCGGTTGCCGTTCGCTGTCATCATCTTGATCGCAGTGTTGACAGGGCTGTTGGGGCCGGCCCTGTCGGCCGGTTGGACGGCCCAACTTCCGCGTGTGGTGCTGGGCGACCACCTGCCCCGGGCGAACGCGCTCGATGCCATGACGTTCAGCGTGGCGAGTCTGGCCGGTCCGGCTCTCGCCGGCGGCGTGACAGGGGCGCTGGGAGCCCCGACGGCCATGGTGGTCTCCGTGGTGCTCATCGCCTTGGCCGTGCCCGCCGCGTGGATGCTGCCCGCCCGCCCCGGTCGGGCGCGGGGCGCTCGGACAACCTCCCTGATCAGCGACCTCGCTGCCGGAATGCGGGTCATCGTCGGACGGCCGTCATTGGCCCGAGCGACCCTCACCTCGGTCGTCTCCTGTGTCGCCCGGGGCATGCTGATGGCGTGCATCCCCCTCCTGGGCGAGCGCGTACTGGGCGGAGCCGGCCGCGGCGCGGTGCTGCTCTCCTGCGCGGCGATCTCCGCCCTTGCGGCCAACGCCGTGCTCGCCCGGCTTCCGCGTTCAGTCGCCCCCGACACGATCATCTGGGCCAGTGCTCTCGTCCACACTGCCGCGCTGGCCTTGGCCACGTGGCGTCAGCCAGTCGTGCTCATCGTGGCCGTACTCATCGCGGGGATCGGTGAAGGGCCCCAGCTGGCCGCCCTGTTCGCCATCCGCCACCGGGAGGCCCCAGAACACCTCCGCGCCCAGATCTTCACCACCGGCGCCAGCTTGAAAATCACCGGATTCGCCCTGGGGGCAGCGGTTGCCGGACCGGTCGTGACCCGGTCCCTTCCAGTCGCTTTGGCACTCGCAGCGAGTACGGCGGTCCTCTCAGCACTGGCCTTCTTCACGATCCCGCCAGCGGACGTCAACTCGTCCGCGGACCGCGCGATGTCGAGTTGATCAGGACCGCACTTTGATCCCGGACAGCCAGCCCTGAACGATCGCCCAACCTTCGGTGAGAAGACCTACCGGTCACCACCCCTCGGTGAAAATGATCAACCTTCACCGCGAGGGATCACTCGCGGCGGGGCGGCAGCTGCTGCGTTCGCACGCCTCCGGGCTACCGACGAAACTCGCCGGCCTGTGTTGATGGGATGGGGCGGTGTGCCAAATCCCGGGCTTCCCGGTTGCTCTTCCCGCCGAGCAAGGTTGACGGAGAGGTGACTCGTAACACCGTGACGCCGCCCTGAGATCAGCCCTCACGCGATTCGTCACCGGGGTCACCGTGCCCAGGAGCGCCGCTCCCGGAGGATTGTCAGTCCTCGTTCATAGGATCTCGGCATGTCCGATGCCTTCACCGTCTTGTGGACCCATGACACGTGCCGTGCTCTGCGCACGGCGGGTCGCGTGGGCCAGCGGCCGCCGGTCGCCTTCAGCGGCGTCCATTCCTCCCTGCCCGCCTGGTCGGGCGCTCGTGTTGGGGACGAGGTGTACGCGCTGCACGTCAACCGGTGCGTCGTGTACGTGGTGAGCCGGATGCGGGTGATCGGCAGGGAGCGGGGCGACTGCTGCGGCACCGCCCCGGTGACCTGGCAGGACCCGGCGTTTCCCGGGCACGGCGACTGGGCGATGCTTGGTGCCGGCGGCTGCGGCGCAGCAGCGGTGCACGTGGACGCGACGCCCGTAAGCTTCGACATGCCGGTCCCCGGCGATCTTCTGGCCAGGCTTACCTGGCGCAACCGCCGAGGCCAGACCCGCGGTCTGAAGCACGTCGTGGATGGCCGTCTCGAGCGTTCGGTCAGCCTCCAGGGGTTCTACCGTCTGACCTCCGAGTCGGCTGGCGAGTTGGCGGAGGTCGTCGGCAACTCCGTCCCTTGATGCCGACGGACGAGCGGGTGGCTGGACCGCACTCACCCCTCGCCGACGTGAGGGTCGTCGACAACGTTCGCATCCACCTGACCGCACCGCTACGTGAGTTCATCGCCGCGAACGCCGACCGGCTCACCGTCTTCCAGCTGCCCGCCTACGCGCCGGACCTGAACCCGCAGGACGGCGTGTGGTCCCTGGTCAAGCGCGACCTCGGTAACCTTGCCGCCCCCGACCTGGGCCAGATCACCCAGGCCGTCAAGCGCAAGCTCAAGATGCTGCACTACCGTCCCCACGTCATCGACGGCTGCCTCACCAGCACCGGTCCGGATCTCTATGACCGACCCGGGCCGGGGCTGCCCGCAACCTCGTTTTCGCGCTGCGACCACACCCAGGGAGACCGTGCCGAATGCGTCAGAAGAAGTCCAGGAGTTCTGTCAGGGAGGTGAGGGAGGGCACGTCCGAGACGGCCGAGTCCCGGCACAGCGCACGTCCTGCATAGCCGAGTCGGACAGCCCCGGCGACCAGGTCCGGATCGTCATCAACGAACAGACACTGCGCAGGAGCGAGGTTCAGGGCGGCGCTGGCGTGGTGGTACATGCGCGGGTCCGGCTTGTCGCAGCCGAGGACGGCGGAGATGGCATACGCCTCGAAGAACCGGCTGATCCCGAGTCCGGCGTGGAGGTCGGGCAAACCGGGCCAGGCATCCGACACCACGGCCATGCGCACCCCACGCCGGCTTAGCTCCTCCAGGGTCTCCTCCACGTCCGGGTACGTCTCCAGAAACATGGCCGGAGGAACTTCGCAGCGCAAGTCGGCGAGGAGTTACGAGGTCGGGTCCACGCCGAGGTGGTGGAGCATCAGCCGGTGGTAACCGTCGTAGTCGGGCGTCGATGACGAGGTGGCGAGGAAGTGGTCGCCCGCGCTGATGGCCGCCGCGAACTGGTCCGGTGTGATCGACGGGGCGTGGGCGAGGACGGACTGCTCGAAGTCCGCTCGCGGGTTCCAGCGGCCACCGATCGGATGCATCAGCACGCCGCCTGAGTCGAACAGGACGGCACGGAGATCGTCGGGAGAGGCTGATTGAGTCATCACCCGCCCCGTCTGGTGAGCAGACGCCCCGCCGGTCGACTCCCCTCCGGGCCAGACACCTGCAATCGCATCTCCGGGTCAGACCGACATCACGAACGCATGTTCAGTAGCATCCCTTCTCATGACGAGGCGGGGGTGGCGGCTGGGTGCCGTGGCGGGGGTGGCGGTGCTGGCGGCGATCTGCGCCTCCGGTCCAGAACGCCCGGAGGTCATCCGCACAGCATCGGACCTCGGCCCCCTCCCGGCCGACCGCTACGACTACACGCCACAGGACTACCAGCGATCACAGCGGGCATCGGCGTTGCTGACCCGGCAGTGCATGGCGGAGCGCGGCCACCGGGACTTCCCGCTCGACCCCCGCTACCCCAGCGACCCCGTCGTCGCCACCGCCGTCAGCACCGACTACGGCGTCCTGGATCTCGCCACCGTCCGCCGCTGGGGCTACGGCTGGGACCCGGCAAAGTCCCTGGCCCTCCGGCCGAAGGGCCGCCGGATGACCAATGCCGAGTATGCGGACTTCCCCGCCTGCAGCGCCGAGGCGAGCCGGCGGCTGATACGCGGCATCAACCTCGAGCGGGACTGGCCCTACGCAAGCACACGGGCGATCGAGGTCGACAAGGCGGTCAAGCGCGACCCGCGCCTCCGCGCGGCCTGGAATGTGTGGTCCCGCTGCGTGGCAGAGCAAGGATTCACCCGCTATCCCGACCCCGTCACGGCGTACACGGACACCACCTGGCACCGGGGCGGCGACGGTAACACCCGGCATACGCAGCGCGAGCGGGCCACCGCCGTCGCGGACGTCACTTGCAAGCGTCGCCACCATACGGCCGAGCTCTGGCACTCCGTACGGGCGCAGAAGCAGGCCGTGGACATCGCACGGCACCGCGACCGTTACGCCGCCGGGCTGCAGGCGCTGCGTGCATACCGGGCCAACATCGCCGAGGTGCTGCGGAAGCTCGGCTAACGGGGCGCCGACGCATTACGGTGAGTCCCGCGAGCGCCGACGGACACGCGGCAGCCGCCCAGCGGACCGACCTTGCGCCCCGCGCATTCCGTCACCCCGGGCACCGCATTTCGTCGGTTCCCCGACTGGCCACGGGAGTGCCCACAGCGCACTGCCCTTGCCCGCCTGCGCAAGCTCGTGGTCGGGGTCGTGGATGGGGCGACCACGAGGCAGCTCGCGAGGCTGTTTCGACTTCGTGGCCATGGTCGGGGCTCCGCGATCGGGGGTTTGGTCGTGGCCCACGGGTCTTCTGGTCAGCAGACGAAGACCGCCACGGCTCAAGAATTTGCGGCGTCCAGGCCCTCGTTCATGCCCTGCACGATGGGTTGGCGGAGGCAGCCGCCGTGGTCACGCCGAAGCACGTGGTGGACTGCCTCGCGACTCTCCCGGCGCTGCTCCGTACGGCGGCCGGCTGCGTCGTCACGTCAGCCGGCGTGCGAATTGCGCTGGTGTCGCATGGTATTGCTTCTTGAAAGCGCGGATGAAGTGGCTGCTGTCGGTGAAGTGCCAGCGCGCGGCGACCTCGGAGACGCTGAGCCGTGCTCCGGGGTCGGTGAGCGCCTCGGCCGCTTCCTCCAGGCGTCGGCGGCGGATGTAGGCGCTGAACGGCTCGTCCAGACTCGTGAAGGCCCGTTGCAGGGTGCGGACTGAGACGTGCAGTTGCGCGGCGATCGTGGCCGGCGACAGCTCGGCGTCGGTGAGCCGGGCATCGGCCAGGTCCTTGGCCGCTTGTGCCAGCGCGGGGGTGAAGGCGGTCTCGCGGTCGTCGAAGTGGTCGAGGATCAGCCCTTTGGCCAGTTCGAGCAGGGCGTTGCGGGACGCGTGCGCGCCCGCCGGGCTGAGGCCGCTCAGGGTCCGCTGCACCATGCTGGTGTGTGCCATGAGGATCTGCGCCGCGGGCGAGGTGGCCTGGCCTGTGCGCGGTTTCCCGGCGACCAGGGGCCGCAGGGCGTCGCCGGGAAAGATGAAGATGCGGGTGCCGATCACGGGCGTGGTGTGGAAGTGATTCTCCGTCACGACGTGGTGCATGAAGTAGGTGCCGGCCGAGACCAACGCGTCACCGCCCTGATCGTGCGGGTCCTGCAGGGCCACTGCGCCGCGCAGCCCGACGTACAACCTGATCTGATCGTGCTCATACGTCCCGACTGCCCGGGTGTTCACGGGTGAGGACGCCCAGAGTTCGTTGACAGCGGTGTCTTCCAGGGCCACCGAGCGCATCGTTCCCTGGAAGCCGTCGACCGTGGAAGCACTGAATTCCGGCAGAGGGTAGCGGTCTCCCATGCGGTCGTTCCAGGTGTCGATGAACGGCTCCCACGTTCCCCGGCCGGTGCCGGTGGAGTCGGCGTCGACGGTGAACGTGCCCACCTTGCCGCCGGGACCAAGGAAACGCGGCCTGCTCATCATGTGTCCTCCGCCCCGATGAAGATGTCGCCGGAATCCCATCCAGTGTCGCGAACGTACACCCTTTCTCCGCGCGGTCGTTCCTACGCTTGGCAGCGCTTCAACCCCACAACGATCTACCGCCTGCCGGCTGTGCCCGGCGCCACCCACGCGATGCCGTCCCTCGCATGCGAAGCGACGCGACCGCGACCTCTCGGGCGAAAGCGAGAAGAACCATGAAGGCAGTGCGTTTCCACCAGTACGGCGACCCCGACGTCCTGCGCTACGAGGACGTGGAGCAGCCGGTTCCCGGCGCCGGGCAGGTGCGGGTCCGTGTCGCGGCGACGTCGTTCAACCCGGTCGACGCCAACATCCGCGCCGGTTTCATGCAGGGGCCGATCCCTGTGACGCTGCCGCACACACCCGGCATCGACGTCGCCGGTACGGTCGACGCGCTCGGCGAGGAGGTGACCGGCATCCAGATCGGTGACCAGGTCATCGGCTTCCTGCCGATGACTGAGGCCGGCGCCGCCGCGGAGTACGTCCTGGCACCGGCTGAGGCCCTGACGCCGGCGCCCAAGAGCGTCGCGCTGTCCGACGCGGCCGCGCTGCCGCTGGTGGGCCTGACCGCTTGGCAGGCGCTGTTCGAGCACGCCGAGCTGACCGCCGGGCAGCGCGTACTGATCAACGGTGCGGGCGGAGCGGTCGGAGACTTCGCCGTGCAGTTGGCGAAGCAGGCCGACGCTTACGTGATCGCCACGGCCAGCCCGCGCAGCAGCCGACGCGTCTCGGCGGCGGGCGCGAACGAGGTCATCGACCACACGGCCGCCGACGTCGTCGCGGCGGTGACCCGGCCGGTCGACGTCGTGCTCAACCTCGCGCCGGTCGAACCGGCACAGCTGGCCGCGCTCCTGGGCCTGATCCGCCCCGGCGGTGTGCTGGTGAACACCACGGTGTGGATGCCCGCGCCTACCGACGAGGAGCGCGGCGTACGCGGCATCAACCTGTTCGTCCGTAGCGACGCGGAGCAGCTGTCGCACCTGGTGGAGCTGATCGACCGCGGCGAGCTGCGCGTCGAGATCGCCCGGCGGGTGCCGCTGGCCGAGCTTCCTGCCCTGCACGCCGACGCCGCCGCGGGCGCACTGCCCAGCGGCAAGGTCGTCGTCGCCCCCGGCGCCTGACTCCCACCTGAGTGACCCCTGAGGAGACGACCACGATGATCCCCGACGACGATCCGTCCCGCTCGCTGACCGTGGCGGACCCCGACGACCCCGGCACGACGTACATCTCGCTGGTGGGCAACACGTACGCCATGCTGGTCACCGGCGAGCAGACCAACGGCCGGTACTGCCTGCTCGACATGCGCGTCCCCGACGGCGGCGGCCCGCCGCCGCACCGGCACGACTTCGAGGAGATGTTCACGATCCTCGAGGGCGAGATCGAGTTCACCTTCCGCGGCGAGAAGCACACCGTACGGGCCGGATCCACCATCAACATCCCGGCCAACGCGCCGCACAACTTCCGCAACACTTCGGGTGCGCCCGCCCGGATGCTGTGCATGTGCACCCCTGCCGGCCAGGACGAGTACTTCATGCGCATCGGCGATGTCGTCGCGGGCAAGGACGCGCCGCCGCCGCAGCTGTCGGAGGACGAGCTCGCGGAGCGCCGCCGCCGCGCGGCCGAGTTGGCCTCGACCTACCGAAGCGAGTTCCTGTAGCTCGCAGGGCGGGGCGGCGTGACGGACAGCGAACGACCGTGGTTCGCCTCACCTTCAACGGCGCGATCATCCAGACCGGCACGGAGTCCTACCGCCTCGCCCGCACCAAGGCCCAGGCCGAACGCGCCGCCGCCGGCTGCCCCCTTCGCCCGGGAACCCGCGGCAGGGGGTTTCGTGAATGCATCATGACAATTCGGATGCACCCTCTCGAACGGGATCCTCGGATTCCGGGTGAGCTGGACCGCCGGGGGGGGGAGGGGTTTTTGCGAAGCGACCCGCACCCGGGGGTGTTTGTTGCTGGTTTCTTTTGGCCCGTTCCTGGGAGGGGGAGGGCAGCGGGTGGTTTGAG